>ONHQ01000030.1 GCA_900317685.1 uncultured Prevotella sp.
CTGCTGAAGTCGAATGCGCTCCAATGATGTCTGGAGCATACTTTCTGTTTTTTCCATCATTGCTGACTTTAGGTGTCAACCTTATTTAAAAAAAGACAAAAGGCTTTGCTCCTAAGATAATAAGCCTACGATAGGAGCAGCAGAAAAACTTTCTGACTCTAACAAAACGGCATGATGAAACCGGTGAAGCGGTTGAACGTTGTATTGGGAGAAGATAACTCACGAAAACGAAGCCTTTTTATAGAGGAATAAAACACTTTCTTTGCAAGTGAAATGGCGGTGACCTTGAATGAGCTCCTACATCAACTGTAGGATAAGTGCAACACTACCTTGCTGTGATGCAAGGTCTGCATCTTTTGTTCCTTCGCTGGTGCTGACATGCTCCAAAGCTTGTTTCTACAACCCGTCGCCGGACATAAACTGTCTTCGTTCCTCAAGCTTGCTTCACTGCAAGGAAAACCTTGAAAAGGCTGGAGTGGAGTTAGGAGGCGTAAACAAAACAAGCCACACGATCCAGTCCTCTTCCCTTTACCGTTTGGCTTGGGGCGATAGGAACTGTTGATCGTGTGGCTTGCGATGGATCTAATAAAGCTTCTACATGGCGAAGACGTTGAAGCCTCCGTCCACGACGGCTACGGTGCCGGTGACAAACGAGGCAGCGTCGCTCATCAGATAGTGGATCGTGCCGCAGAGCTCTTCGGGTTTACCCATACGGCCGAAGGGTGTCTGGCGGATCACGTCGTTGCCGCGCTGGGTATAGCTGCCGTCGGGATTGGTGAGCAGTGCGCGGTTTTGTTCTGTGATGAAGAATCCCGGGGCGATGGCGTTGACGCGGATGCCCTCGCCAAACTTCTTTGCGGTCTCTGTGGCCATGTAAGCGGTGAAGTTGGAGATGCCGGCCTTGGCAGCCGCATAACCGCAGACGCGGGTCATCGGACGGAAGGCCGCCATGCTGCTGAAGTTGATGATCGAGCCCTTGCCCTGCTTCACCATCGGCTTGAGAAACACCTGGGTAGGAATCACCGTACCCGTGAGGTTGAGGCTGAGCACCTTTTGGAACTGCTCGGGATCGAGGTCGAAGAAGTTCTGGTCCGGTGCGATGGTGGCACCCTTCATGTTGCCTCCGGCAGCGTTGAGCAGTGTGTCTACGCGTCCGAAGTCCTTGAGGATGTCCTCACAGTTCTGCTTCACCAGCTCGGCGTTCATCACGTCGGTCTTATAGAATTTGGCGATGCCGCCTTTGTCAGTGATCTCTTTCACAATCTCGTTGCCCACCTCTTCCTTACGTCCGAGGATCGCAATCTTGGCTCCTTGCTCTGCGAGGTACTTGCCAATGCAGCGGCCGAGGACACCTGTGCCGCCAGTGATGACGACGACATAGTCTTTAATGTTAAATAGTTCGTTCATGGTTTAATCAAAAAATCCTGGTTGTTCGTATTTAATACCTAACTCCTTGTCCACAGCGGCGAGGATGCCCTGCACCTGTCCCATGGCAAACATTCGGCCAAGGAAACTGTATCCGGCATTGTATCCACGCTTCTCGTCGCCGAGCATCGTCATGCCGTGGTCCACGCGCATGGGCAGCACCTGAGCGTTGGGCGAAGAGAGCAGGGCCTTTCCAACCTTGCGCTGCTGTTCCTCCTGCTCGAAGATGTGAGCCAGAGCCACGAGATCAGCGCGACCGCCTAAGTGGCTGGCCTCGGTGAAGTCGCCGTTGGGGAAGACGTGGCAGCTGCGCAGATGTACGAAGCTCGTGCGACTGGCAAAGCGACGGGCCATCTCCGGCAGATCGTTTTGCGCACCCGCAGAGAGCGAGCCGGCGCAGAAGGTCAGTCCGTTGTGCTTGTTGGGAACAGCGTTGAGCAGCCATTCGATGTCGTCGGCGCACGTGATGATGCGCGGCAGACCAAGGATTTGGAAGGGTGGGTCGTCGGGATGGACACACATATACATATCGCACTCCTCGCAGACCGGCATGATCGCGTCGAGGAAATACTTCATGTTGGCCCGCAGCTGCTCGCGGCCGATGCCCTCATATTTCTTCAGCAGTTCACGGAAGAGACCGAGCGGATGCTCATCGCCCTCCTTGAAATTGCCGGAGACGAAGCCTTGTGTCTTGATGACAATGTTCTCCACGAGTTCATGATCCTTCTCCGGTGTCATCTGCTTGCGCAGTTCCGCCACCTCTTTTAATATGTCTCTGCCGTTGGGCTTGCCGTCGGGCCCGAGCACCTGGAAGCTTCTCCAGTCCTCCTCAGCACCCTCACGCTTCAAGAGGTCAATGTCGAAATACGCAAATTCGGGAATGCTGAAATAGAGGTTGCTCGATCCGTTGGGGTTGAGATGAACCAGATCGGTGCGTGCCCAGTCGAGTACGGGCATGAAGTTATAGCATATAATATGTATGCCCTCAGCCGCCAGGTTGCGCAGACTCTCGCAATAGATGCTGATCTGCTCGTCGCGGTCCGGACCACCATATTTAATAGTCTCTGTGACAGGGAGTGACTCTACTACACTCCATCTCATGCCGTGAGACTCGATATAAGTCTTCAGGTCGTGAATCTGCTGCTGGGTCCATACTTGTCCAAGTGGCACATCGTGCAATGCCGTGACGATACCCTGCACGCCAATCTGCCGGAGCATATCGAGCGTAATCTGATCTTTACGGCCGAACCATCTCCATGTTCTTTCCATATGTGATTAGTTTTTAGTGAATGATATTGTTTTGAAATCAATCACAGATGGCACGACCATAGTGCGTTCCACTTGTGATGACCGAAAGTAATTGCAAAGATAAACAAAATAGTTTAGACACCAAAAGAAGTAACGGAAAATATTTTCTCCACGTCATCGCTGGCCGTTGAAGTGTCATTATGGTACAGTGGATATTTTCCTTTCCTTCGTGATGATGGAAGCCCACACATTGGAGAAGCCTGTGCAATATACAGAACTTTTCTGCTTCCTATCACCATCATTCCACGGAGAATATCCGCTGTGCCGTCATTATCATATTTGTTGAAAGAAGATTGTTCTCAAAAATAAAGTTTGCGTTGATAATTGTTATCTGTTGCTACTATATTACCCGTTGATAATAAAGATATTCGGTCTCTAAAGCAGATCTATTTTTTAAAAATAACAAAAAACGTCGTTCGCGCTTGAAAAAAGAAGCAAGAAAGTTTGCATATTAAAATGATTTTATTAATTTTGCAAAGTAGAAAGTAGGAAGAAAGCATTTACCAATACATCAACAATATTATGACAAAGTACAATATCACAGAGAAGAAAGAAAAGGAGGCTGCTTACCGCTCGCTTGTCAGTCCGAAACTGATGGATGAACTGGAGGAAAAGATCAACAACATCATCATCATCCAGAAAAAGTATAAGGACAAGGACTACTCTGCCAAGCAGCTTGCAGAAGACCTTGGTACCAACACTCGCTACATCTCCGCTGTTGTGAACGTGCGCTTCCACATGAACTATACCTCGTATGTCAACCAGTACCGCATCCAGGAGGCTATGTCGCTCTTGGTTGACCGCCGCTATCAGGACTTGAACATGGAGGACATCTCCGACATGGTCGGTTTCTCTAACCGTCAGTCGTTCTATGCCTCGTTCTTCAAAGTCAATGGCATCACTCCGCGTGAGTATAAGATCAAGCACTTGGCTACACATCCCTCGCTGCTCGACCGCCCCAAGAAGCGCGGACGCAAGCCGGGATCAAAGAACAAAGCAAAAACAGAATAATCTTTTTTGTGGGAAGGAGGAGAATACGTCTGTATAACATAATACAATATGCAATCACAGTCATAGTCATAGGGGAACATTCATGCGTTGAAAGGTTCTCCTATTGGCGTCTTCTTTACTACCATAGTGATGGAAAACAACACATTCGCATTCGCCGGTGAGCGCTTCGCTGACCTGCAAATGCTGAGATACCGCTTGAATGGTTTCGAGCAGTTGTCTCTGCAGCAAAAGAAATATATCTATTATCTGTCCAAAGCCACACTGACCGGTAGGGACATCACCACCGATCAGTTTGGCAAATACAACTTGCCGATACGTAAGTTGCTGGAGAACGTGTATCTGCATTTCCCCGGTGACCACGAGAGCAAGGACTTTCTTGCGATGACCGTCTACCTGAAACGCGTGTGGTTCTCCAATGGCATTTATCACCACTATGGCTGTGAGAAGTTCCAGCCCGACTTCTCGGAATCGTGGCTGCGCAAGGCTGTCGACGACACCCCCTTTGATTCTCTGCCCGGCAACTACCGCTCCAAGCAGGAGATGATGGACGTGCTCTGTCCAGTCATCTTCGATCCTGACGTGCTGCCGAAGCGCGTCAACCAGGCCGACGGCGAGGATCTCGTGAAGACATCGGCCTGCAACTATTACGATGGCGTGACGCAGCAGGAGGCTGAGAAATACTACGAACAACTGCGACAGCAGGTCGGCGGCAACGAGCAGCCTTCGTTCGGACTGAATTCCAAACTCGTTAAGAAAAACGGAAAACTCGTAGAAGAGCGCTACACGACGGACGGACTCTATGGCGAGGCCATCCGCAAGATCGTATTCTGGTTGGACAAAGCACGTGAGGTGGCGGAGAACGAACAGCAGCGGCGCGTCATCGCACTGCTGACAGACTACTATCGTACGGGCGATCTCAAACTGTTTGACGAGTATTCCATCGAGTGGCTGCGTGAGAACGAAGGCGATGTTGACTTTATCAATGGATTTATTGAGGTGTATGGTGACCCGCTTGGACTGAAAGGATCGTGGGAAGGCATTGTGGAATACAAGGATGAGGCAGCCACAGAACGAACACGCAAGATCGCGGGCAACGCACAGTGGTTTGAGGACCACTCGCCCGTGGATCCTCGCTTCCGCAAGGCTAAGGTCAAGGGCGTCTCAGCGAAAGTGATCTGTGCCGCTATGCTCGGCGGCGACGAATATCCGTCATCGGCCATCGGCATCAACCTGCCCAATGCCGACTGGATACGTGCGAGATACGGTTCGAAAAGCGTGACGATCGGCAACCTCACCGAGGCTTACAACCAAGCCGCCAAAGGATCGGGCATGAATGAGGAGTTTGTCATCGACGAGCCGACACGCACGTTGATCCGTAAGTATGGTGATCTCTGTGATGATCTCCATACCGATCTCCATGAGTGCCTTGGCCATGGCAGCGGTCAGCTCCTGCCCGGCACGTCGCCCGACGCGCTGAAAGCCTATGGCAGTACGATAGAGGAGGCGCGTGCCGACCTCTTCGGACTCTATTATTTAGCTGACGACAAACTCGTGGAACTCGGGCTGACGCCCGACAAGGAGGCTTATAAGAGTCAATATTATCACTATATGATGAACGGCCTGATGACGCAGCTCGTGCGCATCAAGCCCGGACATGTCATCGAGGAAGCGCATATGCGCAACCGCGCGCTCATTGCCCGCTGGTGCTATGCCCACGGCGACGGCGTCGTGGAAATGGTGAAGCGCGACGGCAAGACCTATGTGCGCATCAACGACTATCAGCGCTTGCGTCAGCTCTTTGCCGACCTCTTGGCTGAGATTCAGCGCGTGAAGAGCGAGGGAGACTATGAGGCTGCACGGCAGCTTGTGGAGGAATATGGCATCAAGATCGACGCAGATCTGCATCGCGAAGTGCTGGAACGCTACCGCCAGCTCAACATTGCGCCTTACAAAGGCTTTCTCAATCCTAAGATGATCGCCGTGACCGACGACCAAGGCGAGATCACGGACATCCGTCTCGACTATTCCGAGAGCTATGAAGAGCAGATGCTCCGCTACTCCAAGGAGTATGCTACGCTATAACAGCACAATTTGACAACGTCATGACAACAGAAGAAGTACAACAGAAGATAAAGGAACTCAAGCGCAGCTTTCGCTTGGTGATGAACGGCCCCGCATCGCAGTCGATGCGAGAGAAGGGCCTCGACTACCGCCTCAACTGGGGCGTCCCGGTCATCCAACTCAAGCAGATGGCCAAGGAACTCGGCAAGGACTATGATCTCGCCATCGCGCTGTGGAAGGAAGACATCCGTGAGTGCAAGATCTTGGCAACCCTCGTCATGCCGGCAGAGCAGATGCCGCAGGAGGTGGCGGAGATATGGATGGAACAGACCCACACGCAGGAGATGGCCGAGATGCAGGCACTCAATGTCTATCAGCATGTGAGCTATGCTCCGATGATCGCCTATCAGTGGATCGCGCGCCCCGAAGATGTCTACCAGATCTGTGGCTACGACATCCTCGGCCGGCTGTTTATGAATGGTCAGGAGCCCAACGAGCGGGGTATCAACGAGTTCCTCGACCAGGCTGCGACAGCTTTGCAGGCACCCTCTCTCGGTGTCCGCCATGCTGCGCTGAACGCCGTGTTGCGCTTTGCCGACTTGGGTGTCGTCTATGAGCGCATGGCTCACAACGCACTGAAAAAGATTGGTATCGACATATAAACCATTCACTTAGAAAGCCGAAGATTCACTTAGAAAACCAAAGAGCCGTGATTGTAGGCAAGGATAATTTCTTTATACATATTTTATATACAAATCAACATTAAGATCAGAGAGATGAAAAAAATGAGTTTACTCGTAGCCGGAGCAGCATGTCTGCTGGCTACCAGTTGTGGTACATTGGGTGCTGGCAGTGCAACCACCGGTACGGGCACTGATGTGCTCAATGGCGTTATTGGCGTACTGAACAATGCCAACACCATCGGCGACGTGATCAGCAGCGTCATCGGTTCCAACAAGCTGACCCAAGCGCAGCTCTATGGCACTTGGAAATACAATGGTCCGGGCTGTGCTTTCACGTCCAACAGTGCTTTGGCTAAGGCTGGCGGTGAGGTCGTCGCCTCGCAGATCAAGTCCAAGCTCAAGGAAGACTACAGCAAAGTGGGCTTCTCCTCTAAGAACACACAGATCACTTTCAACAAAGACAATACCTTCACGGCATACGTCGACGGCAAGAAATTCAGTGGCAACTATACTTACGATGAGTCGACCAATGCCTTGAAGCTGACCGGACTGCTGCTCTCGGTCAACGGCTACGCAACGCGCAACAGTCAGGGCGTGGCCATCCTCTTCGAGTCAAAAAAACTCTTGACACTTATCCAGACCATGTCCGCGATGAGCGGCAACGCTGCGCTGAGCTCTATCGGCGAGATCAGCAAGAGCTACAACGGCGTCAGACTGGGATTTGACATGGCCAAGTAATTGTGCACGATCGCTATAGATGATGGTGGATGAGGTGGCTTGCAGTCACTTCGCCCACCATCATTTGTTTTTTGCTGCGCAGCCTTTTCCCCGCTCCATATTGCGAACCTTATCCTTCTGTCTTCCTTTGTTGAAGACCTCAGACTACCCTTGTTGGGATTCCATAAATATCTTGTGCTATGAAAAAGTTTCTTAAATATAGCATTCTATATTTCCAATTTAATATTATTTATTACCCTTGATTCTCTGCTCTTGAGAGAAAATTGTACTTTTGCCATAAAAATGAACAGCATAAAAGCTTTATAATATGGCAGAATCAGTAGACATTAGAGAATTGAACATAAAGATTGAGCAGAACAGTGCTTTCGTCACGAACTTGGTGACAGGAATGAATCAGGTCATCGTCGGTCAGAAGCATTTGATCGATGCTCTGCTTATTTCGCTGCTCAGCGACGGCCACATCCTGCTGGAAGGTGTGCCTGGTTTGGCTAAGACACTCGCCATCAAGACACTCTCTCAGCTCGTGGATGCAGACTTTAGCCGTATACAGTTTACCCCCGATTTGCTGCCTGCCGATGTGGTAGGTACAATGATCTATTCCCAGAAAGACGAGAACTTCCAGGTCAAGAAGGGTCCGGTCTTCGCCAACTTTGTGCTGGCTGATGAGATCAACCGTGCACCGGCCAAGGTACAGAGCGCTTTGCTCGAAGCTATGCAGGAGCATCAGGTGACCATCGGCGAGAAGACTTTCCCACTGCCCAACCCGTTCCTCGTCATGGCTACACAGAACCCTATCGAGCAGGAGGGTACCTATCAGTTGCCTGAGGCTCAGGTCGACCGTTTCATGCTCAAGGTGATCATCGACTATCCGACGCTCGAAGAGGAGAAAGCCATCATCCGCGAGAACCTGCAAGGGAAGATGCCTGAGGTGCGTCCCGTGACGACAGCAGAGGAGATCATCCGTGCCCGTGAGGTGGTGAACATGGTCTATATCGACGAGAAGATCGAGCAGTATATCGCTGACATCGTCTTCGCCACACGTTTCCCCGAGCGCTATGGCATGCCCGAATTGAAGGATCTGATCACCTTCGGCGGTAGTCCGCGTGCAAGTATCAACCTTGCCAAGGCTGCCCGCGCCTATGCCTTCATCAAGCATCGCGGTTATGTGGTGCCGGAAGATGTGCGCGCTGTGGCTCACGACGTGCTGCGCCACCGCATCGGACTCAGCTATGAGGCTGAGGCTGCCAACGTCTCCAGCGAGGAGATCGTCAGCAAGATTGTCAACAAGATCGAGGTGCCTTGATCATCAGACATCCGTTTCGATATATTTATAAGTTATTAAGGAGTCATCGTGGACACTAACGAGATACTACATCAGGTCAGAAAGATAGAGATCAAAGCCCGGGGATTGAGTCAGAACATCTTCGCGGGACAGTACCACTCTGCCTTTAAAGGCAAGGGTATGGCTTTCTCCGAGGTGCGTGAATATCAGTTCGGCGACGATGTCCGGGATATTGACTGGAACGTCACGGCCCGCTTCCACCATCCTTATGTCAAGGTCTTTGAGGAGGAGCGTGAGCTCACGGTGATGCTGCTCATCGACGTCTCGGGGTCGTTGGACTTCGGTACTACGCAGCAGATGAAGCGCCAGCTGGCTACAGAAATCGCTGCGACGATCGCTTTCTCGGCCATTGAGAACAATGACAAGATCGGTGTCATCTTCTTCTCCGACCGTATAGAGAAGTATATTCCGCCAAAGAATGGACGCAAGCATATCCTTTACATCATCCGTGAGATGCTCGACTTCCATCCGCAAAGCACACGCACGGACATCGGGATGGCCACGGCCTACCTCACCCGCGTGATGAAACGCCACTGCACTTCCTTCATCATCAGTGACTTCTACGACCGCAAAGACTTCACCAAAGAGATGGAGATTGCCAATCGCAAACACGATGTGGTGGCTATTCAGGTCTATGATCCGCGTGCCAAAAAATTGCCCGACGTGGGACTGCTCAAGGTGATGGACGCTGAGACCGGACACGAGATGTATATCGACACATCGAGCAAGAAACTGCGCCAGGCCCATACACGATACTGGATTGAGCGTGAGGACAAACTCAAAACGGTGTTTGCCAAGAGCCGCATCGACTGGACGGCGATTGCCACAAATGAGGATTTCACGAAGGCACTGATGCTGCTGTTCAAGCGCAGAGCTTAGATGCAGACTATATTCAGGTAAAGATCAAACAGTATTTGGCGGAAAGATCAAACCGTAGTGGGGGAAGATCAAAGGTAATTGAGAAAAGATTAGAAGAGTAGAGAATAGAGGTTATGACCAAAAAGATATGGCAATATGTTTTGACTTGTATGCTGCTGCTGTTGTCACTCAACGCAGCGTCACAGGTCACCGTAGAGCAAAATGTGGACTCGGTGGGGATTCTCATCGGCGAACAGGCCCATTTGCAGCTTACCGTCACGATGCCCGCTGGCTCTACCATTCAGTGGCCGGCACTGAAGGAGCGCCAGATGGTGGTCCCGGGTGTGGAGGTTGTGAAGGTCGCCGACGCTGATACCTTGTCCACAAGTGGCAAGGAACTCAAGGTCAGCAAAGTCTACACGATCACCTCGTTTGACGAGCATCTCTATTCCATTCCTCCCTTGCCGGTGAAAGTCAACGGTAAAAACTATCAAGGAGGCGTCGCTGCGCTGAAGGTGATCACGATGAATGTCGACACGCTCCATCCCAACCAGTTCTTCCCGCCAAAGGATGTCCAGGACAATCCTTTCTCGTGGGCAGAGTGGAGTCCTTATTTCTGGTTGTCGCTGCTGATGTTGCTGATCGTGCTCGTGATGGGGTATCTCTACATCCGTCTGCGTAGCAACAAACCGGTGATCACGCGTATCCGTATCGTGAAACACGTGCCTGCTCATCAGCGCGCCCTCAATGCCATCAGCAAGATCAAGGAGGAGCATCTCACCACCAGTGAGGATCAGAAGACCTACTACACGCAGCTCACCGACACGCTGAGGAAATATATCCAGGAGCGCTTTGGCTTCAATGCTTTGGAGATGACGTCCAGCGAGATCATCGAAAGACTCAATGAGTCCGGTGACAAGAAGATGATTGACGAGCTGCGCGAGCTGTTCACGACAGCAGACCTCGTGAAGTTTGCCAAATATTCTACGCTCATCAACGAGAACGACCTCAACTTGGTGAATGCAATTAACTTCATTGATGAGACCAAGCAAGAGAACCAGCCCACCGAGGAACGTATCGTGCCACAGCTGACTGAGGGCGACAAGCGCACACGACAGAACCGCATCACCATCAAGTCGCTGCTCTGGGCGTTGGGAATCATCGCCGCGGCCTGCCTGGTGTATGTCTGCTATCACGTCTGGCTGCTGCTTGGATGAGCGAAACATTAAAGATTGACGATCATGGAATTTGCTGATAAACAATATTTCTTGCTGCTGTTGCTGCTCATCCCTTATATCCTGTGGTATTTCCTTTACCGCAAGAGAGATGAGCCGACACTGCGTATGGGCGACACCTACTCCTATCAGAATGCGCCGAAGAGCTGGCGAGTGCGCCTCGTCAACGCCCCGATGGTCCTGCGTTGTGTGGTGTTTACGCTCATCGTCTTCATCCTGGCGCGTCCTCAGACCCATAACTCATGGGGACACAAACAGGTAGAGGGCATCGACATCATGCTGGCCATGGACGTGTCTACTTCCATGCTGGCGGAGGACTTAAAGCCAAATCGCATTGAGGCCGCCAAGGATGTGGCCGCCGAGTTCATCTCTGGCAGACCCAACGACAATATTGGTCTGACGATCTTCGCCGGTGAGGCGTTCACACAGTGCCCGATGACCACCGACCATGCGTCGTTGCTCAATCTGTTGCAAAGCGTGCGCACCGACATTGCTGCCCGTGGACTCATCCAGGACGGAACGGCATTGGGCATGGGACTGGCCAACGCCGTGTCACGACTGAAAGACTCTAAAGCCAAGAGCAAAGTGGTGATCTTGCTGACTGACGGTAGTAACAACATGGGCGACATCTCACCACTGACGGCTGCTCAGATCGCCAAGTCGTTGGGCATCAGAGTATATACCATTGGCGTGGGAACGAACAAGGTAGCTCCCTATCCCGTGCAGGTGGCAGGTACAGTGCAGTATGTCAACATGCCGGTGGAGATTGACACGAAGACACTCAGCGACATCTCGGCGATCACCGACGGCAATTTCTATCGTGCCACCAACAACCGGCAGCTGAAGCAGATCTATCACGACATCGACCAACTCGAGAAGACGAAGATGAACGTCAAGAAGTATTCGCGCTACTACGAGGCTTACCAGCCCTTCGCCATCGCCGCGGTTTTCTTCCTCCTGTTGGAGATCCTGCTGCGCAACACGGTCTTGCGTCGACTGCCTTAAAAGGTAACCTGCTGACGCCCCTATATATAATAAGGTGTAGGCAAGCTATGTTCATAGTGCATCGAACCTATGTTCATGACGCATCAAACCTATGTTCATGACGCATCGAAGCTATGTTCATGATGCATCGAAGCTATATTCATGACGCATCGAAGCTATCTTCATGACGCATCGAAGCTATATTCATGACGTTGGGAGCCTATCTTGCAGATGTGGTAAACTGAAAAGAAGAGAATTCAGAGGCCTGAGGCCGAAGAAAAAAGATAAACGAAAAGACAATGAGATTTGAAGATCCAACATACTTATGGCTACTCTGCCTGCTGCCTCTGCTGTTTTTGCTGAGGGTAGCAAGCCATTTCAAGCAGAAGAAGCGGCTTCGCCAGTTAGGTGATCCTCAGCTGTTGAAGCAGCTCATGCCCGACGTTTCCAAGGCAAGGCGTGCGGTGAAGTTCTGGTTGATGATGGGTGCCTTGGCCATGCTCATCCTGGTTTTGGCTCGTCCGCAAATGGGAACGCATGTGTCACACGACAAGCGTCAGGGCATCGAAGCGATCATCTGTATGGACATCTCCAATTCTATGCTCGCCGAGGATGTCGTGCCGAGCCGACTGGAAAAGAGCAAGATGCTCGTTGAAAACATGATCGACCACTTCAGCAATGATAAGGTGGGACTTGTGGTCTTTGCCGGTGACGCTTTCGTTCAGCTACCGATTACCGCCGACTACGTCTCTGCCAAGATGTTCTTGCAGGACATTAATCCTTCGCTCATTGCCACACAAGGCACAGATATCGGCCATGCCATACAGTTGGCCATGCACAGTTTCACGCAGGCTGACAATATCGGACGTGCCATCATCGTCATCACCGATGGTGAAGACCACGAAGGTGGTGCTGAGGAAGCGGCTGCCGAAGCCAAGAAGAAAGGCATCAACGTGTTTATCTTAGGTGTCGGTGATCCTCATGGCGCACCGATTCCTACCGGCAACGGCTATATGAAGGATGCTTCAGGACAGACCGTGATGAGTGCACTCAACGAGCAGATGTGCCGCAAGATAGCGCAGGCTGGCAGTGGTATGTACATTCATGTCAACAACACGGCAGACGCTCAGAACGAGTTGAACAACGATTTGGTCAAGCTGCAGCAAGGCACTACCGACGCTGTGGTCTATAGCGACTATAACGAGCAGTTCCAGGCTTTCGCCATCATTGCGCTGATCCTTCTCGTCTTGGATGTGTGTCTGATGGAGACACGGAATCCATTGCTGAAGAAGGTAACGATCTTTAAGAATAAAGGAAAGAAATAAATAATGGACATACGTAAGTATATTCTTTTGATCCTGCTGGCTCTTGCCGGTGTCACTCAGATGCAGGCGCAGGCCGACCGACAGTTCATCCGGAACGGCAACAAACTCTACCGGCAGCAGAACTATGCCAAGGCTGAGACGGAGTACCGCAAGGCCTTAAGCAAGAATGCACGCAACACGCAGGCGATGTACAATCTCGGTTGTGCGCTGATGATGCAGCAGAAAGACTCTGCCGCCATCGTACAGCTGCAAAACGCCGGGCGCAGTGAGCAGTCTCCGCGGCGCAAGGCAATGGCTTATCACAACATTGGCGTGATCTGCCAGCAGCATCGGATGTACGGTGAGGCCATCGAAGCCTACAAGGAGAGCTTGCGCAATAATCCGGGCGACAACGAGACCCGCTACAACCTTGCCCTCTGCCAGCGCTTGCAGAAAAAGCAGAAGCAAAACGGGGGCAAGAACAACCAGAAGAACAAAAACAAAAAAGACAATAAGAAACAACAGAATAAGCAGAAGAACAATAAGCAGAATAAACAAGATCAGAACAAGCAGCAGCAACAGCAGCCCAAGGATCAGATGAGCAAAGACAATGCACAGCAGTTGCTCAACTACGCCATCCAGCAGGAGAAGGCTACGCAAGAGCGTCTGAAACGCAATGAACAGCAGCCACAACGCAGAAGACTGCAACAAAACTGGTAATAAAGTGTGCTTGAAATCTGATAAAGTGTACTTGATATGATGACGCGTCGAATAATTCACATATTTGTTTTCACCTTGATGTTGGCGGTCGTGGCGTTGACATCACAGGCTCAGATTGCCGTGTCTGTCCCCTCGCATGTGGAGGCGGGAGAGAACTTCCGGCTGTCCTACACCATCAACACGCAGGATGTCGATGAGTTCCGGGCCGGAAACATTCCCGGCGGACTGGAGCTTATTGCCGGTCCTTACACCTCGCAGCAGTCGAGCTACCGCATGGTCAACGGTCACACGAGCAGCTCGTCTTCCATTACCTTCACTTACACGCTCTATGCCGCTAAGGACGGTTCGTTTACGATTCCGCCGGCTCATGCGCGCATCAACGGGCGTATGGTAGCCTCGCGGGCTGCTAAGGTGGTGGTCAGCGGACGGGCTCACAACAGTGGCGGCGCACCGAAGATGCATGGTGAGGACGAGAGTCGTGAGCCGAGCATGGCGTCGGCAGGCACCCGCATCACGGCCAACGACCTGTTTATCAAGGTCACGGCCAACAAACGACGGGTACATGAGCAGGAGCCGATACTGCTTACCTATAAAGTATACTCCCTCGTGGACCTCACACAGTTGGAGGGTAAGATGCCCGACCTCACTGGTTTCCACTCTCAAGAGGTGCCCCTGCCTCAGCAAAAGAGCTTCCATCTCGAACGCGTCAATGGTAAGCCCTATCGTGCTGTGACGTGGAGTCAGTATGTCATGTATCCGCAGATGACGGGCAAACTCCAGATTCCGAGCATCACCTTCAAGGGTATCGTTGTGCAGCAAAACCGCTCTGTCGATCCTTTCGAGGCTTTCCTCAACGGAGGATCTGGCTATGTCGAGGTGCACCGCAACATTGTGGCACCGGGACTGACCGTGCAGGTCGATCCTTTACCTGCCAAGCCTGCAGGCTTCTCCGGCGGCGTCGGCAAGTTCAATATATCCGCGCAACTCACCAAGAAAGAGGTGAAGGCCGGCGATCCCGTCACCCTCAGAGTGGTGGTAGGCGGTAATGGCAACCTCAAACTCATCAAGCAGCCCGAGGTCAACTTCCCTAAGGACTTCGACAAATATGACGCCAAGGTGACCGACAAGACCAAGCTGACATCTACCGGCGTGGGTGGCAACATGATCTACGACTTCCTTTTTGTGCCGCGCAACCAGGGCACTTACACCATCCCTTCGGTATCGTTTACCTACTACGACACCGACTTGAATGCCTATAAAACCATCAAGACACAGCCGTTCAAGCTGATTGTAGACAAAGGCGACGGCAACAGCACGTCGGCAGACTACGATGCTCAGAAGGCCAACGACATCCACGATATCATGTCGGGCAAGTGTAAGCAGCGTCAGGTCGGCAATTTCTTCTTCGGCTCCACGTTATGGTGGATCTCG
The DNA here is from genome assembly GCA_900317685.1 of uncultured Prevotella sp. Taxonomy (GTDB): domain Bacteria; phylum Bacteroidota; class Bacteroidia; order Bacteroidales; family Bacteroidaceae; genus Prevotella. Next base: position 15,101 of record ONHQ01000030.1, read on the forward strand.
TTGCTCTTGCCGTTGATCGCCTTCATCGTGCTGTTGGTCATCTTCCGCAAGCGTGCCTTGGATCATGCCGATGCCGTGAAGATGCGTGGCAAGAAGGCCAACAAGATCGCGCGCAAACGACTGAAGAAAGCCAGCAAACTGATGTTCCAAGGCAAGAGCGAAGCCTTCTACGACGAAGTGCTCCGTGCACTGTGGGGCTATGTGGGCTATAAACTCAATATTGCAGTGGAACAACTCAACCGCGACAACATCACTGAGAAACTGCAAGGGCACCAAGTCGACGATGCCACCATCGGCAAGTTCATCTCAGCCCTCGACACATGCGAGTATGAGCGCTACGCTCCCGGTGATGCCTCCGGCAATATGGAGAAGACCTTCAACAGTGCGATGACCGCCATCGAGGAGATCGAGGAGGTGATGAAACGCAACGGCGGACGCAAGAAATAAGCGTTGGACTTTGTCCCAAAAGAAAACGATTAGGAAGAAATCATGATGAAGAAGCATATCTCAAACATAGGAAACAGCATCAGACGCCTGCTCGTGCTTGTGGCAGGCTTGCTGTCTGTCACACTGTCTTTTGCCATCACAAAGGACAATGCCGACACGGCCTATAAGCAAGGTAAGTATCAGCAGGCGATCATCGACTATCAGGAATTACTGAAAGAAGGTGTGTCACCGGAGCTGTACTACAATCTTGGCAATGCCTACTATCGCAGCGACAACCTCGCGCAGGCCATTTTGGCTTATGAGCGCGCCGCGCAGCTGTCGCCGGGAAACGGCGACATCCGTTTCAATTTGCAGTTCGCGCGTGCCAAAACCATCGACAAGATCGTACCGGACAACGAGATGTTCTTTGTCACGTGGTACAAGCGTCTCGTCAACTTCACGAGTGTGGACAACTGGGCACGTACGGGCATCGTTGCCGTCGTGCTGGCTTTGCTGTTGATGCTGGCTTATCTCTTCGGCCCACAACTGCTGGTTCGCAAGATTGGCTTTTACGGCAGCAGCATTGCCTTGTTGTTGTTTGTCGTCACCACCTTCTTTGCCTGGCAGCAAAAACAAAACCTTGAACGCCATTGCGGAGCCATCATCATGGCACCGTCTGTGACGATCAAGAAGACACCCGTCGCTAATGGCACCGACGCTTTCGTGCTTCACGAAGGCACAAGAGTAGACATTACTGACAAGAGCATGAAGTCGTGGTACGGCATAAAAATAGGCGACGGGCGGGAAGGATGGATTCCTGCCTCGCAAGTAGAGATCATTTAATCGTTTCAGGTAGTCATGACATTGGACGGATTGATCGCTTTTGACCAGCACTTGCTGGTGATGCTCAATGGGAGTGATTCCATGTTTTGGGATCACTTCATACTCATTTTTACCAACGGCCTAACGTGGGTTCCCTTGCTCTTCACCCTTTTCCTACTTGTGATGAAGAACAATGAGACGATGGTGCAGATCGGTCTTGTGGTAGGCTGCGTGTTGTTGGGCGTTTTCCTCTCCGGTGGCATCAATGGCATGATCATCAAACCTTTGGTAGCGCGGCTACGTCCTTGTGACGACCCAATGCTGAAATATACCGTCGATGTGGTGAACAACTACCGTGCGTCAGGGTTTAGTTTCTTCTCCAATCATGCTGCCAACACCATGGCGATCGCCGTGTTTATGATGTGGCTTGTGCGTAGTCGTCTGCTGAGCCTTACGCTCCTCTCTTGGTCCCTGCTCAATGGCTGGTCACGTATCTACCTCGCCCAGCACTATCCCTTGGATGTTGTCGTGGGCTGGCTGTGGGGAGCGATGATGGGTAGCGTGGCTTATTATGTTTTCTACAGACTATATAATAAGGTGAGCCCGCCCGTCAACTACATCTCATCACAGTATACCACCACAGGCTACAGCAACGTCGATATCCACAATGTCATGCTTGTGCTCACGCTCACGATCTGTGTGGCTATCATCTGCGCACTCTTGACCATGACAGGCAGCTATTGACTTTCATCCTTTACTTATCAGTATTATACACAACGACAATGGATACAAAACATATACATATCAGTGATTATAACTACGACTTACCCGACAGTCGTATTGCCAAGTTCCCGCTGAAAGAGCGCGACCACAGCAAATTGCTTATCTACGACCACGGTACGGTCAGCGAAGATATTTTCTACAATCTGCCACAGCACCTTCCTGCCGGTGCGCTGATGGTTTTCAACAACACCCGCGTCATTCAGGCGCGCATGCACTTCCGCAAGGAGACCGGTGCGCTCATCGAGGTGTTTCTCATGGAGCCTGCTGAGCCTGCCGACTACGAGCAGATGTTCCAGACAACCGGAAAGTGTAGCTGGCTGTGCATGGTCGGCAATCTGAAGAAGTGGAAAGAGGGTACGCTCCACCGCGACTTTGAGATCAAGGGTCACAAACTCACCCTCAATGCCACAATGGACCGCAGCCGTACGGCTGAGAAGAGCGGTGGCACCAACTATTGGGTCGACTTTGAGTGGGACAACGACCAGGTCAACTTCGCCGACATCCTTGAGGCTGTTGGCGAGCTGCCCATCCCTCCCTATCTCAACCGCGAGACGCAGGAGAGCGACAAAACCACTTACCAGACCGTCTACTCCAAGATCAAAGGCAGTGTGGCTGCACCGACGGCAGGACTGCACTTCACCGACCGCGTGCTCAAAGACGTCGACGCGCATGGCATCATCCGCGATGAGGTCACGCTGCATGTTGGTGCCGGAACCTTCAAACCCGTGAAGTCTGAAGAGATAGAAGGCCATAATATGCACACAGAGTATATCGTCGTCCATCGCCATACCTTTGAGCATCTCCTTGAGCATCAGTGTCGGGCCATCGCTGTGGGCACCACGAGCGTGCGCACCTTAGAGAGCCTTTACTATATGGGTGTGAAGGCTTTGACCCATCCCGACATCTCGGAGGAAGAGCTGCACGTCAATCAGTGGGAGCCCTACGACCTGCCGCATGACGAACAGGGGCTCGTGATCGTCGACGGAAACAGTGTCACGGTGGAGCAGTCCATCCGTGCCCTTCTCGACTATCTCAATCGCGACGGCCTGGAAGCCCTCCATTCCAGTACTCAGATCATTATTGCTCCGGGCTACACCTATAAGATTGTGAAGATGCTCATCACCAATTTCCATCAGCCTCAGAGCACGCTGCTGCTCTTGGTCAGTGCCTTCCTTCATGGCGACTGGCGCAAGGTCTACGACTATGCCCTCAGCCATGACTTCCGCTTCCTGAGCTATGGCGATTCCAGTTTGTTAAAAGTTTAAGTATATGAAGATAGGAGACAAAGTAAGTTTTCTCAGTGAGGTCGGCGGCGGAAAGGTGGCTGGCTTCCAGGGCAAAAACATCGTGTTGGTAGAGGACGAGGATGGTTTCCAGATCCCCATGCCCGTCAATGAGGTCGTTGTCGTCAAACAGGACGACTACACCACCGCCAATGTCATCAACAAACGCGCCGAGGCTGAGGAGCACCGGGCTCAGGAGACACCGCTCAACCGTGGCGGACGCTCCGTCAAAGCCATGATGCAAGACGGTCAGGACGAGGAAGTGGACATGACGGTCGAGGACACCGTCGACGACACCAAAGAGGTCACTTACCGGCCGCAGGCCGTGGAGCGGCAGGGCGGCAACCAGCTTTCGGCTTATCTCGCCTTCGTTCCTGAAGATGTCAAGGAACTCATCAACAACCCGAAGTTCACGGTCAACCTTGTCAACGACTGCAACTATTATCTGAAATATACCTATCTTCAGGCCGAGGGCAACAGCTGGACAGTGCTCTCTGAAGGTGAGGTGGAACCCAACACTGTGCTTTTCCTTGGAGAGCTCGGCCGTGAGGATGTCAACCATCTCGACCGTGTGGCAGTGCAGCTCATTGCCTACAAGCGTGAGAAGCCGTTTATCCTCAAGCCCACTGTCGACGTTCAGCTGCGTCTCGATCCGGTGAAGTTCTATAAAGTGCATACGATGCAGGTCACCGACTTCTTTGAGTCTCCCTGTCTGCTCTACACGCTGGTGGAGAACGACAAAATCGCGCGGCCGCTCGTCCTTGACGCAAAGCGGCTCAAGGAAGAGATGTACGCCGGCAAGCAAACCGACGCTGCTGCTCAGGCTCCTACTGCCAAACAGCGTGAGCAACTGGTGAGCCGCTACACCGACGACCAGAGCAAGGGCAACAAGCGCAACTCGCCTTATATCCGTCATCGCGGTCTTGACGACGCACTCGTCGTCGACTTGCATGCTGAGGAAATCCTCGACACCACGCAGGGAATGAAGCCTGGTGAGATCCTCGACTATCAGCTCAAGGTTTTTCGCGACACGATGAACGCTCATCTGAACCGCAAAGGCCAGAAGATCGTCTTCATCCATGGCAAGGGCGAGGGCGTGCTGCGCCGTGCGCTCATCAACGATCTCACCTACCGCTACAAGAAATGCACCTATCAGGACGCCTCGTTCCAGGAATACGGCTACGGTGCCACGATGGTCACCATCAACTCTTAAACGCAAGCAAAATGGAATACGGATATATCAAGGTGGCCTCGGCAGTGCCTCTTGTCAGCGTCGCTAACTGCAACGAAAACGTCAAGAACATCGAGAACCTTATTGCGCAGGCAGAAGGGCAGGGCGTGGAGATTATCGTTTTCCCGGAGCTCTGTCTTACAGGCTACACTTGTCAGGATCTCTTCCGGCAGCATGTGCTGCTCGATGCTGCCGAGGTGGCGGTCATGAAACTCCTTGAGTTCACCAACCAACTCGACATCATCGCCATCGTCGGAGCCCCCGTGCCCGTTGGTGATCTGTTGCTCAACTGTGCCATCGTCATTCAGAAAGGCCACGTGCTCGGCATTGTGCCAAAGACATATTTGCCCAATTACAGTGAGTTCTACGAAAAGCGCTGGTTTGCTTCCGCCCAGGATCTGCGTCCCTGCACGTTCCACTATGCGGGCCATTCCATCTCTATCACCTCTTCGCCACAGCTCTTCCGTACGATGGACGGCGTGACCTTTGGCGTAGAGATCTGCGAGGACGTGTGGGCACCGACGCCGCCGAGCAATCATCTGGCCTTGGCCGGAGCCGATATCATCTTCAATCTCAGTGCAAGCGACGAGCTCATCGGCAAGCACGACTACTTGCTCAGCCTGCTCGGCAATCAGAGCGCACGCACCATGAGCGGCTATGTCTATAGCAGCGCGGGCTTTGGCGAGAGTACGCAAGACGTGGTCTATGGCGGCAATGCACTGATCTATGAGAATGGTAAACTGATTGCCCAAGGTGAGCGCTTCTCCTTGCAGCCACAGTTGCAGACGGCACAGATCGATGTGGAATACCTGCGCTCGGAGCGACGGATGAACACGACGTTTACCAACGCTCAGCGCCGGATGATCAACGAAGACATCCGCTTTATCGATGCCGACGTTGTCGACCATCACGATTTCGTGTTGGAGCGTAGCATCAATCCGCATCCTTTCATCCCGCAGAGCGGCGACATGGAGCGGTCGTGCAATGAGATCTTCTCCATTCAGGTCATGGGTCTGGCACGCCGCATCGTCCACACTCATGCCAAGACGGTGATCGTCGGCGTGAGTGGGGGCTTGGATTCTACACTGGCCTTGCTGGTTTGCGTGAAGACCTTCGACAAGCTGGGCATGGACAGAAAAGGCATTGTCGGTGTCACCATGCCGGGCTTCGGTACCACCGACCGTACCTATCACAATGCAGTCAGCCTGATGAATTCCTTGGGTGTGACCATCCGTGAGATCAGCATTGCCAAGAGTGTTACACAGCACTTCGAGGACATCGGACACGACATGCAAGTGCATGATGTCACCTACGAAAACGGGCAGGCACGCGAACGCACGCAGATCCTCATGGATCTCTCCAACCAGCTTGGCGGTCTCGTCATCGGCACTGGTGACCTCTCGGAACTCGCTCTGGGATGGGCTACCTACAATGGTGACCACATGAGCATGTATGGTGTCAACGCCTCTATACCTAAGACCCTCATCAAGTATCTCGTAGAGTTTGTTGCCAAGACCGTTGACGACAAGAGTGCCTCGACGCTCTTCGACATCATCGCCACACCGATTTCGCCCGAACTGATTCCCGCCGACGAGCACGGCAACATCAAGCAGAAGACCGAAGACCTTGTGGGTCCTTACGAGCTCCACGATTTCTTCCTCTATTATTTCCTGCGTTGTGGCTTCAGTCCCCGCAAGATCTTTATGCTGGCCTGTCATGTCTTCGACGGCACACATCCCCAGGAAGGTGTCTCTATCTATTCCGAGGATACGATCCGTCACTGGCTCCGCACGTTCTGCCGCCGCTTCTTTGCCCAGCAGTTCAAGCGCTCCTGTCTGCCTGACGGTCCGAAGGTCGGCTCCGTCAGCCTCAGTCCGCGTGGTGACTGGCGTATGCCCACTGATGCCCAGTCGGCTTTGTGGCTGGGTGAATAAGGCGTTGTCAGGAAACAAAACCGTATGCTTTCAGCCGGGAAAACGTTTCCTGCTGATGCTATAAAACCAAGAAAGCCCCAAGCAACCTGATTTGATGGTTGCTTGGGGCTTTTGTCGTTGATGCAATCAATTATTTCGCGTTGAAGTAGAACGGCAGAGCTAAGCCGTTGGCAAGCAGGTTTGTTCCACCAGTGATGTTCTCGTAATCAAGGAAGACACCAACTAAGACGATCCGCATTCCGAGGTCCTTTCCGCTCTTCACGCCATAAGAATTGGGGTATCCTGCATAGAAGGCCAGTGTGATCGTGTGCGATTTTCCATTAGCCATCGTCGTGAATGTGAGCTTCTGGGGCTGGATGTGGAATGTCACGGGAGAGAGATTGTAGTAATAGGTGTAGCATTTCAGTATTTGCGTAGGAGCATTCTCCAAACATTCCTTGGCAGTGGCATCGGACACGAAATGCGCGACCGAGTTGACATGGAAATTGTAGATCGTTACTGTCGAGTCGGTATCAAAGTTTACGCTCGTAGCTACGGAGTCGACCTTAGCGGGCTTGTTGGTGAAGATGGAGTCGTAGTAGACCAGTTGGCCACTATGCTCTCCAGCTACAGACAGATAGGCAGAGTGCTGCTCTTCGCGTGTCAGACCATTGTCATCGTTGTCGTCGTCTAAGCAGGAAGTCATGGTCAGTGCTGCGATCATGCACAGCAACAGCGTCAGAATTGAAGTTTTTCTCATTTTACTTTTTATTTGATTTAATGGAATGTTTTTATTGCTCAAATGCAAAGATACGGAAAAACTTGCACGTAGGAATGAAGAAAATCAAAAAAAATAGGTCCGTCCGCTCAGAGAAACTTATGCGGACGGACCTTCAAGACTATTCTGTCGTGTAGATCCAATAGACGAAGGCCATCAGTGCGATGGCTGCTATGGACAGCAAGATGAAGATCAGTTTCTCGATAATAGGCTGCCTCTTCATGCTGTTGAAGTTATCACGCTTGTATCGCTCAGAATCATCCATGTGGTGATGGTGGTGGTGATGATGCTGCTGCCCAGTAGCAGACTGCGTCTTTTGGAATGTTGTGTCCTGTGTTGAAGTCATATTCATTATTGATTAGAAGCGGAAGTCGAGCTGCACGTCGATCATGTTGTAGTTTGGCTTAGCCAGATTACGGTCGTTGACGCGCATATATTCCGCATTGAGTTGTACGTTTTTGTTGAATAGATAATTGAAGCCGGCCTCATACTGCGTGCGGCTTGATCCCCACTCAGCAGACTGGCGGTAGAGGTCGTAGCGGGCTTTGGCATAAAGTTTCTTGCCGACTACAGGGGCGATGACCAGTGCATAGTAGGCATCAGCCTTGTTGCCAAGGGCTTCGTTGACGGTGCAGTCCTTGGTGCTGTTGCTGTTGGACTCCGAAACCATAGCCTTTCCGGTGGAGTGGACATATTCCGAGCGGAATGTCCAGTCCGAAACTTTGTATTCGGCCGAGATGGCATAGCGGTGCTGCGGCAGTTTGCGCACTTGGCTCTTGTGCTCTCCGCTTTCATCGGTCCAATTGCCTTTGCGTGCATAGGAACCTTCACTGCCAAAGACACCGAGGCGCATTCCGGCAACGGGCATTACCCAGATGCCGCCGATGATATCCTTTTGCTGGTCTACATCCTTGGTGTTGATACCCTGACCATTGTAGACGCCTACCTGATAGTGCAGCAGATTGCGCTTGTGAGCATTGGGCAGGAAGTCGCCCTGCACCTGTACACCGATGTCACGTCCGTTGCTGGCTCTGACACCGCTGCGGTCAGAGAAATAGCTGAGTTTGTTGATGGCTTGGGAATAGCTGAAGAATCCCTGCTCGATAGGGTGCATGGGATTCTCAAAGGTGAACGCACGCTTGAACTGACCAACCTTGACTTTGAAGAAATTATATTTCTGCCACTCGGTGAACGCATCTACGACACGCGGGGAGTTGCCCAGCGTGGACGTGTTGCCGTTGAACTGCAACTGCACTTTCCAATACCAGTCGTGCTGGATGCGTCCTTCGAGGGCGATACGGCCCAGACGCAGGTTAAACGAGTTAGCCTTGGCGTTCTCTTGGTCGCTATATTGATATTGTGTCATCACATAGCCCGAGAGCTTCACATCGTTGATCCATTGTGGCAACTTGGTTTCGGCTTGAGCCATTGAGGCAAAACCCAAAGACAACAGTGCCACGGCAAAAAGTTTCTTCATGTTTTAGTGTTTATTTGTCTCTTGTGAACAGATCCTTTATAGACTCAACATAGTTAAAGTGAAGAGTCAGTTGATAAAAGGCCATTATTTGTGCAAATATAATTAAATTATAAGAGGTATGTTTCGCCACATTAAAAAAAATTAGTTGATAGTTAAATAAAACCGATTTTGTTTGGCGGAATGAAATATTTGTCGTATCTTTGCACCCGCAATTCAGAAATCAACCTGCTGACTCTTGCAAAAGAGATCGCTTGTTGAAGAAGAAAAGCAAAGCGGGGTGTAGCGCAGTCCGGTAGCGCTCCTGGTTTGGGACCAGGTGGTCGCAGGTTCGAATCCTGTCGCCCCGACGTCAAGAGAGTTTCTCCTTGTGAGAAGCTCTCTTTTTGGTTATATACGCGTCCTGCTGTTTCGTACCCATCCTGCTGTTTTTGAGAGGGATGATGATTTTTTATGGTAATTAATTTAATTTGTTATCAGCTTATCGCTCATCTTCGTACCTTTGTATGTGAAAAGACTTGGGCTTGGATAGCAGGCCCTTTAGTTTGACAAGAGGTTTCTCACTATAAGTTAAAATAATGAATATAAGAACTTGTTGACATGGAATTAAGATTTGATTAACACATTTATGAATGTAAGGTGACTTGTAAGGCAAACGGTCAAAGTTTGATAAAAATGTAAAATGTTACGGATATTATTTGTATTCTCCGTAACTTTTAACAAGAGACGTTCTTTATTCTCAACAAGTAGTTGTATCTTTGCACGCAAATAAGAATAACATGAATAGAAATAAAGTCATTGACACGCTAAAACAGCGAGGTGGATTCATAACCACGGGTGAAGTGAAAAGCCGTGGTGAATATGAGCAACTTCGCCGTGCAATAGAAGATGGAACGCTTATGCGGCTTCGTAATGGTGTCTATGTGGAAATGTCAGCGTTGGCAAACAACATGATAGATGTGGAACGTATAGTTCCGCATGGGGTGCTTTGCTTGTATAGTGCTTTTGCTCATTATGGACTTTCCACACAAGTGCCTTCCGCTACTTGCATAGCCATTGAAGCCAAGCGAAAGGTGCGTTTGCCAGACTATCCTCCTATTGATCTCTATTATTGGAAAAAGGAGAATTTGGAGTTTGGTATAATCAAAAAGAATATATCTGGTTATGATGTACTTATTACAGATATGGAGCGAACGGTCTGTGATGCTGTTAAGTACCGAAACAAGATAGGGCTTGATGTGTGCGGTGAGGTGATAGACAACTATCTCAAAAAGGATAACCGCAATATATCTCTACTCCATGAATACGCACAGAAACTAAGAGTGAAAAATATAATGACTACGTATTTGGAGACAAGACTATGACAAAGAATATAGGGAAGTCCATTAGGACACGTTTGTTGAACCTCGCCAAAGAGGAGAAGCAAGAGTATATGAAAGTGTTGGTTAGATACTTGCATGAACGCTTGTTGTTCCGTATCTCTGCAAGTCCTTACAAGAGCCATTTTCTTCTGAAAGGCAGTTCGCTATTGTTTGCCTTGGATGGGTTCAAGGCTCGTCCAACCATTGACATTGATCTGTTGGGAGAACGGTACGTTTAAGAACAGGAATACTCCTTACCGAGAGAACCTTGCCCTTTTCACAGACAAGTTTGCAACGGATGCCACACGCAATATTTGGTGGAAAGCATTCTTGAAAAAGATACGTTGGAAAGAGCAGATAGACTTTTCAGTTGTGATGAAGTGCATCAAAGAGAACCTACAGGCATATTGGAACAAAGAAACATTAGGATGATAGCGAAAGGGCACATTTGATTTTGGATGGTGCCAAGGTAAGGAGATGCCGACAAAAGAAATCATCGTATTGGCTTTATGGGAACAGTGGATATTTTCCGTGGGTCGTGTATGAGTCTTTTTCTTTGGTCACAGATCCGTAGTTGGTTAGAGGCGGCGTTACCCAAGGTAAATAGTTTTTTTAACCAAAACCAAGAAAACTTCTTTGTGTCAGCGCTGCTGGAAACGTACCATGCGATGATGTATTATAATGTCTGTTGGGTGCGGACGGCCACAAGGGGCGCGCCCTGCAACAAATCGGCAATGACTATAGTCTTATTATAGTTAGGCCGCTGAGGGCAGCGGCCCTCCTGGGGACGTTTTCGGGAGGTCCGCTTCCGGGAGGTCCGCTTCCGGGAGGTCCGCTGCCCTCAGCGGACACCATTGCAACGTCCAATTCCCAAATGCTGCGACGGCCGCACCCTGCAAACGTACCATGCGATGATGTATTATAATGCCTGTTGGGTGCGGACGGCCACAAGGGGTTGCCCTGCAACAAATCGGCAATGACTATAGTCTTATTATAGTTAGGCCGCTGAGGGCAGCGGCCCTCCCGGGGACGTTTTCGGGAGGTCCGCTGCCCTCAGCGGACACCATTGCAACGTCCAATTCCCAAATGCTGCGACGGCCGCACCCTGCAACAAATCGGCAATGACGGACAATTCATACCCTTCCCGCAAGATGGGTGCAAAGCCTGTTCATGGCATCCAATCATTGTTCTCATGGCATCCAATCATTGTTCGTATGGCATCAAATCAGTGTTTTCACGGGGTCGAAGCAGTGGGCTTGTGAGGTTGATGCAATGTTTTCAACATTGTAACGCTATAGAAAAAGATCGTTCGCTAAGTAGGAAATGATCTTTTCCTACGCAGCGAACGGGTGTTTGTCAGGCAGCAAAATCAATTTTCACGCATTGACCGCCGGCTCATCAGCTTTCAGAACTTGACGCTTCTCCATACACAGGGCCGACCCTGTATTTGGTGAAGAGAGCTCATAAACACGATCCTTTTACAAAAACAAATAAAACCTCTTGCTGTGATGCAAGGGCTGCGCCCTTTGTTTCTTCTTCGGTGCCGGCTTGCTCCGAAGCAAGCTTCGGCAAGCTGGCACCGGAGAAGAAACAGCCTTCGTTCCTCAGGCTTGCATCACAGCAAGGAAAACCTTGAAAACAGGCTGGCGCGGTGCTTGGCGTTAAGAGATGGTAATTGGGAATTGAAAGTTACATCGCGATAGCCTGTTTTTAAGGTTTTCCTTTGTGGCGCTGACACAAAGAGGTTTTCCTGGTTTTTGTTAAAAAGCTTTTTACCTTGGGTAACGGCGCCTCTAACCAACTAAGGATCTGTGACCAGTGAAGAAGACTCATATACGATCCACGGAAAATATCCACTGTACGGTTGGTTTATTGGTTTTTTGTCCGCTGAGGGCAGCGGACCTCCCGGTCAGCGGCCCTCCCGGGCAACGGACCTCCCGGTCAGCGGCCGTACCCTATAAGTGAAGCCAGCTCTGTAACTCTCTGATGATAGTTTTCAATATGGTTGCCCCTATGACGAAAATGGGATAAGTTATTCTGTGGAAAGTGGAAAATCATTCCTCGAAATGATATTTGTCCTTAAGAACTTTATAGTCCTCTTTAGCTTTGTGAAGAAACTGCTGGTATTCGGCCGACTGAGGGTTGAAGGGACGATGCTCAAGGGCTTTGCGGATTGGATGCCACTGCTCAAGGAAGTGGAGCGTAGCAGGAGAGAAATAGGTTTCGGACAGCCGCTCGTAGATGTAGCTGACAGCCTGCTCACTGGGGTGGAGCATGTCTTCCTGATAGAAACGGTAGTCGCGGAGCTCATCGTTGACGATTTCATAGGAAGGGAAATAGGCGATCGTCGGGTCGTCAAACGCTTTGACAACCTGGTCGACAGCCAAAAGCAGTGTGGCTTTGGACAACTGACTTCCATGATAACCGTATTTGCGATAGCGGATTGGACTCACGGTGAGCAGAAACCGCGTCTTGGGAAAGGAAGAGCGGATCAGCATGATCGCCTCAGAAAGCGCCGCTGCGCACTGTTCGACAGTCAACTGCTCTTCGTGGAAAAGCTTTTGCGGCCGCTTCTGACAGTTGTCCACGATCTCACCCGTGGCGATGAGACGATAGACATGATTGGTGCCGAGCGTGAAGACAGCGGTGCCGGGTTTGTCTTTGCAGAAAGGTAGCTGACCGGCATCGCTAAGCCGCCTGACCGTATGGAGCACGCTCACCGGATTGTACATCACGCCGAAGGGATTGACGATCGCACGAAACTTCTCTTCTTTGAACCGCTTGCCGATGTTGTCGGCGAAGCACGAACCGACGAAGAACATACGCTCGCAGGGCTCGATCTGCCACGGTGATGGCGCAATGGTGACGGGTGTGGTGAACTGCATGGCGGCCTCCTTATCGGTTTGTGTTGGCAGACTTTGCTTTCTCTAATATCGCTTTCAAGAACCGTGGCGTATATCCCAGTTTGCTTTCGGCCACCTCTTCGGGTGTACCCTTAGAGAGAACCTGTCCACCGCCACGGCCACCTTCCGGTCCCATGTCGATGATATAGTCGGCCAACTTGATCACGTCGAGGTTGTGCTCGATGATGATCACCGTGTTGCCACGGCTGACAAGCTTCTCCAGGACAGCCATGAGGATGCGGATGTCCTCGAAGTGCAGACCCGTTGTCGGCTCGTCGAGGATGTAGAGCGTCTTGCCTGTGTCGCGCTTGCTGAGCTCTGTAGCAAGTTTCACGCGTTGGCTCTCACCGCCGGAGAGCGTCGTGGAGCTCTGTCCAAGTTTGATGTATCCGAGTCCCACGTCTTGCAGCGCCTTGATCTTCGGCAGGATGGTCGGCACGTTCTCGAAGAACTCCACGGCCTGGTTGATCGTCATGTCGAGTACGTCGGCAATGGACTTGCCTTTGTAGCGCACCTCCAGCGTCTCACGGTTATAGCGTTTGCCGTGGCACACTTCGCAAGGTACATAGACGTTGGGCATGAAGTTCATCTCTATCGTCTTGTATCCGTTGCCGCCACAAGCTTCGCAGCGACCGCCCTTTACATTGAACGAGAAGCGTCCCGGCTTGTAGCCACGGATCTTAGCCTCGGGCAATTCCACAAACAGATTGCGGATGTCGCTGAACACGCCTGTGTATGTGGCAGGGTTGGAGCGCGGTGTGCGGCCGATAGGACTCTGGTCGACGTTGACCACCTTGTCGATGTTGTCGATGCCGTCGATGCTGTCGTAGGGCATCGGCTTTTTGAGCGAACGGTAGAAGTGCTGCGAGAGGATAGGCTGCAAGGTCTCGTTGATGAGCGTGGACTTACCCGATCCCGATACACCCGTGACCACGGTCAGCGTGCCGAGCGGGAAGGAGACGTCGATGTGTTTCAAGTTGTTGCCCGACGCACCGTGGATGGTGATCATCTTGCCATTGCCTTTTCGGCGCTCAGCCGGAATCTCGATGGCCCGTTCACCATTGAGATACTGAGCGGTGAGCGTGTCGGTCTTGAGCATCTCTTCCGGTGTACCTTCGAAGACCTCCTCACCGCCTTTGCGTCCCGCCTTCGGTCCGATGTCGACAATCCAGTCGGCGGCGCGCATCATGTCCTCGTCGTGCTCGACGACGACGACGGTGTTGCCTTGGTCGCGCAGCTCCTTGAGAGAGTTGATGAGTCGCTCATTGTCGCGCTGATGCAGTCCGATGCTGGGCTCGTCGAGGATATAGAGCACGTTGACGAGCTGAGAGCCGATCTGTGTAGCCAGACGTATGCGTTGGCTCTCACCGCCCGAGAGCGTTGCCGACTGGCGGTTGAGGGAGAGGTAGTTAAGCCCCACGTCGAGGAGGAACGACACGCGGGACCGCAGCTCCTTGATGATCTCGTGGGCAATGCGCTTCTTGCCTTCTTCGAGATGATCCTCGACCTGGTCGAGCCAGTCGCGCAGCAAGTCGATGTCGAGGTTACTGACCTCGCTGATGTCCTTGTCCCAGACACGATAGGCAAGGGCTTCTTTTTTCAGCCGTTTGCCATGGCAGGCGGGACACTCCTTGTCGGCCAGGAACTGTGAAGCCCATTTCTGTCCGGCTGCGCTGTCGTCGCTCTCGATGAGCGTACGCAGGTATTTCACGATGCCGTCAAAGGCCACGAAGTAGTCCGTCGAGGTGTGCACCTTCTCTTTGGCGATGCGTATCTCTTCGAGCGAGCCGTTCATCAGTTCGTCGACAGCGTCCTCGGGTATGTCCTTGAAAGGCGTCTTGAGGTTGCAATCGTATTTGCTGAGTATCGACTCTATCTGCCAGAAGATCATCTGGTTCTTGTATTTGCCCAGTGGTGCGATGGCCCCTTGGTGGATGGAGAGTGAAGGGTCGGGTACCACCTTTTTCATGTCCACCTCGCTGACCACGCCGAGTCCTTTGCAGTGAGGACAGGCACCTTCTGGTGAGTTGAACGAGAAGATGTTCGGAGCAGGGTCGCCGTAGGACAGGCCCGTGGCAGGATCCATCAGTCGTTTGGAAAAGTTTCGGCACTCGCCCGTCTCCTTGTCGAGCATCATAATGGCACCGTCGCCCTGGCGCATGGCCGTGGCGATGGTCTGTGCCAGACGCTCCCCGTCGTCGGGGCGGACACGCAGCTTGTCGATGACCACCTCGATGTTATGGTTTTTGTATCGGTCGGTCTTCATGCCGCGTGCGATCTCTTTGATCTCGCCGTCCACGCGGACATAAAGGTAGCCTTTGCGGCGCAGGCTCTCGAAGAGCTCGCGGTAGTGGCCCTTGCGCTGGCGGACGAGGGGCGCAAGGATATACACTGCCTTGTCGGCATAGTCGTGGAGAATCATGTCGACGATTTTTTCTTCGGTGTATTTCACCATCTTCTGTCCGCTGAGATAGCTGTAGGCCGTACCGGCGCGTGCGTAGAGCAGTCTGAGGTAGTCGTATATCTCCGTCGTGGTGCCCACGGTGGAGCGTGGATTCTTGTTTGTCGTCTTCTGCTCGATGCTGATGACGGGGCTCAGTCCCGTGATTTTGTCGACGTCGGGGCGCTGCATGTTGCCTAAGAAGTTGCGGGCATAGGCCGAGAACGTCTCTATGTAGCGGCGCTGGCCCTCGGCGTAGATAGTGTCAAAGGCCAACGACGACTTACCCGAACCCGAGAGTCCGGTGATCACCGTCAGTGAGCCACGCGGTATCTTCACGTCGATGTTTTTCAGATTATGGACGCGGGCGCCGTAGACGTCGATCCATCCGTTCTGAAACTGAGGGTAGAGACTTCTGTCTTTCTTATTCATTGTTGTTGCTTGTCGTTTCTGAATATCCGCGTAACAGGTTCACGTCACGCTTGATATGATAGTTCCGCCCGTCGGCCCCTTTGGCCTTGACGAGCACGTAATAGACACCCTGCGCCACGTCCTTGCCGTGGAATTTGCCGTCCCATCCTCCTGCGGGGTCGTCCCAGGAGTAGAGTTTCTGTCCCCAGCGGTTGAAGATGGTGGCATGGAACTCCACGATGCTCTTGTATCCGCTCTTGGCCTTGTAGACATCGTTGAGACCGTCGCCGTTGGGCGAGAAGGCGTTGGGCATCTCCAGCTTACTCTCCGCGATGGCGATGGAGAGCGGCGTGCCCTCGTTCTGCCAGTAGGTGTCGGTGTAGGCGATGGTGTCGTTGCCCTGCACGAAGGTAGCCCAAAGCTCTACGAGATGCGTCCCAGCCTTGGTGAACGTGTATTGTGTGTCGGTCTCGTATCTGACCAGGTAAGGATTAGAGCGCTGTCCTTCGAGATAGAAATGCCATTCATAGTGGGCTGTCCACCCCTCGGTGTCAGTGGCATTGGCGTGGAACGTAGCCGCCAAGGGAGCCTGGTCATCAGCCGAGGTCACGGTTTGCTCGTTGCCCTCGCTGTCGGTGTAGGTAAACGAGGGAGCAATGGCGGGCGTGGACTGAGCCATGCCAGGCAGCGGGCAGGCCAGCAAGAGCGCGGGGATTATGATGTGAGTGATGTTCATTACGATAATGGGTTGATGCAAAGTTAGTGATTTTTATAGGAAATGAAGTGTAGATACGGATATTTTTTGTATTTTTGCAAATGATTATTCTTAGAAGTATTCATTCATACGATTATAAAAAGAAAAGATAGAAATGATTCAGCGTTTTTCAGGCAGAGCATCCCGTTGGTGGCTGCTTTTGCTGTGTCTGTTTTTTGTTGTGACGGTCCCTGCTTGTGCACAAGACACGTCCAATCATATCTATAAGGTAAAGAAGAGTGACACCCTTTATGGCATCGCCCACTATCACGGCATCACCGTAGATCAGCTGATCAATGCCAATCCAGAGATGAAACTGCCTGGCTACCAGCTCCATAAGGGCGACCACCTCTATATACCTGCTCCCCGGAATTCCGCTGCCACAAGCAGCACGGTCAATACTCCCGTGACCTCAGGCACTACTTCCAAGCAGGGAAAGGTGCTGCGCGTGGGCGTGGCACTGCCCCTGCACAATGTCGACGGCGACGGCAAGCGCATGGTCGAATACTATCGCGGCATTCTTTTGGCTTGCGACAGCCTGAAACGGGCTGGATATTCCATCGATTTTCACTCTTGGAACCTCGATGCTACGGCTGATCCCACGATCATGACACACGACCCGGCAGCCGCTCAGTGCAACATCATCTTTGGTCCTCTCTATTCCGTACAGGTGCATGCGCTGGCTGAATTCTGCAAAGCACGTGACATCAAACTCGTCATACCGTTCTCAATCTCCGGGGACGACGTGACCAGCTATACCCAGATCTTTCAGGTTTGGCAAAGCGACGACAAACTCAACAACAACGCCATCGAGGCGTTTCTCAAACGCTATAAAAATGCGCGTGTCGTGCTCATCGACTGCAATGACAAGACTTCCAAGAAGGGCAGCTTCACATTTGGCCTGCGCAACAGACTCTCCGCCCGTGGGCAGGAATATCGGGTGACGAACCTCAACAGCAGTCTGGAGATGTTTGGCAAGGCCTTTGCCCAAAACCGTCTCAACGTGGTGGTGCTCAATACCGGACGCTCGCCCGAGCTCAATCAGGCGATCGCCAAGTTGCGCGCGCTGCGTGCCCAGCAGCATGGACTGAGAGTGGCACTCTTCGGCTACAACGAGTGGCTGATGTATGCGCCGGGCAATGTAGACACGTTCTGCTCGTTCGACACCTGCGTGCCCTCCTATTATTATTACAATAGCGTCGATCCGCGCACAAAAGCCTTGGAAGCAGAATATCAGAAATGGTTCCACACGCAGCCGATGTATGCTTATCCCCGTTTCTTCCTCACGGGCTATGACCATGCACAGTTCTTCCTCCGTGGGCTGGCCAAATACGGCAAGGCCTTCAAGGGCACTGCCGGACAGAGCACTTACCGGCCTTTCCAGACTCCACTCGTCTTTAAGCAGGTGGGAGACAAAGGCATGCAGAACGACAACTTCCAGTTGATCCATTTTGCAACCGGCGGTCGCATAGAGTCACTCACCTATTAACATTCGAAATCATCGCACATGAAGCATCTGCTTATACTATTTCTCTTGCTGGCTCTGCCCTGGTCGCTCTCAGCGCAGATAGGCGAGCATCGCAACACCCTGTCGGTGGGACCCACGGCGGGATGGAATATCACCAACATCAAGTTCACGCCGAAAGTAGAGCAGAAAGGCTTGGGAGGCTTTTCCGGCGGCGTAGCGCTGAGATACACCGTAGAGAAGTATTTCTCCACCATCTGCTCCATACAGTTGGAGATGAACTACGCACAGATGGGTTGGAAGGAGGATATCAAGGACATCAACAACAATCCCGTCATCAACGCCACAACGGGTGCGGCCGAGAACTACAGCCGTACGATCAACTACATCCAAGTGCCCCTCCTGGCGCATCTGGCGTGGGGCAAGGAGAAGAAGGGACTTAACTTCTTCTTCAATGCAGGACCGCAGCTGGGTGCGTATATCAGTGAGTCGACAAAGAGCAACTTCGATTTCGACAAGCGCAATACCAGCGACCGTGTCAGCAGCGTCGTGGCACAGGACACGATGAAGGTGGAGAATAAATTCGACTACGGTATTGCGGCAGGCCTCGGCGTGGAATATTCCATCCCGAAGGTGGGACACTTCCTGCTTGAGGGTCGCTACTACTATGGTCTGGGCAATATCTATGGCGACTCCAAGCGTGACTATTTCGCGTCGAGCAATTATCAGACTATCTGCATCAGGCTGACTTATCTCTTTGACCTGAAGCACTAAAGCAAATCTTAGTCTCATGAATTATTAACTACATAAATTTAATGCTATGTTTGAAAATCAACCCAAAGGGCTTTATGCCTTAGCCTTAGCCAACACAGGAGAGCGTTTTGGCTACTACACGATGCTGGCCATCTTCGTGCTCTTCTTGCAGGCAAACTTCGGATGGGGCGAGGGCTTGGCCGGTACGGTCTACTCTACGTTCCTCATGCTCGTCTATTTCCTGCCGATCGTCGGTGGTGCCGTGGCTGACAAGATCGGCTTCGGGCGCTGTGTGACGCTTGGCATCCTTGTCATGTTCATCGGCTATCTGCTCCTCGCCGTGCCCGCCGGCAATGGCGTGGCTGCTATCGCGATGATGGCTGCCGCCTTGCTGCTGATCTCTGTCGGCACGTCGCTCTTCAAGGGCAACCTGCAGGTGATGGTCGGAAAGCTCTATGACGATCCCCGCTATGCTACCCAGCGTGACAACGGTTTCTCTATCTTCTATATGGCTATCAACATCGGTGCGCTCTTCGCTCCGACGGCTGCCGTGAAGCTCCATCAGTGGGCTATGGACTCGCTCCACGCTTCCGAGGCTTCGGCCTATCACTATGCCTTTGGCGTAGCCTGCGTGTCGCTGCTCGTCTCCATTCTCATCTATTATGGATTCCGTTGGACCTTCGCTTCGGTAGACAATACGGCCAAGAAAGCCGAGAACAAGGAGGCTGCCGCCGAGAATGCTGTGGCACACGAGGAGACTCCTGAGGAGAAAGCTGATACTCACAGCCGACTCGTAGCACTCTTCCTTGTCTTCGCTGTGGTCATCTTCTTCTGGATGGCATTCCATCAGAATGGTCTGACGCTGACCTATTTCGCGCGCGACTTCACGCAGACATCCGCAACAGGTTGGGTGGGTATGCTCTTCGACGTGACCAATCTCGTGGCTGTCATCTTCATTGTCTATTCACTCTTTGGCCTGTTCCAAAGCAAGACGGGACGCGGTAAGATCATTTCCTTGGTCGTCATCCTGGCTGCTGTCGCCTATCTCGTCGTGCGCTATACCAATGAGGCCGGTGCCGTGAGCATCGAGGCTCCTATCTTTCAGCAGTTCAACCCGAGTTTCGTCGTGATGCTCACCCCGGTGAGCATGGGACTCTTTGGCTGGCTCGCCTCCAAACAAAAGGAGCCCTCTGCGCCTCGCAAGATTGGTTTCGGTATGCTTGTCGCCGGTTTTGCTTATATGATCATGATCTGTGCGTCCGTAGGACTGAGCTATAACCTCAACGACGCGCAGCGTGTTTCACCGTTGTGGTTGGTGACGACCTATCTCGTGCTGACCTTTGCCGAGCTGTTGCTCTCACCGATGGGCATCTCGTTTGTCAGCAAGGTGGCTCCGAAAAAATATCAGGGTCTGATGATGGGATGCTGGTTCGGTGCCACGGCAATCGGCAACTTCCTCGTCCAGATCCCTGCTTATCTGTGGAAGGCAGTGCCACTGACGATGGTCTGGGGTGTGCTCGTCGCCCTCTGCCTTGCCAGCTTCATCTTCATCTTCTCTGTGATGAAGAAGTTGGAGAAGGTGTGCTGATCATTTCGATTTGTGACAGACAACACTCACACACTGGCATCGTAAGGGGTGCCTGTGTGTGAGATTTTTTATCAATAGAACCATTCTGCCTATAAAAGATTTATATTGAATCATTTGTTGCTGCTATGGATAGAACAGAACAACTAATTGTCGAGCGTCTGAAGGAAAATGATGACAAAGCCTGGCATTATCTTTTTGACAGGCATTACCCGGTATTGTGCCACATTGCCTCACGCTATGTGCACGATGACTTTCTGGCTGAGACGATTGTTGGAGATGTGATATTGCATTTGCAGCATTGGGTATCAACAAAATGTCCATTTGCAGGGCGCGGCCCTTGTGGCCGTCCGCACCCAAGATGGGAAATTGGTTACCCTGCAATGGCGGACGGCCACAAGGGCCGCGCCCTGCAAGAGGATCGGAATGTACGTCTGATAGTCAAGGGCAGCATTGGGTATCTCTGATAGTCAAGGACAGCATTGGGTATCAACAAAAATGGCCATTTGCAGGGCGCGGCCCTTGTGGCCGTCCGCACCCCGGATGGGAAATTGGTTACCCTGCAAAGGCGGACTTGCCTGTCGGTGATTTGTTCCTCCGTAGTCGGACTATTAAGATGGAAAGAATATATAAAAAAGCATAAAAAGTTTCTGATTTTTCTCATAAACATATTAGATTTTATAGTTTTGTGCAAAATTAGAAACAATGACAGAACTATTGAGTATATTATATAAGCTGCGGATATTCACTTCGGATGAACTTTCTGAGGCTCTGAAAGGCAAGGTGAAATCGTTGGAGGCGTTGCTTGCCCGGTACAAGCACCAAGGGTGGATTGTGGCTATACGGCGCAATACCTATTGCATGAAGGATATTGCATCTGGCTTACCTGTTTGCGACAAGTATGAGATAGGAAGCCACTTGTCACCTACAGCTTGCATCAGTTATCACACAGCATTGGAATTTCATGGATTGGCTCATCAACCCTTCAATGAGGTTTTTGTGAAAAGCATGACTCGTTTCAATTCCTTTTCTTTTGACGATGTGGATTATACTTATTGCCGACAAACAAAGGAAATCGTTGGTATGATGACACCCAAGGGAAACCCTTATGTGCGAGTAACGGATGTGGAGAGTACGTTGTTGGATTGCTTTGACCGCATCGACCGAGCTGGTGGTATTGAGGAATTGCTGCATTGCATGGAGGGTATCGTCTTGCTCAATGAGGAAAGGCTCATCGATTATCTCGCAAGGTACGACAAGGCATTCCTGTACCAGAAGACAGGCTATCTGTTGGAGCGAATCAAGAAACAAGCCAACATCTCAGAATCCCTCTTGGAGCTGTGCCGAGCCAAGGGAACCAAAAGCGTCAAGTGGTTGACTAACAACGAAGAGTCGGATACATTTGTAAATAAATGGCGCATGTATGTGCCGCAAGAACTAACATCAAAGGAAGAATATGAACTCATATAACAAACAAGCTCTTGACATCATCGCCAAGGAGCAAGGCTTTATTCGCGACAACCTCGAAAAGGTGATGCGATTGGTGGAGATACTCAACTATTTCCATGACAGTCCTTTGCTGTCTAAATCTCTTGTGCTGAAAGGTGGCACAGCCATCAATCTCACCGTTTTCCAACTGCCAAGACTCTCGGTAGATATAGACCTTGACTTTACGGTGGATTGCGACCGAGAATCCATGCTCTCCATTCGCCAAGAAGTGAATAACGAGATTCTACGCTATATGGAGTCGGATGGTTATCATCTTGCGCCTGGCTCCAAGACACCGCATACGCTTGACTCATGGGTGTTTCATTATACCAATGCTGCAGGCAACAACGATGGCATCAAGATAGAAATCAACTATTCCGACCGTTGCCATATCCTGCCTGCCATAGAGACTCATGTGTCCATTCCGTTTCTGAGCGATGTGAAGGTACGTTCTCTTTCACCTGTCGAATTGTTCGCCACTAAGATAAACGCCTTGATAGGTAGAAGTGCTGCACGTGACATTTATGATGTCTATAACATGGTGAAGCATCAGCTATTCGTGAGCGATGAAGAGAAAACGTCGCTGAGAAAAGCGACCGTCTTTTATCTGACTGTTGGCTCAAGCAGAAAAGACAACGCTACGCCTACGGAATATACTGACTTTCCGCAGATAGACAAAATCCGTTTTCCGCAGATTCGTTCGCAACTCTTGCCTGTGCTTAGGCGCAGTGAGCATTTTGACTTTGAAAAAGCCAAGACAGAAGTGAAAGACTTTCTCTCAAAGCTATTGGTTCTGACAGAATCAGAGAAAGAATATGTGCGGGAATTCAATGACAAGAAGTATATTCCAGAATTGCTGTTCGAAGATAAAGAGATGGTCAAAAGAATCAAATTTCATCCTATGGCTTTGTGGAAGACAAGGAGTCGTTGAATGTTTTTTCTGTAAATTTTGAAAAAAGTTGTTGTTTTGCTTAGTTTTTTGATTCCCTCAACTGTATATACAGTATATGGACTATAAAACAGAGAATAGGCTATGAGTAAATATCTGATAAGTTTGATTTTGCTTTCCCTCATATAAAAAACGACAAATAAAAAGAGAGGCAAAACCTCTCTTTTTTGGTAATTCACTCGCCCCATACGGGGCGAGACTTGTCTGGCATCAGACTTCCCGCGGTAACGATTATTTCAATCCACTCACCCCATGCGGGGTGAGACCTTCACGGAGACCTTGATATGCTCAGGGTATTTCAATCCACTCGCCCCGTGCGGGGCGAGACGTCGGCGAGAAAGTCGGAGACATACGAGACAGCATCATTTCAATCCACTCGCCCCGTGCGGGGCGAGACCATTGTAGACATGGAGGGCGGCCCGCAGCCGGAAGATTTCAATCCACTCGCCCCGTGCGGGGCGAGACGGACTGATA
>ONHQ01000049.1 GCA_900317685.1 uncultured Prevotella sp.
TCGGCTCAAACCTGTTTTTTCTTTTACAACATCAAGAGGTAGGTTCTGTACCCTATAAAGGTCGTAAACCTCCTGCTGAAGTCGAATGCGCTCCAATGAAGTCTGGAGCATACTTTCTGTTTTTTCCATCATTGCTGACTTTAGGTGTCAACCTTATTTAAAAAAAGACACTGGCCGTAGTACTGACACCAAATGGCTTTGCTCTTAAGACAACAAGCCTATGATAGAAGCAACAGAAAAGGTTTCTGACTCTAACAAAAGGCCAAGATGGAAGGCTTTCCCTGGTTTTGTTAAAGAGCTATTTGCCTTGAGCTATGACCTCTCGACACTACGGATCTGTAACCAGATGACTAATATCCTATACACGGAAAATATCCACTGCGCAAAATCAAGAGAAGCCTGCTGAAAAACGAAGCGTGGCGACCACAATGAAGAAGCAGGGTGGTCGCCACGCTTTTTGTATGAATGGGTTTCGTTCATCGCATGGTTTTAAGACCGTCAAAATCACTCTTTTACATCATTAAAAAGGCAATTTGTCCATGGTCAAACATTTGTCGGACAATTGGTCAAACATGTGTCAGCCAATCGGCTGATATATGCCGTACAATTGTCTTACATATGTTTGACTAATTCGTTGATGACAAAAAGTCAACTTGGCATTTGTTGTTTTACATGTACAGCCTGCCAACAATGAGGTCTGACAGAAACCGCAGAATAGCACCCGTGTGATGGTATCAAGTATCCTGTGACCTTTCCTTTTATCGGTCGATACGGCCGTTGCCTCCTTGCATGGCAGCAAGGATCTCCTGTTCACTCACTAAGTTCTGATCACCGGGGATGGTGTTTTTCAGAGACGCGGCTGCCGTGGAGAACTCCAGACAATGGCGGTCGTCGTCGGGCCAGCGGTGGCGGGCATGTATAAACGCGGCTACCCAGGCATCACCCACGCCCATTTGGTCAACGATGGGTTGGATGTCGTAGATGCGAGAGGTGTAGATTTTTCCGTTCGCCCACAGCACGCCGGCATTGACATGATGCTGGAAGGAGAGCTGGTTGCGGTGCGCCATGAGCATGCGCTCGGCGCGTGGGAACATCTTGTGGAGCTGGTCGAAATAGCGGCGGTAAGCGTCTAAGTCAAATTGATAGCTCTCATCCAAAGCGGTGAAGGGAATGGGATCGAGACCGCTGGCCACATACCACTCGTTCTGATCGCCGAAGATAAACGAACTGTACTGCATGAGTTCGTCGAGGGCCTTGCGGGCGTTGGCACCCGGATATTTCCACAGGTTGCCACGGTAGTTGATGTCGCAGGTGAGTTCTACGCCACTTTCAAAGGCCCGGCGCACGGCATCCATCGTGGTGTCGAGAGCTGCCTGACTCGTAGCGCAGGTGATTCCTGAACAGTGAAACAGTCCTACTTCCTTCAATATTGGTGCCCAGTCGATGTCGCCAAACGACAAGGTGTTGAAAGCAGAATCGTCGCGGTCGTAGACCACTCTCGACGAGCGCATGGCGGCTGAAGGCTCGAAATAGTAAGTGCCCAGCCGTTTGCCGCCCTTCACCGAGGGGCGTACGTCGACACCATATTCTCTGAGATGCATGAGTGCGGCCTCGCCGATGGCATTGTCGGGCACGCGCGTGACATATTCCACGTCGTCGCCGAGCATTGCCAGACTCACAGCCACATTGGCCTCAGAACCTCCATAGTTGGCATCGAAAGAGTTGCCCTGCGAGAGTCGCATGGCGCCGTGCTTGGAAAGCCGCAGCATGATTTCCCCGAATGTAACAATCTTCATTTCCCTTACTCCTTATTATAACTTATGATAGAAAACTAACGTTATAGTAGAAAACTAAAAAAGGCGGACAGCCCATTGTGGGTGTCCGCCTATTTGCTGTTTGCGAAATTACTTCTTCTGTGCCTCTACGAGGTCGCGTGTGTCGCGGGCAATGACAATCTCCTCGTCGGTAGGAATCATCACCACCTTCACCTTGGAGTCGTCGGCAGAGAGGATCTGCTCTTTCGAACGTACATGATTGCGCTCCTTGTCCATCTTCACGCCGAGGTACTCCAGGCCGGAGCATGCATCCCAGCGCACGCCTTCCTGGTTCTCGCCAACGCCGGCTGTCCACACGATGATGTCGACACCGTTCATGGCAGCAGCGTATGCACCGATGTATTTCTTGATGCGATAGTTATACATCTGCAGAGCGAGATGAGCGCGCTCGTTGCCTTCGTTGTCGGCATTCTCGATCTCACGCATATCGCTGGAGATGCCTGTGATGCCGAGCACACCGCTTTGCTTGTTGAGGAAGTCTGCCATCTCCTGTGGTCCCATGCCTGTCTTCTGCATCAGATAGGTGACAGCAGACGGGTCGATGTCGCCCGAGCGGCTGCCCATCATCAGTCCGGCCAGCGGAGTCAGACCCATGGAGGTGTCGATGACCTTGCCATACTTCACGGCAGCCACGCTGGCACCGTTGCCGATGTGGCAGGTGATGATCTTCTGTGTCTTGATGTCCACGCCGAGGAACTCGCACACGCGCTGAGAGACATAGCGGTGAGAGGTGCCATGGAAACCATAGCGGCGTACATGCCACTTGGTGTAGAACTCGTAAGGCACAGCGTAGAGATAGGCATACGGCGGCATGGTGCTGTGGAAAGCATTGTCAAACACCGTGACCTGCGGTGTGCCGGGCATGAGGGCATCGACAGCGCGGAGACCAGCCAAGTGGCCTTTGTTGTGTACCGGAGCAAGGTCGATGAGGCTCTCAATGCCTTTCTCCACCTCGGGAGTGACGATGCAACTCTTCTCAAAGAGATCACCTCCCTGCACGATGCGGTGTCCCACGGCGTCGATCTCGTCGAGACTCTTCAGACAGCCGTATTTCGGATCTACCAGCAGGCTGAGCACAAACTTCACGCCTTCCTTGTGGTCCGGCATGTCGTGCATGATCTTCTCCTTTGAGCCATCCTTCATGGTCACCTTGACAAAAGCTTCGTCAAGGCCAATGCGCTCTGCGCCACCCTGGGCCAGCACGCTTTCGTCGGCCATGTCGTATAACTTGTACTTAA
Source organism: uncultured Prevotella sp. (assembly GCA_900317685.1). Classification (GTDB taxonomy): domain Bacteria; phylum Bacteroidota; class Bacteroidia; order Bacteroidales; family Bacteroidaceae; genus Prevotella. The sequence continues at coordinate 3,074 of ONHQ01000049.1, forward strand.
TGGAACTGCTACCGCAGTTCAGAACCAAAATTTTCATCTTTTAATGTTGAATGTTGGGTGTTGAATGTTGAGTGTTAACAATGTTGAGTGTTGAATGCATTCATCACTCATCATTTCTTGGCATCCATGGCCTGGCAGGAAGTGATGGCAACCATGTAGTAGATGTCATCGACAGAGCAGCCACGGCTGAGGTCGTTGACCGGACGGGCGATACCCTGGAGGATAGGACCGATGGCGATGGCACCGCCGAGACGCTGAACGAGTTTGTAGCCGATGTTGCCTACTTCGAGGTTAGGCACAACGAGCACGTTGGCGTGTCCGGCAATCGGAGAGCCCGGAGCCTTGAACTCACCGACAGAAGGCACGAGGGCAGCGTCGGCCTGCAGCTCGCCGTCGACTTTCAGCTCGGGATACTTCTCGTGTGCGATCTTTGTGGCGTCGATGACCTTGTCAATGATATAGACGCTCTTGCCCGTAGCTTTGTCCTTGGCATCCTTGGCAGATCCCTTGGTGGAGAAGCTCAGCATGGCCACGCGGGGATCCTGGATACCTGCCACGCTCTTTGCGGTTTCAGCTGTGCAGTATGCAATCTGAGCCAGCTGGTCAGCCGTAGGATTGGGAGTGACAGCAACGTCGCCCATGACCACGATGCCGTCCTCGCCATACTGCTTCTGGTCAGTGATGAGGAGCATAGCACCGCTGACACAAGTTACGCCCGGAGCGCATTTGATGATCTGCAGGGCTGGACGCAGTGTGTCGCCCGTAGTGCTCAACGCACCGGAGATCTGTCCGTCAGCGTCACCGGTCTTGATGATCATGCAGCCAAGATAGAGGTTGTTCTTCGTTACCAGCTCGCGGGCCTGCTCAATGGTCATGCCCTTTTTCTTGCGAAGCTCAGCCAGCAGGGTAGCATACTCCTCGGTCTTCTCGCAGTGCAGAGGATCGACGATGGTAGCCTTGTCGATGTTGGCGAGGCCCCACTCTTTGGCTTCCTTATGGATGTTTTCGGGATTGCCGATCAAAATCAGGTCGGCCAGGTCGTCGGCCAGAACGCGGTCGGCAGCCTTCAGAGTGCGCTCCTCTTCAGCTTCGGGGAGCACGATGCGCTGCTTGTTTGCTTTAGCACGCGCAACAATTTGCTCTAATAAACTCATAATTATTCTTTAATATATATGATTGGTATTCTGTCATCAAATGGTTACGATTGAACTTGTATTAAATCGTAGTACATATATCTCGTCTTTAAAGGCAGTTGCATAGAAGAGTTTGTCGCTTCTTGCTCTTCCGTTGAAAACAGAAAGCAGAAGTTGTTTCTTTGATAATATTGCAGGACGGAAGGCATATTATAAGCATCAACGATCAAATATCTGCATCCAGTCTTATTATCAGCCTGAACAAACCATTTCTTTAAGAAATCAAGCAATTCACTGCCGATGCCTTTCCCTGCATAATCGATATTAACGCCCAAGCGTCCTATTAGAGCAGCCGGGTAGCGTCGCATCTGCTTTTCACGAGGCATACTGCTATTGATTTTCTTTTTTCTACTGTTAGGTAGCTGGTCTACTTTGATGCTATCGTTAGAAAGTGTAAATGCGCAAACAATGATACGAGGGTCATCGTCCAAAAGGTAGCAATATGTTTTTCCAAGCAGTTTCTCTTTGTATGGCATTGCGTCTTCCATGAAGAACTCGTCCAAGTCAACATTTCCACAAGAAAAAGGTTGGCATGTGTCGAGAATTTCACGTGTCAAGAGATGAAGTGAACAATGGTCTGCAAGGAATCCCATCTGTTAATCCAGTTTAGCTTTAGCCATAATTTTATCGAAATCGCCCTGTGACAATTGAACATTGCATTTGTGGGGATGACGCTCTGCTGCTGCCGCAGCCTCTACAAACCGGTCTGCATCAGCTCCTGTGACAATGGGTATAGGTCTAATATCTAATGCCATAATAGTTTCTCCTTCCCTTATTAATTGGTTATTCTACTGCAAAATTAATCTTTTTTTTCCTTATAGCCCAATATTTATCAATAAAACAGTTTAAAAGTCTTTGTTAACCAATCATCTCCTTTGCGAGTATGCTTTCGAGCTCCTCAGCAGAGAGGCGCAGACGGAACTGTCCTTTGATGGCCACGCTGATACGGCCGGTCTCTTCTGAGACTACCACAGCGATGGCGTCGGAATCCTGCGAGATGCCCATGGCGGCACGGTGGCGAAGGCCCAGCTCCTTGGGTATGTCCATGTTGTGACTCACAGGCAGGATGCATCCTGCCGCTTTGATGCGCTTCTTCGAGACGATCATGGCACCGTCGTGGAGCGGAGAGTTCTTGAAGAAGATGTTCTCTATCAACAGTTTGTTGACGCGTGCGTCGATCTGTTCACCGGTTTGCACAATATCGTCAAGCGGTGTGGCCCGCTCGATGACGATAAGGGCTCCCACCTTTTTCTTTGCCATATCCATGCACGCCCATACGATAGGCATGATGGTTCCCTTGTCCTCGTCCTGCCCATTGTCCTTGCGTTGTGAGAAGAAGCGCATGATGCTCTTCACGCGCTGGTGGGCACCCAACTGATAGAGAAACTTGCGGATCTCTTCCTTGAACAGTACGATCAAGCCGATGACACCCACGCTGGCCAACTGGCTGAGTATGCTGCCCAAGAGCTTCATCTCCAGCACTTGGGAGACAAAGAGCCAGATGAGGACAAACACGATGATGCCATAGAACACGTTCAGCGAACGGCTCTCCTTCATCAGCCGGTAGATGTAGTAAAGCATCAGGGCGACCAGGAAGATGTCTATGACATCCTTGATTCCAAACTCAAAAAACATAAGTAATGTATAATGTATAGTGTAGAAATGATTAATGTATAATGTAGAAATGATTAATGTATAATGTATAGTGTAGAAATAATAATGTATAAATCAGTGCTCAGGGTGGAGAACATTCAACATTCATCATTCAACATTGAAGTCATTCATCATTTAACACTCAACATTGAAGTCATTCATCATTTAACACTCAACATTGAAGTCATTCATCATTCAACACTCAACATTTCATCGTATATCTTCACGCATTCTACGGCTTCCTTCACATCATGAACGCGCAGGATGGAAGAGCCCTTCATCAACGCAATGGCGTGGATGGCTGTGGTGCCGTTGAGAGATGTCGTCGGGTCGCCACCGATGAGCTTAAAGATCATAGACTTGCGCGACACACCCGTGAGCACAGGCAGGTCGAGCGCCAAGAGCTTGTCGGCATCGCGCAAGACAGCATAGTTCTGCTCCAAAGTCTTGCCGAAGGCATAGCCCGGGTCGAGAATGATGTCGCGTGCACCTAAGTCGCGCAGTTGCTGCACCTCACGGCTGAAAGCCTGCATCATGCTCGTGATGTCGGGCTTCACCGACATGAGGATGTACGGCACGCGTAGCTGTCCCACTACCTCAAACATGCTGCCGGTCTCATGGATCGGTGTGTTGACGATGCCAGTCAATCCGCCTTCCGAGACATCGTTGATGATGTCGGCTCCCCAGTCTTCGATGCATTGGCGCGCCACGAGCGGACGATAGGTGTCCACAGACACGGGAGCGTCGGGCTGCTCACGGCGCACAATGCCCAGCGCCCACTTCAGTCTGCGGGCTTCCTCTTCCTCGCTCACCTCCTGCGCACCGGGTCGTGTAGAGAAAGCTCCTACGTCGATGATGGTTCCTCCCTGTGCGATGATCTCGTTGGCGCGGTCAGCGATCTCGCGCTCAGTCTGTTTGCGGCTTCCACAATAGAAGGAGTCGGGGGTGACATTGAGGATACCCATCACCTGAGGATGGGCCAGCGAGAGCAGCCGCCCCCGCACGTTAATAGTATAGTTCATGAATGTAATTACTTCTAAATGGTGTACACTATTTGCAAATGTACCCATTTCTCCGTTATCATGCAAATAATTGCGTTGTTTTTTCGGTCTGATCCCATGAGATTTAAAATTGTTTTCGTATATTTGCAGCAAAGAAAGGAATTGTAATGACAACGCTACAACTCAATGCAGAAATCCATAGTAATCTCAACTATCTCGCAGATAGCGAGGATTACCTCCGGAAGGCTTTGGAATACTTGAAAAAGCTTTCTTGGCAGAAGAGACATGGAGCTAAGGCCATGACGACTAAGAAAATCCATGTTGACGACGGTCCATTGCCTACAGACAAGTTTATGGATCTCTTTTCACAGACTATGCCCGGTGATGACGAGAAAATGAAGGAGCATTATTTGAGTCAGAAATACGAAGAATATCTATGAGAGTCTTTTTGGACACAAATATAGTCATGGAGTTCCTTACACAGAGGACGCATTATGTTGCAGTTAGAAAGATTATGCGAGCTGCTCAATTGGGCTTGCTCGAAGCTTGTATCTCTACAATATCTCTGTCAACAATAGCATATCTTCTTGGACTCAGATTGAAGCAGAAAAATATTCATGAGCCTGAGAAGAGAAATGTGATTAGGCACTTACTCATTGAATTTGAGAAATATATTCAGATTGTAGACATATCCCACGATCAGACTGCAATCGCATTGAAAGATGAGAATTTCAAAGATATAGAAGATAGTTTTCAGTATTATTGTGCTTTGGAGAACGATTGTGATTGCATTGTTACCATCAACTTGAAGGATTTCCCCGCTTGTGACACAATCATTATCTGTTCCCCAGAAGATTTTGTAAAAGCCCAAATAGAATAGTAGCACAAAGGTGCTTCTAAGAAAATAGGGACTACGACTCAACACATTCCCCACGACTATGAACGCAAAAGAATTATATCAGCTCTACCTGCAGCATCCGCAGGTGACCACCGACAGCCGCGACTGCCCCAAGGACAGCATCTTCATCGCGCTGAAGGGTGCGTCGTTCGACGGAAACAAATTCGCCAAGAGCGCACTTGAGAAAGGATGCAGTTATGCCGTTGTTGATGAGAAGGAATACGCCGAAGAAGGCGATGACCGCTTTATTCTTGTCGACGATTGTCTCACCGCGTACAAGGAACTGGCACGCGAGCACCGCCGCCAGTTCTCCATTCCCGTTGTCGGCATCACCGGCACCAACGGCAAGACCACGACCAAAGAACTCGTCTCGGCTGTGCTCGCTGAGAAATACCGCGTGATGCACACCGAGGCCAACTACAACAACGACGTAGGCGTGCCCAAGACACTGTTGCGGCTCACCGCCGATGACGAGATCGCTGTGGTGGAGATGGGTGCTTCGCATCCCGGCGACATCAAAAGACTGGTTGACTATGTGGAGCCGACATGCGGACTGATCACCAACGTCGGCCGCGCGCACTTGCAGGGCTTCGGTTCGTTTGAGGGCGTAATGAAGACCAAGGGTGAGCTCTATGACTTCCTCAAAGCCCACGACGGTCTTGTCTTCCTCAATACCAGCAACGAGCATCTCGTCGATATGGCGCAGCAACGTGAGCTGGAGCGCATCGTCAGCTATGGCACTGACGGCGACGCGCAGGTGCAGGGTGAGGTCGGCGTGTGTGAGCCCTTCCTTACCTTCAGCTGGCATGTCGACGGTCAGCCCAATGTCTATGAGGTGCACACGCATCTTGTAGGTACTTACAACATGGACAACATGCTGGCCGCCATTGCAGTAGGCTTGCACTTCGACGTGGCTCCGCAACAGATCTGCCACGCTCTGGAGAGCTATCTGCCCAGCAACAACCGCTCGCAATTGGAGCAGACCGCGCACAACTGGCTGATCGTCGATGCCTACAACGCCAATCCGACGAGTATGGCGGCTGCGCTCGACAATTTCCAGCGCATCACTGTCAAGCAACCTAAGATGGTGATTCTCGGCGATATGCGGGAACTTGGCAGCGTGAGTCAGGAAGAGCATCAGAAGGTGGTGGACACGCTTCGAAAAGACAATTTCAGCAAAGTTTGGCTTGTCGGTGAGGAATTTGGTAAGACCGACTGTGACTTCCGCAAATTCAAGGATGTCGAAGAGGTCAAGGCCGCCATTGCCAAGGAACAGCCTCAAGGCTATTACATCCTTGTCAAGGGCAGCAACGGCATCAAACTCTTCCAACTGCCTGAGCTGCTGTAGACTCATAAGTGCTAAGTACGGCTCCTGTTTATTACTTAGTGCGGTTTCAATTTATCAAGCCTGGGAAAGCACCACGTTGCTTCTCCCAGGCTTTTTTCATGGCCGTAAGGCTTAATAAATGCGAAAAAATAGATGAATAATCTTTTTTAGAACATTTTTATGGGAAAATACAACATTTCTACAGAATTATATGGTAACTTTGCACAAAACTATTCTATCATGAAATATTTCTATTCTGCTCCCAACATACAAAGCATTATTTTGAGGTGGCCAATTCTGTTGATGGTCATCATAGCAATCGCCTTTCTGTCCGGAGCTTTGTTCTATATATCCTATAGGGAATTCCCTGTTGTGCTTGCTACACTTCAGGCAGCAGACGCACGCGCTATGCTACTGCTCAACTTCAATGGAGGAGCTGTGGCCGACAGATTTTTCTATGGCTACAGTCGTTTGCAGACTTGGTTGCCGTTGGCGGCAGTATTGGTGGGCTACACGCTGATGTGGCATCAGGGCTCGTGGCGTGACCGCCTCTTTCTTTTGCTCATCATTGTGGCGATGATCGCGTTTACCGATCAGCTTTCCTCAGGCATCATCAAGCCGATTGTGGCGCGTCCCCGTCCTTCACACAACCTCACTCTCGCTCCAATGCTTCATTATGTCAACGACTACCATGGCGGTCGCTACGGTTTTGTGTCCGGTCATGCGACCAATATCAGTTGTCTGGTCACCTTTTTATGCTTTATCTATCGCAACAAGTTCATGCGTGCTGTGCTGGCTGTGTTTACGGTTATCATCTGCTATTCGCGCATCTATCTCGGTGTACACTATCTCGGTGACATTCTTTGTGGCGCAGCTATCGGTATTTTGGTGGCACGTGTCGTCATCTCTTTGTGCCCGGCTCATGTTTTGCGACGTTACGACCGTATGCCTTGGGGCGTGGCTGTAGTGTGGTTAGCGACTACGCTTCTCTTGCTTGTGATCCCGTAAAAAGATTGTATGGCGGCTTCCCGTACACGAAGTCGCTGCAATGTCCATCGTTTTTTAGCCTTAGTAGATACGAAAAAATCCGGCCCCGTCAAACGACAAGAACCGGATTGAATGAAAGGAGGAAGTGGTGCCTCTTGGAGTTGAACCAAGGACACATGGATTTTCAGTCCATTGCTCTACCACCTGAGCTAAGGCACCAACTACTTACTACATTTCATTGTTATGGAGTGTTATTTCTGAAATGCGGTTGCAAAGGTAGCACTTTTTTAGCAATCTCGCAAATTTTTCTCGATAAAATTGTGTTTAATTCAAAAAAAAGTGCTACCTTTGCAACCGCAAAACAGAAAGAGACGCTTCCACAGTTTCTCGATCTCATTTTTGCAATCGGGATGTAGCGCAGTTGGTAGCGCACTACGTTCGGGACGTAGGGGTCGCCAGTTCGAGTCCGGTCATCCCGACCAACAAAAAAGAGGAATGCTTTTCGGAGCATTCCTCTTTTTTGTTACTTTTGCGTTGCTATCTGTTATCGTATAGCTTAGAGATAGAACATACACCTTATTTATATATGTATGTTACACATTATATATAATAAGGTGTATGTCGTTTTTCAGCTTAGAACTGGTTTTCGATGATGTCTGTGAGTACATCCTTCATGCTCAGTCCGGCTGCTTTTACCTGCTGCGGGATGAAGCTTGTCGGCGTCATGCCCGGAGTGGTGTTGATTTCGAGCATGTTGACTTTGTCATTGCCTTCAGCGTCTTTGCTGATGATATAGTCGATGCGGATGATACCGTTGCAGTGCAGGATGTCGTAGATGTGGCTGGTCTCGTCAGCCACCTTCTTTGCGGTCTCGGGGCTGAGGCGTGCCGGAGTGATCTCCTGAACCTGTCCGTTGTACTTAGCGTCGTAGTCAAAGAACTCGTTCTTTGTCACCACCTCGGTAGCTGGGAAGACTACCGTCTTGTCCTTTGTCTTGTAGCAACCGATCGAGATCTCGGTGCCCTTCATGAATCCTTCAATCATCACCTCGTTGCTCTCCATGAAGGCCACGCGCAGAGCTGGAGCCAGCTGGTCAGCATTCTTCACCTTGGAGACACCGAAGCTCGAGCCGTCGGCGGCGGGCTTGACAAAGACCGGCATGCCCAAACGCTTCTCAATGGCAGCAGCGTCGTAGTCCTCGCCCAGGCGCAGCAGAATGCTGTCGGCAACGTTGACGCCAAAGCCGCGAAGGTAGTTGTTCAGCACATATTTGTTGAACGTCATAGCCTCTACGAGCACACCGCTGGTAGAGTAGGGCAGGTGGATCAGATCGAAGTAGCCCTGCATGATGCCGTTTTCACCCGGAGTGCCGTGGATGGTGATGTAAGCATAGTCGAAGACGACGGCTTTTCCTTCCTTGTTGACGAAGGAGAAGTCGTTGCGGTCGATCTTGGCAATGTCTCCGTCCTCATAGTTGACATGCCAGTCCTGTCCTTTCACGTCAACGATGTAGACATTATAACGTTCCTTGTCAAAGAAGGAATACAAACCTTGTGCTGAGCGCAATGATACGTCGTGCTCGGATGAATCGCCACCGCAGACGATGGCAATGTTTCTCTTTAAATCTTTCATATCATTTGTTTTTCGTGAATTCTTTATTTGGTTCTGTCTTTCTCGCTACTGAACAACACGTCACCTATCATTGGTCATTCAACATTCTGTTCGTTCCCTTGATGAATGTGCGCCACTTCTCGATCAGTGCAGCGAAGTCCTCGGGCCATGGTGAGTCGAAGTCCATCTGTTGATGGGTGCGTGGATGCACAAAGCCGAGTGTCTTGGCGTGCAGAGCCTGACGCGGGCAGATCTTGAAACAGTTGTTGATGAAGGCCTTGTAGGAAGCGCTGCGCTGTCCGCGCAGGATCTCCGTTCCGCCGTAACGCTCGTCGCCGAAGAGCGGGTGTCCGATGTGCTTCATGTGAGCACGTATCTGATGTGTGCGTCCCGTCTCAAGTATACACTCCACAAGGGTGGTATAGCCGAAGCGCTCCAATACTCTGTAATGAGTGACGGCCGGCTTGCCAATGCCCGATTCCGGATCGAAGACCTTCATGCGCAGCCGGTCTTTCGGATCGCGTCCGATGTTGCCCTCTATGCGTCCTTCGTCTTCCACGATATGTCCCCAGACAAGCGCGTTGTAGGAGCGGTGGGTTGTCTTGTGGAAGAATTGTTTGCCCAAAGCCGTTTTTGCTTCCGGCGTCTTCGCCACGACGAGCAGTCCGCTTGTGTCCTTGTCGATACGATGGACCAGTCCCACTTCCGGATCATTAGCGTCGAAGGCAGGTACGTTGCGCATGTGCCAGGCTACAGCATTGATCAGCGTGCCTGTGAAGTTTCCGGCTCCCGGATGCACCACCATGCCTGCCGCCTTGTTGACCACCATCAGGTCGTCGTCCTCATAGACGATGTCGAGCGGAATGTCCTCCGCCACGATGCTGGTGTCGTGCTTGGGATGATCGAGCATGAGCGTGATGACATCCCCCGGCCGCACCTTATAGTTGCTCTTGACAGGCTTGTCAGCTACGCAGATACATCCGGCGTCGGCAGCTGTCTGGATGCGGTTGCGGCTGGAGTGCTGCATGTGTTCGGCCAGGAACTTGTCGATGCGCACGGGTGTCTGGCCGGCATCGACGACGATGCGCCAATGCTCATAGCGGTTGCCGTCGGAAGGATTCTGTTCGTTGCGTCCGTCGTTTTCGCTCTGTTCCAGTTCGTCGTCCAGCAAGTCTGAGAATATGTTGTCTTCTGCCATGTCTGTTGAAGTTTTGTTTATGGGGAAAGCATCTTTGCGGGACTATTCGCCCGTGTTGTTGCCTTCTTCCGTATTGTTGTTTTCGGGCTGGTCGGGCGGTGTGGGAATCTCCTGGAAGTTGTCCACGTCGCCACTCTCGTCGTCGGTGTTGTCGTTTTCCATGTCCGGATCGACATAGTTGATGTCATCACTCTGGTCGAGCTGTCCGTCACCGACTTGTATGATCAGCGTGGCGTCGACCGGAATCTTGTCGCCGGCCACCACGTGCCGTCCGTTGACGGTGATGCCGTAGACCCAGTCCTTCTCTCCGGGTACCGATTGCGGCTTGCCGAGTTTGAATCCCATAGCGGTGAGTTTCGCCATTGCCTCGCGCAACGAACTGTTGTCGATGACATCAGGCAGGGTGATCGTGGGAGAGTGAGTGGCGTTGATGGTGACATAGATGACGTGTCCCGACTTGACGCGCTCGCCGGGTCCCGGTGTCTGCTCAAGGATAGCTCCGGGTGGGAGAGAGCGTACGTAGCCCGTGTCGGTCACCTCTATCTCCAGTCCCAGGTTGTTGACGATCTGCTCAGCGTCGGCGTATCGCTTGTGCAGGATATTGGGAATGGGAATCGACTCGCCGTGGTGGGTATACAGGTCGATGCCAAAGCGGAAGCCCAAAGCCAGCACGACGACCACGAGGGCCATCGCCGCGAGGTTTCCCCACAGATAGGTGCTTTTGAACTTGCCTAAGAATTCTGATGCTGTCATCGATACATTATTTGATACAAAGGTAATGTAAACCGCGCGAAATACAAAATAAAAGCAGCGAATATTTTCTTTTTCGTTGTATGTAACGGCAACTCTTTTTGGCGTAGTCGCCTTTGGTATGTTTAGTAGCCGCTTTGGTTGACGTTTATTAGTCGCTTTGGTGACGTTTATTAGTCGCTTTGGTTGACGTTTATTAGTCGCCTTTGGTATGTTTAGAAGCCATGTTCGCTGGATAGGAATAGCCACCTTAGATACGGCAAAAGCAGCAAGGATGAATCATCCTTGCTGCTTTTTGCTGCCTTGCGCATAGACGCTAAGGAGTTACTTGCCGTGGTTCTCGTCAGAGACGGTCAGTTTCTTGCGGCCATGAGCACGACGGGAAGCCAGCACGCGACGGCCGTTCTTTGTGGCCATTCTCTCGCGGAAGCCGTGCTTGTTGACGCGACGGCGGTTGTGAGGCTGAAATGTTCTTTTCATCTTTATTTATTGTTAATTTATTATTTGATTCGTGTCTTTTCGGACCTTTGCCCTTCTTATGGCTTGCAAAATTACGCATAATTTTCGAGATGACAAAGAATTAAGTGATTTTTCAGCGCTAAAAAGATGTTTTTATCTAAAATTATAGTAACTTTGCACCTGCAAAAGCATGATAATATACTTATAATATACACACAATGATTAATTCACAGGAAATTAAGATCGGTACATGCATCCGCATGGACGGCGGCATTTGGAAGTGCGTTGACTTCCAGCATCGTAAGCCAGGAAAGGGTAACACTGTCATGAACACCAAGCTGAAGAACGTGGCTGACGGCCGCGTGCTGGAGCGTACGTTCCAGATTGGCTTCAAGCTCGATGACGTGCGTGTAGAGCATCGCCCTTATCAGTATCTCTACGAGGATCCCACTGGCTACATCTTCATGAACCAGGAGACTTTCGAGCAGATTCCTATCGCCAAGGACATGATCACTGGCTGGCAGTTCATGAAGGAAGGTGACGTCGTTGACGTCCAGACCGACACTTCTGACGGTACCATCCTTTCGGCTGAGATGCCTGTCAAGACCAACCTTAAGGTTGAGCATAGTGAGCCGGGTGTGAAGGGCAACACAGCTACCAACGCTACAAAGCCTGCCACTCTCGAGACTGGTGCTGAGATCCGTGTGCCCTTGTTCATCAACGAGGGTGAGACTATCACAGTCGACACACGCGACGGCAGCTATGTGGGCCGCGTGAGCGAGAAATAATTGGGCACTAAGCCTTACGCCATCCTTCCTTTTGTGAAGGGTGGCTTTTTTTGTTGTTAACGACCTCTCTCTACGGAGCGTGGTCAGCGTCTTGGAGAATTCTATTACTATGGAGCAGCCTTTGAAATATTCTTTTGTCATTCCTGTCTTCAACCGTCCTGATGAGGTCGACGAGCTGTTGGACAGCCTGACACGCCAGTCGTTTGGTGCTTTTGAAGTCGTCGTCGTTGAGGACGGCTCGCAAGTGCCCTGTCATGATGTCTGTGCGCGCCATGTGGGAAAACTCGATCTTCACTATTTCAGTAAGCCTAACAGCGGACCCGGCCAGAGCCGCAACTATGGCGTGGAGCGTGCGCGTGGCGAATATGTCATCATTCTCGATTCCGACGTAGTGGTTCCTCCCGGATATCTTCAAGCCGTTGACGACGAGCTCCGACGTGAGCCCTGCGAGGCTTTTGGCGGTCCCGACCGTGCCGCTGACTCGTTCACTCCTACTCAAAAGGCTATTTCCTATTCCATGACGAGCTTCTTCACCACCGGCGGCATCCGTGGCGGAAAGAAGAAACTCGACAAGTTCTATCCCCGTTCCTTCAACATGGGTATCCGGCGCGACGTCTATCAGCGGCTCGGCGGCTTCTCCAAGATGCGCTTCGGTGAGGACATCGACTTTTCCATCCGCATCTTCAAGGCCGGCTGTCACTGCCGTCTCTTCCCCGGCGCGTGGGTCTATCACAAGCGCAGAACCGACTTTCGCAAGTTCTGGCGTCAGGTGTTCAACAGTGGCATCGCCCGTATCAACCTCTACAAGAAATATCCCGATAGCCTCAAACTTGTCCATCTCTTGCCGATGGTCTTCACGCTTGGTGTGGCCTTCCTGACGTTGTTGTTCATTGATGGCCTTCTGACCAGTCTCTTTTCCGAGGCACCGGGTGCCGGAGAATTGGGACGCGATACCATGGCACTGGCTTTGGCACCGCTGATACTCTACAGCCTGCTCATCTTCGCAGACTCAGCACGTCAGAATCACAGCGTGAAGATTGGACTCCTCAGCGTGCGTGCTGCCTTCATCCAACTCATGGGCTATGGTTGCGGCTTTCTTCAGGCCTGGTGGCGACGGTGCGTGCGTGGACAAGACGAATTTACCGCTTACGAGAAGAACTTCTATAAGTAGTCTCTTCGTTTCCATCTGTTTTCAATCCTTATAAAAGACAGCCTATGAACCGAAATAACTTCCACATGACAAGGAAAGTACTGTTTCTTGTCGTCTTGTTGATGTCCGGAATGGTGAGCGTGTTAGCCAAGAAGACCACCATCGTCATTTCTTGTGACGGTTTTCGTTGGGACTATTCCGAGATGTACGACACACCGTTTCTCGACCTGATGGCCCGCCAGGGTGTCAAGGGTGAGCTCGTTCCCTCCTTTCCCTCAAAGACTTTTCCCAACCACTATACCCTTGCCACCGGCCTTCGGCCCGAACATCATGGCATCATCGCCAATTCGTTTCTCAACCGCGCCACGGGAGCACGCTTCTCTTTGTCCAATCCCAAGACCAAGTACGACGCCCGCTTCTATCATGGTGAACCGCTTTGGCTTACAGCCCAGCGCCAAGGTCTGCACACCGCAGTCTTTTATTGGCCGGGGTCTGACGTGGCAATAGACGGTCACTATCCCGACCTTTGGCACAGCTACGACGAGAAGCCACATCTCACTTTCACCCAGCGCGTCGACGGCATCATGCAACAACTGACGGCAAAGAAGAGTCCCGACCTCATCATGGCCTATTTCGAGGAGCCCGATGCCAGCGGCCACAGCTATGGCCCGCTGGCCAAGCAGACACGTGCTGCCGTGGAGAACATCGACTCGCTGTTGGGCAGCCTGTGGACACGTATCGGCAAAGCCGGTTTGCAGGATCAGGTCAATCTCGTCGTTGTCTCCGATCATGGCATGGCATGGTTCACGCCCTCGCGCCAGATCACCGTTGGCCGTTATCTTCATAAAGACTGGTACCAATCCATCGAAGGCAATCTTCCGGCCAACATCTATGCGGCGCAACGCTGGCAGCAAGATAGTATTGTGGCGGCGTTGAGCCATGTGGCCCACCTGCATGTGTGGCGCAAAGCCGACATCCCTCAGTGGCTTCATTACCAGTCCGACCCGAATATTGGCGATGTGCTGGTGCTGCCCGATGAGGGCTTTCTCTTTACCGACGAGACTTGCCACGATGAAGGTGTGCATGGCTTCGACCCGGCTTACAGCGACATGCACGCCCTCTTCCGTGCCGTGGGCCCCGATGTCCGTGTCGGCGAGAACATCGGTGCGTTTTCCAATACCGCCGTCTATGCTTTAGTCTGCCGTCTGCTTGGCATCAGCCCGGCGCCCAATGACGGCATGGAAGATTACCGGCGGATAGCCATAAAGATGTTTAAGGATGGAAAAACTCAGCATTAATCATTGGGACGAGCAAGACCGGCCGCGAGAGAAAATGATGCGCCTCGGAGCGGCGGCGCTCAGCGATGCCGAGTTGCTTGCCATTCTCATTGGCTCAGGATCAGACCGGCAGAGCGCCGTGGACTTGATGCGCACGGTGCTTAGCGACTGCAACTACAACCTCAACACCTTGGGCAAAAGGACCGTCAACGACCTGTGCCGCTACCATGGCATGGGCCCGGCTAAGGCCATCACCATCCTTGCCGCCTGCGAACTCGGCAAGCGCCGCAAAGACACTGTTGCCGAGGAACGCCCCGATCTCGGTTCCGCCACAGCCATCTACAACCTGATGCATCCCAAGTTGCAGGATCTCGACGTGGAGGAGTTCCACATTCTGATGCTCAACCAGTCGTTTAAACTCATCAAGGAAGAGTGCATCAGTCACGGCGGCATCACGGAGACCGCCGTCGACATACGTATCATCATCAAGGACGCGCTGCTCTGCAACACTACGATTCTTGCCGTATGCCACAACCATCCCAGTGGCAGCAAGCGTCCCAGCCGGCAGGATGATCAGCTCACCGACCGCATCCGCAAGGCATGCGAACTGATGCGCATCTATTTTCTCGACCATGTCATCATCACTGATGGCAGCTATTACAGCTATCGCGAAGAAGGACGGTTGTAGTCCTGCGACGTTCGGGAAACAAAAAATGCGGTGTCGTATTGAAAAAAGAAGAACTAATTATTGTTGGTTTGCTTTTTTTACTTATATTTGCGACATAATTACCGCATTACAATATATAACACCTTTGACCAATACTCAATGAGAAGACTGATATTACTACTTATTGACATCCTTATCCTGGCCTTGCCGGCATGGGCACAAACCACCTATCAAGTCACGGACTACGGAGCAAAAGGTGACGGAATGACCGACGACGCGCCGGCTCTCCAGCGTGCTATCGACGCGTGCAGTGCTGATGGTGGCGGGCGTGTGCTCTTGTCTCGTGGCAAGACATTCCTTTCCGGTCCCTTACAGTTGAAGTCCGGCGTGGAGTTATATCTCGATGCCGGTGCCACCTTGCTGGCTAATCCAGACGAGGAAGTCTATCGCAAGAGTGCCTTTGGCAGCAATCAGGGCGAAGGCATGCTGTGGCTTTGGGCCAAAGACGCTCACGACATCCGAGTTTGTGGACGCGGCACCATCGATGGCAACGGCGTGCGCTTTATGGGCCGTGAGCTGTCTGACTCCTACGAGTTGAAGCCCGTTACCACCTTTGATCCCCGGCCGCATGTCCTCACGCTCATTGGTGTGAAGAACGTACAAGTGCGCGACATCACGATCCGCGAAGGTGCTTACTGGACGCTCCACCTCGTCGGTTGCGACGACGCAGTGGTCGACGGCATCAATCTCCTCAATAACTTGAAGATACGCAACGGCGACGGTATAGACATCGACCACAGCCGTCATGTGCGCATCAGCAATTGTCATATCACTTCCGGCGACGACTGCATCTGTCTGAAAAACCGCCGGGAGTTTGCCGAGTACGGTTCCTGCCACGACATTGTGGTGACCAACTGCACGATGAGCTCGCGCTCTTGTGCCATCAAGATAGGTTCGGAGAACATGGACTCCATCTATAATGTCACCGTCGACAACTGCGTCATCACCCGCTCCAACCGTGGATTGGGCATCCAGAACCGCGACGAGGGCACCGTGACTGATGTCGTCTTCTCCAACATCATCATGGACCTGCAATTGTGGAGCGACGTGTGGTGGGGCAAGGCCGAGCCCATCTATGTCACCAGTTACCCGCGTGCCGATGGCAACAACAAGGATGCCAACTGGCGTTTCCCCAAGGGCGAGACCCACGGACGTTGCGGAGAGGTGAGCCGCATCTATTTCAACAACATCATGGCTACGTCCGAGAACGGCTGTTTTGTGGGCTGCGACACCTGGGGCAAGGTGAACCACGTATATTATAATAATGTGAAGCTGCGTTACCGCCGCGTGACCAATTATGCCACCGGCATGGCCGACTTGCGTCCATGCCGTGACGAGCAGATGGTGAAAATACCCAAGGACGGGGGCTGGAGTCAACATGAGAAAGACTGTAGTCTGAATATTGAAAGGGTTTTGTAGCGTCATTGTTACATTGTCGAAAAATTTTCCCTTTACTTTTGCATAACCATACATACGGAAAGACTATACTATTACACTAAAATATCAATTATGGAAAAACCGCAGAAACGAATGAAGACGGCAGCGAAGGGCCTGCTCCTTACCGCTTGCCTGTCAGTCTGTAGCACAGCTGCGATGGCCCAGAGTCAGAAGTCTGGTGTCATCACCGACAGCAATGGTGAGCCGCTCGTTGGCGTGACCGTCATGGAGCAGGGTACCACCAATGGTACGGTGACCGATGTCAATGGCCGTTACACCATCACGACTACTAAGCCCGGTGCCAAGCTCAAGGTTTCCTATGTCGGCTATGAGGACCGCATCATCACTCCCGGACAGAATGCTGTCCTGAAGGACGACAACAAGATGCTCAACGAGGTCGTTGTCGTCGGTTACGGTACCATGCGGCGCAAGGATGTCACCTCGTCCATCACCACAGTGAATGCCGAGGACTTGAACAAAGGTGTCTATTCTGATGCAGCCTCTTTGCTTCAGGGCAAGGTTGCCGGCCTGGTGGTGACCACATCAGGAGACCCGAACGGCACGCCGAGTATCACGCTTCGTGGTGCTTCTTCTTTGCGTACGGGTGAAGCCATGCAACCTTATTATGTCATCGACGGCATTCCCGGTGTGGACATCTCGATGGTGTCTCCCGATGACATCGAGAGCATCGACGTGCTCCGTGACGCTACCGCCACAGCCATCTACGGTTCGAAGGCTGCCAACGGCGTGATTATCATCAACACCAAGAAAGGCAAGAAAGGCGCTGAGCGCACCAGCGTGTCTTATAATGGTTACGCTGCCTTTGATGTAGTGGCTAAGAAATTGGACATGGCCAGTGCCGATGATCTGCGCGGATACGCCAAGGCCAATGGACTGACACTCGGCAATGACGAGGGCGCAAATGTCGACTGGCAGAAGGAAGTGCTGCGCACTGGTGTGAGCCACAACCATAATGTCTCCATCAGTGGTGGCGGACAGAAGTCTACCTACATGGTGAGCCTTAACTATCAGAATCGCCAGGGTGTCGTGAAGGAGTCGGGGATGAACCGACTCAACGTGCGCTCCTTGATGACCACCAAGGTGCTCAAGGATCATCTCGACATCTCGCTCGGCGTGAATGGCATGTACGGCACGGCGCATGGTGTGCCGATGTGGAACGAAGGTGCTTCTGTGCTCGACGCCATGAACTACTATTCTCCATGTATGCCGGTCAGAGGCGAGGACGGCAACTGGTCGAAGGCTTCCGGTTCAAAGAACTACAACCCGATGTCGCTGCTCCATGAGGACACCTTCGAGACCAACTGGAAGCGTATGCAGTATATCGCCAAAGCTTCTCTGAAGATCATCGACGGCTTGACATGGAATGCTAACTACTCTTTCACCAACAACCAGCACACCTACAGTGCCTACGACACCCACAACACGCAGATTGAGGGCGTGAGTGCCTATAACGGCAAGGCTACGCGTAACACTTATATGGGTCATGCCCATACGTTCGAGACTTATGGCAACTATGATGTCACGATCAGCAAGATCCACAAACTGTCCGTGATGGCCGGATATTCCTGGGAAGAGAAGGAAAGCGGTGACGGCTTCGGACTGTGGGTACACGATTTCTATGACGACTACCTGAAGTGGAACCAGCTGTCTTACGCCAGCAGCATCGACGGCATCCCCGCCGTGGAGAGCGGTACGAAGGCAACGGTGCGCAACATCTCGTTCTATGGCCGTGCTGCCTACAGCTACAACAGCCGCTACATGCTCCAGGCTACGATCCGCCGCGACGGTAGCTCGGTCTTTGGCAAGGATCACCGCTGGGGTACCTTCCCATCGGTCAGTGCCGCGTGGAATATTACCGAGGAGCCTTTCATGAAGAATCAGAATGTGTTCTCCAACCTGAAACTGCGTATGGGCTATGGTGTGAGTGGTAATGCCCTCGGCTTTAACGCTTACACAGCCATTGCCACCTATGGTGCTTCCGGCTTCTTCGATTACAATGGAAAGAACTGGCGCACGCTGGCCGCTACGAAAAATGCCAACCCCGATCTGAAGTGGGAGAGCACGGGCATGTTCAATATTGGTATTGACTATGCGCTCTTTGGCGGTCGTATCAACGGTACACTCGAATTCTACAACAAGAAGACCAAGGATCTGATCTGGTCTTATCCGGTGTCTCTGACCGAATATCCTTTTGGCAACATCGACGCCAACGTCGGTGAGATCACCAACAAGGGTATTGAGTTGACCGTCAACGCTACGCCCGTGAAGACGAAAGACTTCACCTGGCAGACCACGCTCAACCTGGCACACAACAAAAACCGTGTGGACAAGTTGACCAACGACAAGTACTTCACCAAGGAGTTCAATCAGGGCGACCCGATGATTGCCGGTGTCTCTGCCAACGGCTATACGCAGCGTATCATCGAGGGTGAGCCGCTCGGAACGTTCTATACCTTCACTTTTGCCGGATACAACGACAAGGGTGTCGCCACCTACTATGTTCTCGACGACAAGGGCAACCGCACGGGTGAGACCACTACGGCACCCGACAACGAGCGCGACCGCTCGGTCACCGGTTGCGCGCAGCCTAAGCTGAACTTAGGATGGAACAACACGCTGACCTATAAGAACTGGAGTGCTTCCTGCTTCTTCACAGGAGTCTTCGGCAACAAGATCTACAACGGCTCTCGTGCACAGTACACCAGCCCCGAGATGTTCTCCAATGGCAAGAACGTGCTCAAGGAGTTTGTCACCGACCGTCCGGCTACCGACATCTCAGGCAACATTCCTTCTGACCGCTTCATCGAGAACGGAAGCTATCTGCGCCTGCAATCGCTGACTCTGGGTTACACCTTCACCAAGTTCAATGGCTGGCTGCAAAACGCTCAGCTCTACGCCACAGTGAACAACGTCTTCACTATCACCAGCTACAAAGGACTGGATCCGGAGGTGAACTTGGGTGGTATTGATCCGGGCGTGGACTACCGCTGGAGCAACTACCCGCATACACGCACGTTCATGCTTGGTCTGAAAGTGAATTTCTAACATTAATGACTACACACAATGAAAAATAAGTTTTTTATGTCTTTGGCGGGAGGACTGCTCCTGCTGACAGGCTGCACTGACCTGAATGTGGACGTAGACTCGCTCTACACTAAATATCCCAACAACGACATTGCTGTGGAAGCCAAGATGGCTGATGTCTATTATCAGCTGCGCGGTTGCTTCGGCCGTCGCTATATGGAGGCCCAGGAACTGTCGTCCGACGAGTACACGGCTGTCAGCTATGGTGGCGGCTGGTACGACAATGGTGCTTATGCTCACCCAAGTCTTCACGCTTACACCAAGGATGATGCTACCATCGATTGGATGGGCGAGCTGATGAGCGGTTGCACCAAGGCCAACACTGTCATCCGTGATCTCACTGAAAGCGGAGCTGATGAGAAGTATATCGCCCGTGCCCGCGCCATGCGTGCTTTCTTTGAGTTCGTTATGATGGACTGTTGGGGCGACGCACCGATCATGGACCACATCGTCACAAAAGATGAGGTTCTTGAGCGCTCCCCACGTGCCAAGGTGGCTGAGTTCATCGAGTCGGAGCTGAAGGACATCATTCCTCTGCTGACCGATGAGGTGAGTGCCAATACCTATGGTAAGCCGACGAAGTGGATGGCTGAGGCGCTGCTTGTGAAGCTCTACATCAACTGGCCGGTCTACACTGCTGCCTCTGTGGATCAGTACGACGCTGCTACGGCCAAGAACGAGAAACTCGACGAGTGCATCAAGTATTGCGATGACATCATCAACAGCAAGAAGTTCAACCTCGGCTCTGTGCCTTATCGCAAGAAGTTCTCCTTCGACAACGGCTACAAGATCGAGGACTTCATCTATGCGCTGCCTTACGACACCTATACGGCAACGGGTATGCAATACGGTCGTGCCATCACGTGGAAGCAGGCTAAGGACGTGGCGAAAAGCTACTATGGCATGAAGCTTCACAACTCGGCCGGCGCATACATGACCATGACACCGGAGTGTGCTGCCCTCTTCAACCTCCCCGGCGACGAGCGCAACCAGCTGATCCTCCGCGACACGGTTCATGTCTATGATCCCACGACGCAGTTGCCCACCAAGGAGGTGGCTTTGGACAAGAAGGGCAATCCTATTGTGCTCACCTCTTCCATCACGTTGAAGACACAAGACGAGCATCTTGACGTGGGCGATAATGTGAACGGCTATAACCAGGGCAACCGCAATGTCAAGTTCTTTGTGACGGATGATGACTATAAGAACGGACGTAACCAGAGCAACGACCTGCCGATCTTCCGCTATGCCGACATCCTGCTGGAGAAGGCTGAGGCCATCACACGTGGTGGCAAGGCTACCAACGGCGACACACCGCAGAGCCTCTTCAACCAGATCCGCAGCTATGTAAAGGCACCCACCATCGACCATAATCCTTCGCTCAAGGAGATTCTCGATGAGCGTGGACGTGAGTTCCTTGGGGAGAACTGGCGTCGCAACGACATGATTCGCTTCGGTACCTTTGAGGGGCAGTTCTTCCCGCACTATACGGGATTCCCGACGGCTAACTTCGACAAGACGCGCCGCATCTTCCCTGTCCATAAGGATATTCTCAATGTGAATCCTACTTGGAAGCAGAACCCAGGCTATTAGAGGCGATACTTAGTACACATCTTGCAGCGGGCTACACTCATCAGGGTGTAGCCCGCTTTTTCATGGACGCTGTTTCCAGTGAGGATTCTCTCTTTTGTGAAGGCCTGTATCATGTGGAGGGTTCTTCTGCAAGAGCTGCGAGCATCGGAATCTGATAAGTATAAAACAATTTGACAAAACTACCTCTCTCTGAACTTTCATTCTAGAGAGCGCTTTTACATCGGTAGCATCTCTTTTCGATGATTTCTTGGTCTTTCCATGTTTTTTTCACTGTCGAAAGCGACTTGAATCTGCCATTTTTGGCTTTTAGCTTTTCCAAAAAGCCGGTTTTTCACGATCAAAAAGGTGAGATGACCACATCAGAAAGCCTTTCTGATGCAAAATTCTCTAGAGAATTTTCGGAGAAAAAGGCACTTTGACAACACCATCTCGGCACTTTCTTTCGCTCATTCTTCCTTTTTGAAGTATAGAATAAGCGGATATGTGTGTAACCCGTTGTTAATAAGGGATTTATAAATTTGTCATCAAAACGCTTCAAAAAGCTCCGAAAATTGCGAAAATCGGGCCCGAGATGGTCTTGCTTCAAAAAAATCGATTCTCGTGGGCGGAAAATTGTCAGTTTCAACAACAATATTGGAAATTATAATATTGTTATCTGCTCCTTGCGTTTTATGGGAGACTCTCCGAGATCCTCTGTTTTTAATAGTTTTTCGGCCCAATGGATATTTTCCGTGGGTAGGATGTTAGTCTTCTTCACTAGTTACAGATCCGTAGTTGGTTAGAGGGGTGCATAGCTCAAGGAAATAGTTTTTTGAACCAAAACCAGAAAAACCTCTTTGTGTCAACGCCAAGGGCTAAGGCCCTTTGCCATTTTCGGTTTGAGGGCTTATGAGAGGCACGCCTCTCACCGCCCTCCAACCGCAAATGGCAGATTCTCCTACGTCCGTACGTTTGCAGGGTGCGACCCTTGTGGCTGTCCGCATCCAACAGACATTATTAAACATCATCGCAGCGGACGTTTGCAGGGTGCGGCCCTTGTGGCCGTCCGCCGATAAAACCATAATAACATGAATAGGGTGCGGACGGCCACAAGGGCCACGCCCTGCAACCTCTAAATACCAAAAACTGCGCCAGCCTGTTTTCAAGGTTTTCCTTGCTGTGAGGCAAGCCTGAGGAACGAAGGCTGTTTCTTCTCCGGTGCCGGTTTGTCGAAGCTTGCTTCGGAGCAAGCCGACACCGAAGAAGAAACAAAGGGCGCAGCCCTTGCATCACAGCAAGAGGTTTTATTTGTTTTTGTAAAAGGATCGTATTCATGAGCTCTCTTCTCCAAACAGGGTTGATCCGATGCGCCTATCCGTGCCACGGGAAATATCCATTGCGCCTAGTGTAGTGTCCTGACGAGTTTTACCCAAATTTAGGATAGAGGCTCACGAGCTTAACCCTCGCGTCCTTGGTAGTGAAATGCCAATTGACTTTTT
>ONHQ01000017.1 GCA_900317685.1 uncultured Prevotella sp.
CTACAAAGATACTGATTTTCCGCGATTTACGGAAGCCTTTAGCTATTTTTATGCACCTATATATCTCGGATTATTCACTTGCGAAAGTTGAGTATATAATAAGGTGTATAGGCTTAATTCTGTGAATGGAATACCTGTGTTTTTAATACGCTTAGATGATGAAAACCTTTATTTCCTTTTCTGCGTTAGTAGCCGTATTGCTGCTGACAGCAACCCCTAATTTCGCACAGAGCAAAGGATCGGGCAACTCCAAGGAGGAGGGCAACCGCAATGTCATGCTCAACGCTTCCAGTGCCAACGGTCCGCGAGAGATTCAAATCGGTCTGCCCTCGGCCGATGTCAACGTGCTGGAGAACGGTCTGCCCGTGACCTATGCCACTAATCCCCATTCGGTCAACTCGGTGTGGCGCTCCGATGCCAGCCTGAGCCACGTGGGACTGCTGAAGATCTCCGAGACAGCCATCACCACGGGCAACATCGGCTATGCCGTCAACTCTTTCACACAGCTCGGCACAAAGGGCTTCCACGGCACGTTCAACTATAAGACCAACCACTTCGGACTGAGCGAGTTCTCGCTGAATGTCAATGGTGATATAGGTCATGACTGGTACTACAGTGCCAACATCTATCAGGACTTCGACCCGGGAACGTTCAAACTGAAGTCCACGCCCTTCCAGGACCGCACACAGATCTACAAGGGTGCGCTGACAAAGAAATACGCTGAAGGCCGCGGCTCGTTCACCGCGATGTATGAATACGCCAACAGCCATCCCGTCTACACCTATGCCACGCAGTCCGCACCGTTTATCTATGTCGGCGACGGCAGCGTGAAGGAGTATGGCAAGTTCAAGCTCGGCACCACTTCTTATCTGCCTGTGGACAACAATATGACCTATGTCGACATGAAGACGGGCATGCTCACTTCCACCAATCTCTATGATGCTATAGAGAACCGGTCGAGCCAGATCTCGCTGATGAACACCTATAATTGGGACAATGGACTGACGTGGAGAATCATGGGGCGCTATGACCATGCCCACGGTGCACTGGTTTATCAGACTCCAATGTCGATCATCGACAACGGCAGCGGTTATGCCTACAAGTATCTCGACGAAGAAGGGAAGGCCAAAGCCTATACGGGAGAGTATGTGCAGAGCCGTATGGCGTGCCTCAATGGTGGCGACATCGATGAGATCCTCCTGACCTCAGAGTTGCAGAAACAGTTCCGCACTTCCACCGTGCGACTGGGTGTCAACGAGTGGTGGTACGACATCGACTATGCGTCCAAGACGACAATGTATGACCAGAGCGTGCCCAGCGACGGCAGCTACGCCGTGCGCTTGTGGGACGCCAACCAGCGGTCATCGATCTTCTACGACTACAACAAGAACGCGTCGGAGTATTATGTGGGTCATGAAAACAAGTTCGCTGTCTACGCTACTCACGACTGGGACATCTTGCCGGTGCTCAACCTCTACTACGGTGCACGTCTGGAGTGGCAGACGCTCAGCGGACGCAATGCAGCAGTGAGGAACTCCGCCGGCGACTATGTAGGCCGCTTCCCCAATTTTTATATAGGTGCCACGGCCCCTGACGGCACGCGTATCAGCCCCTCGCGCATTGATTATCACTGGTTCAACTACGACCTCACGGCTGCCGTCACCTATAAGCTCACCAAGGAGTTTGGCTTCACCGGTGACTTCACCTATCTCGTGCAGCATCCAAAGTTCGAGTCCTTCGCTCCCGCCACGCTTCCCAACACCGACAAGATCTCTGTGCCACTGGGACGCGCCGGCATCTACTACAACAACAGCTGGCTGAGCCTCACCTCGCTCTTCTCCTATATCAGCAAGACCAACAACAACTCCACGCTGAACCTCCAGCATAAGTTAGCCAGTGGACAAAACGAAATCATGGCCGCTCCACTGACCTATGACATCAAGACCATAGGCTGGACCACCGATGTCGTGGCGCATCCGTTGAAAGGTCTCGACATTCACTTCCTCTTCACCTATCAGAAGCCGACGTATAAGAAATACGAGACCAGCGTGAAATTCTCGGACGGATACGAGGGCAAGATCGACGCTACGGGCAACATCGTGGCTGAGATTCCGCAAGTGCTCATAGAGTTTGATCCGAGCTACATGATCACCAAGGACTTGAAGATCTGGACTTCGTGGCGCTACTTCGGTAAGACTTATGCCAACATCAACGAGGCTTACTACTTCAACGGGCACTGGGAGACCTTCGGCGGCGTGAACTGGCAGGTCAATAAGCGGTTGGCATTAGGATGCGACGTGGTCAACTTCCTCAACCAGACAGGTGCCAAGGGCAGCATCGCCGGTGCGGAGCTCATCACCAAAGACGAGGCAAAGAATATTAAGAACACGCTGATGACGGGATCCTACCTGCGGCCGTTCACCGTGGAGTTCACCGCCAGCATCAAGTTCTAAGCCTCTGTTCCTCTTCACTCAAGAATTTGAGAATGGAAGAATACAGTTGCTCTGTTTCTATTTATTCAAGAATTTGAGAATGGAAGAATACAGTTGCTCTGTTTCTATTTATCTAAGAATTAGAGAAGCCAGCTATTCTTAAATTCTCAAATTCTTGGTAATAGAAAAAAGAAGCAAAATGCTCTCATGCTCAAATTCTTGATAATAGGAAGGCGAAGCAATAGTCTCCAATTCTTGATCATCAAGAGACCAACGAATTCTCAACTATTTGACAAACTATGATCCATTAACTATACCAATATGAAGAAGCACAAATTGTTATTGCTGGCAGCTATGGCCTTGACGGTCACCACTGCCTCGGCCCAGAAGCTGAGTATCGGTTGGAATGGTGACACCGCTGTGGTGACTGTAGACCGACCGACCAAATATCTGATTCTTCCGGTCGAAGAAAATACCAATGAGAAAAAGGTGCTGCTTGACACGGGCAACGCCGCCGACACTTGGATGGACGTGCGCCTCGCTGAGAGCAAGACCGACTACGACGTGCCCTTTGCCTTGGGCAAGGGACCTCGCGCCGTGGTGAAGATTGTCGGACTGAAGAAGGGCGACCTTGCGCTCACCTCCATGCGGCTTGCTGACCGATGGAGCGTGGCCAACACTGACTATTACCGGCCTATCTACCACCACACACCCTCCTATGGCTGGATGAACGATGCCAATGGCATGGTTTACAAAGACGGGGTCTATCATCTCTATTTCCAGTACAATCCCTATGGCAGCAAATGGGGCAACATGCACTGGGGGCACGCTGTCAGCCGCGACCTTATGCACTGGCGTGAGCTGCCGCCGGCCATTGCACGCGACACGCTCGGACATATCTTCTCCGGATCGTCGGTCATCGATGTCAACAACTCGGCCGGATACGGCAAGAATACGATTGTCGCCTTCTACACTTCGGCCAGCGACAAAAACGGGCAGATACAGTGCATGGCCTATAGTCTCGACAATGGTACGACATTTACTAAGTATAACCACAACCCCGTGCTGCGGCCGTTCGACGGACTGAAGGACTTCCGCGACCCGAAGGTGTTCTGGTACGCACCGGGCAAGAGTTGGTATATGATTGTCTCGGCCGACAAGGAGATGCGCTTCTACAAGTCGCAGAATCTCAAAGACTGGACCTATGTCTCTGCCTTCGGACGCGGCTATGGCGCACAGCCCAACCAGTTTGAATGCCCTGACTTCTTCCCGCTGACGGTCGATGGTAAGACGAAATACGTGATGATCGTCAATATCAATCCTGGTTGTCTCTTTGGCGGCAGTGCCACAGAGTATTTCGTCGGTGACTTCGACGGCACGCGCTTCACGTGCGACACGCCACCCTCGTTTGTCAAATGGCTCGACTATGGCAAGGACCACTATGCCACCGTCACGTTCTATGGCACGCCCGGTCGTGTGATCGCTCTGCCGTGGATGAGCAATTGGCAGTATGCCAACGTCACGCCCATCAAGCAGTATCGTGGTGCCAACGGCCTGCCACGTGAGCTGAAACTCTTCGAGAAAGACGGCCAGACATATATGTCTGCCAACGTCGTGCCGGAAGTCAAAAAGTTGCGCAAGCAGACTCGCGTCATCCCTAACGTGCAGTTGAAAGACGGGATGGAGAAAAAGGTGGAGGGACTCTTCAAAGGCAACGATGGGGCCTTTGAGATAGAGGGAGACTTCACACCCGGCAACGACAAGACGCTCGGCATTGACATCTACAACGACAAGGGTGAGCTCTCGCAGATCTATCTCGACATGAGCAAGATGCGTCTCGTCATGGACCGCACACGCAGCGGACTGACCTCTTTCGGCAGCAAGTCGAGTATCCACGAGATCGAGAAGGAGGCCGACGTGCATGAGCACCGTGAGATGAAGATCCCGGCACGTGCGGCCAACAGCGTCAACTACCAAAACGACTTCGCCCTCGGCACTTGGGCACCGCTGAGCCTGTGCAATGGCAAGACCTATCATCTCGACATCTTTGTCGACAAGTGCAGCGTCGAGATCTTCGTTGACGGCGGTCGCATTGCCATGACCAATCTCGTCTTCCCCACGCAACCTTACAACAACATTAAACTCTATAGCAAAGGCGGTACTGCCAAAGTCATGAATCTCAAGGTCTATAAACTCGGGATGTAGCTTGATAGCAGCCGACTGATAATAAATAGCAAAACCTCCGCGCCATGTTTGTGGTGCGGAGGTTTTGTGGTTTTATATCAGACCTGAAAGCCGTAGTTTACAGATCTGACAATACTTTCGGAATGTAGTCACCATAAGGCAACTCTCTGACCGTTTCCTAAATCGAGCGTAGCGTTGTGAAAGCCAAGGGCCTTGAACACTCTACTCATGGTAGGCAGGCTGATGATGCTTCTGCCATTTTCCAATTTTGAAATTTGGGATTTCTTCACTCCTATTCGTTCTCCTAATTCTTCTTGTGTCAGCTTCTGCTTGATGCGTTCCTGCTTGATGGTCTCTCCGAGGAGGTAGTTATTAAGTTCTTCCTTCACTTGAGATTCCATTTTGTCTCGCTCAGGTGTCCCTACCTGGCCCCATACTTCATCAATGTATTCATCGGCCGGCGTAAAATTCATCTTTGTCATATTTCTATTTGTTTTTGTCATTGAAGTATTCTTTTCTTATATCTTCGGCTCTTTTAATTTCTTTAGTTGGCGTCTTCTTCGTTTTCTTTACTATCCCATGAGTAGCTATCACTAATGTTTCATTTTCCGTATCCCAAAAAGAGAAAAGCCGATAGTAAGAGCCATCAAAAAGAGTTCTAATTTCCCAAATGTTCGATCCTGCCAGTTTTTCAAAGAGTTCTTTATCTATGATGCCACTTTCCAGTTTACGGATATTATAGGCTATCTTTCTTTGAGCTTTGAAAGACTGTTGTCTCAAAAAGGCTTTTGCTTCATCGCTTAATAACACTTTTATATGTTCCACTTCATATCTGTTTTATGCCTGCAAATATACGTGTTTGTTTCCAAAATAGCAAACTTTTAGACAAGTATTATTTATAAAACTTGTATTCTCAATACTGCCTAACAACAGCTATAACAAAGGCGGTACTGCCAAAGTCATGAATCTCAAGGTCTATAAACTCGGGATGTAGCTTGATAGCAGCCAACTGATAATAAATAGCAAAACCTCCGCGCCATGTTTGTGGTGCGGAGGTTTTGTGGTTTTTCTACAGATAAACACCGAACGACAAGGTCTTGAATTGCAGGCCATAGCCGTTCTTGATGAGATCACAAGGACTGTATTTGAAGTAGAAGTTACAGGCGGGAGTGTCAAGGGTGGCCATCAGATCCACGGTGACCGGCTTCACATGAGCGTTGTTGCTGGTGTCCTTGATCTTCATTCCGTCAGCTTTCCACCGTGTCTTCAGGCTGCTGTGGGTATTGAAGTTCACGACAGGTCCGAGGGAGAAGCCGAAGAACTTGCTGACGAAGTGGTAGCGCACGGGCACCGTGAGGCTGAACACTTTGAGACGCGAGAACTGTGGTGAGGCCCCCTCTGGGTAAGTGCCCAGTCCGACACTGCCATCGTCGGACTTTGTGAAGCGCGTGTCGCCCTTGATGCGATAGTTGCGCCAGTCCAGACCAAAGCCGATAGTGAACTTGTGATGACTGTTCCACGGATAGATGCCGCAGTCGGCGATGAGCCACCAAAACTCCCACGAGCTGAACGGATGAAGGTCGGCAGCCTGTGGCATGCCCGGTGCGGCATTGAAGCCGACGAAGAAGTTCATCGTCGTCTCAGAACTTGGGTATTTCTGAGGCTTGGCCTGCTTCCTACCGAAAGGCCCGAAGCTGAAGTTGAAATCATTGTCGATGGTGCTCGTGCAGACGTAGTTGCTGTCGACAAGCTGGATGGAGTTGCGGTAAGCATACTTAGGATTGCCCTCTTTGCCTTGGATATAGATGGTCTGTGCAGAGTCGCTGGTGATGACGGTGACCTTTGTCGGCTTGTTCACCACGAGCGTGTCCTGCGGATTGTTGTTGCGTGCCTGCGCCATCAAGGGCAGCAGAGCCGCCAGGAAAAGCATTGCGATTTTCATATTTCTTCTGTCTTTAGATGTTCCTGATTTGGTAGAGCTTATTGGTCAGTTGATGAGTTTTCTCAGCTCGTCGATGCTGCTCACCGAGCCTTCCATATACACGACAGTGATGGCCCAATGGCCTTTACTGCCGTTGGTAAGGTAGCACAGATAGCGGTGGGTCCGCCCTTGTGGTGGCAGGCAGAGGATGAGCGACGAGGTATGACCTTTGCGTCGCAGTTCCGTGCCAATGGCCTGTGCCTTGTCCTTTTCCACGAGATTGTCCATCGTACTCTTCTGCTGGGCATTCGCCTTAAAGCGCACGCTGTGGTAAAAGGTCAGCCGGTAGGCACTCAATGCCCTTCCCCGTACCTTCACCTCTACGGTCTGGTCTTGCGGTACGATCTGTCCCGTGAAGGCCGCGTTGGCGTGCAGACCCTTTTGTGCCAGAGCGAAGAGTGGCAGCAACAGGGCAAGCAGCGCAAAGATGATTCTCCTTTTCATATCGTTGAGTGTTTATTCATTGTTCTCTGTCATCAGCACATCGTGCAGTTGGTCATCGATACCGTTGTCGCCCTCAATGCCCACGGCTTTCATCGTCTGGGCCATCTCGGCGCGTATGGCGGTCTTGTCAGTGACCTTCTGTCCATAGACGATAGCCTCGCAATAGTTTTGTTGGTGGTTGACATAAAGTGCGGCCGACACGACGATGAGCGTCAGCAACGTGGCAGCCACAGCGGTCAGCCATGGACGAAGACGTAAGCGGCGGGCCACAGGCTTGGGCCGTTCTTCTGCCTTTTGCTGCTTGCCGAGTCCGTCCAGGCTCTCCAGTCCCAGGAACAGTTCCCGCATCTGCTGCAGGTCGTCGGCAACAGCACTGCCATGGAAGTAAGCGTAGAGCTCGTGCTCCTCGCTTAGCGTCGTGGCGCCGTCCATGAATTTCTCCACCAAGCGGTGGATGTCTCTATCTGATGGTTTCATTGTCATATCTGATATATAGTTGTTTGGCTTGTCTACACCTTATTATATATAGTACATGCGTCTCATGCTTCTTTCATCTTTCTGAGCATCATGGTGCGCAAAGCTTGTCGTGCACGGCTCAGGCACTTTCTCACGGCAGGCTCATTCATTCCTGTGATCTCAGCCACTTGTGCCATCTCCATGCCGTTGATATGTCTGAGTTGCAACACTGTCTGCTGCATGGGCGGCAGTTGCTTGATGAGCCCCATCATCGTCTCCACGCGCTGGTCCTGCTCGTCGTCGACCGCCATGTCGTGACCGTCAAGGGCTACGGTGATGTGCCGACGGCGCAGCACGTCGATGCAGTGGTTGCGCAGCAGTGTCTGTGCCAGGGCGTTGATGGGTGCCCGCAGGTCATCGGCCATCTGCCACAGCCTCACGAGCGTCACCTCCACGGCGTCCTCGCCGTCGGCTTCGCCTAAGTAGCGTATGGCCGTCCGGCACAGTCCCGGACGGATACGCTCCACTTCCTGTTGGTATTCCTCGATGGTCATCTTTCTTGTCGTTTACAATAAAGATACGCAAACCTTGTGAATTTGTGACAAGGGGAAAAGAAAAAATGCAAGAAAGGTACCATATACAAGATCGAAATCGATAACTTAAGGCTCTTGATATCTGAATGAAGAGAATTTGGACGTCTATTGTGGTGTCCAGCCATGGACTTCTGCACTTGAGCCCAATTCATTATAAATTATTATAATTGCTCTAACTAATTAGCTTTGGGCTCTTTTAGAACGTCAGTTGGTGCCGTGGGTACTGAAAGAAAAAAGATGAGGGGGACGATGTTCTTGCCCCCTATCTATGAATAGGCCACCGACAAACGGAGAACTAATTGACCGTCACAGATGCTTTTGCGGTCTTCAGTCCGTTGGACTTGACAGTTAGGTTGGCTTTTCCAGACTTTTTGGCACTTCTCAGTACGATCAGTGCACGACCTTTCCACGTCTTATGTTCACAACCTACGTAAGGAGTGACATCTTTGAAGTCTCCATTTCCAAAGGCTGCGATGGTAGCATTTCCGGACACCATGGCTGTCAGCGTGACTGCGGCATTGGGGCACAGATTGCCATCTTGGTCAACGATTTCCACCTGAACAAAAGACAGATCCTCCATACCTGCTTCCATCGTCTTATTCTCAACCCTCAATCGGATGGCAGCAGGATTTCCAGCCGTCTTCAAACGACAACTTTCCATTGTCTTTCCGTCCTTGATGCCCTCTGCCCGAAGTGTGCCTGCAAGATAGTTCAATGTAAAGGATGCCTTCATCTCTGTGTTGCGCCCTACCTGTTTCTCACCGACGAGTTGGTCATTGAGATAAAGTCTCACAAGAGGATAACGCGAGTAGACCTCCACCTCTATGGGCTTTCCTTCATGGCCGGGCCACGTCCAGCTCTCCCAAGTCGGCCATACGGCCCAAAGTCCCAAATGGATCTTGCCCGCATATCCGTCAGGCTCTTTCACTGCCATATAAAGTTTCTCCTTGTCGTTCCACAGCATATCCCGGTAATGAGAGACAGGCTTTCGCCAGCCAGTGAGATCCATGTCCCCACAATAAGACGCATGGCACGGCCATAAAGGATTTTGGAAATGTTCTCCGGGCGTTTCTCCTTCATACCAATACCGGCCTATGCCCGACTCTCCAAGATAGTCGATTCCCGTCCACACGAAATCTCCTATCACATATTGATGGTCGTGAACGGTTACCCAACTATGAAATGCCTCTCTGGGATAGCTTTCCGTTTGCCACATGATCCTATCTGGTACACGATGATGATCATCGGCATGTTTGTCAATCAGATAGTTATAGCCAACCACATCTAACTGAGCAGCAAGTGGGTCATAGATCTCCCAGTCCTTGTCCCATGAGGCAAGAGCCGAAGTGACAGGACGGTCGTCGTACTTATGTACTTCCGCGGACAGTTTGTGTGCCGTCGTCACCACCTCTATCTTTTTTCTTTCTATCACCTCATTGCCAATACTCCACGCAATGATGGAGGGATGGTTTCGGTCCCGCAACACCATGGCCTCTATGTCTTTCTGCCACCACTGGTCAAACAGCCTGGAATAGTCATGCGGCAACTTTTCATCCCTCCACCCGTCAAAGGCTTCGTCAATGACCAGCATCCCTAATCTGTCGCAAGCATTGAGAAACGCTTCTGAGGGCGGATTATGAGATGTCCTGATCGCATTAAATCCCGCATCCTTCATCAGTCTCACCTTCCGTTCCTCAGCTCTGTCAAACGCTGCCGCTCCAAGGATCCCATTGTCATGATGTACACATCCGCCATTAATAGCGATTGTTCGCCCGTTAAGAAAAAAGCCATCGGTAGAGAACTTCAAAGTGCGTATGCCAAAGGATTGGCTGACCTCGTCGATCACTTTCCCGTCCGACTCTACTGTCACGTCTGCCGTATAAAGATGAGGAGTCGCCAAGTCCCATAGCTTTGGACGATGAATTTCTATTTGTTGCTCGATGTCACGTGTCTCTCCGGCTTGCATGAACACGTGTGTAGAGACCGCCTCTCTATCGCTTACACGAGTAGTAACGGACAACTGACGCGCCTGTGCGGCTTCGTTTTGGACCGTCGTCGTCACCACGACCGTAGCCTTGTCCTTGGCCACATGCGGTGTCGCGACATGCACGCCATGATTGGCAATATGTAATAGGGGCGTATGTATCAGCCATACATGACGGTAGATGCCGGAACCGGAATACCATCGGCAGTTTTTCTGTTGTGAGTTGTCTACGCGCACGGCAACCACATTTTGCTTTCCAGCCTTTATGGCTTCTGTGGCATCACAAAAGAAAGAGGTGTAGCCATAGGGATGACCACCGACTTGCTTTCCATTCAGATAAACGGTGGAATTCATATATATTCCCTCAAAATAGAGCCAAACTTTTTCGCCTTTCATTGAGGTGGGTACCTTGAAAGCCTTGCGGTACCATGCAATGCCTGTGGGATAATAGCCACCATCATTTCCTGCCGGTGCATTTTTGTCCGGACGCAGCTCTATGCTCCAGTCATGAGGCAAAGTGACAGTACGCCAAGAACCGTCGTTGTATGCTGAAGACGACGCCAGGCTCTGATCGCCCAAATGGAATTTCCAACCGGCATCAAAGCATATCTTTCTATCTATTACAGGTTTCGATATAGCCGGGGAAACGGCTTCAAAAGCCATGAAAAGACTGATAATCAGTGTAGTGACAATTGTTTTTAAGCGCATATAGATTGAATTTTAGATTCTTCATAAGACGAAATAAGGGACTTTCGAAAGCATTCGAAAGTCCCTTATCGTTGTCGTACGCGGATTCGAACCACGACAAACAGAACCAAAACCTGTTGTGCTACCATTACACCATACGACAATCTTGACTGCAAAGATACTGCTTTTTTTGTGTACCACCAAATTTTCGGGCCGTTTTTATTAAGAATTAGCGGCGCTAAAATACACATTGCCGCCACCCCAAAAGGGTGACGGCAACGATATATATAAGGTGTCGTCCCAACTCTATTGACTGCCGGATGACGGCAATCGAGGAAAATGGACTACAGACGCATCACTTCACGGTGATGAGGTAATAGTTCTTCTTGCCACGCTGCACAAGCAGATACTTGCCGTAGATAAGGCCGCCAATGAAACATGGTTAAAAGGACTCAATAGAATCTATAATGATAGAATTTAGTCTAATGAAATTATTTTGTATTTAAGTAAGGCTGCTTCTGGTTTGCAGGGAATATATATATCATAATGTGCTCCAGTTAGACTATACTTGACATGAATACAGTAAGTTTGCAATGTGTATGAGTTCTCAGAATCGTCTGATTGTACAGCTCTTGTTCCTCTCTGTATAGTTTTTATGCTACCCGAATTTGGCAAAAAGCCACATTCGTCATCTATTGCATTGCGATAAATAATATTTGGATTCTCTGGAGTCTTTGCCACAATGGTGTACTTGTCGCAGATATAAACGCCTTGTGGAATGTAGAATCTATATGCAGGCCCCAAAGCATACTTAACGTTTTTAAGTTCTACAATTTTCTTTTCTCCTGTCCAAGTTTGAACGTCACTAACAGATGATGCTCTTGTAAGAGCCTCTGACCACATCATTTCTTTTCTTGCTTTGGAACTCAATGATGATGCGTCTTCAGAAATTAGAGGATCTTCTGTTGACGAATCACATGATGTGAGGAGCAAAGAACTAGCGAATAGTCCTAAGATAATTTCCTTTTTCATGAAATGAAATTTTATATTGTTATGCCATAGCCCACCAGTACGGTGAGGCCTTTCTGATGCTTACTTTGATTTATATACCTGTATTGCCGGGTAAGGCCAAGGTTATACCGTGCGTCAAGTGACAGGTGCCCGAGTCGATAGCATAAGCCAACAGGAATCAACAAGCTCATCTTGTGATAAGCACCTGTCGTGCTTCCGTCAACCTGTTGGACCCCATTGTCTTTTAGTTTCCACTGCCCGTCGTCCTTATAGTAGTCGTATTGGGTGTTCTTGTTGTTTGCGGATAATAAGGTTTCAATCTGAAGCCCACCTTTAAAAGCCAGTGAAGAATTGCGCCATGTCTTGATATTTATCATTGCCAAGACAGGAAAGCAGATGGAGTGGAATGTGGTCTTGCTGTTGCGCATCACATATTTTACGTCGTCATATTCATCAGTAAAGTCACCCTCGCTTTTTCTCTTGTATGAATAATAAGCTCCAATGCTGATGCCTATATAGCGATTAAAGTAATGTTCGGCATCGAGTCCGACTTCAAAGCCCATGTTGCCAGATGTTTTACGGTCATGCTTCATTGTGCTGCTTTCATCGAGTCCGGCATTGGTGTTGTCGTAAAAAGAAACATTGCATCCTATTCTTGGATATATGAACGTTCTCTTTTCGTTTTCTCGTGCCAAGGCAAAAGTGCTGTCTATGATGACGAATAGCGCAAAAGCAATTAGTCTTTTAATTTCCATATCCACTCGTTTAGTCAAGTACAAAATTAGCATATTTTATTGTAACATTCCTATGAATAATATCTAAATAATATTAATTCGGTAAATGTCCGTGCGTAAAAAAGCCAGCAACCACCCCTTGAAGGATGGATGCTGGCACATATATAGTATAACAACTGACGATGGCGAACCGACAGCCGGAAATACCGATGGAGTAGGGTGGGGGAATTACTTCACTGTGATGAGGTAATAGTTCTTCTTGCCACGCTGGACGAGCAGGTACTTGCCGTCGATGAGATCTTCGGCCGTGACGGGCTGGTCGAAGGCGGTAAGTTTCTCCTTGTTCAGGCTCACGCCATTACCCTTGACCATCTTTCGCATCTCGCCCTTGCTGGGGAAGATGTCCCAACCGTCCTGGCAGAACAGGTCGATGGCTTTTTGTCCGAGCTGATCCTTGCCGAGTTCGTAGTGAGGCACATCCTTGAAGACATCCACGAGCGTAGCCTCGTCGAGCTGAGCGAGCTGGTCTTTGGTAGCCTTGCCGAAGAGGATGTTGCTGGCAGCGATAGCCATGTCGAGATCCTCTTTGGAGTGTACCATCGTGGTGACCTCAGCGGCGAGTCGTTTTTGCAGCACACGGCGGCCTGGATCCTGACGGTGCTCGGCGATGAGTGCGTCGATGGTCTCCTTATCGAGGTCGGTGAAGATCTTGATATAGCGTTCGGCATCTTCGTCGCTGACGTTGAGCCAGAACTGATAGAAAGCGTATGGTGTGGTGCGGTTTCGGTCGAGCCAGACGTTGCCGCTCTCGGTCTTTCCGAACTTCTTGCCGTCGGCTTTGGTGATGAGCGGGCAGGTGAGGCAGAAGGCTTCGGCATCGTTGCCGAGCGTGCGGCGGATGAGCTCTGTACCGGTGGTCATATTGCCCCACTGGTCGTTGCCGCCGAGCTGCAGGCGCACACCATAGTGCTCATACTGATAGAGGAAGTCGTAGCCTTGGAGCAGCTGATAGGTAAACTCGGTGAAAGACAAGCCGTCGCGGGCCTCTCCGTTGAGACGCTTCTGCACGCTGTCCTTGGCCATCATATAGTTCACGGTGATGTGCTTGCCAATGTCGCGCACGAAGTCGAGGAACTTATAGTCCTTCATCCAGTCGTAGTTGTTGACCAACTCAGCCTTGTTGGGCTCATTGCCGTCGAAGTCGAGGAACTTGCTGACCTGCTTCTTGATGGCCTCCTGATTGTGATAGAGCGTGTCTTGGTCGAGGAGGTTGCGCTCCTGGCTCTTGCCGGAAGGATCGCCGATCATGCCGGTGGCACCGCCGACGAGCAGATAAGGCTTATGTCCGCAGCGCTGCAGGTGACGCAGCATCATGATGCCGCAAAGGTGTCCGATATGCAGAGAGTCGGCAGTAGGGTCGGTACCCAGATATGCCGAAACGAGATGAGTATTGAGATACTCTTCAGTGCCCGGCATGATTTGGGCGAGCATGCCGCGCCATTTCAGTTCTTCTACGAAGTTTTTCATTTTTATATGTTTAAGGGCTCAAAGAGCCGATGATGTCATCAACAACAGATGAAAGGGGAATTATGGCACCGGATCGTAGCCGCTGCCACCCCAGGGATTGCAGCGCAGGATGCGCCAGATGGCTAAGAGCAGTCCCTTGACGGGCCCGTGTTTGAGAATAGCCTGGCGCGCATACTCCGAACAGGTCGGCGTGAAGCGGCACGAAGGTGGCGTGTAGGGCGTGATGAACTTTTGGTAGAACACGATCGGCTGCACCAACAGCCACGCCAGACCGTGGGAGACGATATGCAACAGTTTCCTCATTCGTCGCTACTCAAAGAGTTTGAGCTCGTCTGCTCCTTGTCAGTTACAGCCATCTTCTCGTGGATGCGGGAAAGCAGGCTGACTACGCTTTTGTTGACCGTTGCGGCGGTGGGCATCCGCCGGTCCATCCAGATGAAGGCAATGGCGAGTGGCCATTGGGCGACCAGACTTTTGTTGTGGCGGTAAGCCTCCCTGACGAGTCGCTTGATGCGGTTGCGCT
The DNA here is from genome assembly GCA_900317685.1 of uncultured Prevotella sp. Taxonomy (GTDB): domain Bacteria; phylum Bacteroidota; class Bacteroidia; order Bacteroidales; family Bacteroidaceae; genus Prevotella. The sequence continues at coordinate 14,557 of ONHQ01000017.1, forward strand.
TCACAGCCCGCTTGAAGCAGTGCTTGGGCACGCTGATGAGGAACTTAGCCTGCGGCCGCTCCGTTTCTTCGTCCTGCTGCGCGTCGCCATCAGTAGTGGGGATCAGCATGTACACAGCCCGGAGTGGGAAGGCAGACATCGAGTGGCTGTTGCCCTCCTTGAAGAGCGCGTCTATGGCTTTGCGGTGATAGATGCGCTCACTCTTGCTGAGTGTCGGTCGAAACTGTGTCATGCGTGGGTGTTAGTCCTCGCCGTTCTCCTTTTTCAGGAAAGCCTTGAGTGCGGCGACCATCGAGGGATACTCCTTTGTGCCGGCCATGAGCGAGACGGGCAGTCCGGCCTTCTCAATGGCCTTGCCCGTAGCGGGACCGAAGGCGCCGAGCTTGAGCGTGCCGTCCTTGACGTTGGGGAAAGACTGTGTGAGATAGTTCACACCAGTAGGTGTGGAGAAGATCAGCATGTCACAATCGAAATTCTTCACCTCTTCCGGAGTGAAGTTGTTGCTCAGCGTGCGATACATCACACACTCAGTATGGTTGAGTCCCTTGGCGTCGAGCTTGTTCTTGATATCGTCGTTATGTACACTGCTCAGTGGCACGAGATACTTCTCCTGTTTGTGTTTCATCATCACAGGAATCAGATCATCGATCTTGCCGGTATTTCCAAAGAATACTTTTCTCTTGCGATACTGCACGTATTTCTGGATATAGAGGGAAATGGTCTCGGTGACGCAGAAATATTTCATGTCTTCCGGAATGGTAAGACGAAGCTCGTTGGCTAACTGGAAAAAGAAGTCAATGGCATGCCGTGAGGTGAAGACGATGGCCGTATGTGAAAGAATGCTTACTTTCTGCTGGCGAAATTCCTTAGCAGTGAGCCCCTCTACTTTGATGAAGGGGCGAAAGACGATCTCTACCCCGAACTCTTTCTCTATATCGTAATACGGGGATTTCTCGCCCGCCGGTTTAGGCAGGGAAATCATGATCTTCTTAATCATTGTGTCCTAAAAGTTTATTTTTAAATAATTATCCGTCAACACCAGTACACCCCACAGGGAGCCCAGTGGCATGAGTTCAAGTGCACAAAAGTACAAAAAACTTTGCACAAAGACGCTGGTTTTCTGGAAAAATATCAAGTAGGACTTATAGAAAGCCAACAATTTAACTAAAATGACGACAATAGCAGTGTAAGCGATGGTCGTTTGGAGCGATAAGTTGAAGTAGACCGACAGCATGACCATCGGGAAGAGCGCGATGCCCTCAATGGATGAAAGGAAGAGCATGCTCTTGTTCCACTGTTCGTTTTTTTTCTTATCAAAGAAGATCCAGTTCACCACAGCGTACAGCAGAGCCTTGACACCGAAGTAGAGCAGGAGCACACCAGTGTAGATGCCTACCGTGAGATATTGCGGTACGGTGAAGGATGTGCCCGCATAGTTGCCGGTATAGAAGAAAAATACCAATGAGAAGAGCAGGCAGGTTTGCAATAGCAAGAAGAGCTGGAAGCGTAGCTCGCCGCTGGTCTCGGTGATCTCGGTAGTGCCTTCGCGCTGTGTATAGAAGAAGTTCTTGAATTGTCGGCGGATGAAGCCTCCCGACTGGGCAATGGCGATGAGGGCAAAGACAAAGCAGGCGATGAGCACCGAAGAGATGAGGTTGTCGTTGGCGATGGAATAGGGCACGGGGTCTCCCGCCACGCCCTGTCGGTAGGTGGCATACTCGGGACGATAGATGGAGTCGGGCTGCACGAGCGAGTGACTGTAGTATAGCGGCTTGCTCAAGTTCATCTTTCCGAAGCCCGTGGGCTTGGTAGTCGGTGTGCGCAGCGGATTGTGGTAGTGTGCCCAGTCGACTTGCGGAAACTTATAGTTAGCCCTGATGGCCGAGTCCTGTTGCCACGGTGTCGCGGTCGCGGGCAATGTCTTGATGATATCCCATGGAGAGCGGTAGCCACTCTGGTGGTGTGTGGCAGTGTGCTGCTTGGCCTGTACGGGTGTGGCTGCTGCCGTAGAATCGCTTTGCTGTATCATTTGCTATATCGAAAAATACAAGAGGACGGCCCGTAAGCCGTCCCTGTGTGGAGTGGCAGGGGCGGAGCAGTGATGATGTCTCCGCCTTCTGCGATGATGGTTACAAACCGAAGGCCTTGCGGATGCGGTCTACCTGGTCGAGTTTCTCCCAGGTGAAGAGCTCCACCTCTATCGTCTTTTTCTCGTGATAGAGGCTCTCAAAGGTCTTCTTGACTGTCTGACATTGACGGCCCATGTGGCCGTAGGCAGCCGTCTCGAAATAGATGGGCTGGCGCAGGTTGAGTGTGTCCTCAATGGCTTTGGGGCGCAGGTCGAAGAGCTCTTCCACCTTGTGGGCGATTTCGCTGTCGCTCAGGCTGACGTGGCTGCGGCCGTAGGTGTTGACATAGACGCTGACGGGCTCTGCCACACCGATGGCGTAGGCCAGCTGCACGAGCATCTCGTCGGCCACACCGGCAGCCACCATGTTCTTGGCGATATAGCGGGCGGCATAGGCTGCGCTGCGGTCTACCTTGCTGGGATCCTTGCCCGAGAAGGCACCACCGCCATGAGCGCCGCGGCCTCCGTAGGTGTCGACGATGATCTTGCGACCCGTCAGTCCAGTGTCGCCGTGAGGACCGCCGATGACGAACTTACCCGTCGGGTTGACGTAGTATTTGATGCCGTCGTGCATCAGCTTTCGCTCGCGGTCGTTGGCGTTGGCCTCTGTCTCAGCAGCGTTGGCCAGGCTGTTGTCGAAGAGTTGGCGCAGTTTGTCGCCGGCAGCTTCCTTGACACGCGGAATGAGAATGTTGATGACATCCTCGCGAATCTTGGCGAGCATCTGCTCGTCGGCCTCTCTCTGAGCCTTGCGGCTGCTGTCCTTGGGCTGGACAAAGGGGTCGTGCTGGGTAGAAACCACGATGGTGTCGATGCGCACGGGTTCGTTCTGCTCGTTGTATTCCATGGTCACCTGACTTTTGGCGTCGGGGCGCAGATAGGTCATCACCTTGCCTTCCTTGCGGATCTGGGCCAAGGTGTACATGATCAGATGTGCCAGGTCGAGGGTGGCAGGCATGTAGTTGTCGGTCTCGTTGGAGGCGTAGCCAAACATCATGCCCTGATCGCCGGCGCCCTGTTCTTCCTCTTTCTCGCGGCTGACGCCCTGGTTGATGTCGCCGCTCTGCTCATGGATGGCCGTGAGGATACCGCAGGAGTTGTAGTCGAACTGATACTCGGCTTTGCTGTAGCCAATGCGCTTGATGGCTTTGCGCGCCATGGCCTGCAGGTCGATGTAGGCGTTGGAGTGCACCTCACCCATGATGACTACCTGTCCTGTGGTGACAAACGACTCCACAGCGCAGTGAGCCTTAGGATCGTAAGCCAGGAACTGGTCGAGGATGGCATCGGAAATCTGGTCGGCCACCTTGTCAGGATGTCCTTCCGAAACGGATTCTGAAGAAAATAGATAACTCATTTTCCATTACTTTTTTAGCGTGGAATAACGCCAAGTAACCGTAAAATCTGAGGGTGATTTTGCAGTTTTAGCATTTTTTAGTGTGGTTGCAAGCAGCCAAATTCTTCCACATTGATGAAACATATTATAAAACTCGTGTGCAAAGTTACGGATATTTTTCCAAATGACAAAGAAAAACGAGGTGACAAGTACGCCTTTTGCCTTTTTTTCATTAACTTTGTAGCGTCAACTGTTACATGCATAAACAATATCAACTATGGATAACTTACAGAAAGTATTTGCAGAGAAACTGCTGAAGATCAAAGCCATTAAACTTCAGCCCAACGATCCGTTTACATGGGCATCCGGTTGGAAGTCGCCTTTTTATTGCGACAACCGCAAGACGCTGTCCTATCCCGATCTGCGCAGCTTCGTGAAGCTGGAGCTGGCTCACGCTGTGCTGGAGCACTTCTCCGAGGCCACTGCTGTGGCGGGTGTTGCGACGGGAGCTATCGCTCAGGGCGCGTTGGTGGCCGATGAACTGAACCTTCCTTTCTGCTACGTTCGTTCGAAACCAAAGGATCACGGCATGGGCAACCTCATCGAGGGCACGCTGCCCGAGGGCTCCAAGGTGGTTGTCGTGGAGGATCTCATCTCTACGGGCGGCAGTTCTTTGAAGGCTGTTGCCGCATTGCGCGAGGCCGGCTTTGAAGTTGTAGGCATGGTTGCCAGCTACACTTATGGATTCCCAATTGCCCAAAAGGCGTTTGAGGATGCCAAGGTGAAGCTCGTCACACTGACCGACTACGAGCATGTGGTAGAGAAGGCTGAGGAGACCGGCTACATCAAGGCTGAGGACATCGCTACGTTGCATGAGTGGCGCAAGGATCCCGCCAATTGGAAGAAGTAAGTTAAGACATACCTTATCTATTCGCACATATATATAATGAGTACAAAGATAGAAAGCACGATCCGGCAGATCGGTTATCCCCAGGCCTCGGTCTATGCGATGCTCAGCGATCTGAGCAATATCGACCGCGTACGCGACCGTTTGCCTGAGGACAAGATCAAGGATTTGTCGTTTGACACGGACAGCATCAGCATCAGCACACAGATGGGTGCCGTGAAGCTTGTCATTGTGGAGCGCGAGGCGCCGAAGACGATTAAATTCGAGACACAGGAGAGCCCGCTGCCCTTCAACTTTTGGATTCAACTGTTGCCGGTCACGGACACCACTTGCAAGATGAAGCTCACCATCAAGGCAGATCTCAATCCCTTTATCAGTGGCATGGTGAAAAAGCCGTTGCAGGAGGGTATCGAGAAGATCGCTGATGCGCTGCAAATGATACAATACGAATGATGAGCGGTGAATGCTGAGTGATGAATGGTCTCAATGTTGACATTCATCACTCAGCATTCATCATCGTCATAGTTCATCATTGTTCATAGTTCATCATTGTTCATAGTTCATTATAGTTCATCATTGTTCTTCATTGTTATAATTCAACATTCATCATTCAATATTCGACATTCGTATTATGGCCAATAAACTGTGGGAGAAAGGATTTGAAGTCAATAAAGAAATAGAGCGGTTCACAGTGGGACGCGACCGCGAGATGGATATGTACCTTGCCAAGTATGACGTGCTCGGCTCGATGGCACATATCACCATGCTCGAGAGCATCGGACTGCTGGAGAAAGACGAGCTGACGAAACTGCTCGCAGAACTGAAAAACATCTACTGCACGTGCGAGAAGGGCGAGTTTGTCATCGAGGACGGCGTGGAGGATGTGCACTCTCAGGTGGAGCTGATGCTCACGCGTAAGCTTGGCGACTTGGGTAAGAAAATCCATTCGGGCCGCTCACGCAACGATCAGGTGCTCGTCGACTTGAAGCTTTTTACGCGCCATGAACTGATGGAGGTTGTCGACGAGGTGAAGAGTCTCTTTGACGAACTCATAGAAAAGAGCAACGAGTACAAGGACGTGCTCATGCCTGGCTACACCCATCTGCAGATCGCTATGCCTTCGAGTTTCGGTCTGTGGTTTGGTGCTTATGCCGAGAGTCTTGCCGATGACATGCTTTTCCTGCAGGCAGCCTATAAGATGACGAACCGCAATCCCCTCGGCTCGGCAGCGGGCTATGGCTCGTCCTTCCCGCTGAACCGCACGATGACGACAGAGCTGCTGGGCTTCGACTCGATGGACTATAACGTGGTCTATGCGCAGATGGGACGTGGAAAGATGGAGCGCAACGTGGCCTTCGCCCTCGCTTCGGTAGCCGGCACGCTGGCCAAGATGGCGTTCGACGCTTGTCTGTTCAACTGTCAGAACTTTGGCTTCGTGCATCTGCCCAAGGAGTGCACTACGGGGTCGAGCATCATGCCACACAAGAAAAACCCCGATGTCTTTGAGCTCATCCGTGCCAAGAGCAACAAGATACAGAGTCTGCCCCAGCAGATCATGCTCATCATGAACAACCTGCCCGTGGGCTATTTCCGCGATCTGCAGATCATCAAGGAAGTGTTCCTGCCTGCCTTCGACGAACTGAAAGACTGCTTGAGCATGGCCGCTTACATTATTAATAAGATGGAGGTGAACCGTCATATCCTCGATAACCCGATGTATGATCCGATCTTCTCCGTGGAGGAGGTGAACCGTCTGGCCGCCAATGGCATGCCGTTCCGTGACGCTTATAAGAAGGTGGGCATGGAGATTGAGGCTGGTACGTTCAAGGCTGATCACCACATCCATCACACACACGAAGGCTCCATTGGCAATCTCTGCAACGACCGCATCCAAGAGCTCATGGACAAGACGCTCGACGGCTTCCACTTCGAGAGAGTGGAGGAGGCAGAGAAGGCTCTCTTGAATGAGGAATAATGAGTGTTGAGTGATGAATGGTGAGTGGTGGGTGATGAGTGCTGACGGGAAGGATACTCATCAACACGACAAGAATGAAGGATAATCAATGAAGCACAAAGGTTTAGGTTTCCTGTTGGTGGCAGGCTTGTTGTCGATGACACTTCTGTCGGCTTGCGGTGATATGCAGATACAGAGTGAATTCAGCACGGCCCCCTGCTCGCTGTTTTTCGACAATCAAACGGAGCATCAAGACGCGACATTGGCCCAAGCCATGACGCAATACTCCGGTGTCTTCACCACGATAACTACGACGTCACAGAGTGGTGCACAGTATTTTGTGTTTGTCAATAACCAGGGCGGCAGCAGCCGTGTGGCCTTTGGTGCTAAAGACAAGCTACGTCAGCAAAGCGGTCAGCTCATCCTCGGCCTGAACGGAGGACTGATTGTTGGTTCTGGCAATCTGAGAGGAGAATTTTATGCTTACGACCGCGAGTGTCCCAACTGCTTTGACTCCAACGCACTGCCGCTGCACAGCTATCCGCTCAAGGTGAACAACATCGGTATTGCGTCCTGCTCCCATTGTCACAGAACCTATGATCTCAACAATGGCGGCATCATCGCTTCCGGCAATGGCGGCAAAAAAATGACCCGCTTTCGCGCCGTCACCACCGGTGCTTATGGCTTGCTCAGCGTGAGGTAGACATTCGCGTTTATTCTCCAAAAGATCACAGACTTCTTAGCTCTTCCTCAGACAGGCCAGTTGCCTCCATAACCATCTTATAGGAGCAACCGAGTGACATCAATTTCTTTGCGATGCCTTTTCTTTGTTTTTCGCCTTCTTCCCGACCTTTGGCAAGTCCTTCCTCAAGTCCTTTGGCAAGACCTTCCTCAAGTCCTTTGGCATGTCCTTTGGCCTCAGCTCCTTGCATAGCGTTGAGCGTATCGCGATAGTGTCGGAGGGCCGCGTCGTATTTGATGCGGTCTTCTTTGCTGAGGTTGCTCACTTCGGCCACTTCGGCAAGTTTACGAAACACGGAGTTCTTGGCTGCCCACGGCATTCTATTGAAAGTTTCCATATTCTTTAGTACATAAATCCAACGCTCAAAATCATTCTCACATTCGTCCGCCTCCTTCTTAAAGCATGGCAACTGAAGGAAGATGAAACGCTCCTTGCCGCTGAAGGGTTTGCCGGTAGCCATGTCGGCAAGGCCAATATCATAGCGGAACTGATCACCTAAGCCTTCCATGTGGAAGTTGATAAAGGCCACCATATACACAGCATTGATGTGGTAGTTCCACTCAGTACCGCGCTCCCCTTGTCGCGAGATGGCTTGCGAAGCATAGTATAGGCAACGATCGGCAAAGTTGGGATGCTCACGGTTTTGCATCTCCACAATGATGCGGTCTCCATTGTCTGTCTCACAGAAGATGTCGTAGATGAGCGAACGGTCCTCTCTAAACTCTGCAGGCTGTTCCTTGTCGAGAAACTTCAGATCGGTGATCACCCGCTCTCCTTTCAGCAAGTTGTTGAGAAAGTCGAGGAGCAGAGGCTTTGAGAACTCCTGTCCAAAGATTCGCTTGAAACCGACATCGGTAAAAGGATTGATAAATCTGCTCATACGCTCTTCAGTTTGTGACAACTTCTTATCTAATTGCAAATATACGACATTTCCATGAAATAAGCAAGTATAGTATTCAGAAAAGTAATTCAAAAATTTATGACCACTATCTAACCAAGATCAGTCAAACAAAAGCTATGGCTCATAAATATACGAAAGATATCTCAGACAGCCAAACCGAAAGACAATTATTATATAATAATCATATGATAATCATACATTATCTGAGTCTGGCCCCGTGGGGACTTTTTTAAGTGGACAAATTTATTAAAATGTGTGAAACGCTTGGCGGTTCAAAGAAATAGTCTTACCTTTGCACACATAACGCGGCAATAGCTCAGTTGGTAGAGCGCGACCTTGCCAAGGTCGAGGTCGCGGGTCCGAGTCCCGTTTGCCGCTCTTTTTTTATTCATACCGTCGCCGCAATGGTGGAATTGGTAGACACGAGGGACTTAAAATCCCTTGGCCAGAAATGGTCGTGCGGGTTCGAGTCCCGCTCGCGGCACGTTAATCATTTATATTTTATTATGCGCAACCATTTCGTTCTAACCTTATCAGTTTGTTCTATAGTGGCCCTGTCGTCATGCTCTTCCAAATTGGGAAAGCTCTCTGCCGATAACTTTACGGTAGACCCCAACCCGTTGGAGACATTAGGCGGCCAAGTTCCTGCTACCATCAATGGTAACTTCCCCGTGAAATATATGAAGCCGAAAGCTGTGGTGACGGTGATCCCGGAGCTGCGCTATGGCAATGGACAGGTCGCTCAAGGCAAAGGCGCTACCTTCCAGGGCGAGAAAGTCATGGGCAACGACCAGACCATTTCCTACAAGATGGGTGGCCGCTACACGATGAAGACAGCCTTTGACTATGTGCCCGATATGCAGAAGAGCGAGATGTATCTCACCTTCGATGCCCGTGTCGGCAAGAAGAAAGTCAATGTGCCGGCCGTGAAGGTCGCCAATGGCGTGCTGGCTACAGCAGAGCTCTACAAGCAGACGCTGATGAACGCTGGCGGATGCATTGCACCGGACTCTTTCGAGCGCGTCAAAGCACAGAAGTATGAAGCCAATATCAAGTTCCTCATCAACCAGGCCAATCTCCGCAAGAGCGAGCTGAAGAACAACTCCGTCAAGGAGTTCCTCGCCATGTTGAAGAGAATCAATGCCAACCGCGAGGGCTTGAACCTGAAGAACGTGGAGGTGCAGGCTTATGCTTCTCCTGATGGCGGCTATTCCTTCAACGACAAGCTGGCCAACAAACGCCAGAACACTACTGAGGGATATGTCAAGGAGCAGGTCAAGGCTGCCAAACTCAATACCAAGGATATCGATGCTCACTATACAGCACAGGACTGGGACGGCTTCAAGCGTCTCGTCAAGGCCAGCAACATTCAGGACAAGGACGTGATCCTGCGCGTCTTGGAGATGTATAAGGATCCCGAGGAGCGTGAGCGCCAGATCCGCAACATGAGCGAGGGCTTCCGTGAGCTCGCCGATGGCATTCTGCCTGAGCTGCGCCGTAGTCGCATGATCATCAACTACGAGACTGTGGGAAGAAGCGACGACCAGATCAAGCAGCAGTACGCTGCCGATCCTGCCCGTCTGACGCCTGATGAGCTGCTCTATGCCGCTACGCTGGAGAGCGATCCTGCCAAGAAGGAAGCTATCTATAAGAAGACAGCAGAACTGTATGACAAGGACTACCGCGCCTTCAACAACATGGCTGTCATGGCTTTCAACAAGGGTGACGAGTCCACAGCCAAGCAGTATATTGAGCAGGCTAAGGCTAAGCGTGCTGACGCACCAGAGGCCAATGCCAACCTTGCGCTCATCGACATGAAGCATGGCGACCTCAATGCCGCCACCAATCACTTGGCCGACGCTATCGACGCCAACGGCTTCTACGAGGTGTTAGGCAATCTGAACATTGCCAAGGGCAACTATGCTACAGCCGTACAGAACTTCGGTAACAGCTACTCCAACAGTGCCGCTTTGGCTCAGTTGCTCAACAAAGACTATGCTGCCGCTGTCGCTACGCTGAAGAATGTGAAGAACGCCGATGCCATGACAGACTATCTGATGGCGCTCGTGCTCAACCGTCAGGGCAACACAGCCACTGCCAAGGACTATTTGCAGCGCGCCTGCCAGAAAGACGCTAAGCTCGCAGCTTATGCAGCCAACGACTTGGAGCTGGCTAACTTGAAGTAATCATTTCGATTTTCAATCATTATCACGATAAGCCTTCGACCTCAAGTATGGGGGCGAAGGCTTTCTTTTTTATTGTTTATGCAGTTTCATATTCGTTTCAACCGTTATGCAGCCGGATGTTTCTCAGGCTTTCTGCTTTTGCTGACCCTGTTGCTTTCTTCCTGCGGTGTCGACGGCGACCACTTCCAAATAGAAGGTCATCTGTTAAACATCAATCAGAGTGACTTCTATGTCTATGCTGAGAACGGGTCCATCGACGGACTCGACACCATACATGTCGAGGGTGGACGCTTCGCCTATGAGGTCCCCTGTAAGCATCCCACCATTCTCTATCTGGTGTTTCCTAATTATTCTGTCGTGCCGATCTTTGCCCAGCCGGGCAAGAGCGTCAGCATCAAGGGAGATGCCTCTCACCTGCAGGAAATCGAAATCAAAGGCACCAACGACAATGAACTCTATACCAAGTTCCGCGAGCAGGTGTCCAAGGCTTCGCCAACCGAAGCCAAGCATGCGGCGGAAGTCTTCATCGGCGACCATCCAGAGTCTGTTGTCGGACTGTGGCTCATCAAGAAATATTTCATCTCTGACGCGCAACCCGACTATCAGACAGCCTTACGATTGGCACAAAAGATGCAGTCCAAACAGACCGACCAGGCTGATCTGTCGCGTATGATCCGCCAGTTGGGGGCAATGTCGCATGTAGGTGTTGGCTCTGTACTGCCTACTTTCTCCACCTACGACACCAAGGGAAGGTTGGTATCCTCGTCGAATCTCTCTTCCGGTCTTGCCGTCATCTGCACGTGGGCTTCTTGGAGCTACGACAGCATGGACATGTTGCGCACGCTGAAACAGTTGCAGCGTCAGTCGGGAGGCCGGCTCAATGTGGTGTCGCTCTCTGTCGACGCGAGCCGCAGCGACTGCGACGGTGCTTTGCGTGTGGACAGCATCTCGTGGCCCAATGTCTGCGACGGACAGATGTTCGACAGTCGGCCCTTGCAGCAATTAGGCATGATGGGAGTTCCGGACAACATCATTGTGAAAGACAACCGTATTGTTGCCCGCAACCTCATGGGCACGCAGCTCCACGACAAAATCATGGAATTGCTGAAATAATCATAGTGTTTGGATCTTACAGGATGAAGTTCATGACTATTTTACGGAAGCGAGGAATCAAAGAGGAGGCTGAACGATGCTGGTAAAGACATATAGTGCTGCTGTCAATGGCTTGGAAGTGACAGCGGTGACCATTGAGGTTAGTCTGACGCGTGGCGTGATGTACCATCTCACGGGGCTTGGCGATGAAGCAGTGCGTGAGGGACGTGACCGCATTGCGGCCGCCATGCAGAACAATGGCTATAAGTTTCCACGTGCCGATCTGACCGTGAACCTCGCTCCTGCCGACCTGCGCAAGGAGGGCAGCAGCTTCGACCTGCCGTTGGCCATCGCCATTCTTACGGCATCTGGGCAGATGGACGCACCCGAGCTCGACAGGTATATGATGGTTGGTGAGCTCAGCCTTGATGGTCAACTGCAACCGGTGAAGGGTGTCCTGCCCATCGCTATCAAGGCACGGGCTGAACACTACAAAGGGCTGATCGTCCCGAAGCAAAACGTGCATGAAGCTGCTATCGTCAACAAACTCGACGTCTATGGTCTGGAAACCATGACCGATGTCGTGGCATTTTTCACTGGTGTCAAGAAGTTCGAGCCTACGGTGGTGGACACACGTAAGATCTTCTATGAACAGCAATACAACTTCGACCTCGACTATGCTGACGTGCGTGGCCAGGAGAGCGTGAAACGGGCTTTGGAAGTAGCTGCCGCCGGTGGTCACAATCTTATCATGATAGGACCGCCGGGATCGGGCAAGAGCATGATGGCGAAACGATTGCCGTCTATCCTGCCACCGCTGACGCTTTCGGAGAGTTTGGAGACCACACAGATTCATTCTGTCGCCGGCACGTTAGGCAAGAGTTCGTCGCTTATCTCTCAACGGCCGTTCCGGGCTCCTCACCACACCATCTCGGAAGTGGCACTCGTCGGTGGTGGCATGAACCCGATGCCGGGCGAGATCAGCCTGGCCCACAACGGTGTGCTCTTCTGCGACGAACTGCCTGAGTTCAACAAACATACCTTGGAAGTGCTGCGCCAGCCGCTTGAGGACCGCGTCATCACCATCAGCCGTGCCAAGTACACGGTCACCTATCCGTGCAGCTTCATGTTTGTGGCATCGATGAATCCCTGTCCGTGTGGCTACTATGGTGACCCGACGCATCACTGTGTGTGCACGCCGGGACAGATACAGAAATACCTCAATAAGATCAGCGGCCCACTTATGGACCGTATCGACATTCAGTGCGAGATCACGCCGGTACCTTTCAAGGACATCTCCAAAGGAGAGCCCGGCGAACCGTCGGCAAAGATTCGTGAACGAGTGATCAAAGCACGTGCCATACAGACGGAGCGCTTCCGCGAGTATCCTACTATCCACTGCAATGCTCAGATGACAGAGCGGCTCATCCACCGCTTTGCCGAGCCCGACGCAGCCGGCATCGAGCTGTTGCGTACGGCCATGGAGCGTCTCTCGCTCTCTGCCCGCGCCTATTCCCGAATTCTGAAGGTGGCCCGCACCATCGCCGACCTTGCGGGTAGCGACAGCATACAGCCCGACCATATCGCCGAGGCTATCGGCTACCGACAGCTCGACCGTGGCGACTGGGCGGAAAGAGGAATGTAAATCTTCATGCCACCGCTACCGTCCGCTTTAGATGATGGTAGAGCCACAGAAAGGCGGGGATGAGGAAGATGTCGGCAAAGACCCAGGCCACCGGATCACCCAAGCACACGCCCTTGAAGGCTAAGGCCGGCACAAGCCACAGACTCACGCCGCAGCGTGCGATCATCTCCATCACGCCCGACATCATCGAGAGATTGGAATAGCCCAGTCCCTGGATGCTGTAGCGGAAGATGGTGAGCAGGCCGAGGGCAGGATAGAAATAGTTGGCAATGCGCATGAACATGGCAGCGTTGTCGATTACCTCTTGCTCGCCGCTCTTGACAAAGAGCATCATCATCTCGTCGGCAAAAGGATAGATGATGAGCACGGTGAGCACGAAATAGACAAGCATGATGACGATGGCGTCCTTCACGCCACGGCGCACGCGGTCGAGTTTGCGCGCCCCGATGTTCTGTCCGCAGTAAGTGGCCATGGCCACGCCGATGTTCTCGAAGACACAGGTAAAAAGATATTTGATGCGCATGGCAGCAGTGAACGAAGCCACGCAAACCGTTCCCAACGCGTTGTTGGCGCTTTGCAGCATGATGATGCCGATGCCCGTGATGCTGAACTGCAAGCCCATGGGCACTCCGTTGTTAAGGAGTATCGACACGCGCTTGTTGTCGTAGCGCCGCTCCTCGCCCGTGGGGATGAGCAGTCTCATCTTGCCGCGGATATAGAGCCAGCAGAGCAGTGTGGCAAAGGCTTGCGACAAAAGCGTGGCTACTCCGGCGCCGGCCACCCCCATGCCTATGACGAGGATGAGCAGCACGTCAAGCGCAATGTTGACCAAAGAAGCAATAATCAGGAAAAAGAAGGGCTGCTTGGAGTTGCCCAATGCACGGATGAAACCCGACAGCAGGTTATAGCCCATGGTGAAGGGAATGGCGAGGAACTGCAGGAAGAGAAACGTCCAGGCATCGTGGAAGATGTCGGCCGGCGTGTTGACAAGTCCGAGAATTTTCGTACAGAACATGCAGGTGAGCAGGGTGATGACAGCCGCGAAGGCCACGGCAATGCGCACGGCATTGGCTACATAGATCCGCATCTTGTGATAGTCCTTACTGCCGAAAGCCTGTGCCACGGGGATGGCAAAGCCGGCACACGAACCGTTGCAGAATCCCATGACCAGAAAGTTGATCGACGACGACGCACCCACGGCAGCCAGCGCGCCTACGCCGATCCACCGTCCCACGATGGCCGCGTCAATGACCTGATACATCTGTTGGAGTATATAGCCTAGCACCAGGGGTAGAGCAAAATGAAGAATGCCGCGAGCCGGCGAGCCCACGGTCATGTCATTGACATTTGTGTTCATCTGTTATCCTATATATATAATAAGGTGTACCGGAGAAGCATCCTCCCCGGCAACTTGTTTTTATCAAATGGCTAAAACACTATTGTGCTTGTGTCATTTCTTTGATTTGTCTCATCCGCTCTTTTCGTGTCAGCGAGTACTCCCCGCTGTGCGTGTCGACATAGTCATAGAGTTGGAACGCTTTCTTCAGAAGCATTGTGCGCAGCGGATCAGCCTTGTACACGCCCTCGGCATGCCACAGTCCAGCCAGCATCTCCAACTTGCTCATTCGACGGTCAGCCTCCCACACGTCGCGTGCGTAGGCGATAGCCTCTTCCACGGTAAGGTTGCGCAAGTCGTCGTAGCTGCCGATATACTGTCTGTAGAGGTCGCGCAGCGCTACGTCGCGCTTGCCTTCCTCCTCTTTCTTTTCAAGAAAACGCTGCACAGCAGCCATAAACTCTTGAAGGATACGGATGAAATAGTCTCGTTGTAACATAGTGCAAAGGTACCATAAACCGATGTAATTACAAAGTAAATCATGATTTTTCCTCCATACTATCTTATGATTCATGGCTGTAACTGCCGATTTCTCAAAACCTTTTTGTAATTTTGCACCTATAAAGAAATAAGTATAAGCAATCAAGATGGAAGAAAAGAAATTCAAACGTACTACTGTCACTGCCGCGCTGCCCTATGCCAACGGCGGTGTGCACATCGGTCACCTGGCCGGTGTATATGTTCCGGCCGACATCTATGTGCGCTATCTTCGTCTGAAGAAGCAGGATGTGGTCTTCATCGGCGGTAGCGACGAGCACGGAGTGCCCATCACCATACGCGCCAAGAAAGAGGGCATCACGCCGCAGGATGTCTGCGACCGTTACCACAAAATCATCAAGGACTCGTTCAAAGAGTTCGGTATCTCGTTCGACATCTACAGCCGCACCACATCAAAGGTGCACAGCAAGCTCGCCTCAGACTTCTTCCGTAAGCTCTACGACGACGGAAAGCTCATCGAGAAAGAGAGCGAACAGCTCTACGATCCCGAGGCCAAGCAGTTCCTCGCCGACCGCTACGTCATGGGCACCTGCCCTCATTGCGGCAACCCTAACGCCTATGGCGACCAATGTGAGAAATGTGGCAGCGACCTCAGCCCTATGGAGCTCATCAACCCGCACTCCACCATCAGTGGTGCCAAGCCTGAGCTGCGCAAGACCAAGAACTGGTATCTGCCGCTCAACCAATATCAGGACTGGTTGAAGCAATGGATCCTTGAAGGTCACAAAGAGTGGCGACCGAATGTCTACGGACAGTGCAAGTCGTGGCTTGACATGGACTTGCAGCCGCGTGCCATGACACGCGACCTCGACTGGGGTATTCCCGTGCCCGTAGAGGGCGCCGAGGGCAAGGTGCTCTATGTGTGGTTTGATGCACCTATCGGCTACATCTCCAACACCAAGGAACTCTGTGATGCTGACCCCGAGCGCTGGGGATCATGGGAGAAGTGGTGGAAGGACCCTGAGACACGCCTTATCCACTTCATCGGCAAGGACAACATCGTGTTCCACTGCCTTATCTTCCCCGTCATGCTCAAGGCTCACGGTGGCTATATCCTGCCGGACAACGTGCCGGCCAACGAGTTCCTCAACCTTGAGAACGACAAGATCAGTACTTCCCGCAACTGGGCTGTATGGCTCGATGAATATTTGAAGGACTTCCCCGGCAAGCAGGATGTGCTACGCTATGTGCTCACCGCCAACGCACCGGAGACCAAGGACAACAACTTCACGTGGAAAGACTTCCAGGAGCGCAACAACTCGGAGCTCGTCGCTATCTACGGCAACTTCGTCAACCGTGCCCTGCAGCTCACCAAGAAATACTGGAACGGGGTGGTGCCGGCCTGCGGTGAACTGCTCGATGTCGACAAGCAGGCTATCCAGGAGTTCAAGGACGTGAAGGAGAAGGTGGAGCAGTATCTCGACAACTTCAAGTTCCGCGAGGCTCAGAAGGAAGCCATGAACCTGGCACGTATCGGCAACAAATACATCACCGAGTGCGAGCCGTGGAAGGTGTGGAAGACTGACCCGAAGCGTGTGGAGACCATCCTTAACATCTCACTCCAGCTGGTTGCCAACCTCGCCATTGCCTTTGAGCCGTTCCTGCCGTTCAGCTCTAAGAAGTTGCGTGAGATGATCAACCTCAAGAACTTCGACTGGGCTGAGTTAGGCAGCACCAACCTCTTGGAGGCCGGCCATCAGCTCGCTGAGCCGCAGTTGCTCTTCGAGAAGATCGAGGACGAGGCTATCCAGCATCAGCTCGACAAGCTCGCTGCCACTAAGGAAGCCAACGAGAAGGCACAGGCTGCCAAGGACTACAAGGCTGAGCCTATCAAGCCCAACATCCCGTTTGACGAGTGGGAGAAACTCGACATCCGTGTGGGACACATCAAGGACTGCCAAAAGGTGAAGAAGTCCAACAAGCTCCTGCAATTCACGCTCGACGACGGCAGCGGCACGGACCGCACCATCCTCTCCGGCATTGCCAAGTTCTATAAGCCCGAGGATCTCATCGGCAAGGATGTACTCTTCATTGCCAACCTTGCGCCGCGCAAGATGATGGGCATTGAGAGCCAGGGCATGATTCTCTCTGCCCTCAACTTCGACGGCTCGCTCAGCGTCACCACGACACTCGGCGCAGTGAAGCCGGGCTCGCAGGTAGGATAACCGCAATCGCATCAACTTATATAGCAAGCATCCACGCTCCGCAGTTGTCGGGGCGTGGATGTATTTTTTAGTGTCTATAGGGAGGAGTACAGTTTTTCTAAAACATTTTGGGAAAAGCAGCGTTTTAGAGTCTAAACATTTTGGGAAAAGCAGCGTTTTATGTCTAAAACATTTTGGGAATAGCAGTGTTTTAGGCTTAAAACATTTTGGGAATAGAGAAAGTTTTATTATCTTTGCGTCGTAACTTAATGTCAGACAAGATGGAACGGATATTCAAAAGAAAGATATACGACCAATTGCTCCAATGGAAACAAAGCTGGGAAGGGAAGACTGCTATACTCATAGAGGGAGCACGACGTGTAGGCAAATCTACCATTGTCGAGCAATTTGCCAAGAACGAATATGAGTCTTACATACTCATAGATTTCAATAGAGTTTCTTCGCGTGTCAAGTCTCTCTTCGACGACTTGATGGATTTGGACTTTTTTTTCTTCCAACTACAGGCTACTTATAACGTCGCATTGAAGCGTCGGAAGTCCGTTATCATCTTTGATGAAGTTCAGATGTGCCCTAAGGCTCGACAAGCCATCAAATATCTTGTTCAGGATGGGCGCTATGACTATATAGAGACTGGCTCTCTCATCAGTATACGCCAAAACACCAAAGGAATCACAATCCCCAGCGAAGAGAAGCGACTGAGCATGTACCCTATGGATTACGAGGAGTTTCGGTGGGCCATGGGCGATACTGCATCCATGGAACTTATGCGAGAGATGCTTGTACATCGTATTCCATTGGGGGCTGCTCACCGTCAAAAGATGCGTGAACTGCGACTCTATATGCTTGTCGGTGGGATGCCACAGGCAGTTAATACCTATTTAGACACGAACAACCTTAGCAGTGTTGATCAGGTGAAACGCAACATTATCGAACTCTATCAAGATGATTTCCTCAAACTCGACCCTACAGGACGGGTGGGACGACTTTTCATGCAGATTCCATCGCAGCTAAGTGGTAACAAAAATAGATATACGCCCAGCCAAGTGATTGGTAATGTTGCTGAAAATAAAATGGAAGTGATGCTGAGAGACCTTGAAGACAGTAAGACAGTGAATCTATCCTATCATGCCTCTGATCCCAATGTAGGCCTGTCACTCGCTGCGGATATGTCAAGGTACAAAATCTATTGTGGAGATACTGGTCTCTTTGTCACCTTAGCTTTTTGGGATAAAGACTATACAGAGAATGTCATCTATCAGAAACTCTTGGGCGACAAGCTCGAGGTCAACCTTGGATATGTCTATGAGAATCTTGTGGCTCAGATGTTCACGGCCGCTGGGAATAAATTGTTTTATTACACTTGGAAGAAGGATGAACGCCATCGTTACGAGATAGACTTCCTCCTCTCCAAAGGTGCCAGGCTCTGTCCCGTCGAAGTAAAATCCTCTGGATATAATGCCCATAAGTCACTTGATGCATTCTGCACTAAATATAGTAGCCGTGTAGGAGACAGGTATCTGCTGTACACCAAGGATCTGCGCAAGGACGGTGAGACACTGCTTGTCCCTATGTATATGACTCCGCTACTTTAGCCTTAGCAAGGATAGAATTCATCATAAGATCTAAAAAATTTGCTCCACGGACGACCTATATATGCTATGGTATTCATGGTAATTGTACTTGCACAGAGACATAGAGAAACGGAGTTAGACTTCTTTTATATTGAGTCCGCAGCGTTTTTAGGAAGTCTCTCCACAACTCTGTGTCTCAGTGTGAGCAAAATATAAACTATACGCTTGCTCCCCTTTTTCAAGCTATTCCTTTGTATTCTGCGGATTATTTCCTATATTTACAATCGGTAATAACAATAGTAGATGACAAACTATCCTATAGGTATACAAGACTTCGCAAAGTTGCGGGGCAACGATTTTGTCTATGTCGACAAGACTGACATGATGTTTGATATGACTAAGAATGATGGCGTCTATTTTCTTAGTCGACCCAGGCGTTTTGGCAAGTCGCTGTTGGTCTCTACGATCAAGTACTGCGTGTTGAAAAAAATATCAATTTCGAGTAGGTGCTTTTTTTGTTTTTCTCGTCTTATATATGGTTTTAATCAAAATCAAAACATTTAAATATTATAAAATCATGAAGAAATTATTGTTACTACTTTTTCTCGCTGTCATGGTTTTAAGTTCTAAAGCCCAAAATGAGGCTAAGACTTGGACCATACAGCCAAAAGTCGGACTGAACATTGCTAATTTGACTAATGGAGATGGGAATAAAGTGCGTACTGGCATCTCTGCCGGCGTTGAATTGGAATATCATCTCACCGATATGTTTTCTCTTTCGTCCGGTGTTATGTATTCTATGCAGGGTTGCAAGAATAAGTATTATGCCAACACCGATTTAACCAACAAGTTAGACTATATAAATATTCCGATCATTGCAAATGTTTATGTAGCAAAGGGACTTGCAGTCAAACTGGGTGTACAGCCAGGGTTTAATATCCGTAATAAGACGACAGGCTCTCTCGGAGATTTGGCGAAAGATACATATAAGGACTCAGAAGTTAGGTCTTTTGACTTCTCGATACCAATGGGGGTAAGCTATGAATACCATTCTTTTGTAGTAGACGCAAGATATAATTGGGGGCTCACAAATGTTATAAAGAATATGAATCATAAGAATTCTGTTTTTCAGTTCACCCTCGGATATAAATTTAAATTGTAGATACCTTTGGCTCGGATTGCATTCGTAAGCGAGTAGAGGCAATTTATGTCCGTAAACATCAAGCATAAAGACTCATGCTATCCGTTCTTAGAGAATGTGATTGCGTGAGTCTTTAATGTTTGTTAGGGGGGATTGATGCTTGACTCTTTCTTTGAAATCTGTGACCGTTTTGGGGTTTATGGGCGCAGTGGATATTTTCCGTGTATCGGATATGAGTCATCTTTTCTGGTCACAGATCCGTAATTGGTTAGGAATGTCGTTGCACAAAGTAAATAGCTTTTTAACAAAAACCAGGAAAACCTCTTTGTGTCAGCGCCAAGGGCTAAGGCCCTTTGCCATTTTTGGTTTGAGGGCTTATGAGAGGCACGCCTCTCACCGCCCTCCAACCGCAAATGGCAGGTTCTCCTACGTTGAATCTTGGCGCTGCCACAAAGAAAGAATGAAATAACAAATAACAAATAACAGTCAACAGCTATTGGCGGAAGGCTTTAGCTTTTACGCCGTAGCGGAAATTAGTACAACAAGCTATGTTCTTATGACATCAAAGTTGTGTTCTTATGGTGTCAAATCAGTGTTCTCACGGGGTCGAAACTGTGGTCTTGTGAGGTTGAAACAAGGTTCCAAACATTGTAACGCTATAGAAAAAGATCGTTTGCTACGTAGGGAATGATCTTTTTCTGCTTAGCGAACGATTGTCTGTCAAGCAGTAAAATCAATTTACACGCATTGACCAGCTCGCCGTCATCAACAGCTTCCAGAACTTGACGCTTCTCCATACACAGTGTTGATCCGGTGCGCCAGTAAGGGGCTTATGGTTTTCTTGTCAGTGAGCATTTTATCTGGAAATAGTGCTTGCGAATGATCCAGATACGCAGGAGCCAAAGGACGAAGAAGCCGTTGCTTGCCACCTCGTAGACCGTGTCCCAGTAGTTGCCAAAGTCGAAGAACCACTTGATGAGCCACAGTACCAGGTCGAGATTGAACAGCCAGTTCCACCAGCACTCGCGGTCGCCGAAGGTCAGCGTGAGCGTCTCTCCCTCAGCGATGTGCACCTGCGCTGTGCTCTCGATGAACTTATAAGCCGAGCGGATGGTGACGCCATAGTCGCCCGCCGGCAATGCCACACGCACACTGTCGTTGCCCCGCATCAGTCCTAGCATTTGCCCATTGATCAGCAAATAGTGGGGTAGGGGAATCCACTGCTTCCTTTCCGGCTTAATCAACAATACAGAATTCATCATCGTCTCCATTCAACATTCAACACTCAACATTGAACATTGATTTCCTTCATCCTTCAACACTCAATATTCAATATTGATTCCATTCATCCTTCACCACTCAACCTTCATCATTCTCAATACCATTCTTTGATGGTGAGATAGTTTTTTGCGAACTCTTCAGCCTGTCCGGGAGCCGTCTTCTTGATGAATCGCGCGGGAATGCCGCCCCAGATCTCGCCATCAGGGATCTTTGTGCCTCCGACGACAACAGCGCCGGCTGCCACGATGCTCCCCTTTCCAACTTCCGCATGGTCGAGCACTACGGCATTCATCCCAATGAGCGCGCCGTCATGGATTGTGGCAGCGTGGACGACAGCTCCGTGTCCCAGGCTGACGTCGTTGCCCAGGATGGCGGCACCTCCCGCCGTTTGATGGATGCACGCCAAGTCCTGCACATTGCAGCGGTCACCCATCACGATTTTGTCGACATCGGCGCGAAGCACGGCACCAAACCAAATGCTACAGTCGTCGCCCATGGTGATGTCGCCTGCTAAAGTAGCATTCTCGGCAATCATGCAACGCTCGCCCCACACCGGGCTCTTGCCTTTTACTGTAATCTTCAACATCGTCTTCTCTTTTTTGTCGGTGCAAAGATAATCATTTCTGTGGAATTATCACTTCATGAGTACTGTATATATAATAATGTGGAGTGATAACTGTGGAAGAAAGCCAAAAATAGGAAAACTTGAGTCCTATAACGTTTCATAAAGTTTTTGTAACATAGCAAAAACATACATGAACGAATAAACACTATCTTTGCACAAAATTTCAACCTAATAATTTAATTAACTTAAAACTACCGCTAATGCAAAGTATTAGAATGATGGAGAAGAAAGGGCTTGCCCTCTTCTTGCTCAGCTTGAGTTCAGTGGCTGGTTTCGCACAATCCCAAATACGGGGTAATGTGAAAGACTCGAACGGTGAGCCAATCCTTGGTGCTACGATCAAGGTCAATGGCTCAAAGGTGGCTACGGTCACGGACATGGACGGTAACTTCAGCGTGAATGCCAAGCCCGGTTCCACGATCACCATTTCCTATGTGGGCTTCGAGACACAGACCGTGACTGTCAAAGGCACCAACCTTGTACCTATTGTATTAAAGGAAGACGACCGTACACTCAACGATGTCGTCGTCATCGGTTATGGTGTGCAGAAGAAGAGCGACTTGACCGGTGCTGTGGCCTCCGTGAGTGGCGACGCTATCAAGAATCTCTCCACGAGCGACGCAGGTGCAGCCTTGCAAGGCAAGGTCACTGGTGTGCAGATCATCAACAGCGGTGCGCCGGGAGCCGGTGCCGAGATTCGTGTGCGCGGCTACGGTTCCAATGGCAACAATGCTCCTCTGCTGATCGTTGACGGTCTGAAGGTCGACAACATCCAGTATCTCGATCCCTCGCTGATCCAGTCGGTGGAGGTGTTGAAGGATGCCGCTTCCGCTGCTATCTATGGTGCTGAGGCCGGTAATGGTGTGGTGCTGATTACCACGCGCAATGGTTCCAACAGTGGTGGTACGGCCCATATCAGCTACTCGCTCAAGGCTGTCAACCAGAGTCTGGGAAAGAAAGCCGACCTCTTCGACGCACCCGAGTATATCGCCTATCACAAGTATTTGGGCGACATCACCGACGCGCTCTTGGAGTCGAACAACTACAATGGTCAAAACACCAACTGGTATAAAGAGGTGTTCAACAACAGTTGGAGTGTAGAGCACAACGTCACCGTAGAGGGCGGCAACAACAAGGGACACATCCTCGCAGCACTGGGCATCCTCAACGACGACGGTATCGTCAAGGGCAAGAAGGATGTCTACAAGCGCTTCACCGCACAGCTCAATGCCGATTACAAGTTCTTCGACTGGTTCAACATCACCAGCAACACCTCTGTGGAGAAGTGGAGCACCAAGTCGCTGACCAACGGCTATCAGTCGTTCCTCAACTCTGTTGTCTCCATCGACCCGCTGACTCCTGCCTATATCACCAGTCTTGACGACATGCCCACCACGATGCGCACCAAGTGGGAATCGCCCGACCACGGCGGCGTGACCACGCCTCCCGGTTTTGATGAGGCCCATCCTGTTTGGTACGGTACATCGAAGTATATCGAGGAAGCCACAGCCAACCCGCTGGCCATGCGCGACCGCCAGAATGCCAGCAACAAAGGCATCAACGTACGCGGTACATTCGCTGCCAACCTTATCCCGGTGAAGTGCCTTACCATCACCTCACGTCTCGGTTATCAGATCACACAGAGCAACAGCCACAGCTATAACGGACCTTTCTGGCTCAATACGCTGTCACAGAGCGACCAGTACACCATATCTGCCGGTACCAACACCGGACTGTATTATCAGTGGGAGAACTTTGCCAACTTCACAAAGAGCTTTGGCAAACACAATGTCAACGCGATGATCGGTATGTCGTTTACGAAGAACCGTACCGACAACTCCAGTCTGTCGTCGGCTGACACCAAGCAGATCCTTGAAGGCGATGCCGCTCCGCTCTTCCAGTACATCAACTTCCTGAACTCCAACGGTAAGGCGAAGCTGAAAGGCTCTAACCTTCCGACGATCAACACCCACTTGTCTTACTTCGGTCGTCTGAGCTACAACTACGACCAGCGCTACTTCTTCCAGTTCAACATCCGTCGCGATGCCTTCGACAGTTCCAAACTCTCAAAGGAGAACCGCTGGGGTACCTTCCCCTCACTGTCGCTGGGATGGGCGATCAGCAACGAGAAGTTCTTCCGTGACGCGGTGAGCACAGACGCTGTCTCCTTCTTGAAGATCCGTGGATCATGGGGACGCAACGGTAACGTGAGTGTGCTCAACAACTATCAGTGGGCTTCCACCATCAGCGTTGGCGGTTACTACAACTTCACCGATGATGCCACCACTGCAGCTACCCTGTCCAACTTCCCCAATCCTAAGCTGACCTGGGAGACCGCTGAGCAGTATGACTTGGGTCTCGATGCCCGTTTCCTCAATGACCGACTGACGCTGGGCTTCGACTGGTATCGCAAGACCACGAAGGACCAGCTCATCAAGGTACACCTCAGTCCAGAGCTTGGCTTCGCTGATGCCTACGTCAACTCCGGTGAGATTCTCAACACCGGTATCGACTTGGATCTGGGATGGAAAGACCATATCGGCGACCTGAAATACAGTGTCAGCGCCAACGTGTCGACCTTGAAGAACGAGGTGAAGAAGATGAGTCCTATCTTGCCACGCTACGACGAGGTGGGTATCAACGGATTCAACAACAAGCTGAACCCCTCTTTGGAGACCGGACATCCCATGTGGTATTTCCGCGGTTTCAAGTATGCCGGCGTAGATCCCGAGACCGGCGGTGCCCTCTATTACGACAAGGACGGACAGATCACCAACGCGCCGACCGACAACGACAAGCAGGATCTCGGTTGCGCACTGCCTAAGGTCACCTATGGCATCACCCTCAACCTGGAATACAAGGGCTTTGACTTCACAGTCTTCGGTACCGGTGCTGCCGGCAACAAGATCTACAACCTCATGGTCTCTGCCGACCGTCCGCTGATCAATGGCATCGACACCTATTGGAAAGACTCCTGGAAGCAGAAGGGCGACCACAGCAAGTATCCCGACATGAAGCAGGTGGCTACCGACTGGACATTCTTCAGCTCCGACGCTGCCATCTTCAGCGGTGCTTACTTCAAGTTCAAGCAGATACAGCTCGGCTATACCCTGCCACAGCGCATCACCAAAAAGTTCATGGTCAACGCGCTCCGCTTCTCTGTCTCTCTTGACGACTTCTTCACCATCACCAGCTATCCTGGCGCCGATCCTGAGACCTCATCACTCAACAGCGGTGTGTCGCGTGGCTTCGACAACGGCAACTATCCTATGTCCAAGAAGGTGGTCTTCGGTGTGAACGTTACATTCTAATGATTTAAAACGAAACAACAATGAACAAACATATAATTCCATTGTTCGCGCTGCTTGTCGGCGTGGCAGCATTCTCCTCCTGCGAAGATCAGCTGGATATCCCTCAGAAGGGTGTGACGAGTGAGAGTGAATTCTATAAGACTGACGCCGATTGCGCTAAGGCGCTGGCATCAGCTTACGAGGGCTTTATGGTCAACACGCTGGGACGTACCACGGTAAGCGGCGGTCCGGGCATCTACACACCGGCGCGAGTGTTGGCCAACGACCCGGGCGACGACGTGCTCTACGGTGGTGGCAACTATGGCGACCATGAGTTTGGCGGTGCCGTCAACCAGTTCCGCTACTTGAGCAATCCCGAAGCCATTAACTATCACTACAAGGGCCTCTATCTCTCGGTGCACAGCGACAACCTCGTCATCGAGAAGTTCAAGGAATCGCCGACGGCCTATCAGAAACAGGCCATTGCAGAGGCACGTGTGCTCAGGGCTTACAACTTCTTCCTGTTGTCGTGTTACTGGGGGCAGCCGCCTCTTGTCGACCACTTGCTCGATGCCAACGACTTGCCTTCCAACAGCGAGATGACCCAGCAACAGTATTTCGAGTGGGTCGCCAAAGAGTGCCAGGAAGCAGAGCCCGACCTGACAGAGCGCAAGAGCACGGCGGACAAGTTTGGTGCTTATCGCGTCACCAAGGGCTTCGCCCAAGCATTGGCCGGCAAGGCTCTGTTGTTTGCCAAGAAGTATGACGAGGCTAAGGCTGAGTTCAAAAAAGTCATCGACTCCGGCAAATATGCGTTGGTGCCCGGCAGTCAGTTTGCCAACCTCTTCCATGTCGAGGGCGACGGTGCGCCGGAGAAGATCTTTGAGATCAACATGCGCTACAATCCGGCTGCAGGTGACTGGAGCACCGGACAGGGACTGGGCTATATGAATCATTCCACGTGGATGGAGTCCAACTGCTTTAACTGGCGCGCCGGCAACTTTGTTGTCAATCCTGCAGGTGTCTACTGTGGCCTCGACGGCTGGGGCTCTATCGGTGTTCCGGAGTGGTTTGGCAATGCTTTCCACGACAACGACGGCGATTCGCCGCGCTTCAAGGCCACACTCATACATGTCGATGACGCGGTCTATCAGACCTCGGGTATTGAGGGCATGAAATACCAGAACGACGATCTGAACAACATGCCGCTCGAAGAGAAGAAGACGTCAAAAAAGATTGGCATTAAGGATCCTACCCAAGGACTCTATTGCCAGAGCTTCTATCTGCCGCTCAAACTGCTGATGCGTGCCAGCGACACCGATGACGGCGGCGTACACGGCAATAATCTCCGACTGAACAACATCATCGTCATGCGCTATGCCGAGGTGCTTCTCGACTATGCCGAGTGCTGCTTGCAGACGGGCGACAACGCTGAGGCAAAGAAGTATGTCAACATGATCCAGGAGCGCGCCGGTTCCAAGACCATCAGTGCCAATGTTGACATGGAAGTGTTGAAGAAAGAGAAGATGTTTGAAATGTGGTTTGAAGGCTGCCGCTTCCAGGATATTCTCCGATGGAACGACCCCGCCGGCCTGGCCCGCTTGAAGGAAGCAGGCAAGCAGGTGCCCCACCTCTTCGACAAGCTCTTCCGCCCTGTGCAGTCGGGCGACGAGAATGTTGTATGGGAGCATGGCACGGAAGCCAACAGCCGTTTCTACATCACCCATACCCACGAGGCTATGGACAAGGGATTCAAGGTCGGTTTTGAGGACAAGGATCGTCTGTTCCCTTATCCTTCCGATGTGATCGACATGAATCCTAATCTGAAGCAGAACCCGGGATGGGAGAGTGCTTCTACAAAGTAGTCTTCCCTTCGTGATGGCCTCCTCCGCGTGCGCGGAGGAGGCTTTGCGCTTTTCTTTACTCAACAGATGAATTCTTCTCTCTCTTATTATTTAGGTTTGCTCGCGGTGACATTGTTGCCCACTGCCGCACTGTCACAGACGGTATCGCCTGCCACCGACCGTCTGGTGATGGGCAACAGCCGCGAGATGTCGGTCGGAGTGACCGTCGGCACTGCCGACGGCGATGAACACCATCTGAGCCGATACGCTTCTCTGCCGGGAAAAGGCAGCTGGCTGCGCTATGGTAGCGTAGACTTCACGCCTCTGACCGACGCTTATCTCACGCTGAGCGTGCGGGCTCGTGACAATGCCGAACTGCTCGTGCATGAGGGCAGCACCAAGGGCAAGGTCATCGCGCGGGTGGACATTGTCGTGAAAGGTGGCGGCGGTCCGTTCCGTCGCGACTACAGTGGGCAGTGGATGTCATTGGCGGTGCCTTTGCTCCATACGCCGCGGGGCATTGCCGACATCGTGCTGACCTGCAAGGATACCGGTGTGGATGTAGGCTGGCTGCGCTTCAAGAACCGGCCAAAGTATTTTGCTCCAGTCATGTCAGCAGCGTTGCGTCCCGATGACCAAGGCTATCTGCGTCGCTGGCTGCTGCTGGAGCCCATCCGTCAGGACATCCGCTCCAACGTGGTCTTCACCGACAGCTATCTGCAAAAGGCCTTCAGCAAGGAATATTTCAAAGGGCAGATGACCCGGTTGCCACGCGACGGTCAGCAAGTGCGGGTTGGCGACCAAAGGCTGAAATGGCACGCGCTCGACAGTGAAAACTACAACGTACGTCTCTTCCGCTTTGCCGAGCGGTGGGGGCAACAGACCTACGGCTCGCTCTTCTGGGCCGTGACAGTCATCGACAGCCCACGGGAGATCAGGGGTGTAAGGTTGTCTGTCGGTTCCAACGGCGCCTCGTCGTGGTGGCTCAACGGTGATCATGTGCTCACCCTTGAAGGCGACCGACGCATGGTAGAGGACGACGCACGGTCGGGACGGCTCACGCTTCGGGCGGGGCGCAACATTCTGCGCTGTGCCGTCATCAACGGTCCGGGACTCAGCGATTTCTGTGCCCGCTTCCTCGATGACGAGGGCCATGCTGTTGTAGAACCACTAACGCTAATCCTTCCGAAGAAATGAAAAGACTCTATACTCTCTTGGCTTTGACCGCTATGACGGCCTCGGCCTTTGCCCAAACCGGCGCACCCTATATCCACGACCCGTCGACACTGGCCGAATGCGACGGTAAGTACTACACGTTCGGAACGGGGGGCGGCGGACTGATCTCTGACGACGGATGGGCATGGCACGGTGGAGCCGTGCGTCCAGGCGGCGGCGCGGCTCCCGACGTGATGATGATTGGTGACCGTTACCTTATTATATATGGTGCTACGGGCGGCGGACTCGGTGGCGGACACAATGGCCGCATCCTCACGATGTGGAACAAGACGCTCGACCCGAAGTCGCCCGACTTCCGGTTCTCCAAGCCGGTGGAGGTCTGCTCGTCCGATGGCTTGGAAGACCAGGACGCCATCGATCCCTGTCTCTTCCTTGACCCGAATACCGGTCGGCTGTGGGTGACCTACGGCACCTATTTCGGCAGTATCCGTCTCATAGAACTCGATCCGGCGACAGGCCGGCGTGTTGCCGGCAACAAGGAGCGCGACATTGCCATCGACTGCGAGGCCACGGATCTCATCTATTGCGACGGATGGTACTATCTGCTTGGCACGCACGGCACCTGCTGTGACGGGCCAAACTCCACCTACAACATCGTGGTGGGACGGTCGCGCAACGTGGAAGGTCCCTATCTCGACAATATGGGCCGTGACATGCTTCACGGTGGCGGCCGTATGGTCGTTGCCGCCGGTGACCGCAAGTACGGTCCGGGACATTTCGGCCGTACCATCGTAGACAAGGGCGTGGAGGTGATGTCGTGCCATTTCGAGGCGGATCTCGACCGTAGCGGGCGCAGCGTCTTGGGCATCCTGCCACTGCTCTGGCACAATGGCTGGCCGGTGGCGGGGAAGCCTTTCCGCGGTGGCGATTACGAGATTGCCTCTGAGCGGCGCGGCTATTCTTTGGAACTGGCTGTGGACTTCGTCAGGATGGAGCGCGACATCGAGCCGTTTTTCCGCATTGATCCCAACAGTCCGGTGAAGCGACTGGACTGTCAGAAGCTTGACGAGGTGGAGCCGTCGTGGCCCAAGGGCAACATTCGCGTGCGCTGCAGCGACTATATGTTCCGGCCCAATCAGCTGTGGACAATAGTGTCGGTGCCCGAGAAGGGCGGCTACCTGAGTGCTCCTTATTTCAAGATCATGATTCGCGGTACACACCGGGCTTTGGCTGCCACCGCCGACAAAGAGTTGATAACCGTACCGGAATACGATGGTGCCGACAATCAGCTGTGGCGTATCGAGCAGTTGACCGATGGCACGTATCGCATCATGCCCAAGGCCATTCCCGGCATGAAGGGCGATAACACCCGTTACTGTCTCTATTCTGCCGGTGACAGCACGCCGACGCTGGCTCCTTATGACTTCGACAGCGACAACTCGAAATGGCAGCTTGAACCAGTCGGAGATCTTTAAGCCGTCTATTCAATTCATGGGCATTCCGTCTCAACAGAGTGCCCATGAAGTTTATTTACGTGATTTTAGGAGAGTGAGTTCAGATCTTATGGTTTAAGAACGCTTGTTGAGAAAACTGACATTTTTCCGCCCAAATGCAGGCGATTCTCAAAAATAAGAAGCTCCTCGCCCGAATTTTGCGATTTTTAAGTGTGCTATCGTAAGATGTTGAAATACAGAATGATACTTAGATTTTTCTGTGGTTGTGCAAAAAAAGAAGCAGCTTAGCCTCTGATAAAACAATATAAAAGTGGCATCAAAGTACCTTTTTGTGTCTGTCATCTCAGTTGTTTCACCTGGTTATCTCAGTGCTTTGACTCGATAAAACCACTGAGATGACAAGCACAGAAAAGTGTTTTCTTCATTTCACCTCACAATTTTGTGCTTTTTACCTCGATTTTCTCTTTTTCCTCCTTTTACCTTTTTTCCAGATGGTGACATCATGTTGATGATGTTTTGTAAAGTTAGTTCTTGCTATTTTGTGCGTGCTTCTCTGCGAGAGTGAGAACAAGTGCTCTATGTGAGAAGGTTGTTTATCCGGAAAAGATACCCATTTACGCATTGAAACCTCGCAGATTTTTTGGAGATATGGAATAATTTTACGAACTTTGCGTTACGGAAAGTCCGTAACGATGTTTACGTAATCACCGTTAATCCTAACTGTCATGAAGAAGCTTAGTAACCCTTTTCTTGTCTACGGCTATGAGAGTCCGGAGTATTTCTGCGACCGTGAGGTAGAGACTGCGCAACTGATCTCTGACTTGAACAATGGTTGGAATATTACGCTTTTCTCGCCCCGCCGCATGGGTAAAACGGGACTTATCAAGAATGTCTTTTGCCGACTTCAACACGAGGCGAAGGATGCGGTGTGCATCTACGTCGACATCTTTGGCACCAACGACTTATCTGACTTTGTGCAAACGTTTGGCACTGCCATTCTCACTGCCATGCTCTCCAAAGGTGAGAAGGCTCTGCGTCGTGCCATGCAGTTCTTCGCAGCATGGCGGCCAGTGGTGAGCATGGATCCGATGACGGGCGAGCCTTCGGTGTCGGTGACACTGGAGTCGAGGGATAGCACGGTGGACCTCAAGCAGATCTTCGATCTCATGAAAGACTCCGGCAAGCAGATTTATGTGGCTATTGACGAGTTCCAGCAGATCATGTCCTATCCGGAGAAAGGTGTGGAGGCTCAGCTGCGCTCCTACATACAGTTTTTGCATAATGCGCATTTCATCTTTTCGGGCAGCAAGCGTCACTTGATGGCCGACATCTTTCTTTCGCCCAATCGTCCTTTTTTCCAAAGCACGCGTCTGATGGAACTGCAAGCTATTGATGAGGCTCCTTATTACACGTTTGCCAGTCGCTTCTTCTGTCAGCAAGGGCATCAGCTCGATAAGGATGTCTTTCACTATTTCTACAACATGCTGGAGGGGCACACGTGGTATGTGCAGAGCGTGCTCAAGCAACTCTATGCCGACGGTGAGGATGTCGTGACCGAACGCCAGGCTGATGAGGCTATCAGACAACTGGTGCAGGACAACAATGCCTATTACGAGACGATCTTTTCATTGCTGCCCGAGAAACAGCAAAAGCTGCTCGACGCCATCGCCCATGAAGGGCATGTCTCTGCGCCGAACAGCGGACAGTTCATCGCCCGCTACCGGTTGACAAGTGCCAGCAGCGTGAGCAGTTCACTGAAGAGTCTGACCGATAAGGAACTGGTGTATAAGTCTCCTGCCGGCTACCAAGTCTATGACCGCTTCTTTGGGTTGTGGCTGTCCCGGCGATGAGCAGGGAGACTACTGGTCCTTTTTCAGGCTTATTCCTTTGTGTTCTGCGGAATATTTCCTATATTTGCAATCGGTAATAACAGCAGTAGAAGATGAACTATCCAATAGGCATACAAGATTTCGCAAAGTTACGGGAAAACAATTTTGTCTATGTCGACAAGACGGACATGGTGTTCGATATAACTAAGAATGATGGCGTCTATTTCCTCAGTCGCCCCAGGCGCTTTGGCAAGTCGCTGTTGGTGTCTACTATCAAATACTATTTTGAGGGTCGCCATGATCTGTTCAAGGGCTTGAAGATAGAGAGCTTAGAGAAGAAATGGGAGACTTATCCCGTCTTCGAGATCGACTTCAATGGTTCCAACTACACTGAGGCGGATGCCCTGGAGCAGACGCTCAATGGCTATTTGATCAAGTGGGAACAGCAATATGGCGTGAAGCCAGCTACTGACCAGCCTGGCCGGCGCCTGGCCGACGTGCTGCATCAAGCTCATGTACAGACGGGTAAGACCTGCGTGGTGCTCGTTGACGAATACGACAAGCCCATGCTCGACGCGATGGACACGGGATTGAAAACCCGTGTCGGTGACAACGAGATGCTCATTGAGGATCATAACCGTGAGACGCTCAAGGCATTCTATTCCGTCTTCAAGCTTGCCGACGCCGACCTGCGCTTCGTGTTCCTCACGGGTGTCACCAAGTTTGCGCAGGTGAGCGTGTTCTCGGGATTCAACAATGCACAAGACATCAGCATGTCTCCTCGCTTTGATGCCATTTGCGGCATCACCACAGAGGAGTTGAACTCCGTCTTTGCGCCAGCTATCGAAGAACTGGCCAATGCAAATGCGGTTTCCGTTGCAGAGACGAAATCTCAACTTAAACAACGATATGACGGGTATCACTTCAGTAAAGGGATGACCGACATCTATAATCCATTCTCCTTGCTGAATACCTTTAAAAGTGAGGATGCAAGGGACTACTGGTTCGCTTCCGGTACGCCGAGCTATCTGATGCGGTTGCTCGCCCACAGTAAAGAGGACATCCAGGGCATCATTGCCCGCAGCTATGAGGCTCAAGAATTTGTGGACTACCGTGCTACAGTGGAGGCGCCCGTGCCGATGATCTATCAGAGCGGTTATCTCACCATCAAGGGTTATAACCGTGAGGACGATGAGTACAAGCTCGACTTCCCCAACCACGAGGTGGCATCGGGATTCTTAACGCTCCTTGCATCGGGCTATTTCCAGACGCCTACGCAGCCTAACAGCTGGGCCAACAAACTGAAGAAAGCCCTGCACCATGGCAAGCCAGAGGACTTCCGCGATCTGCTGAACGACTTCCTGGCGAGCATTCCTTATTCTGTGCGCGAGAGTAACGGTGAGAAGAGTCATGAGCGGCAGTTCCAGTACACAGTATATCTGATCATGCGTCTGATCGGCAGTTGCCGTAATACGGTTTACCATGAGAAGGCAACGTCGAAGGGCCGCGCCGACTGCGTGATAGAGACACCGCGCTATGTCTACGTCTTTGAGTACAAGCTCGACCGTCCTGCCGCTGAGGCTATGACACAGATCGGTGATCGCGGATATGCAGATCCCTACGTCCACGATGGTCGCCCGGTCTATGCCATCGCCTGCTCATTCTCGTCAGAGACCGGAACCATCAGCGACTGGATGGTGAAGCAATTGGTTGGGACGACGAAGGAGGAATGACTCAGCTGTTTGCATAAGAGACTTTAGAATTGATAGTTTGCAAAACAAATAGAGGAAAATGGTATACAGCAACAAAGATAAACTGGATTGGACAATGGTCTTCATCTATGAGTTCGGCAAACGGTTCGGACTCACGGTGAAACAGGCATTCAACTATTTGAGCCGGTTCAAGGGCATTGAATTCATTGACAAACATTACGACTATGCTCACACACAGTCGTTTGAGTCGATGATTGACGACATTGCCACGCTGTGCAGAAGAATGGGAGGAGAGCTGGGATGAAGTTATATCACGGAACCAATATGAACTTTGATCGCATCGACTTGAAGAAGTCGAAGCCGGGCAAGGACTTCGGACAAGGTTTCTATCTTTCCGATGATCTTGAGCAAGCACAAGCTCTTGCGCAGGCTCGTGTTGATATTGCCGGTGGTGTACCGACAGTTCTTACCTACGAGTTTGATGCCGACTTGATGACTTCTGGCGAGTTGAAGGTACTGACCTTTGATAACTATACGGAGGAATGGGCAGAGTTTATCCTTACTAACCGCAACAACAGGACAGATAATCCCGTCCACGACTACGATATAGTAAAAGGACCTATTGCGAATGATAGAGTTGGCCTACAGTTGTGGAAATTCAATAACCACGATATTGACATGGCAACACTGATAAAACGATTGAAGTTTATGAAAGGCATTACCATCCAATATTATTTTGGTACACAGAAGGCAATCGATCATCTTGTGAGACTATGAGTGAGATAGATGAAATGAAAAATAGCATGGTAGCAGAACTGGCAACGATGCTGATGGAGAAGGACAAGAAATTGAACTTGGATCAGGCTTTGTCGTTGGTGATTAATTCCGACACTTACCAAAAGTTGTTGGATGATCGCACACGCCTTTATTTCCAAAGTCCCAGATATGTGTACTCTTTCTTAGAGCATGAGCTAAAGACGGGACAAGTGGGATAGTGTTTATAAAACCATTCATGTCCAGAAGGTTCTCTATAGCTTCCGTCCCGTTATGCCAATACCGAGTGTCGCGGGAAGACTTTTTTATGTGCCTTTAATCAGATATCTTGCGAAGCCCTTACGAAGCGTTGCGGGAAAAAGGATGGTTCCCTGGCCAGCTGCCGAATTTCCCTATGGAGGATTTGAAGAAACTGCTTTAAAAGTCACTATGCATTTTATTATAAATAGGGTGTAATCAGACGCTAAGACAATGACTACGCACCAAAACGCACAAGCCCCCATTGGACCTTCTGTCCAATGGGGGCTTGCTATTGAAAGTTGACTGTCAAGCCACCATCATGTGATGATGGCTTGGAGCAGTTTGCGGTTGATATGCTTTACTCTTTCGGCAGCATGACGATGCTGACCTTGTTGGCACCGGCGAGGAACTGCTTGACGAAAGCAGAGATGGAGGCAGGCGTCTGAGCCTCTACCGTCTTCTTGTAGTCGGTGTAGTTGTCCTGATGGAGCTTATAGTCGTTGTAGACGATGCCACCCCAGAAGCCATTGGTCTTGGCGTTGGTGTCGAACTGCTTGATCATGAGTTTCTTTACCTTAGAGAGCATCTCGTCATCGCATTTTTTGGCGAGGTCCTTCACGGCCTGATCCATGATCTTCAGGGCGATCTCTTTCTTCTCAGGCTTCATCGGGCAGTAGCCCACGAGCTGTGCGATATGGTAGCCGTCGTCGGCAAGAACCTGTGCGCCCTGTGCACCACAACTGTAGGCGGCGCTGGCTTCCTCGCGGATCTGCTTGAGATAGACCATCGAGAGAATCTGTCCGGCAATGTCCATCTTCACGGAATTGTCGAGCGAGTAGGGCAGCTTCTTGTTCATCCAGAACATGTAAGCAGTAGACTTCGGTGTCTCCATCTTGCGGTAGAACGTGTTGTCGACAGTCTTGTCGGTCACCTCGCTCACGCGCTTGCTCTCTGGGTTTTTAGCCTTGGTAGCAGGCAGGGCACCGAGATACTGGCAGATGAGCGGACGGATGGTAGCCTCGTCAAAGTTACCGGTGATGAAGAATGTCCAACCGTTGGCATTAGCTGTGCGCTCCTTAGCCATCTGCAGGATACGGTCGTAGTTGATGTCCTTCACGTCCTTGAGCAGCATAGGAGCCTGGCGCCAGTCGTGGTTGTAGAGCGTAGCGGTGACAGAGTCGCTAAGTGCTGTCTGCGGATCGAGCTCACGGTTCTTCAGTCCTACATTGTATTGCTGGATGAGGTTGCCGTAGGAGTCGGGATCTTTTTTGATGTTGGTGAAGTAGAGATAAGTCATCTGCAGCATCGTCTCCACATCCTTCGGAGTAGAGCTGCCGCTGATGTTCATGTGTCGGTCGCTCATGGTCAGGTCAGCATTGGCAATCTTTCCGGCGAGAGCCTTGCTCAGCTCAGTGTTGGAGAAGTCGCCCAGCCCGCTGATGCCGATGACCTCGTCGAAGGCCTGCAGGTTGGCAAAGTCGTTCTTGCCGTAAACCGAAGCACCTTGTCCGCCCTGTCCGCTGAGTGTGACCTGGTCTTTCTTGAAGTCAACCTTCTTCAGCACCACCGTGACACCGTTGGAGAGAGTGAGCACTTTGTAGTCGAACTTCTTGCTGGCTACCTCTTTCTTGATCTTGCCGGCTGTAGGCATGGTCTTGATGAGTGGCTCGTTCTTCACGTTGTCGACATAAGCCTCGATCTTCTCGGCACGTGCCTGGTGCACGGCGTCGAGGAGCTGTTGGGCGGTAGGATATACGGCACCGTCCTTCTCGTTGTTGAAGTTGATGATGACCAGGTTGGTGTCACTTTTGCAGATCAGCTCAGGGAGTACCTGGTTGATAGCCTCCAAGGGGATGGCGGGCACGAGCTGCTTCATCATCGTGTAGGTGTAGTCGATGCTCGGCATGGGCTCGTTGGTGAGGAAGTAGCCCAGGCAAGCCTGATAGAAAGAAGAGTTGGGGCGCTTGTCCTTGTTGGAGTACATCTTGTCGAGACCGCTGAGGAAGTTGCTCTTATAGCGCTCGTACTCAGTCGGTGTGAAGCCAAACTCAGCAGCCTGGCGCACGACGAGATAAGCAGCCTTCAGAGCGTCGGCCGTTTTGCTCATGTCTTTAGGAGATGCGCTGATGTCGAAAGCATCCTTGGTCTTGGCAAAGATGTAGTTGCCGTCGCCGGCCTCTGCACTGACGAAGGGACAGTCGGCTTTCTGAGCAGCCTCGGTGAAGCGCTGGGCCAGCATACCGGTGACAGCCTGCTTGGCATAGTTCTGGATCAGGTAGGGCAGCGTCTGTTTCAGGCTGTCGGGAAAGACATCATGCTTCATCATCAGGTCGACAGAAGACGTAGGATATTCCTTGTCCTTGTCGATGATGACGATAGGCTCAGCGTTGTCGGGCACGGACTCGTCAACCAGCTTGGCCTCGTTGGCCGGGTTCTTGATGTTGCCGAAGAGCTTCTTGATCTGAGCCTCCGTGCGGTTGACGTCTACGTCACCGACGATGATGAGTCCCTGGTGGTCGGGATGATACCATTTATGATAGTAGTCGACCAGCTCTTTGCGCTTGAAGTTGTCGACGACAGACATCAGTCCGATAGGATAGCGTACGCCATATTTCGATCCGGGATAGAGCTTGGGCAGGTTACGCTCAAACATACGGCTGGAAGGAGAAGAACGCAGACGCCACTCCTCGTGGATGACACCACGCTCCTTGTCGATCTCACTCTGCTCAAGAGACAGACCGCATGACCAGTCGCGCAGGATGAGCAGGCAGGAGTCGAGTGTACCCTGATGCTGAGTAGGCACGTTGTCGATGTTGTAGACCGTCTGGTCGATGCTGGTGTAGGCGTTGAGGTCTGCACCAAACTCGATGCCGTGTGCGCGGCACCACTCAATAAGGTCGTTGCCCTTGAAGTGGTCACTGCCGTTGAAGGCCATGTGCTCAAGGAAGTGTGCAAGTCCGCGCTGGTCCTCGTTCTCCTCCAAAGAGCCTACTTTCTGTGCAATGTAGAAGTTGGCACGGTGCTCAGGCCAGTTGTTGCGGCGGATGAAGTAAGTCAATCCGTTGCTGAGCTTGCCAATCCTCACAGCAGTGTCCACGGGTACAGTCATGTCGGGCATCTGAGCCCATGCCTGCGCACCGACGAAGAGCAGCAAGGTGGCAATAACATTTCTAAGTTTCATAAAGAAATACTGTTAAGATAATAATAATATTGCAAAGATAGTGTGTTTTATGATGAACCGCAAGAAAAGCGCAATGATGTCATAGCTTTTTAATGTTTTTTATTTTGAGCAGAGCCATTTGTGTTACTGCCTTTTCCAAATAGAAAAGAAGAAGAAATAAACAGCAAAACATTTGGTTGAGAGGCGCAAAAGAACTACTTTTGCAGTTATGGACGAAAATACATGTATTCAACTCTTGGAAGCCCACGGCATCAAGCCGACGAGCAACCGCATCCTTGTCGTGCGTGCCTTGGCCACAGAAGACGCTCCCTCGTCGATCAGTGACTTGGAGCGGGGACTGCTCTCGGTGGATAAGAGCGGCATCTTCCGCTGCCTGATGCTGTTTCGAGAGCATCATCTGGTTCACTCGATGGAAGATGGTGACGGACAGGTGAAGTATGAGATTTGCCATCGTCACGGCGACAGCGATGATGATCTGCACGTCCATTTCTATTGCAGGCAGTGCCATCGCATCTTCTGCATGGAGGACACGCCGGTGCCTCAGGTCGCCATTCCCGAAGGCTTTCAGATGGAAAGCATCAACTACATGATCAAGGGGCTCTGTCCCGAATGCGCACGTAAGAGAGGACAGCGCCTATGAGTCCAGCTGATTTCTGTGCCACGCTGTTGAGGTGGTACGCGGCCAATGGCCGTGACCTGCCGTGGCGCCATACCCGTGATCCTTATGCCATTTGGCTCAGTGAAGTCATCTTGCAGCAGACACGCATCAGCCAGGGCACCGCCTATTGGCAGCGTTTCATGCAAACCTGGCCTACTGTCGATGCTCTTGCAGCGGCCACAGAGGATGAAGTGCTGAAGATGTGGCAGGGCTTAGGTTACTATTCGCGTGCCCGCAACCTTCACACAGCAGCGCAACAGATTGTGGCTTGGGGGCAGTTTCCTCGTACTCTTGAGGAAATCCGGCGGCTCAAAGGCGTGGGCGACTACACGGCTGCGGCCATCGCCTCTCTGGCTTTTGGCGTCACCGCCGCGGCTGTCGACGGCAATGTCTATCGCGTGCTCTCCCGTCTCTACGCCATCGACACACCCATCAATACTACGGAGGGCAAGCATCTCTTCGCCCGTTTGGCCGATGAGCTGATTCATGCCGCACCTCGTCAGGCCTTATCGCCACAAGGTGAAGAAGTCTGCGGGGCCAGTCTCTTCAACCAGGCGATGATGGACTTTGGTGCCACACAGTGCGCGCCGCAGTCGCCGTCGTGTCTGCTCTGCCCTTTTATGGAAGACTGTGAAACGCACAGGCGGGGCATAGCCGAAGCGCTGCCCGTGAAGTTGAAGAAGACTAAGATCACCACCCGACACCTTATTTATATATATGTCCGCACCCAGGGCTATACGGCCATCCACCGTCGCGGTGCCGGAGATATTTGGCAAGGATTGTGGGAGCCGCCGCTCTTCGAGGACACGCCCCTGCCTCAATGGCCCGGTCATCTCAAGCAGTTGGCTACGGGTGTGAAGCATGTTCTTACCCATCGCATCCTTCTTGCAGACTTTTATGCCCTCGACACCTACGTGCGTCCGTCGTTGCCCGAGGACTATATCTGGGTGGCAGAGTCTTCCCTCGCTGATTATGCCGTGCCGCGACTGGTGGAGAAACTCTGGCTGTCATTGCCTGATGCGCTTCAATATCCGATTTGATATTGACAGACAAAGTGAAGCCGTGTTGCAGCTTATCTGGTGAGCTTGATAACAAATCCACCACCCTCGGCAAGTGTCTGCCTCAGGCTGCTGCCTTTGTGAATATCGGTTGTTGAGATGCTGTAGTCCTCAGCGTCGTGGTTGGCATTGATGCCGTCTTGCAGAATCTGCGCTTGATAGGTGACGCCTTCTTGGAGGAAGGGGAAGGAAAGCGTCACCTCCCGGCGGTCCCAGTTGGTTTGACCGCCGACGTACCAGTTGCCGTCTTTCTCACGTGCCGTGACGATGTACTCGCCAATCTTGCCTTGCAGCACAAGCGTCTTGTCGAAGACTGTGGGCAGCGAGGCGATGAAACGGGTGTAGGTCTCGTCGGCTTCGTAGTTCGTCGGACTGTCGGCGAGCATCGTGAATGGTGAGTCCTGCACGATGTAGCAAGCCGCCTGATGGCAGCGCGTGCCCATGGAGATAGGCTTTGTGTAGCACGCATGCCAGTCTTGCCGGGTTCCGTTGCGCATGGCACCGGGCGTGAAGTCGACCTGTCCGGCCATCATACGGATGAAGGGGAAGGTGACGTCGTAGCGTGGCATGTCGTTCTTAGCATCGGTCCAGCGGCTCTCCTCCATGCCGAACACACTCTCGTAGTTGAGGATGTTGGGGTAGGTGCGGTTGAGTCCCACGGGTTTATAGATGCCGTGAAGGTCAAGGATGAGATGATGCTTGGCCGTACAGGCTGCCAGTCGCTCCACCATCTCCACGGCCGTCTGGTCGTCGCGGTCCATGAAGTCGACTTTGAAACCTTTGATGCCCATGTCGGCGTAGTGCTGGCAGATGGTCTCCAGGTTCTCGTCCATGACGTTGAAGACGGCCCACAGCACGATGCCTACATTCTTACTCTTGGCATAGGCGATGAGCTCTGGCAGCCGGATGGCGTCGATGGGCTTTAGTATCGTACCCGCCTTGGAGTCGTACCAGCCCTCGTCAAGGATGATGTAGGGCAGGTGATGGCTGGCCGCGAAGTCGATATAATATTTATAGGTGTCGTAGTTGATGCCGGTCTTGAAGTCCACGCCTTTCAGGTTCCAGTCGTTCCACCAGTCCCAAGCCACCTTGCCAGGCTTGATCCACGACGTGTCGCCAATCTTGTTGGGACGAGCCAGGGCGTAGACAAGGTTGTTGACGGGCATGTCGGTGTCGTGGGCGCTGACGGCGAGGATGCGCCAGGGATAGGTGCGTGGTCCTTTCGACTTGGCGATGTAACCGGCAGTCTCCGCCACGTGCGACATATGGCGGTAGGGATAGTAAGTCATCCGTGTGGGATAGGGAGCAAAGACAGCCCTGAGCAGACTGTCCTCAGCGGCTTTCACCCACATGTTGGGATAGCTGACCAGGTCGCTCTCCAACAGGGTTATCTTGGCTGTGCCGCAGTCGACTGTTGCCGGCAGAAAGGCTGGCAGGTTTTTAGCCGAGTCGAGTGGTGTCTGGTCATAGACATTCTGGAAAGCCATGGCAAAGGGCCGCTGGGGCGACGTGGTGTATGCCAGCCACGATGCACGGTGCGGTCTGAAGTTGTAGTCGGCCGTCTCTGCCTTGATGATTGTCTCGCCTTTGCGGCGGGAGACAAAGCGGTAGGCGATGCCCTCGTTGTAGGCCCGTATCTGCAGGGAGAAGCCTTTTCCGAGTGGAACAACAAGCTCATTGTACTGCTCGGTGAAACTCTTCTGACGGTAGAAAGGGGAGACGATGGTCTCACGGTGGCTGGTGACCTTGGCCTTGCTGCCTGTCTGCCTATTCGACGATCCGATGACCGTGCCGTCGCCGAGGGTCAAAGAGATGGGTGAAGGATGCAGCAGCGTGTGCCCATTATATATAATGTGTAGTTTGTTGACGCCCTGGCTTGGTGTGATGACAGCCGTGAGCATGCCGTCGGGCGAGCTGACCTGTTGCGCAGACGCAGCAAGCACCATGATGAGCAGGGAAAAGAGTGAGAGAAGTTTCTTCATAATGAGTTCTTGGTTTTACTGATGCAAATGTACGGAAATGGTCGACCAAACGATGAGAAAAACGGGCCCAAGGGGGATTGTCCGTGGCAGGCGGATGCCGCTGCCTAACCAAAGAACTTGATATGATAGCGTGCTAAAACTATTTTTTTTGCTTACCTTTGC
>ONHQ01000035.1 GCA_900317685.1 uncultured Prevotella sp.
GGAAGGTGGAAAATGGAGCACTGCCACCATGCTCAAGTACATCGAAGAGCTGGTGACTGTGCTTGGTGTATAGTGTCTGAAATGGAGGTTTCTTTATTAAGCGATTCTCAGACGTGTATTTTCGTGCAACATACTGAATATCAATAAAGTAGGTTAATGAAATCAAGATAAATCGTTTCTTTTTAGTACCTTTGCAATAGATATGGGAAAGAAAGGTACAAGATCCAAGTCAAAGGCGGCAATGTCGCTTAGTGTGGCAGACATCAAGTCTGTTACAGACACTTCCCATGTCCAAAACACTATCCTTTCCAAACTGCAATCTATAGAGAAGCGAGTTCAGGACCTTACGGAAGAGAATAGCCGCAGGAAACGAAACGAAGAGCGCCAGGCAAAGGATATCCATGATTTGAGGATTGAGAATAAGCGGCTTAAGAATGAGAACGATAAACTCCACAAGCTTCTTGACAGTCGTGACAATCCTCCTAAAGATAGTATGAACAGCAGTGTTCCGCCATCCAAGGATAGCATTGGAGCTTCACGTAAGCGTGTCAAGATGACACAATCCTTGCGTACGAAGTCTGATAAGAAAGTTGGCGGTCAGCCGGGACATAAGGGATCCACACTGCACCAGAGCGAGAAAGTGGACAGAACGGAGTCGGCCGTGATTGGCACATGTCCCGACTGCGGTCAGAATACAAAAGATTTGGATTGGGGTGTCGCTGAAAGGCGTCAAGTCATAGACCTTAT
The DNA here is from genome assembly GCA_900317685.1 of uncultured Prevotella sp. Classification (GTDB taxonomy): domain Bacteria; phylum Bacteroidota; class Bacteroidia; order Bacteroidales; family Bacteroidaceae; genus Prevotella. Next base: position 748 of record ONHQ01000035.1, read on the forward strand.
CTTTCCAAGGGCCGTTGTGACAGAGTTCCTTTCGCTTGCAGCCACTTGTCCGCGCTGTGGGAGGAAACTGCGCACACCGTTCCCCGAGGGCGTAAATGCACCAGTCTGCTATGGTCCAAACATACAAGCTCTTGTCGCATATCTCAGTGAGGCAATGTGCATATCTGTATGCAGAATAAAGGAATTGTTCTCCGAGCTCTTTGGTATAAAAATGAGCGAGGGCACTATCTGCAATATAATCCAGGCAGTAAAGAGGAAAGGAACGCCTGCATACAAGGCAATCCATGATATGATAGAACATGAGAAAGTGGTAGGTGCAGATGAGACTGGCGAGAACATAAATGGTGCATTGAGATGGCTCTGGACTTTTCAAAGTGGGCGTCTTACCTATGTGGCGGGAGGCAAAGGGCGTGGACCGAAGGACTTTGATTCCGAATATCCAAATGGTCTTCCAGAATCAACCCTTGTTACGGATCGCCTCGAAGTTTATTATAACGTAGTAGCGAAAGGTCATCAAATCTGTCTCGTACATCTACTGCGAAATTTGGAATATCTGAATCAAATAGATAAGAAACAGACCTGGTCAAGACGAATGCAGGAACTTCTAAGAGAGGCCATAAGGCAGCGAAAGCATATAGACTGGCAGGATATCGCAAGAAGCGATATAAAGATGAAGTTTGAGAAACTTCTGGAAGAGCCCCTTAACAAGCTTGATGATCTGTTCGGCAGACTCCAAAGATCACTCCGGAAGTGGAAAGATGCAGTCTTCGCTTTCCTCTACAATCCAGACTTGCCTTCAGACAACAATGGCAGCGAAAGGGCCATTAGAAAGACGAAGATAAAGATGAAGGTAAGTCAATGCTTCAGATCAGAAAAAGGCGAGGAAGCCTTTGCAGTACTTCATTCATTGATGGAGACAGCCAAGAAAAATGGTCAGTCAGCTTTCAACGTACTCAGAACCATTGCCAGCACAGGGCAATGGACGCCCGACTGTGCCCGTTAGTCTGCACTCATAATAGGATAGAGTAGACAGGTAAATGTGATTGACCATCTTTTCATCTCGCAGAGCTGCAGAGAACCACCTTATGATTTTGAGATTCTGAGTCTTCTTGAGAGGCCTAAAGGCCTTTCGCGGAGATGCTATACCATCTGTCTTCTCCCAAGGCCGAAGGCCACTCTAAAATCTCTGCGGTTTGGAAGCACCACCTCTGCCGCTCTACGTGAGATTTAACGGCTATCATATCATAATGTAAAAGAATCTCGCCCTGCTGAATAGTTACAATCGTACGTTGTCGACGTTAAAATATCATAAATACGGCATAACCCACTGACTCGATGAATGATATATGGAAAAAAAGCAGTACCTTTGCAGCCGATTTCAAAGGGTGTGGGTATGCCATACCCTGTCGATTCACATAAAGTCTAACTTTATTAATTCATTAACAATTTAATTTTTTATGTCAGATTTAAACAACGTCAAGAACGTGCAGCCGTTAGCCGACTTCAACTGGGACGAGTTTGAAAACGGCGCTAGCTCAAACGTGAGCAAGCAGGACCTCGAGAAGGCCTACGACGAGACTCTCAACAAGATCCAGGAGCACGAGGTGGTCGAGGGTACTGTCATCTCCATCGATAAGAAAGAGGTGGTGGTCAACATCGGCTACAAGAGCGATGGTATCATCCCCGCCTCTGAGTTCCGTTACAACCCCGATCTGAAGGTGGGTGACAAGGTGGAAGTCTATGTCGAGGACCAGGAGGACAAGAAGGGTCAGCTGGTACTTTCTCACAAGAAGGCTCGTCTGAGCAAGAGCTGGGAGCTCATCAACAAGGCTATGGAGAACAATGAGGTGATCCAGGGCTACATCAAGTGCCGCACGAAGGGTGGTATGATCGTCGATGTCTTCGGCATCGAGGCCTTCCTCCCCGGCAGCCAGATTGACGTTCATCCTATACGCGACTACGACATGTTCGTGGGCAAGACCATGGAGTTCAAGGTGGTGAAGATCAACCAGGAGTTCCGCAATGTCGTCGTATCGCACAAGGCACTCATCGAGGCCGAGCTCGAGGCTCAGAAGAAAGAGATCATCTCTCACTTGGAGAAGGGTCAGGTGCTCGAGGGTACTGTCAAAAACATCACCTCTTACGGTGTATTCGTCGACCTCGGCGGTGTGGACGGACTGGTGCATATCACCGACCTCTCTTGGGGCCGTGTCAGCGATCCGCATGAGGTTGTACAGCTCGACCAGAAGATCAATGTCGTTATCCTCGACTTCGATGAGGAGAAGAAGCGCATTGCCCTCGGTCTGAAGCAGCTCACTCCGCATCCTTGGGATTCTCTCGATCCTAACCTCAAGGTGGGTGACCACGTGAAGGGTAAGGTTGTCGTCATCGCCGACTACGGCGCATTCGTTGAGATCCAGCCCGGTGTTGAGGGTCTGATCCACGTCAGCGAGATGTCTTGGAGCCAGCACCTCCGCTCTGCTCAGGAGTTCCTGCACGTAGGTGACGAGGTAGAGGCCGTGATCCTCTCTCTCGACCGTCAGGAGCGCAAGATGAGCCTGGGTATCAAGCAGCTCAAGGAAGATCCTTGGGAGACCATCGAGCAGAAGTATCCTGTTGGCAGCCGCCACACTGCAAAGGTTCGCAACTTCACTAACTTCGGTATCTTCGTAGAGCTCGAGGAAGGTGTTGACGGACTGATCCACATCTCTGACCTGAGCTGGACCAAGAAGGTGAAGCATCCTTCTGAGTTCACTTCTGTCGGCGCAGACATCGACGTCGTGGTTCTCGACATCGACAAGGAGAACCGTCGTCTGAGCCTCGGCCACAAGCAGCTCGAGGAGAATCCTTGGGACAAGTACGAGGAGATCTATACTCCGGGTTCTGTCCACGAGGGCAAGATCACCGAGATGATGGACAAGGGTGCTGTCATCACTCTGACAGAGGGTGGCGAAGGCTTTGCTACTCCTAAGCACCTGACCAAGGAAGACGGCTCACAGGCTAAGCTCGGTGAGGTTCTTCCGTTCAAGGTGATTGAGTTCAACAAGGATTCTCGCCGCATCATCCTCTCCCACTCTCGTACATTCGAGGAGGGCAAGGACGAGCCTAAGACAACCCGCCGCCACAACTCCGGCTCTGCTCGCAAGGCTCAGGATACTCCGGTCATCAACAACGTTGCTGCCGGTACCAGCCTGGGTGACCTCGACGTGCTGGCTAAGCTGAAGGCTGACCTGGAGAACGGCAAGTAATCAACAGATTGCAAAATAACAGCTCTCTCCAACCCATTTAGTTGGGAGAGCGCTTCCACTCATAAAGACTGCAAGGCTTCGGTTTTGCAGTCTTTTTTTATACCCCTTCTTGTTCAACTGCCATCGGTAGAAGTCCAACGAGAGATTGCATGATATGCAACTTACAAGAAAGCTTCTTGTTCAAATGCCATCGGCAGGAGTCCCGACAAATGATCATTTGACGCATATTAATTAATAAGTGTTAATACACAGATATTTCATTTCTGTTTATTCTAATAATTGTCGATTTTTCATTACCTTTGCAATGATTTAAAACACACCGACGTTGCAGTTCTTGCAACATCTTGTAAAAATCAACACGCATATTTTTTATATTCTATGTATAGCAAAGAAGAATTATTAGCTAAGAATACTTCTGAACTGGAAGATATTGCTCGGCAATTAGGCATGGAGCCGGATCAAAACGCCCCTAAAGAGAAAGTCGTCTATGACATTCTTGACAAGCAGGCCTATGACAGCAGCCATGCCAATGCTACAGCAACAGCTACTGGTAAGAGAAAGCGCATAAGGATAATGGCTCCCGAAACCGATTACGTGTATTCTGTAAATGGGAAAAATGGAGAAAACCTCGATGTGAAAAGAAATAAAAAAGTAGTCGAGAACAGCTTGTTTTCTGATAATACCAACACTCAGAATCCTGATGAACCTGAGCCTGAGAAAGAGAATAAAACCAACGATGATCAACCAGCACAGAATAGTGACCAAGGCTCTTTGTTCCAGCAAGTAGAGGCCCTCAAACAGGAACTCGACAGCCTGCCTAAGCATCGTGGACCCAAAACCAAACAGGAGAAGGAGATCATTGAAAGAATCAACCAACTCCAAAAACAAATAGAGACTGCTGCCCAGAATATGGCACAAGAAGCTAACGCTGAAGAGAACAGCAACACGGATAATAAGGAGGACAGCACGGCTGTTGCCAACACAGAAATAGTACCGGAAGAGGCTTTTGCCACGGGAAATGCTCAAGCTGAAAGCGATGGTCAAGACAACAACATCCTGACTAAACTGCAGGAAAAGGTCAACGAGCACAACAAACAGCAGGAAACTTCGACTAACGACGAAGACGGTGTGTGGGAAGGCGATCCCGGTGACGGCACGGATTTCATACCTGTCGTGGACCTTCCGATTGAGGATCAGGGGATGACACCCAACTACGACATGTTCGACAACCCCACGACCCCTTATAATAATAATGAGTATCCGGCTTCTTCCTACCAGGAGGAAGAGGAGCAGCAGGAGCAAAGCGGCAATTACGACTTCGACGACATCATCTCGGCCAATGGCGTGCTGGAGATTATGCCTGACGGCTATGGCTTCCTGCGCTCAAGCGACTATAATTACCTTTCTTCCCCCGACGATATCTACGTTGCTGTCAACCAGGTCAAACACTATGGCTTGAAGACAGGCGATGTCGTACAGTGCCACGTCAGACCACCTAAAGAGGGCGAGAAATACTTCCCTCTGACTTCCATCGACTCCATCAACGGACGAAATCCCTCTGAAGTAAGAGACAGAATTCCTTTTGAGCATCTTACCCCTCTCTTCCCCGATGAGAAGTTCACGCTTTGCGGCGACCCGAAGACTACCAATCTCTCCACACGCATCGTCGACCTCTTCTCACCAATCGGTAAAGGCCAGCGTGCGCTCATCGTGGCTCAGCCAAAGACAGGTAAGACCATTTTGATGAAGAATATCGCCAACGCCATCGCGGCCAATCACCCCGAGGCCTACCTGATGATGCTGCTCATCGACGAGCGCCCTGAGGAGGTCACCGATATGGCCCGCACTGTCAACGCCGAGGTCATCGCCTCTACCTTTGACGAGCCTGCCGAGCGCCACGTCAAGATTGCAGGCATCGTGCTCGAAAAAGCCAAGCGCATGGTAGAATGCGGCCACGATGTGGTCATCTTCCTGGACTCCATCACCCGACTGGCCCGCGCTTACAACACAGTATCGCCTGCCAGCGGCAAGGTGCTCACAGGTGGTGTTGACGCCAACGCACTGCAAAAGCCCAAGCGATTCTTTGGTGCTGCACGTAACATCGAGGGCGGTGGCTCACTGACCATCATCGCCACAGCACTTATCGACACGGGCAGCAAGATGGACGAGGTGATCTTTGAGGAATTCAAGGGTACCGGCAACATGGAACTGCAGCTCGACCGCTCACTGTCCAACAAGCGTATCTTCCCGGCTGTCAACCTCGTAGCGTCCAGCACACGTCGCGACGACCTGCTGCAAGACAAGACAACGCTGTCACGTATGTGGATCTTGCGCAAGTTCATTTCCGACATGAATCCGATGGAAGCCATGAACACAATTCATGACAAAATGGAGCGTACAAAAGACAACGCCGAGTTCCTCGCTTCCATGAACGAATAAGAAAATTGGGAAAATAATTAGCGAAAAGTTTGGTGGGTACCTAAAAAAAGTGTACCTTTGCACTCGCAATTCCAAAACAGACGGTTGAGGATTGCAAAACACTTAAAGAATGCGCCCTTAGCTCAGCTGGTAGAGCAACTGACTCTTAATCAGTGGGTCTAGGGTTCGAGTCCCTAAGGGCGCACTTCTTTTCACTTGAGAATGCGCCCTTAGCTCAGCTGGTAGAGCAACTGACTCTTAATCAGTGGGTCTAGGGTTCGAGTCCCTAAGGGCGCACTTCTTTTTATTTTCGCGAGCGCCCTTAGCTCAGCTGGTAGAGCAACTGACTCTTAATCAGTGGGTCTAGGGTTCGAGTCCCTAAGGGCGCACAGAGGCTGAATCTTTCGAGATCCAGCCTTTTTTGTTCCCATAACTCTTCCCCTGCCCCATTTTGGATGTGCCATATTTTGTAGTTTGCAAATAAAACACTATCTTTGCAATAGAAATAAGCAATAGAAACGATGGGAATATTCGGACTTTTTAATAAGAAGAAAAAGGAGACGCTTGATGCTGGATTGGAAAAGACTAAGCAGAGTGTCTTCAGTAAGATCACGCGTGCCATCGCGGGTAAGTCCAAGGTTGACGATGATGTGCTCGACAATCTTGAGGAAGCACTGATCACCTCCGACGTGGGTGTGGATACCACATTGAAGATCATCCACCGCATCGAGGAGAGAGTGGCCAGAGACAAATATGTGTCCACTTCAGAGCTCAACACCATCCTGAAAGAAGAAATAGCCTCGCTGCTCACCGAAAACAACACCAAAGACAGCAGCAACTGGGATCTGCCCAGCGACCACAAGCCTTACGTGATATTGGTGGTGGGTGTCAACGGTGTCGGCAAGACCACAACGATCGGCAAACTGGCATATCAGTTCAAGCAAGCCGGAAAGAAAGTATATCTCGGCGCCGCCGACACCTTCCGCGCCGCTGCCGTAGAACAGATTCAGATTTGGGGCGACCGCGTAGGAGTGCCTGTCATCAAACAGCAGATGGGAGCTGACCCTGCCAGCGTTGCCTTCGATACGCTGCAAAGCGCAAAAGCCAACGGTGCTGATGTCGTGCTCATCGATACTGCCGGCCGTCTGCACAACAAAGTCGGACTGATGAACGAGCTGAAGAAAATCAAGGATGTCATGAAGAAAGTGGTGCCTACAGCTCCCGACGAGGTGCTCTTGGTGCTCGATGGCAGCACCGGACAGAATGCCTTCGAGCAGGCCAAGCAGTTCTCCGCAGTCACCTCTATCACTTCTCTGGCCATCACTAAGCTCGACGGTACCGCAAAGGGCGGCGTTGTCATCGGCATCTCTGACCAGCTGAAAGTGCCCGTGAAATACATCGGCCTGGGAGAGAAGATGGAAGACCTACAGCTCTTCAACAGAAAGGAATTTGTTGACTCACTCTTTTAATCGACCAAAATGCTGTGACCATTTGACAATCGGTGACGGCAATATATAAAATGAAAAATAGAATAGACTTTATCACTATGGGGTGCTCAAAAAACCTCGTAGACTCTGAACAACTCATGCGACGCTTCGAGCAGGAGGGTTATCATTGTGTGCACGACCCAAAGCGCCCCGCCGGAGACATCGCTGTCATCAATACGTGCGGCTTTATAGAAGCTGCCAAAGAGGAAAGCATCAACACTATCTTGGAGTTCGTTGAGGCCAAGCAGCATGGCAAACTCAAGAAGCTCTTTGTCATGGGCTGCCTTTCACAACGTTATCGCAAGGAGTTGGAGGAATCGATCCCCGAAGTCGATAAATTCTACGGTAAGTTTGACTACCGACAGTTGCTGCAGGATCTTGGACCAGCAGAAAGCGAAGCCACAGACGCTCATGCCTCTACCGGTCAGCAGCAAGCTGCACGGACATACTTGACCTTCAACCAATCACGCGTTGACGCCAACAGCCGCCGTAAGCTGACGACGCCCCATCACTATGCTTACATCAAGATAGCAGAGGGATGCGACCGCCACTGCGCCTACTGCGCCATACCGCTGATCACTGGCAAACATGTCTCGCGGACGATAGACGACATCCTCAACGAGGTACAGGAACTGGTCAAAGAAGGCGTGAAAGAGTTTCAGATAATAGAGCAGGAGCTTACCTATTATGGCATCGATCTCTACCACAAGCCGATGATCGCGGAACTCATCAGCCGCATGGCGGATATTCCCGGTGTAAAATGGATTAGATTGCACTATGCCTACCCCAACCAATTCCCTCTGGAGTTGCTGGATGTGATGCGGGAGAAGCCGAATGTCTGCCGCTATCTCGACATTGCCCTGCAACACATCTCCGACCACATGCTTGAAAGAATGCACCGCCACGTCACCAAGGAAGACACCATCAATCTTCTACGTAACATTCGCGAGCGGGTTCCAGGCATTCACATCAGAACCACGCTGATGGTGGGATTCCCCGGTGAGACGGAGGAAGACTTTCAAGAGTTGCTCGACTTCGTACGTGAGCAGCGTTTTGAGCGTATGGGAGCCTTCGCCTACTCCGAGGAGGAGGGCACCTACTCCGCCATACACTATGATGATGACGTTCCGGAAGAAGTGAAGCAACAGCGTCTCGACAAACTCATGGCGCTGCAACAGCAGATCAGCGAGGAGATAGAAGCCGAGAAAGTGGGTAAGACTTTCCCCGTGATCATCGACCGCAAAGAGGGTGACTATTATGTCGGCCGCACCGAATTCTGCTCTCCCGAAGTGGATCCCGAGGTACTCATCCCCGTGAAAGACAAGCGCCTGCGCGTCGGCAACTTCTATCAAGTGAAGATCACAGGCAGCGACGAGTTTGATTTATATGGACAAGTATGAACAACAAGGAATTCATCAGCACCTTAGCCTCTGACACCGGCTATACGCAGGCCGACACTCAGAAAATGGTCAACACCGTCATCGAAGCGATGAAAAAGGCCTTTGAAGACGGCGACAGTGTGCAGATCACCAACTTCGGCTCCTTTGAGGTGAAGAAAAGACTCGAGCGCATTGTCGTCAACCCTGGCAATGGACAGCGGATGCTCGTACCGCCAAAACTGGTGCTCAGCTTCAAACCCACCTCAGCAATCAAAGAAACTTTGAAAGGAAAATCATGAATAAACAGCTCATCAAAGACTTATCACAAGAACTCGTAGACAAATTTGAACTTGACAAGAAGCAGGCCAACAGCTTTGTCGAGAAGATGTTCAGTGTCTTGCAGGATGGTCTTCAAGACGAGAAGATTGTGAAGATCAAAGGATTGGGTACTTTCAAAGTCATCAGCGTACAGTCAAGGAAGAGCATTGATGTCAACACGGGTGAGCCCATCTTGATTGATGGCAGAGACAAAATCAGCTTCACGCCGGACAGCGATATGCGTGACTATGTCAACCGACCTTTCGCGCAATTCGAGACGGTAGCTATCAACGATGGCACTGACTTTAGCCTTATCGACAAGAAATTCGCGGAGGGAGAGCAAGAAGACGCACAAGAAAACGCACAAGAAGAGGAAGAAGAAAATCAGGATGCGCTAACTACAGAAGTGGTGCAGGAAAATTCTCTTGAAGAAAAGCAAGAAAAAGTTCAAACGGTCGAAGTTCAGAATATGACAAGAGTAGATCAGCAAGAAGCTGAGGCTTCTCTACATGATGACCATCTACATGACGACCGTCGCCCAAATGTAGCATCTGTTGAAGAGGAAACTCCTGCCCAGGAAGCCCCATCCATGATCGATTCTGCCAATGAGCAAGAAGTGGTAACTTCCAACGATGTTACTTCCAACGATGTTACTTCCAACGAGGTTACTTCCAATGAGGTTACTTCTAAAGAAGAGGAGGAAGCCCCGAAGAATGTGCTGACACAAGAGTCGATTGAAGGAAATCAGAAATCGGAAAGAACAGATTCGAAGGCAAAAGAAATAGAACGTGAGACGAAAGATATAGAGTCCGAAGAGCGAACAACTGATCCTGAGCAGAATGAGCATGTAGTTGAAACTGAGCAGAATGAGCATGTAGTTGATACTGAACAGAATGAGCAAGCAGCCGATATTGAACAACAAGTACATGCGGCAACTGTCAACATCAGCCAGCAATTCGAGGATGAGAACCAAATACTGCAGGCAGCGAATGAAGAACTGCGAAATAATTTCCGCCATCAATATCGGATGATGAAGGGGTTGATTACCTTTTTTGTCGTTGTCGTCTTACTATGTCTGGGTGGCGGCTATTTTCTGCTCAATCAACTAAAGAAGCGCGACCTCCGCATTGAGATGCTGGAAATATTAGCCTACCGCAATAAGAATGGCATCAATGCGCAACCCGGCAACGACTCTACGCTTGCAACGAAAACGACTGCAAAACAACCCAGCCTGAGCAAGCAGGCCAGCAAGGCTCAGGCTAAGGTTAAAGCTGAGGAAACAGTAAAGACTGAGAGTAAACGTACAACTGACAATAACCCTTCACTGTCCTCAGGATCTACAGCTTCCGGTAGTAATCAGTCTGACAACGCACAACACAATACGATGAAGTCTGCAGCAGAGGCCAACCATGCTAAGCTGGTACCTGCTGAAACGACAGAATCAAAGCAAGACAAAGAGCAAACGGCCTATAACCAAGACGTGAGAATCCGCACGGGTGCTTACCGCATCGTAGGTATCAGCCATACGGTGAAAGTACGCAGTGGACAGACGCTCTACTCCATCAGCCGCGCCAATCTTGGACCGGGCATGGAGTGCTATGTACAAGCTGTCAACGGTGGAAAGACTAACTTTAAAGCTGGAGAAACCGTCAAGATTCCTAAACTTCAAATCAAAAAGAAAAAATAAAACGAAAAAGAAAGAGAGCTAAAAGGAAGTGAACCATCCACTTCTTTGAAAGATAGCTAATAACAATTTTGCAGGGTAGCCTCAACAACTAAAGGAGAACACCTTTAGCGGAGACTACCCTGCAAAAGTATTATTTAGAAGGGAAGATCATCAGCGGCATCGCCATTGTCTTGCGCAGGTGCTGCCGGAGCGGCTGTACTTGCCGGAGCAGCTGTCGGAGCGGAAGCAGGAGCCTGACCACCCAACTGACTTGCGGGAGCAGCCATAGCAGCACCGCCAACAGCGTTGGGATCTACATGATCGACGCGGAATGCATTGATATCATTGAAATAGCGGTCTTGCCATGGACGTGCGTTGATATCCAGCCACACGTGCACTGTATCGCCCTGATGTATATTGAATTGCTCGAGCTTGTCAGCGCCGAAGACGCGGAACAGGCAGGCGCGAGGATATTGGTCTTTCGTCTGAATCACAAATTCCTGGGATTTCCAAGCGTTACCAGTACGCTGAGAAACGCCCTCTTTAGCAGGGTACTCTTTGATGATCACCCCTTCTACTTCTATTCCTTGTAATGCCATTTATGAGAGTTTTTTAGTTGAACTTTTTATTGTTATACTGCAAAGATAATGATAAAGACGGAAATATCAAGCAATTCAATTGAAAAAAAACAAAAAATAAAAAATAATACGCCATAGCTTTCCTAATCTGTTATTTTATTATTATCTTTGTATAAACGAAAACAAATAAAACCATTATTATATGAGATTTAGTCTTTCAAGCTCCGCGTTGAGCACCCGACTGCAGACATTGGCCAAGGTCATCAACTCCAAAAATTCCATGCCCATCTTGGAATGCTTCGTTTTTGAAGTCAGCCAAGGACAGCTTCGCATCACTGCCAGCGATGGCGAGAACCGCATGACTTCATTGGTCAGCTTGAGCGAATGCGACAGCGAAGGCGCTTTTGCCATTTCCAGTCATTTGATTCTCGATGCTGTGAAACTGCTTCCTGAGCAGCCGCTCGCCTTTGATGTCAACTTGGATTCCTATCAGGTGACCGTTGAATATCAAAATGGACAGTATCAGCTTGTGGCGCAAAATGCTGAGGAATATCCTCAGGCACAGCCTATGGAGGGAGACATCCATACGCTGACGATCGATGCCGGCGTCTTGGTAAGCAATCTCTCACGTACCCTCTTTGCTACGGACAACAACGAGATCCGACCGGTGATGAACGGTGTATTCTTCGACTTGACACCCGAGCATTTAGCTATCGTTGCCAGTGACGGCCACAAGTTGGTGCGCTGCCGCAACTACGACATCAAGTCCGAGACTCCCGCCTCGTTCATTCTTCCTAAGAAGCCGGCCAATCTTTTGAAAAACGGACTCGACCCGACAAGTGGCGATGTGGTCATCAAGTTCAACAGCAATGCAGCTGAGCTGACATTTGCCGACGGCACGCTGCGTTGCCAGCTGATCGAAGGCACCTTCCCTAACTACAACGCTGCTATTCCTTCGGACAACCCCAATGAGCTGATCATCGACCGCAAGGCGCTCATGGACAGTATCCGCCGCGTATTGCCTTTCGCCAGCATCAGCAGTCAGCTGATCCGCTTCAAATTGTCGATGGGCTCTCTGCAACTCTCCGCCGAGGACATCGACTTTGCGACAAGCGCTAAAGAGACTTTGGTATGTGAGTACAACGGCCAGCCCTTGCAAATTGGTTTCCGCGGTGACTATTTCTGCGAAGTCCTCTCCTCGCTCGACAGCGATGACGTGAAGGTGATGCTGGGCGATCCCAGCCGCCCGGGTATTGTATTGCCAAATGTACAGGATGAGCATGAGGATGTGCTGATGCTGATCATGCCATTAATTCTGAATGAGTAATTGCCAACTAACATAAAACGAAATTTTCGCTGCTACGAGTCTTGAAAAACGAATCGTTCGACATTCTCTTCAAGACTCGTAGTGGCATATTTGGTGGAATATATCTTTCATGAAACTGAATCTCAAAAAACCTTTGGTCATCTTTGACCTGGAAGCAACAGGCTTAGACCTCGTCAATGACCGAATCATACAAATCTCTTACGTCAAAGTCTCACCCAATGGTGACGAGGAGCGGAAAAACATTTTTGTCAACCCCGGGAAGCCCATTCCTTACGAGGTGCAAGAGCTCACCGGCATCACCGACGACATTGTCAAAGATGCCCCCGCTTTCAAGCAGTTGGCCAAACAACTGGCTGACAACTTCTCCGGTTGTGACTTTGCCGGTTACAATTCCAATCGCTTCGACATCCCCCTGCTGGCAGAGGAGTTTCTCCGTGCCGGCATAGACTTCGATTTCTCCCGCTGCCATCTCATCGATGCACAAAGCATCTTCTTCAAGATGGAGCCCCGTAACCTGGCCGCTGCCTACAAATTCTACACGGGCCACTCCATGGAAGAGGACTTGAAGGCTCACCGCGCAGACCAAGACGCAGAAGCCACCTACAGAGTGCTACAAGGTGAACTAGACATGTATGACCCCAAGAAAGCAGAAGATCCGAAACGAGCTTTACCCAACGACATGGATGCGCTGGCTGAGTTCTCTACGATGAACGACAACGTCGACTTTGCGGGCCGCATCGTGTGGAAGGAAATGAGAGACGCTCAAGGACATCCTATCCTCGACGACAACGGCAAGCCACGCCGTCAGGAGGTCTTCAACTTTGGCAAATACCGTGGATGGGCTGTTACCGACGTGCTCCACCGCGACCCTGGCTTCTTCAGCTGGATGCTCGGTGCCGACTTCACGCTCAACACCAAGCAAGTGCTCACCCGCATCCGCCTGCGCGAGGCTAAACTCAATATGCAAGCAGCTGCACATACTAAATGATCATGATGAAACCAGCATTTCTCCTTTGCCTCTCTTTGCTCATGATGCTCCTTTTCCCTACGAAGGTAGCAGCGCAAGAGTTGAACATGAAAGTGACCGTCAACCACAGTCAGATTCAGGGCACTGATGCCTCTGTCTTCGACAATCTGCAACAGGCGATTACCTCTTTTGTCAACGACAGGCAATGGACCCACATGCAGTTTCGCAAGAATGAGAAAATCAGCTGTAGCCTGGCCATCACCGTGAGCAAATATGATCCCACTACAAACATGTTCACCTGTAAAGCGCTGATCCAAGCCAACCGTCCGGTGTTCAACGCATCGTATACAACAACGCTCTACAACAACAATGACAAGGACTTTAACTTCAAATACGCCCAATTCGACCAACTGGAGTTCAAAGATGAGATGGTAGACAACGCGCTCACGGCGGTATTGGCTTATTACGCTTATCTCATCATAGGACTGGATTTGGACAGTTTCTCCCCTATGGGCGGTGAGGATGTGTTGCAGCTTTGTATGAACCTGGCTAACAATGCCCAGAACCTGGACGTGACGGGATGGAAAGCTTTCGACAACGACCGCAATCGATTTGCCATCATCAACGACTATCTCGATGGTAGTATGAAGCCTTTCCGCCAACTCCAATACGACTACTATCGGCTCGGACTCGATCAAATGGCCGAAAACAGCGAACGTGGAAGAGTGCAAATTACCAACGCAATCGAAAACGACTTGAAAACAGCACACGAGAACAGGCCTACGAGTATGCTACCGCAGATTTGGACCGACTACAAACGTGATGAGTTGGCAAATATCTATCAGGGTAAAGGGACTCCAAAAGAGAAGGAAGCCATCTACGACATACTTTTCTCGATCAACGCCTCTCAAAACAACGCTTGGGACAAAATAAAACAATGACGTCATGCTCAAACAGTTATACATCAAGAACTTCACGCTTATCGATGAGCTCAACATCGACTTCCATCCGGGATTCTCTGTCATCACCGGTGAGACGGGAGCTGGTAAAAGCATCATCCTCGGAGCCATACATCTGCTCTTAGGACAGCGCGCTGACACCCGACAGATCAAGGAAGGAAGAAACAAATGCATCGTCGAGGCGCATTTCGATTTGAGTAATTACCATCTCGAAGACTTCTTTCAGAAAAACAATATCGATTACGATGCCTCTGACTGTATCCTCCGGCGCGAAGTGAGCAGCAGTGGCAAGAGCCGTGCGTTTATCAACGATACACCCGTGTCCCTGACTCTGATGCGCGAGTGTGGTGAACTATTGGTGGACATCCACAGCCAACACCAAAACCTACTATTGCAGAAAGAGGACTTTCAAATGAGTGTCGTGGACATCATCGCCGACGACAAACCACTCCTTAGCGACTACAAGCACCACTATGCCGACTATCTCCAAGCTGTGCGCAAATACGAAGAGCAGAAAAAAATCATCGCACAGAATCGTGACAACGAGGAGTTTCTCCGCTTTCAATACAATGAACTTGACAAAGCCAATCTTCAAGCCGACGAACAGGAGAGTTTGGAGAGCCAAGTGCAGACACTAAGTCATATCGAAGACATCAAGAGTGCTCTGTTCCAAACGACTTCCCTGCTCAGCAACGACGATAATGGTGCCGTCAACCTCGTAAAGAATGCGGCTGATTCGTTGCAAAACCTTGTCGATGTCTATCCTGAGATACAAGACGCTGCTCAGCGACTCGAATCGGCAGGCATCGAGTTGAAGGACATTGCCGACGAAGTTGACCACAAACTTGAAAACATAGATTTCGATCCTCAGCAGCTTCAACAGATGAACGACCGGTTGGACGAACTCTACTCTTTGGAGAAGAAATTTCATGTCAGTGACGTCAACGAGCTCATTGCCCAACGTGACCAACTCAAGCAAGAGATCGCCAACATCGATTGCAGCGACGACATCCTTGCCGACTTGGAGAAAGCGATGAGCGTCGCCCACGAAGATTGCGTCAAAGTGGGACTGCAACTGAGCGAAGCCCGACAGCAGGCCGCCAAAAAGATCGAGACAGAAATGCATCAGCGTTTGGTGCCCCTGGGCATCCCCAAAGTCCGCTTCTCTATCGACATCCAGCACACCGACTGTCAGCCGATGGGCCTCGACAAGATTTCTTTCCTCTTCAGTGCCAACAGCAGCACCCCACTCCAACCCGTGGCTCAAGTGGCTTCCGGTGGTGAGATTGCCCGCGTGATGCTCTCTCTGAAAGCCATGATCAGTGGCGCCGTGAAGCTTCCTACTATCATCTTCGACGAGATCGACACGGGCGTAAGCGGACGTGTGGCCGAAAAGATGGCTGAGACCATGCGCGAGATGGCGCAACAGCATCGCCAGGTCATCGCCATCACCCACCTTCCGCAGATTGCAGCCGGTGGCACCTCTCACTACAAAGTGAGTAAAGAGGAAACGGCCGAGGGCACCGTCAGCACGATGCGTGAGCTCTCTAATGACGAGCGCGTACGCGAAATCGCACAGATGCTTAGTGGCAGCGACATCTCGCAGGCTGCCATCGACAACGCACAGGCTTTGCTGAATGCGCAGAAATAGCTCTGCTCGAAACTAAGACTACAGCTCAAAGAAATCATCTCAATAACGAAAAATATATAACATAAGAATAATATAAGAATATGAGAAAAACAATATCAAGCTTTCTCCTCATCTTCGTCTTACTGCTTCCGGTCAAAGCGTTGGCTCAAGGTGCCAACTTGGCGAAGGTAGCATCCAATATCTTCACATTGACCACTTTCAACGCCGACGGCTCCATCCATGACTCCACCCATGGAGTATTTGCTGGGCCTCAAGGCGAAGCCATTGCACCATGGCATGTCTTTGTTGGAGCTGCCCGTGCCACCGTCATCGACAACAAAGGCCAACAGAGCAATGTCGACGCGATCATCGGTGCTTCCGAAATGTACGATCTTTGCCGTTTTCGGGTGAAAGGCAATCGCTTGCCGGCTGGCTTGACCCTCAACACAGTGGACGCTCCTGTCTCTCCCGTCACCCTCGTAAGCTTTGCGACCAAGAAGGTTGACAGCCACAAGATCAAGCCACTGCGCACCGAAAAGTTCATGACCGCCTATAACTATTACGTCTTCAATGATGTCGATGTGTCCTCAACTGATCTTGGCTGTCCCATCGTCAATGGTGCCGGTCAACTGCTTGGCCTCATGCAGCGTCCGCAGGATGGTGGTCAGGCTTTTTCCGCTGATGCCCGTCTGACCACAACCTTCACGACCAACGGCCTCTCTCTTTCCGACCCCACGCTCAAGGCTACCGCCATCCGTCCAGCTCTCCCCACTGAAGAGCAACAGGCCACACTGATGCTTGTTCTTGCAGCTGAGCAGACCGACAGTGCCAACTACGAAGCCTATATCCACGAATTCATCACACGCTTCCCCACAGCTACTACCGGCTATTCGACGTTGGCCAACTGGTATGAGCGCTACAACAAATTCGACCTTGCCGATGCCACATTGAAGACCGAGACGCAGAAGGCAGCTAAGAAGGATGAGGCTTACTTCGACTACGCCAAAGCCGTTTATCAGGCAGCCGTAGCACGTGTCGACACCCTCTACCCAGCTTGGACTTTCCAGCGCGCCACAGAATTGGCTCAGCAAGCCGATAAGATCAACCCTCTGCCGATCTATCAGCATTTACAAGCACAAATTCTCTACTCCACAGGCAATTACGCCAAGGCACTTGAGGCCTTCACAGCATTGCAAAACACTGACTTAGGCAAAAACGGAGAGGTATTTTTCGAGGCTGCACAATGCAAGACACAGCTCAAGGCACCAACCACAGAAATACTCTCACTGCTCGACAAAGCAGTCAGCGTACAGTCTGGCACTCCCTCTGCGCCCTATGTCTTGGCTCGTGCAAGAGTCTACGATGTCACGGGTGACTACCGTAAAGCCTTCAACGACTACCTCACCTACGACTCTTTGGCCAACTATCAAGGCTCTGACGACTTCTACTATGCTAAATTCAAATGCGAGATGAAGCTCCACCAATATCAGCTGGCTCTCAACGACATCGCTCACGCCATCGTATTGAACCGCACGGCTCCCACCTACTATGCCGAGATGGCCAGTCTACAGTTGAAGGTCGGAAAATACGACGATGCGGTGAAGACCTGCGACTTAGCCCTGCAATTGACTCAACAATATAGCGACCTTTATATCATCAAGGGCATCGCCCTTTGTGAACAGAAGAAGAAAGAAGAAGGTATTGCGGCTTTGCAGAGTGCACAACAGTTGGGCGACAGCAGAGCTGAAGGTCTTATCAAAAAATATCAGAAATAATCATCTGACGAAAGAAAAAGCCAACGGCGGCTTCTAAGAAAACATCTTGGAAGCCGCCGTTGTTATTATTGTTATTATCCAGGAAGTAGCTTATTTCTCTTCTTCCTCACTACCGTTTTCTGTGTGCTTAGCGTTGACATATTCCAGGAAGAGGCGCAGTGCCTTATTGGTAGCAATCTCCAAGTTGATGTCACGGCCAAAATCTTCCGCGAGCTTGAACGTACGCACATCGTCCTTAGAACCATAGCCGAGCCAAATTGTACCCACAGGAATCTCTGCTGTGCCACCACCAGGACCGGCAACACCCGTTACCGAAATAGCATAGTCGCAGTTTAGCACATCACAAGCTCCAATGACCATCTCACGAGCCACTTCCTCACAGACTGCTGTCTGCTCAGCCAAAACCTGAGCAGAGACGTGAAGCAGATTCTCCTTCACCTCATTGGTGTAAGACACTACCCCACCCTTGAAATACTGGGAAGCACCGGGCACAGAAATAATGGCCTCAGCAATGCGACCACCTGTACAGCTCTCTGCCGTTCCCAAGGTCTCATTATGATTGTAGAGAGCCTCTTGAATCTGACGGCTCAACACTTTGGTTTCAAATTCCATAATTGTCGTTCAATTATTTGATATATAGTATATTATACAACTATTATTATACGCTTACTTGAATGTGACTTTGGAGAAGGCGGGGGCATCGATAGAGCAGAAATCCTTGTCGAGATACTTATAATATCCCACGATACCGATCATCGCTGCATTGTCCGTAGTATAGCTGAACTTAGGAATATATATTGTCCAGCCATAGCGCTGAGCGTGGTCGCGGAAGGCTGCTCTCAGCCCGTTGTTGGCTGAGACGCCACCTGCGACAGCCACGTGCTTGATACCCGTCATCTTTACGGCCATTCTCAGTTTCTTCATCAGAATGTCCACGATGGTATGCTCAAGACTTGCTGCCAAGTCCTGCTTATGATGCTCCACGAAGTCCGGATCTTCCTCGACCCATTTCCGGAGATTATAGAGGAAAGAAGTCTTCAAGCCTGAGAATGAATAGTCCATCCCCGGAATATGTGGCTCAGAGAACTTATAAGCCAAAGGATTACCCTGACGTGCAAGCCGGTCGATGATCGGGCCGCCGGGATAGCCAAGTCCCATCACTTTGGAGCATTTGTCGATAGCTTCTCCGGCCGCATCGTCGATGGTTTGGCCGAGCACCTCCATGTCGTTGTAGGCATTGACCTTCACGATCTGAGAGTTGCCGCCTGATACCAGCAGACAGATAAAAGGATAAGGAGGCATGTGGTTGTCATCGTCGCTCTCCTTGATGAAATGTGCCATGACATGTCCCTGCAGGTGGTTGACATCAATGAGAGGAATCTCCAAGCTACGTGCCATTCCCTTTGCAAAGCTCACCCCCACGAGCAGTGAGCCCATCAGCCCCGGGCCACGAGTGAAGGCGATAGCCGATAACTGTTCTTTGGTGATTCCTGCACGTTTGATGGCCTGATCCACCACGGGTACCACATTTTGCTGATGTGCGCGGCTGGCCAACTCTGGGACCACACCACCATAGGCGCGGTGAACCTCCTGCGAAGCCGTCACATTACTCAGCAGCACGCCATTGCGAAGCACTGCTGCCGAAGTGTCATCACACGATGATTCTATGCCTAAGATATAGACATCGTTATTTTCTGTTTCCATAATTTTCATCTTTTTTCTCATAAAAGCAGAATACCACGCTGCGTGGTCTCTGTTACTCGGAGAGCACCTCCACTCCGTGCTCTGTCATGAGGAAGGTATGCTCCCACTGTGCTGAAGGCAACTCGTCGCCTGAGATTACTTCCCATCCATAGGGATCGTCCTCATCGATAAACACTTTCCATGTGCCCATGTTGATCATCGGCTCGATGGTAAACGTCATGCCGGGCACGAGCAACATGCCTGTGCCTCTGTGACCATAATGCAGGATATCGGGCTCCTCATGCATCTGAAGTCCAACTCCATGACCGCAGAGGTCACGTACCACACCATAGTGATATTTTTCAGCATGTTTTTGTATGGCGTGTCCGATGTCACCCACGAAGCAATAAGGCTTGGCAGCCTCTGCACCGATTTCAAGACATTCTTTGGTCACTCTGACAAGCTGTTCCTTCTCAGGCGTGGTCTTTCCACCGATGATAAACATGCGTGAGGCGTCGCCGTAGTAGCCGTTGTAGTCGAGCGTCATGTCAACATTCACGATATCGCCCTCCTGCAGCACATCTTCCTCCTTGGGAATGCCGTGGCAGACTACCTCATTGATGCTCGTACACACACTCTTGGGATAGCCTTCATAGTTGAGGCAGGAGGGATGACAGCCATGATCCTCGCAGAATTTCATGCAGATGTCGTCGATTTCCTGCGTATTCATCCCCGGATGGATAGCCTCAGCCACAGCGTCAAGACACTGTGAGTTGAGTTTGCCAGCGATGCGTATGCCCTCAATCTGCTCGGGGGTGCGCACCATATCACGTGTAGGCACTTCCTTACCCTTGTTTTCCCAGTACATTACCTTCTTGTCCAACTCTGTGGGCTCTTGACCGGGAAGGCAATGCCAACGTCTTTTCTTTTTAAACATATCTTTATATTATAATTTTATAAGATTCTAATACTCTATTCCTTAGTCATCAAACAAGTTGAGCTTATTGCCGCGTGCCTGATCTAGCGACATGAGCTTAGCCTGCTTCTCCTGATATTGCTGTCGGAGCTGCTCATAGCGTGAGGCAAGCATTTCTTCGTAGTCTTTTCTCTGTTTGGCATCCATGAGGCGGGCGGCGATGATCGGTGGCTGACTGGCATCTTTGGTCCATATCACTGGAGCGTCATAGACTGGCGCAATCTTCAGGGCGACATGCAGCTCGCTCGTCGTGGCACCGCCAATGAGCAACGGGATATGCAGCCCCGCCTTTTGCAGTTCTTCAGCCACATTGACCATCTCTCCAAGCGAGGGAGTGATGAGGCCGCTCAACCCTATTAAGTCGACATGGAGCTGACGGGCTTTTGCCACAATCTGCTCGGCGGGCACCATCACTCCGAGATCGATAACCTCATAGTTGTTGCAGGAGAAGACCACGCCGACGATGTTCTTGCCGATATCGTGGACATCGCCCTTGACAGTTGCCAACAGCACGCGGCCGGCAGTAGCCGCACCCTCTTTCTTTTCCGCTTCGATATAAGGCTGTAGGATAGCCACGGCCTGCTTCATCGTACGCGCGGTCTTCACCACTTGTGGGAGAAACATCTTACCGGCTCCAAACAGCGTGCCCACCTCGTTCATGCCGTCCATCAACGGTCCTTCGATGATGTCGACAGCATGGGGATATTTCTCAAGTGCCTCATGGAGGTCAGCGTCCATATATTTTCCAATGCCTTTCCTTAAGGCATAGCCCAGGCGGCTCTCTACACTCTCCTTGCGCCAGGCCTCGTCGGAGACAACTACCGTCTTGCCACCCTGCGAAGCAGCGAGTTTGGCGGCTTCTTGCTCTGCACGTTTCTTCTCGGCCAGCTCCACCAAATCCTCCGAGGCCCCCTGCCGACGATTGAGGATGACATCCTCGATGATGGTCAGTTCGTCAGCAGGAATATCGGCGTAGGTCACTTTAGTAGCTGGATTGACAATGCCGAAGTCCATACCCTGCTCAATGGCATGATAGAGAAACACGGCGTGCATCGCCTCACGGATGTAGTTGATACCACGGAATGAGAAGCTGAGGTTGCTCACGCCACCACTCACGTGCACTCCTTTGAGATGCTTGCGAATCCACCCTGTAGCCCGGATGAAGTCCAGGGCATAGCTGTCGTGCTCGGCAATACCGGTTGCCACAGACAGGATGTTAGGGTCGAAGATGATGTCCAGCGGATCCATCCCTACCTGCTCCACCAATATATGATAAGCACGTTCTGCTATTTCTATCTTCCGCTCATAGGAGGTAGCTTGTCCCTGCTCGTCGAAACACATCACCACCACAGCAGCACCGAACCGCTTCACATCCTTGGCATGACTGATGAAAGCACTCTCTCCTTCTTTCAGCGAGATGGAGTTGACAATACACTTGCCCTGCATACATTTCAGTCCTGCCATGATCACCTCCCAGTCTGAAGAGTCGATCATCACGGGCACACGGGCGATGTCGGGATCACTGGCGATGAGATTGAGGAACTTCACCATCTCAGCCTTAGCGTCAAGCAAACCATCATCCATGTTGATGTCGATCACGAGAGCTCCGTCCTCTACCTGTTTGCGGGCAATCTCCAAAGCCTCGTTATATTGCTTTTGCTCGATGAGCCTCAGAAATTTACGACTGCCTGCCACATTGCATCGCTCGCCGACATTGACGAAACGCACCTCTGGCGTGACGTCAAGCAGTTCCAGTCCAGAGAGCCATAGAGTTTCTGAGCGTGGCACGACTCGATGAGGCTTATATTCTTTGGCTTTCTCGGCAAAGGCTCGGATAAACTCAGGTGTGGTTCCGCAACATCCGCCGACAATGTTGACGAGCCCCTCTTTCATAAACACCTCCATTTCACCGGCCATCTGCTCAGCCGTCTCGTCGTATTGTCCCATGGCGTTGGGCAATCCGGCATTGGGATAGACGCTGATATAGAAAGGAGCGCGTGCAGCCAATGTTCTGAGATAAGGCAGCATCTGCGGTGCACCAAACGAGCAGTTAAGTCCCACCGAGAAGATGGGGTAATCGGCGATACTGGCCAGGAAAGCCTCAAGGGTCTGTCCACTCAACGTGCGTCCAGCAAGATCACTGATGGTCACACTGACCATGATGGGCAACTTACGTCCGGCTTTTTCCATGATTTGCACCGAAGCGTCAATGGCCGCCTTGCAGTTGAGTGTGTCAAAGACCGTCTCAATGATGATGGCGTCGACACCTCCGCGGATCAGTGCCTCCACTTCTTCGCAATAGGCGTCGAAGAGTTCGTCATAGCTAAGATCACGCGCCGATGGGTCGCTGACATCCGGGCTCATAGAGCAGGTCTTGTTGGTAGGTCCTACAGAGCCACACACAAAACGTGGATGTCCGGGACTAGAATATTCATCGGCACATTGTCTGGCGATGCGTGCACCTTCATAAGCCATCTCGGCACAATCGGCCTCAAGATGATAATCGGCCTGAGATATACGCTGAGAGGAGAAAGTATTAGTGGTGATGATGTCGGCTCCGGCAGCCAAATATTGCCGATGGATATCCATGATCACCTCTGGCTTGGTGATATTCAGCATATCGTTGTTGCCCTTCATCTGCACGCCGGAGTCGGCGTAGCGGCTACCCCGGAAATCGGACTCGCTGAGTCCATACTTCTGAATCATGGTTCCCATGGCACCGTCCAGCACCACAAGTCTCTCTTTTACAATCTCTTCTAACATATATGTATATTTCGGTTGTCTGTTGTTGCTCTGCTACCGTCGTGGCCTGTCTTATGGTAGCGCGCAGGCTCCGACCGTTATCATCCCTCAGAAATGCTTAATGGCACGATCCATCTCTCGCCGGTCCTCTTTTTCCTTGAGAGTCTGCCGCTTGTCAAACTCTTTCTTACCTCTTGCAAGCGCTATGTCCACCTTTGCTCTGCCGTGGCCATCGATAAACATCAGCGTTGGCACGATGGTGTAGCCGGGGGTCTTGCTGTCCTCTGCCAGTCGGCGTATCTCACGTTTGGTGAGCAGCAACTTACGGTCACGTTTAGCCTCATGATTGGAATAAGATCCATAGAAATAGGGAGATATGTTCATTCCCTTCACCCATACTTCACCATTGTTGATGTAGCAAAAGGCATCCACCAGTGAGGCTTTGCCCAGTCTCACGGACTTAATCTCCGTACCGGTGAGCACAATGCCTGCGGTGTAGGTGTCTATGAAAATATATTCAAACGACGCCTTCTTGTTCTTTATTTGTACAGGACTTTTTTTGCGAAGTTCTTGTTGTTCCTTGTTCATCTTTCCATCTTTCTTTTCTCTACCACTACTTGTCGATGACAGCGAAATCGCTAATATGGTCGTCGACATACTGCGCCACAGCTTCGGTGAACTCCTCCTCGTGCTCGACGAAATAGTCATCGAAATCGTCAAACTCGGGATACTGCTCGTAAAGAGCGTCGAACTCCTCTTGGGTGCAGTCACGCTCGATCTCGAGACGATATTTCTTGAAATAGCGGCTACATTTATCCAGTAACTTATACAAGTCGCGCAGGCCCCACTCTCTGACTGCCTTGCCGAAGGGATTGAAGAAAATAAACTCTCCCAACCCGTTGTGGATCAGTTCAACGAAGCCACCGTCCATCACACTGTCGCGAAGCATCAGATAACCCAACAGCGTGATTTGATCGGAATTGAGCTCACCCATGTTGTCGGCATTCAGCTCTCCACCGATAGCCTCACGGATTGCTCCGGCAAAAGCCTCCAGAAAGTTGTCCATGCCCGCTGTTGCAGCCTGTCGCAACACGGCATCATCTATGTGCACTTGTATCATTGCTCTAAATCTTACTTTTAACATGCAAAGATACGAAAATTTAGTGTAGTAAGAGAGAAATCACTAAAAAATACACATTAATAATGAAAAATATCGCAATATCTGAAACAAAACAGCTACCTTTGCATGAGATAAAGGTTTATCAAGACTTTAAGTTCTATATGATGAAAATTCGTAAGCCGCTACTTAACACTCTCTTCGCCTGCTGCACTTCCATTGCGATGCTGCTGGGCAACTCGGCATGTAGCGGTGACAACAAAGACCAATTGGAAAGCACTGTAGACTCTTTTTCTACTGCCTATTTCAATTGGCGCTTTCCTGCGGCTTTGAAATATTGCACACCACAATCGCGACAATGGCTGATATTTGCTGCCAGTCAGGTCAACAAAAGTGATGTTGAGGCACTGTGCAAGAAGCGGGAAGGTGCCAGTTGCAAAATCGATGATATAGATTTCATTGACGACTCCACTGCTACGGTCAAGGTAGTAGTGAGCAACTTTCTCGCCATGGATACTATTGGGCTGACTCCCCAAGCTATAACAGAAAAGACTTTCCGCCTGCAAGCCATCCAACGGCAAGGCACATGGAAAATAGCTCTTGAAGGTCTTCCTAACTAATATATAAAGTTACACCTTTGCCTTATACAGCATACATTGAATTTCTGCTACCTCTCACCAAGCACCCACTAAGATTATCAGCTGCGCCAGATTCTCCTACGTCGAATTTTGGCGCAGACCCAAGGAAAAACTTGAAAATGGGCTGGCAAGATGCCATCGTCATTGATGACAAGCTATGATCTTATGGCATCAAAGCTGTGTTCTTATGGCATCAAAGTACTGTTCTCATGGAGTTGAAGCTGTGTTCTCGTGAGGTTAAAGCAGTGTTCTTGTGAGGTTAAAGCAGTGTTCTTGTGAGGTTAAAACGATGTTCCCAATATTGTAACGCTATAGAAAAAGATCGTTCGCTACGTAGGGAATGAAATCAATTGCCACGCATTGACCCACTCGCCGGCATCAACTGCTTTCAAAACTTGACGACCCTTGCATCCCAGGAGGTTTTTATTTGCTTTTGTAAAAGTTATCGGGTGCTTGAGTTCTCTCGGCCAAACACAGGGCTTATCCGGTGCGCCTAACCATGCTACGGGAAATATCCATTGCGCCGAAGATATTTGATTAGGTCTTCGTGGTGTTCAGCCACGGACTTCTGCACCTGAGCGTCAAGTTGACAGCATAGCTTACGCCACAAAACCATGAGAATTCGTCTCATAGGCAGACCTTCTTCCGTACAAGGCAAAAAAAAATATTCCCCATTAGCTCATCCGTATGGAAGAGCCAATGGGGAATAAAAGACTATATGCAAAGTACTTTATCACTAAAAGAAACGCCACATATCATTATCTCCAGCCATCGAAAGAGCATTATAGCGTTTGAAAGCGAGAAAGTCTCCACTCACATACCATATTAATATTCTCCCCATGCCTTAATATCAATGTCCTCGGGCTTCAATGTACAGAAAGCATTGATGAAGGCAGAGGCAAGTCGGCTGTTTGTGATCAATGGCACATTGAGGTCGATGGCGGCACGGCGAATCTTATATCCATTGGTCAACTCACGGGAAGTGAGATCTTTCGGGATATTCACCACCATATCAATCTTTTTCTCATGTAAGAGATCGAGTGCTTGTGGCTTGCCATCTTCCGAAGGCCAGTAAACCAATGTGTTGTCAACTCCATTCTCACTGAGGTAGCGTGACGTACCACCCGTAGCATAGAGCTGATAGCCATGAGCCAAAAGTTGTTTGGCGGCATCGAGCATCTCTGCCTTCTGCTTGGCTCCACCGGTTGAGAGCAATACGGTATGCTTAGGAATGCGCTGCCCCACGGAAAGCATACTCTTGAGCAGAGCCTGATTGGTGTCGTCACCCAAGCAGCCGACCTCTCCGGTAGAACTCATATCCACGCCAAGCACAGGATCGGCTTTCTGCAGACGGTTGAACGAGAATTGGCTGGCCTTGATACCAACATAATCGAGGTCGAAGAGATTCTTATTGGGCTTCTCCACAGGCTCTCCAAGCATCACCTTAGTAGCCAGGTCGATGAAGTTGATCTTTAACACCTTGCTCACGAAGGGGAAGGAGCGGCTGGCGCGTAGGTTACACTCGATGACCATGATATCGTTTTCACGGGCCATGAACTGAATATTGAATGGTCCGGAGATGTGCAGTTCCTGCGCAATTTTGCGGCTGACGCGCTTGATGCGACGCACCGTTTCGACATAGAGCTTCTGCGGAGGCAACTGCAAGGTGGCATCACCAGAGTGGACACCGGCAAACTCAATGTGCTCACTGATGGCATAGGCCATCACCTCGCCCTGCTTGGCCACGCCGTCAAAGTCGATTTCCTTGGCGTGCTCAATAAACTTGCTGACGACCACAGGATGATCCTCACTGACGTTAGCTGCCAGTTTCAGGAATCGCTCTAGTTCCTCGCGATTGGAACAAACATTCATGGCCGCACCGGAAAGCACATAGCTCGGACGAACAAGAACCGGGAAGCCGACGCGGTCAACAAACTTATCGATGTCGTCCATCGACGTCAGCGCGCTCCACTCAGGCTGGTTGATGCCATTGCGCGAAAGCATCTCAGAGAACTTCGCACGGTCCTCGGCGTTGTCAATGTCCTTGGCTGCCGTACCGAGAATGTTGACATTCTCAGCATCGAGATACATGGCCAGGTTGTTAGGAATCTGACCGCCCGTGGAGACGATGACACCATAGGGGTTCTCCATGTCGATGATGTCCATAACACGCTCAAAAGTCAGTTCATCGAAATAGAGGCGGTCACACATATCATAGTCCGTAGACACGGTCTCGGGGTTGTAGTTGATCATGATGCTGCGGTAGCCACTCTTGCGGATGGTGTTCAGCGCCTGCACACCACACCAGTCAAACTCCACCGAACTGCCGATGCGGTAAGCACCTGAGCCGAGGACGATCACCGAGCGCTTGTCATTGGAGAAACTGATGTCGCTGGCCACACCATCATAGGTCACGTAGAGGTAGTTGGTCTGAGCCGGATACTCCGCGGCCAGGGTATCGATCTGCTTGACAACCGGCAGAATGTCGTAGCTCTTGCGCAGGCGGCGCACCACGAGCAGAGCCTTGTGCATGTTGCCCAGTTCACGCTCCAATCCTACGGCGCGGGCAATCTGGAAATCTGTGAAACCATATACCTTGGCCTCACGCAGCAATTCACGGTCGAGCGTATTGATATTGCACCGCTTCAACTGCTCATCGATGTCGATGATGTGTTTCAGCTTATAGAGGAACCACTTATCAATCTTTGTCAAGTCATGGATCTGATCGATAGTGTAGCCTTTATGCATAGCCTTGGAGATGACGAACACACGCTTATCAGTAGGTTCACGGAGTGCCTCGTCGATGTCGTCGATCTTCAACTCCTTGTTTTCTACATAGCCATGCATGCCCTGGCCAATCATACGCAGACCTTTCTGAATCGCCTCCTCAAAGTTACGGCCAATGGCCATCACCTCACCGACACTCTTCATGCTGGAGCCCAGCTCTCGGTCAACACCACGGAACTTCGACAGGTCCCAACGTGGAATCTTGCAGACCACATAGTCCAAAGCCGGCTCAAAGAACGCACTTGTCGTCTTGGTCACAGAGTTTTTCAACTCAAAGAGACCATAGCCCATACCAAGTTTAGCAGCCACAAAAGCCAAAGGATAACCGGTAGCCTTGGATGCGAGAGCCGAAGAACGGCTCAGACGAGCATTGACCTCAATGACACGATAATCCTCGGAATTGGGATCAAAGGCATACTGCACATTACACTCACCAACGATACCCACATGGCGCACGATCTTGATGCTCAGCGCGCGAAGCTTATGATATTCTGAGTTGGAGAGTGTCTGCGACGGTGCGATGACAATTGACTCACCCGTGTGGATGCCCAGAGGATCGAAGTTTTCCATGTTACACACAGTGATGCAGTTGTCGTATTTATCGCGCACCACTTCATACTCGATTTCTTTCCATCCTTTCAAGCTCTTCTCCACAAGCACCTGAGGTGAGAAAGAGAAAGCTTTCTCACAGATACGACGCAGCTCTTCATCATTGTCGGCAAAGCCGGACCCCAGTCCGCCCAAAGCATAGGCAGCACGCACAATGACCGGATAACCCAAGTCTGACGCTGCCTTCAAAGCCTGGTCCATAGTCTCGCAAGCCTCACTCTTGATCGTCTTGACGTTGATCTGATCGAGTTTCTCGACAAAGCGCTCACGGTCCTCCGTGTCCATGATAGCCTGAACAGGCGTACCCAAGACCTTCACACCATATTTCTCCAGCACACCACTCTCATAAAGCTTCACACCACAGTTCAAGGCTGTCTGTCCGCCAAAGCTCAAGAGAATGCCATCGGGACGCTCCTTCTTGATGACGCGCTCCACGAAATAAGGCTGCACTGGCAGGAAATAAATTTGGTCAGCAACACCCTCTGAAGTCTGCACCGTGGCAATGTTTGGATTGATCAGCACCGTAGAGATGCCCTCTTCGCGAAGAGCTTTCAGAGCTTGAGAACCGGAATAGTCAAACTCACCGGCCTCTCCAATCTTCAATGCTCCCGAGCCGAGCAAGAGCACTTTCTTTATACTTGAATCACGCATAGCGTTTGCAATTTAGAATTAATGAAACGAAAAAGATGACATCTCTATTACTTCAGACTCTCAACAAACTTGTCGAACATGAACATCGTGTCGAGCGGGCCTGCACATGCCTCCGGGTGGAACTGAGAAGAGAACCAAGGATTGGTCTTGTGGCGGATGCCCTCATTGGAACCGTCGTTCATATTGACGAAGAGCTCTTCCCAGTCGGCGCCAAGTGTCTTGCCATCAACGGCATAGCCATGATTCTGTGAAGTGATGTAGCAATGGGTAGTGCCCACCATCTGCACAGGCTGATTGTGGGAGCGATGACCATATTTCAACTTATAGATAGTCGCTCCAGAGGCCTTGCCAAGAAGTTGATTACCCATACAAATACCACAGATTGGCTTGCGCGAGCGGCTCATCTGCTTGCGGATAATGTCAACAGCTGCCTGACACGTGTCAGGATCGCCGGGACCATTGGCAAGGAAAAGGCCATCAAAGTCCATGTCGGTATAATCGTAGTTCCAAGGCACCCGAATGACTTCTACACCACGGTTGATAAGACAACGGATGATATTGGCCTTCACGCCACAGTCGACAAGTACAACTTTCTTACCGGCGCCCTCGTTGTAGCGGATAATCTCCTTGCATGAAACCTTCTCAACAAAGTTCACCCCCTCATACTCAGCCTTGGGCTGATTGTCAGGGTCATCGTCGAAAATAATCTTTCCCATCATCACACCATGCTCACGCAGCACCTTTGTGAGCTGTCGCGTGTCAATACCCGTAATGCCGGGCACATGCTCACGCTTGAGCCATGAAGCAAGGCTCTCAACAGCATTCCAGTGGCTGTACTCTTCGCTATAGTCAGACACGATAATGGCAGAAGCATAAATCTTGTCACTCTCCATGAAGGTGGGCAATCCATTCTTTTCAAAAGTAAAAGGCGGTACGCCATAGTTACCTACTAAAGGAAAGGTCAGTGTCATCAGCTGTCCGGCATAGGAGGGGTCGGTGAGGGATTCGGGATAACCCATCATAGCTGTATTGAACACCACTTCGCCGGCTACGGGTTGATCATAGCCAAACGACTTGCCATGGAACTTTGTCCCATCAGACAATACCAAGGTTACATTCTTCATCATTTCGCGTTATTATGGTCTATTGATTGTGATGCGAAAGGCTTGTACACCTTCTCATAATAATTCACATAAGCTTGATTACACAGGCGTGTACCGCCCGGTGTTGGATAGTGTCCGGAGAAATACCAGTCACCCGGATTGTTGGGGATAGCCTGATGCAGACCGTCGAGACTCTGATAGACAATGTCGATTGGAGTCGTCATACCCTCAGGACGGAGCATCTCCACAATCTTATGATTGATTTCATCGACAGAGAACGGGGCATAGATGTCACGCACAGCATTCTGCATTTCCTCACGGGGCTTGGCCAGTTCTGCAAGGCACTCTTTATATACTTTCTCCAGTACATTTTCCATACCACGCTCCTTGAGCAGGGCTACAGTAGCACGGAAGACACAGAACTCCTCCAAACGCGGCATATCAATGCCATAGTAGTCTGGGTAGCGAATCTGTGGTGCCGAACTGACCATAACGATCTTCTTCGGATGGAGACGGTCGAGGATATGAAGGATACTCTCCTTGAGCGTGGTACCACGGACAATACTGTCGTCGATGATAACGAGATTGTCGACATACGGTACAAGGGAGCCGTAGGTGATGTCGTAGACATGAGCCGCAAGATCATTGCGAGCATTGCCCTCAGTGATGAACGTGCGAAGCTTGATGTCCTTCCAAGCCACTTTTTCACAGCGCACATATTCACTCAGAATATCCAAGAGCTCGTCGTGCGTCGGAGTATGTCCCAGATGCTCAATACGCTCTATCTTCTCATCGATGACATGCTTCTTGAAGCCGTCGATCAAACCATAAAAAGCAGACTCGGCTGTGTTAGGGATGAAAGAGAAGACCGTATGGCGGGTATCGCCGTTGATGGACTTCAGAATAGCAGGAACAAGCTGCTCGCCGAGTTTCTTGCGCTCACGATAGATATCCTGATCAGAACCACGGGAGAAATAGATGCGCTCAAAGGAGCAAGCTGTATTGCTCAACGGCTCAAGGATCTTCTTGATCACCGTCTCACCATTACTGCGAACGATCAGTGCCGTTCCGGGCTTGAGTTCCTGAACATCATCGTATTCTATATCGAAAGTCGTCTGCAAGACAGGTCGCTCAGAAGCAAGCACGACCACCTCATCGTTCTTATAATAGAATGCAGGGCGAATGCCGTGGGGATCACGCATGGCAAACATCTCACCGCTACCGGTGATGCCCGTCACGACATAACCACCATCGAAATGCTTCATAGTGGTTTTCAGCACGTTCTCCATCTTGACGTGCTCATCGATATAGTGTGTGATATTTTGGTCTTCCAATCCCAGCTTCTTTGCCTCCAAGAAATTGCGTTCCACCTCACGGTCAAGACGATGGCCCATCAGCTCAAGCATGATATAACTGTCGCTATAGATACGTGGACACTGCCCCTGACGTGTGAGTTCCTCAAAGACCTCCTCTACATTGGTCATATTGTAGTTGCCGCAGAGACAAAGGTTCTTGGCTCTCCAATTGTTGCGACGAAGGAACGGATGGACATATTTCAGTCCACTCTTACCAGTGGTGGAGTAACGGAGATGGCCCATATAGAGTTCACCAGCAAAAGGAATCTCTTGGAGGCTGGAGTCGTTAAAGACACTGTTTTCCTTAACTACCTGATTGATTTGTCGGTTGGCCGTGCCAAAGATCTCAGTAATGGCATTAGGCCCTTCCGCACGCTCACGGAACATATATTCGTTGCCCGGCTGAGTGTTGAGCTTGACGGAGGCAATACCTGCGCCTTCCTGTCCACGGTTGTGCTGTTTCTCCATCATCAGATAGAGCTTACCCAAACCGTATCTCCACGAACCATATTTTTCCTGATAGTAACTGAGAGGTTTAAGAAGCCTTACCAAAGCTACTCCACAATCCTCATGAATACTGTATTCCATCAACAATAAAACCTTATATTGAATTAGTATGTAAGCATATACGAAAAAGATTGAAATCATCATTGGCATTTCCTTACGGAAGCCAACGACTAATTTCAATCTTCCTATTCATATTATTAAGCAACAAAACTTAGTTCCTTAAGATATTAACCAACAATGAAGCAACAGAGGTGACAATGCCAACGAACGAGAACCACAACGATGTACTACTACCGATACCAGAGTTCTGAGACTTGACCGAGTTAGGCTGGACATAGACAATGTCGTTTTGCTGGAGATAATAATAAGGAGAATTAAAGATGTGCGCATCGTTGAGGTTGATACGATGAGCATGCTTCTCTCCAGTAGAATCCTCACGGATGAGCAGCACATTGTCGCGGCGACCGTAGATAGACAAGTCGCCAGCACTTGCTAAAGCCTCTACGATGCTCATCTTCTCTGTTGTGACTGGAATAACAGCAGAATGGCCGACCTCACCGATGACAGTGACACGATAGCTGGACATTCTAACGGTGACGATAGGATTCTCACGTTCATTGAGATAAGGTTTGACCTTTGCACGGATAATTTCCTCACACTGAGGTTTCGTCAATCCCTCCACATGGATTTTACCCACAATAGGGAAATTGATGTTACCTTCATTGTCGACAAGATAACCTTGCAGCGATCCAGTGTTAGCGGAGAGCTGTCCACTCGTGCCAATAGTGTTACTTACAGAAAGGTTGAATGGTGCTGATGCTTCTGGATTGGACGTGATGACTGTAATGGTCAACATGTCTTTAGGCATAATCTTCGCATCGTACAATCCCCGGGAAGCTGCCAAACTGATAGAGTCAATGTTTTGGAAATAAGCAACTTTCTTGCTGCTTGCACATGATCCCATAAGCATGATCAGCAACATCATGACGAGAGGAAAAAGCAATTTCTTCATATCCGTGCTCAAACGTTGAATTAAAAATATGTTTTATAACATTGCAAAATTACTATTTTATTTCCAAAAGGCAAAGGAATTCTACTAAAAAAGTAAAACTCACTTGTCTTCTCACTTATTCGTAGAAGCGAAAATAGCGCCGCGCATTATAATAGGATATATCTTCCACCATGCGCGCAAGGTCTTCCCGGCTGTCAGGAAGCAGGCCTCGCTCCACATCATTCCCCAGGATATTACACAACAGACGCCGGAAATATTCATGACGGGGATAACTCAGGAACGAACGGCTGTCGGTGAGCATACCCACAAAGCGGGAAAGCAACCCAAGTGCTGAAAGCGCATTGATCTGCTTGGTCATGCCGTCGAGTTGATCATTGAACCACCAACCGGAGCCAAACTGGATCTTTCCAGGTTCCGTACCATCCTGGAAATTACCGATCATGGTCGCAACCATCTCGTTGGCCGAGGGATTGAGACAATAGATAATAGTTCGTGTGAGCTTGTGCTCTGTATTGAGTTCATCAAGAAAACAACCCAAAGCCTTAGCCGTGGTAAATTCTCCAATGGAGTCGAAACCCGTGTCCGGCCCTAACAGCTCGTACATACACGTATTGTTATTGCGGATAGCACCATAGTGATATTGTTGTGTCCACCCGGCATCATGATCCATCTCACCACAATCTTTCAAAAAAGCATGTTTGTACTGATGCACCTCCAGTGTAGAAAGCCGTAAGCCTCGCAATGCCTTACTGAAAATAGTCTCAATCTGGGAAGAGGTATACGGCTCACAATAGAACTCTTCCACGCCATGATCAGAAAGACGGCAACCATTATCATGGAAAAATTCATGACGACGCTTGAGGGCATCTATCAAATGCTGGTAACTGTCGACCTCTATACCACTCACTTCTGAAAGCTGCTCCATATAAGCTGAAAAGTCCGGTTGTTCGATGTTCATAGCCTTATCGGGCCGCCAAGCAGGCAACATCCTTATCTCGAAACCGCTCTCTCGTGTCACCTTATGCCAGTGCAAATCATCAACAGGATCATCCGTGGTACAAACGCACTCCACATGAAAGCGTCGCATCAACCCTCGGGCACTAAATTCCGGCTGTTGGAGCTTTTCATTACAGATGTCATAGATCTCACGAGCCGTAGACGGTGAAAGCAACTGATCGATACCAAAAGCTGTCTTCAGTTCAAGATGAGTCCAATGATACAATGGATTGCGGAAACAGTAAGGCACCGTCTCTGCCCATTTCTCAAACTTTTCCCAGTCAGAAGTGTCTGTACCCGTACAATAGCGTTCATCAACACCATTGGTGCGCATGGCTCTCCACTTATAATGATCGCCTCCCAACCAAAGTTCGGTGATGCTTTGAAAATGATGATCCTCGGCTACCATCTTTGGATCAAGGTGGCAATGATAGTCGATGATGGGCATCTTTGCCGCATGATTGTGATACAATTCCTTGGCAACATCTGTCTCTAAGAGAAAATCCTCATCCATGAATTTCTTCATATTTGATTCTTTTATTGATGAATTAACTAATAATCGTAAGTGGTAGATCGATTACCTAAAGTCACTAACGCAAATATAGAGTATTTATTTGGAATATCGGCTAATTTAAACTACTTTTGCAGTATAAAACCAAGAATAGCGATGAACAAGGTACTGCTTATCTACACTGGAGGCACGATCGGAATGGGACAAAATCCATTGACAGGCGCTTTGGAACCGCTGGATTTTAACCATCTTGTGGAGTCGATGCCAGAATTTCAACTGATCAAGACAGACATTGATGTCTATCAGTTTACACCGCCTATTGACTCAAGTGAGATGTCACCCAACAAATGGGCTCAGCTCGTGAGAATCATCAACCGCAACTACGACGACTACGATGGGTTCGTGGTGCTGCATGGTACGGATACGATGGCGTATACAGCCTCGGCTCTTTCTTTCATGTTAGAAGGACTGACAAAGCCCGTAATTCTCACGGGATCGCAGTTGCCTATAGGTCAATTGCGAACTGATGGCAAGGAGAATCTTGTGACCAGTATAGAACTTGCAGCTTTGAAGGATGAGCAGGGCCATGCCCGCGTGCCGGAGGTATGTATCTATTTTAGTGGTGTTCTGCTTCGTGGCAACCGATCAACAAAGATCAATGCCGATGGCTTCAATGCTTTCGACTCCTTCAACTATCCTCATCTTTGCGAGGCAGGCGTGAGTTTCTCATTTCACGATCATCATATACTGAAGCCAGACTTTAGCAAGCGGATGCAGGCTCATCTGACAATGGACACCAACGTAGTCGTCTTCAGCCTCTTCCCTGGCATTCAGGAAGGAATTCTTAGACAAGTACTGCAACTGCAAAGCCTCAGAGGCATTGTCATGCGCAGTTTCGGCAGTGGCAACGCAATGAAAAGCTCATGGCTCATGCATCTGCTCAAAGAGGCTACGCTCAGGGGTATTGTCATTGTGAACATCAGCCAGTGCGTAGCCGGAACCGTAGAGATGAGCCGGTATGATACCGGTTACCAACTCAAAGACATCGGTGTCATCTCTGGTCACGACTCCACCGTAGAAGCTGCTGTCACCAAGCTCATGTATCTCCAAGCAAGATACAATGATCCAAATACCATCCGCAACTTGATGTCAAGAAGTATTGCCGGCGAGATAACGATTTAAGCAAGCAATAAAACCGAGCAGAGGATGCACCTTCATATTAGCTTATCAAAAGTAGAACGGAAAATAAAAGCTTTCCATGACACTGCTTGATAAGCTATTATTTTTATCCTCCATAGTGAAGAGGCGCAGCAACAAAAAAAACAAGAGGTTGAACCAATAACAGTCCAACCTCTTGTAACATTTATCTTTAAAGTATCAAAATCCAAGATTACTTTTTAAAGAAATCCTTGACAGCCTCATTGGGGACCATCTGCTCATCAAAGATGTAGGCACCTGTCTTAGGGCTCTTTACCATCTTAATAACCTTTGAATATGCGCGACCATCCGTAGAACCTTCATGGAGGGTAGCGACCGCTTTCTTTGCCATAGTCTATATGTATCTTTTAACTATTAACGTAAAACGAGAACTCTGGTGAGATTACTTAATCTCCTTGTGAAGGGTCATCTTTTTCAAGATGGGATTGTACTTCATAAGCTCCAGACGCTCGGGAGTATTCTTGCGGTTCTTTGTCGTAACGTAACGGCTAGTACCTGGCAGGCCAGAGTTTTTCATCTCTGTGCATTCCAGAATCACCTGAACTCTATTTCCTTTCGACTTCTTTGCCATGATGATTATTCTCCTAATACTTTAATGTCCTTCCAATCGCAGTAGCCTTTAGAGACAGCCTGCTTCAGAGCTGCGTCCAGTCCAACCTTATTGATGAGACGAAGACCAGCGGCACTAATCTTGAGCGAAATCCAGCAGTTCTCCTCTACATAGAAGAACTTCTTGCTGAAGAGATTAACGTCAAAGCTGCGCTTTGTGTGGTGCTTTGAGTGAGACACATTGCAACCTCTCTGTGCCTTCTTGCCTGTAATCTGACAAATCTTAGACATCGCTATTCTTTGTTTTTGATTCGATTTTTGATACTTATTCCAAACAGAGTGCAAAGTTAGCAATCTTTTTTCTGATTAGCAAATAATTAGCGGGCTAATCTTCACTATTAACTATTTTTTTGTTTTTACAATGCCCGGTTTTATCGCCCTATTCATAGCACGAACGAAGACTAAGAAATAGACTTTTTACGCCATTAAGTTTTTTTGCATTGCAAAAAGAGTGATTATTCAAGAGAAATAGTTATCTTTGTAGAAAATTAAAAACACAATGCTGCATTTTATCTCATTCGGCAGCGGCAGCAGCGGCAATTGCAGTCTGATCTTCACAGAGAAAGAAGGATTGCTCATTGACGCTGGCATCGGTGTCCGTATATTGAAAAAACACTTGAAAAACTACGGCCTAAACATCTCCAATATTAGGTCTATACTGGTCACACACGATCATGCCGATCATGTGAAGTCAGTGGGTAGTGTGAGCAAGGATTATCACATTCCTGTATATGCCACGCGCAAAGTGCACCAAGGCATAGAAGAGAACTGGTGTGTGAGAACCAAGGTGCCCCAAGACATGTCATTTGTCGTAGAGAAAGGGCAACCGTTTCATATAGGTGATTTTACGGTCACAGCTTTCGGCGTTCCACACGACAGCAAAGACAATGTCGGCTACTGTATTGAGACAGAAGGCATCAAATTCGTACTGATGACAGACATTGGGCATTTCACAGACGAGATGTTGGAGTATATTGGACGTGCCAATTATCTCGTCATCGAAGCAGATTATGAGAAAGCCATGCTCGAAGCTGGTCCCTACCCTGTAGAACTAAAGCGGCGAATACAAAGTTCGCTCGGCCATACGAGCAACTTTGATTGCGGGCAAGTGCTTGCCCACTATGCCACGCCGGCACTCAGAGGTGTATGGCTCTGTCACTTGAGCGACACCAACAACCAACCGGAGTTAGCCGAGAAAACGGTAAAGCAAGTGCTAAGGGCAAGTGGCATCGTAGCCAGCAATGATCCAGGAGCAGACTTCACACTGAATGCTCTTCACAGAAAGCTGCCGACAGGTGTGTTTGACTTGAAATAGCTGAAATTCTCCTTATATAATTTATGCCTTTAGAAAGGCATACCCACTGCAAAGTGGAATGTAAAGTCGCGTGAAAACTTCGGATGGAAGATGGACCAATGCTCCTTTTGGGTTGTCCATGCTGGATTAATAGCCTTCATGCCCCCATCGAAGCGAAGAATGAAATAGCCGAAATTGATACGCACGCCTAAACCATAAGAAACAGCAATCTGCTTATAGAATTTATCAAAGCGGAATTGCCCTCCTGGCTGATCAGCATAGTTGCGAAGCGTCCAAATGTTACCGGCATCAATAAAAGCTGCACCATTGAATTTCCAAAAAAGGAAGGTGCGATACTCTGCACTAAGGTCCAGCTTCATGTCACCTGTCTGATTGATGAAATCAATACGACCGTCTTTTCCGCGATAGCTGCCCGGACCGAGTTCTCGCACCGACCAACCTCTCACACTGTTGGCACCACCAGAGAAATAACGTTTTTCAAAAGGCAACACGGTGCTGTTGGCATAAGGATAGGCTAAACCAAAGGCAGCATGGAGGGCCAGCACATTGCGGGTATCGAACTGCTGGATACGCGTATAGTCAAAGTCAAACTTCAGATATTGAGCATATGGTATATGGTTAAAGAGCGTATACTGCCCATTCTCGTTTTTCTTCAGTCCCAGCAAAGGAGAGAGCCCTCTCAACAATCCTCCACCCGACTCAAAATTCATCTTCAAAGCATTGACGCCATTGTTATAACTGAATCCTACGCCCATTCTAAGGATAAAAAGATTCTCATAGTTGTAGCGCAGGATAGCATTTCGATTAGAGGCATCATCAAGATAGTCTTCCTTGAAAGTAGCACTGATCCATGGCATGTAGACATAGTTCAGATCCAGAAGATCAAAGCGGTAATGGGTATTGTGCCCAGGATCAGCCCAACGGTAGCGCCATCCGGCAGACAGGACCCGACGATGAAACTCTGGTCGGTTTTGCATGTCCCAGGCTAAAGACAACTCAGAAGTAGCACTGCTTTGGCGGCGGAAGCTCCGCGAAAGGAAAGGTGCTAAGAACTCAGGGAATTGAAGTTTGGCCTGTACACCATATTCTATATAGTCTTCATCGTTATAACCCTCCAATCCTGTAATGGCCTCAAAAGCACCACGCAATTGCACACTCAGCAGTTCTGATCCGCGTAGCAAGTTTCTATTTTCGTAGATGAGTGACGCTGCTGCACCCAAGTCTCCTGCCGTGTTGGTGCCTTCGGGTTGAAAAGCAATTGTGGACCTCTTGTTCATGCTCAACTGAATATGGCAATCCAAAAGATTGGAGTCGGGAACCTCATTAAACAGAATGTTGGTATACTTCACCGCCTGAAGACGGCTGAAATTGGAATAGGTCTTCTGTAGATCCGTATTACTAAATGGACGTCCAGCAGTGATCGCCGTGTTGTTTTCAAGTACATTCCTCCGAAGCTGTGCCTTGCCTAAAGCGCCATCAGAATACTGAACTGAACGGATGACAAACCTGGGATGGTCTGTTGGACGAGCATCACTATTGGCCTGATACTTCTTAAGATGTAGCACAATACCCACCGAACGACTGTCGGAAGAGGAATCGGCAGTGAACGAGATAAAGTCCTTATGAAACTTGTAATATCCGAAATTCTGAAGCAATGCCGTCAGCCGGTCACGCTCACCCTCCAATGCTTTGATTGTGAATGGAGATCCTTCGCGAAGGGCAGAAGCCGACTTTCTATGCTGCTGTCGGGATATGCTGTCGTCGTCGACCAGCAATTGACGAATAGCAGGATTCTGAATGTCGTAGCTGATATGTCCGAAACGATATTGTGCCCGCGGATGAAGCATATAGACAGCCTTGAGAGAATGTCCCCTAACAATTGTGTCAAGCGTAACACTGGCATGTAGATACCCCTGGTTGATCATGGCCTGGCGCAAATCGTCCATTGTCAGCCGTGCAGTAAGCGTGTCAAAGACTACAGGGCGCTCTCCAATACGCTTAAGGGTACGGTTGATCCATTTCGTACTATCCTTACCAGCAAGAGTATAGGTGCCCATTGGTATTTTGAAAAGTGAAAACCATTTAGAGTTTGCTTTCTGACGAATATAGGGAAAGAGCTGCGATGCATCGAACGATTCCTCGTCAGATCTGATCTCCACAGAGGTGAGCAAATAACTTCCCCGTGGCACGTACTTGGAAGTGCTACATGCCGAAACCAGACATAACGTGAGGACAAGGATAACGTAGAAATATGTAACTTTTGATTTCAACTGCTATATTTTTGGTACAAAGGTAATGCATTTTGTTGACAGATTACATAAAAATAACACATTATTTTTATCGGTTACAACATTAATCACTAACTTTGCAATATGATAAGCAAGGCAAGAATAAAATTTGTTCATACACTTGAACAGAAGAAGGCACGCATACGCGAACAGCTCTTCGTGGCCGAAGGCCCCAAGGTCGTCGGTGATCTGATGGCACGCTTTCTACCCAAGATGCTTTTCCATACGGCTGATTGGCAAACGCCCCTGGAAAACACTGACGCGGTTGAGGTCAACGAAATCGTCAGCGAGGAAGAGTTAAAAAAGCTCTCATTCTTGCAGCATCCGCAACAAGTGCTCGCCGTCTTCCCCCTACCCCACACTGAAACTGCCAACATGGAGTTGCCAAGTCAACAGCTTTGTCTTGCTCTCGACGGGGTGCAGGATCCCGGCAATGTAGGAACAATCATTCGGGTGGCCGACTGGTTTGGCATCACACAGATCTACTGTTCCCATGAAACTGCCGACGTCTACAACCCGAAGGTGGTGCAAGCCACGATGGGCAGTCTGGCAAGAGTGGATGTACAATATACCGACTTGACAACACTCATCGACAACCTTCCCGAGAGCTGTCCCGTCTATGGCACGCTGCTTGACGGGAGTGATTTGTATCAACAAGAATTGAGTGACCATGGTCTCATCGTCATGGGAAATGAAGGAAAAGGACTAACCGTCGAAGTCAGACAACGCGTCAACCACAGACTTCTGATACCCAACTATCCTAAAGGCAGGGACACAGCAGAAAGTTTGAACGTAGCGATCGCCACCGCCATCGTGTGCGCAGAGTTTAGAAGAAGAATAGAATAAATAGTATAAACGGACCGAAATCATGAATACAGACCACATTGAGAATGAACTTTATAAAGTAAGGAGTGTCAGAGCCTGCATCAAGTCGGCAACTGACATGATGGTCAGTAACCCACTGACTATCCTTCGCCGTACTTGGCTGTCAACTTTGGCTCTAAGCATTGTCACAAGTTTAAGCATTCTTTTGTCTTCTCTCTTAGAGTCACAACAACCGACCACAACGGAGACCAGTATTGTAAATACACCTCTTCTAATTCTCAGTGTCATCTCGCTCATTGCCTACATCGCTATCGCATCATGGTGGGGTGCCTCAGTGATCAGTCTGCTGACTGGTCGCAAGGTGAAAGACAATATCCGACGCATACTCTACTTGATATTAGCAATGCTCGGACTTTATGTCATCATGGGCGTATGCATCTCTGTGGGCTATACGCTGCCTATGTTTGGCGGTAAAGCTTCTTTGGGGCATCCAACTCTTGCCTCACCTTTAGTGGCAGGCATCATACTTGTCTTAGCCCTTATCTTTATCCTACCCATCGGCTATTCTTCCATGAAATACCTCGTGGAGCCTCAACAAAAGCTGATGAGCATTGTCGGTAAACCTTATAAGACAGGACTGCGCCGTTGGGGCTTTCTCTTCCAAACAGCCCTTCTCGGCGGCATCATCATCTGTATCCTCATCGCCATCACCGGTGTGCCGGAGATGATTCTTGAGACAGCTAAAAGAGCCAATGACATAGGTATGACAATGGGCGACAACAATGGTCTAAGTGCATCTTTCATGATGTTACAATTTTTCGTCACCATTCTGATCTACTTCATTTGGTATTATATCTGTTGCTGGATGAACTTTGTCTATTACTATGCTTATGGCAGTATTGAAGCTAAGGAAAAAGTTAAAAAGGATGTTGTCACTGTATCTACAAGTAACAGTGCAAACAATAACGACTTCGAGGCTCAGAGTAAGCATTTAAATCTGGAAACAGAAAAGACACCTGACAGAGGACTAGACATAGAAGATATTCAATAAGAATCATATTTATTAAAAAAGAGAGATGGAAAAACAACGCATTCTTTTTATCGACCGTGACGGCACACTTATCGAAGAACCGGCTGACGAGCAGATCGACTCTTTTGAGAAGTTGCGCTTCGTGCCCGGTGTTTTCAGCAATCTGGGATATATCCACAAACGTATGGGATTCCGCTTTGTGATGGTCACCAATCAAGACGGGCTTGGCACACCGTCGTTTCCAGAGGAGACATTCTGGCCCGTGCACAGACTGATGCTTCAAGCGCTGGAGAGCGAAGGCATTACTTTCGACGACCAGCTCATCGACCGGCACTTCCCGGAAGACAACTCACCAGAGCGCAAGCCCGGCACTGCCATGCTGAAGAAATACATCGACAATCCGGCTTACGACATAGCCGGGAGCTATGTCATCGGCGATAGAGAGAGTGACGAACAGCTTGCTAAGAACCTGGGATGCAAGGCCATCATCCTCGGACGCGACGGCATGACATGGGAAAAAACAGCCGAACTGCTGATTGCTGGAGAACGTACCGCAGAGGTGAGACGTACTACCAAAGAAACAGACATATTCGTACGTGTCAACCTTGACGGATCGGGTAAGACAGACATTGACACCGGGCTTGGATTCTTTGATCACATGCTGGAGCAAATCGGCAAACACGGTATGATAGACCTCACCGTACACACGAATGGCGATCTTTGGGTCGATGAGCACCATACTATTGAAGACACTGGCATTGCTTTGGGAGAGTGCATTCTCAAAGCATTAGGCGATAAGCGGGGCATCGAGCGATATGGATTCTGCCTGCCTATGGACGATTGCCTGTGTCAGGTGGCTATAGACTTTGGCGGACGTCCTTGGCTCGTTTGGGATGCCGAGTTCCACAGAGAAAAGATCGGAGAGATGCCAACAGAGATGTTCATGCACTTCTTTAAAAGTTTCAGTGACGCAGCACGCATCAACCTGAACATTAAGGCGGAGGGTGAGAACGAACATCATAAGATAGAAGGCATCTTCAAGGCGCTGGCACGCAGCTTGAAGATGGCTGTAAGAAGAGATATCCACCACTTGGTGCTGCCTTCTACAAAGGGAACACTATAAATACAAATAAACTAAAAAAGGAGAGCAGAAACAATTCTGCCCTCCTATTTTATATATAGCGTATCAGAAATCTGACCTGACGCTCTTCTCTGTTTTACATAATGTTGAGCAGATATCAAGTCATATCATTACG
Source organism: uncultured Prevotella sp. (assembly GCA_900317685.1). Classification (GTDB taxonomy): domain Bacteria; phylum Bacteroidota; class Bacteroidia; order Bacteroidales; family Bacteroidaceae; genus Prevotella. Next base: position 43,728 of record ONHQ01000035.1, read on the forward strand.
ACTCTGACTTCCTACCTCAACAGCCGTTTTCTTACCTTACTCTGCTTTTCCCATCAGCTTTTTCAACAGTCCAGGGATCTCGCAACTCTCCATAGCCACCGGCACGCCAGCAGCCTCGAAAGCCGCAATCTTGTCAGCAGCAGAACCAGAACTGCTGGAGATGATAGCACCTGCATGACCCATCTGCTTACCCGGGGGCGCTGTGCGACCATCAATGAAAGCGACGACAGGCTTAGTGATATGCTCCTTGATATAGGCAGCAGCATGTTCCTCTGCATCACCGCCAATCTCACCTATCAAGGCAATGGAGTCGGTGTCCGGGTCATCTTGGAACATCTGCAGCAGATCCTCAAAATAAAGACCCACCACAGGATCGCCACCGACGCCTATTGCTGTGCTCTGTCCCATACCAGCCTTTGTAAGGTTATCGACGACTTCGTAAGTCAGTGTACCCGAGCGACTGATGACACCAGTATGTCCCTTCTTAAAGATATTGGAAGGCATGATGCCCACCATACTCAGTTCGGGCGAGATCAGTCCCGGGCAGTTCGGACCTATCAGATGAGCACCCTTCACCTGGATATAGCGCTGGGCAATGACAGCATCCACCACGGGAATGCCCTCTGTAATGCAGATGATGAGTTTGATACCGGCATCAGCAGCCTCCAACATAGCATCCTTGGCAAATGGAGCAGGAACGAAGATGATCGACGTGTTGGCCTTCGTTGACTCTACAGCCTCACGAACTGTATTGAATACAGGAATGCCATCCACCTCCTGTCCACCTTTTCCGGGTGAAGTGCCGCCAACAACGTTTGTTCCGTATTCTTTCATCTTGGCAGCATGGAAACTGCCGTCGCGGCCTGTGATGCCCTGAACGATCAGGCGCGTATCTTTATTGATCAAAATACTCATGATAATACCTTTTAAAAGATTAAAGATTGTTCATTGCCTCCACAGCCTTATGACCTGCATCGGCCATGGTCGTTGCTACGATGAAATGGGAATTCTGCAACAGGCGACGTCCCTCCTCTGCATTGGTTCCTGTCAGACGGATGACGATCGGCATGTCGGTATTGATGCTCTTGAACGCCTCCAAGAGTCCCTTTGCCACATCGTCGCAACGAGTGATACCACCGAAGATATTGATCAAAATCACCTTCACATGCTGATCGCTCATCAACAGATTCATGGCATCTACAATCTTCTCAGGGTTAGAACTGCCACCAATGTCCAGGAAGTTGGCAGGATTGCCTCCATAGAGCTTGATCATGTCCATGGTAGCCATGGCAAGTCCGGCACCATTGACCATACAACCGATATTACCACCTAAGTTGACATAGCTAAAACCTTTAGACTTGGCATAGAGTTCTTTTTTCTCATCCTCCGTAGGCTCATTGAGTTCTGCCACATCAGGATGACGATAAAGTGCATTATTGTCAAATGTCATTTTGGCGTCAATAGCCTTCAACTGCCCCTCTTTCGTCAACACCAGTGGATTGATCTCTGCCAGAGAAGCGTCCTTCTCCATAAACAGACGATAGAGATTCTTGAAAAGAGGTATGGCTTGCTTCACCACAGCCTTGTCATCAAACAGTTTGTAAGCAGCCGCGCGAGCCTGGAAATCAGCCATGCCGATAAGCGGATCAATCACTATCTTCTCTATCTTCTCCGGTGATTCTTTGGCAACCTGCTCGATATCCATACCTCCGGCACGAGACAGCATCATCAAAGGAGACTTACTCTTACGGTCGATCAGAATGCTGACGTAATACTCTTTGTCTATGTTCACAGCTTCTGTGACAAGCACGCGGTCAACGACGTATCCTTTGATGGTCATCCCAAGAATGTCAGATGCCACTTTGCGTACCTCATCTTCCGAAGCAGCGAGCTTCACGCCGCCAGCCTTTCCACGTCCGCCTGTGTGAACTTGCGCTTTGACTACAACCCGTCCAGAGCCTAACCGATGGTAAGCGTCAACACATTCATCAACGCTACGACACAAAATAGGACTGTCTACGGGCAAACCATACTGAGCAAAGAACTCCTTTGCCTGATATTCGTGTACCTTCATAATATATTAGTTAATGAATTAACAAGTCACAAAATTAGCGATTTCTTTCAAAAGTGCAAAATTATCAGGCAACTATTTTCCAATTATTCTCGCCTGATGACAAGAGTAGAGAGTTATTCCTTTACATATTGCTAACTATTGGCAAAGTTGCAAAGGATTATTTCGCCATTCAAGAATAGATAATGCGCTTTGAGAACAAGAGAAGACTTCTCTCATCTACTTTATTAAGAAAGCTGGAAAACGCAAAAGATTTTGCTATATGGGCAAAATTTTGTACCTTTGCCGTGCAACCTGTCAAGGCGAGATAACATGTAGTGTATTCCGAAAGGACGTTACGCGTAAGTCTAGTTATGAACTCTTACAGGTGCCTTATTATCAGTTCATAACAATAAAAAATCATGAGTGTAGTAAACAAGAAGTTGACAGACACCATTCTGTCTATGTCGCTCCTGACCATTATGGCAGGGGCTGCCATCGCACCGGCCTTGGGCGTTATCAAGGCTCACTTTGCAGAAGCTCCTGAACTGCTCGTCCAGTTCATAGTCAGCATTCCGGCTCTGTTCATCATCATCACCAATCTCTTCTTCCTCGACATCAGCCGCCATTACAGTACGCGGGCGATAGCCCTTTTCGGGCTTGTGCTCTACGTGGCAGCCGGAGCAGGATGCTTCCTTGTCGGCAATATCTACGCGCTTCTTGTCCTACGGGCGTTGCTCGGTGTGAGTGTAGGCCTCATCATGCCGCTATCCACCGGTCTGTTGGCCTACTACTATCCTCCCGAACAGCAGGCGCATCTCATGGGCCTCTCGGCTGCCATGAACCAAATGGGCGGTGTCGTAGCCACACTGTTGGCCGGACTCTTGTCGTCAATAGGGTGGCAGTGGGCCTTTCTCGTGTATCTTTTAGGACTGTTCGCTGTAGTCATGGTGGCTGTCTATTTGCCTGACGACCACCTTGGCTCTGCCAACAAGCGTGGTATTCCTTTCCAGCCACGACAACTGTTGAAGTTCCACCCTTCAGTCAACGGAATGCTCTTGCTGATGATGATCTTCTTCATCTATCCCACCAACTTTGCCATTACAGCTGAGAAGCAGACTGGACTGGGGTTGACCATCACCACACTCATCATGGTGGGACTGGACCTTGTGGCGTTCTTCGTCGGCATGATATTCGGGCAACTGATGAACATCTTCCGCGAGCCGATGAAATACCTTGCACCGCTATTCTTCCTGGTCGGCTATTTTTTCTTCTCCGTGGCTCATTCCATTTTTCCCTTGCTGATGGGTGCTGTATTCACGGGCATTGCCAATGGTGTGGGTGTACCTTATCTCAACACCATCGCGTCGATCAAGGGAGGCCGCAACTCAGCTACTACCGTCATGCCGCTGCTCTCCGCCGCGTTGTATATGGGGCAGTTTCTCTCTCCCATCGTCGTAACGCCGCTGTCACGATGGATTCTCGGCGAACAGGATGTGGCGGGCAGTTACAAGATTGGCATCATGCTCTGTCTTGTCTTCCTCATTCAAGTCTATACCACCCGCCACTACCAAAGCTTACCGCCAAAGGGAAAATAGCAACAATAACGCAATTCTCTATTTCTTCCACGCTCCGACAACCTCTCCTATATACATGGAGTGGATGCCGGCGGGGAAGTTACCGTAGAGTTTGCGCGGCACGTCGTTGCGGAAAGCTGAAGGACTAAGTTGCTGGTCGTACATGATCTCACACTCATAGACAGCGGTAGCCTCGGTGAAGTAAGGTGCACCATGCTTGGTATAGGCTACATGCAGTCCGAGGGCCTTTGCCTTGTCGCCGTCGCGTCCGCTATGGTGCCCCATATAATCCGCCACTTTCATATCGTCGAAGGTCATCACAGTGAAATAACGAGCACGCTCCATGAACTCATGGGTGTAGCGCTTCTGTGCCACATAGACGGTCATGGTAGGCTTGCCCCACAACGTACCGGTGTCACCCCAACCGATAGTCATGGCATTGTAACCATTGCCTGTGGAGTCAGCGGCGGCAAGAATGGGAGCGTTGGCAAAGAAGGTAAAGGGATTGTCTGTGAAGTCGTTGTTTATATCTATCTCCTTGAATCCATGTTCTGTCTGCGCGCATATCTTTTGACCACCAATAAGTAGCAGCAGGATAGTTGCAAGAATGTTGAAATGCTTCATAATAATGATACGTTATTTATTAGTCCTCTAACATCTCCATCATGGGCATGGAGACTCCGGCACCACGTGCTTCCTCAATAGGACGCGTGTAGAGATAGTTGATCTCCATAGGTCGATGGAAGTCATAGTCAAGTTTCATGCTCGGGGAGTATGGCTTCATCTTCCGTGTCATGTTGAGCATGGTCTCGGCATAGTCATCGCCAATACCTTCCACGCCCACAGCCTGAGCCGCATGAATGATCTCCAGCATCTGTCGGCGGAGCAGCCTCTCGATGAAAGAATCTGCCACCAGCTTGTCAGTCTGAGTGTTGAGCACCACACTCATCCCATTGAATGTCATATTCCACACGGCTTTCTTCCACCTTGCCTCACGATAGTCCACTCTATCAGCCTTGATGCCGGCGGCAACAAAATCAGCCACTACGGCCTCAACACGTTCTGTATCGGGGCAGGAGTAGTTGCCGAGGCTGATGCGCCCTAAACTCTGATGGTTGACGCGTCCCGGTTCTGTCTTGGCCGAACAGATATAAGCCAGTCCGGCCGCCAGCCTCACTTGTGGCAGCATCTTCTGCACGTCCTCTTCCACACCGATACCGTTCTGGATGAGCACTACAAGGGTATCGGGCTTGAGCAAGGGCGGCAACAATTGAGGCAGCAAATAGTTGTTGACCGACTTGAGCGACACCAGAACGACATCGCATGCCGGCATGTCAGCGGCACGATGGTAAGCGTTGACAACATCAAGATGGAACGAGCCTTCGCACGAGTCCACCTGCAAGCCATGCTCCACGACATAGTCGTAGTCGCTGTGGAAGAGAAAGTGTACTTTTTCACCGGCTTTGGCAAGTTTACCGCCATAGTAACCTCCTATGGCTCCAGTGCCAATGACACCATAACATAGTTTCTTCTGATTCATAAACAAAAAATATTTCTTGAGAAGTTGTCATCCCACGTTGAGATGTGAGGGCGGAATGCCATATTGTTTCTTAAACGCAGTGGAGAAATGACTGAGGTTTTTGAACCCTGCCTTCATATAGACATCATTGGCCTTCATACCTTTCTCCAGCAGTCTTCGCGCCTCCTGTAGTCGTCGCTGAGTGAGCTACCGCTATGGACAAAGATGTAAGATGCTGTCGAAGTCGTTAAGAACACATCAGCTGCCGTCAGATCCTTGACGATCACTTCATTGCTGGCAAAGTTGTCTGTGGTGCCGGGGAGATACTCCTTGGGCCAATTGGTTTCGTTCAACATAACTTTTTTCCTTTCTTTTAAATAACTTTTCTTGTTTCGATGGTGCAAAGTTACGAAGGAAAGGCGGTCATGCAGTTATGCGAAACGTCAAAGACCACTTTGCTCAAACGACAACCCACAAAAGCTATTGCATAGAAACAACCTTGTTGTAAGTGACGTTGCGCTCGTCCCACTTGTCTTTTGGTTTTACCTGGCTGGCCGGATAACCTATGACGATGGTGTTGAATGGTACGAGGTATTTCGGAAGTCCAAGCACCTCTGCCACTGCCTTACAGCGGTCAGGAGCGGGATAAGTGCCCGTCCACACTGCTCCCAAGCCCATGGCGTGGGCAGCAAGGAGAATGTTCTCGCTTACAGCAGAAACGTCCTGAATCCAGAAGTCCTTGCCACCGCCCTGTAGCGTCTTGTTCATATCGCCACAGACCACGATGGCAAGCGGTGCTTTCTTGGCAAAGCCAGCGTTGGGATTGGCCTTGGCAAGCCCGTCGAGTAGCTCACGGTCGGTGACCACAACAAAGTGCCAGGGACGCTTGTCGGCAGCCGACGGTGCAGCCATACCGGCACGCAACAGCCGCTCTATCTTCGCACTGTCAACGGGCTTGTCGAGATAGGTCCGGACGCTCGCACGCGTAAGGATATTCTCATACACGACATCTTCTGCAGATGTCACGACAGGCTGTGCTGAGGAAGCCCTCGCCAACTTATAGCTGACAAATATCAAAGCCAGCAATAGTGCAACAATTAAGATTCTATTGTCCATATGATATCTATTTGGTTATATACGCTATCCAGTTAAAAAGTTCATTGAGCGCATAGTCACCGCTGTGAGGGCGGTTCCAAGCCAAGAGGAAGTTGACATCCTTACCGGCATTCTCCAATTTTGTTGCGAGATTGAGAGCAACAGGGAAGGCTGTGTCACGGTCGATGGAGCCATGACGGATATACCAGTGCGGAGCAACAGTGACACCCTCCTGGCCGATCTGCTCCATCGGGTTAAGCAGATATTCCTCTTCTTTGATCTTATCCGAGACGGTTGTTCCGTTCTTCCCAGCAGAATAGTCAGTGAAATTGGCCGGTATGTTATTAACATCGCCGAACTCGTCGTTCTCTCCGCTGGCTTCATTGCCTGCCACACCAAGCGCGTCGAAGGCAGGAGCCATCTTCAGCGGAGTCTTATTGGCCACATAGTTCAGATACTTTGTCATGTCAAGATCAATGATATACTCCCCGACACGCTTTACCTTACCTCCGGTCATGCCGCCTTTCTTCGTGTTCCTGGCCATGTCCTTAGGCAGATTATTGAGATCGGGCATACCACCATTGACAGGCGCGAACGTACCTGCGTCACTGGTGAAACAGAAGCCTATGCTGTCGGGAATATCAGCACCGGCATCCTTGGCAATCTGCGCCGACCGGATAAGTTCTTCCTTGATATAGCTGAGATAGTTGTCGCCAGTGAGTAGTGTGCCGTCTTTTCTCTTCAGTCCGAGTGAGTTGACATAGGCAGGAAACAGAGCGGCGAGTTCTTGTGTCACTTGTCTGTGCGCCACGTCATTGGCCTTTCGTGAGTCGGTCTGGCCATAAAGCCACTCATAGGCCATGTCGGCATGACGGAGGTCAGTGATGGGACAGTAGCAGACGCTGGCAAAGACATCGTCGCGTTCATCAGCAGCCACCATTGCCTTGAGGTATTTCTCATAGGCAGGATTATTGCCTGTAGCTCCCATCAATGCCGACATCGCACCACCAGCCGAAGTTCCATCGGTGATAATCTTCTCAGCGTCGCCAGGCATCTGCTCGTCGAAGTGGCGCAAATAGCGTATGGCAGCCTTGAGGTCGAGGATGGCAGCAGGAGCTTTACCGTTATAGATTTTCTTCTTGCCCTTAGTGACATAAGAAGATCTTCCCCGCGAGCCTACGATGGCAACCACATAGCCGCGCTGCAAAGCCATGCCTGTCGCATCACCAGCCGACGGATTGCCCGCCGCCGACGGCATATAACCACCCACGTTGGTCTTCAGGAAGATAGGTGCATGAAGATATGCGCCCTCCGGTACGAAGACATTCATGAACTGATAAGTGGTGTCCTCGACGTTGGTCACATAATAGAGTTTAGTAAAAGCAGTATAGTTTACTCTGCCCTTCGGCATTTCTACAGACCCCGCCACGCCCTTTGAAGCATCAAACTGCAACTGTGTAGTAGGCTTCTAGGCAGCTGATACATTCAATGTCATCATCGCTACCAGTGCTGAAACGAAAAACTTCTTCATACGTTACTTTTGTTATGAACCATAATAAACTCCACCCGAAATTCATAACTGGATTTACATGCGCATGTACCGGCAACACTCGTTACATTTCTTATCAAGAAGAGCACTGCAAAAGTAACAAATATTCTCGCAATCCCCCACAACGAAGCGACCAACTTTAATATTATTATGCCATATTAACTAAAGAAGAACTTCAACCGCTACAGTACCAAGAACCATGGCCAGTCGCGCAGTGAGTTCCGTCAGTGCCTTCAAACACAATCATAACAGCAGTCATAAAAATGCGGAAGGTATTAATTTAGAAACAGAAAAGGCTTGGCACACGTACAGTTCGTTCGCAGAAGATGGAAACCTTATGTGATTCATCATATATAGCACTTCCCCCTGCATCATCCTGACATGTCTTTAGCTGCCAATATAAGACGAAAGCCCCACTCACAAACGCGCCAGAAAATGCAAATACTTAGCATTCTCTGGCGCTATACATTCAATAGGATGAATTATCCGAAGTTGTCGTACATGATATTCTCAGGCTCCACACCCAAAGAATCAAGATAGTCGGTCACGGTCTTAATCAGCATTGGAGGACCACAAAGGTAGTACTCGCAGTCTTCCGGCGCATCGTGATCCTTAAGATAGGTATCGCGGATGCAGTTCACCGCAAAGCCGGCATAGTACTTCACACCGGCAGCATCGGCCTTGGGATCAGGACGGTCGAGAGAGAGATGGAAGTGGAAGTTGGGGAATTCCTTCTCCAATTCCCAGAAGTCCTCCAAGAAGAAGGCCTCGGTCAGCGAACGTGCACCATAGAAGAAATGCATCTCACGGTCGGTGCAGTGCAGCGTCTTGGTCATGTGCATGATCTGAGAACGCAGAGGAGCCATACCGGCACCACCGCCAATCCAAATCATCTCCTTGCCAGTATCGAAACGTGGATGGAAGTCTCCATAAGGACCACTCATAATCACCTTGTCACCAGGCTTAAGGCTGAAGATGTAAGACGAACCGATACCCGTCGGCACATTTTGGAAGCCCACCTGCGGACGTGGCAGGAACGGTGTGGTGGCAATACGCACGGTCAGCGTTATGATGTCGCCCTCGGCAGGATAGTTAGCCATAGAATAGGCACGGACGGTAGGTTCGGGATTGTGAGCCTTCAACGAGAAGATATTGAACTTTTTCCAAGCTCCGATATATTCGTCGCCTATCATGCTCTTGTCGAAGTCCTTGTCATAGTCGATGCAGTCGTAAGCCGGAATCTTGATCTGAGCATATGAGCCAGGAATGAAGTCCATGTGCTCGCCCGGCGGCAGAGCCACCTTGAACTCCTTGATGAAGCTTGAAACGTTTTTATTGGAGATGACGGTGCACTCCCACTCTTTCACGCCGAGAATAGACTCAGGAATCTTGATGTCAAAATCGCCCTTGACCTTTGTCTGGCATCCCAGGCGCCAGTGTTCCTTGATCTGCTTACGTGTGAAGTGAGGGCGCTCGGAATCGAGGATCTCACCGCCACCGCTGAGCACCTGCACCTTGCACTGGCCGCAACTGGCCTTGCCACCGCAGGCTGAAGGCAGGAAGATGCCGTTGGCGTTGAGCGTAGACATCAGGCTATCGCCTTGGGGCACCGTGAGTTTCTTGTCGCCATTGATTGTAATGGTCACGTTACCGCTGGGCGAGAGATATTTCTTCGCGATAAGCAGGATGATGACCAAAAGGAGAATCGCAGCAAGGAAAACTGCGATACTTACTGATATAAACTGTCCCATAATCTATGTTTTCTTCTCCTTAAAATTTAATACCCGAGAAGCACATCATGGCCATAGCCATGAGGCCCACAGTGATGAAGGTGATGCCCATACCCTGCAATGGCTTGGGCACATCGCTATACTCCATCTTCTCACGGATGGCACCCATGGAGACGATGGACAACGTCCAACCCAGTCCGCTACCAAGGGCATAGCCGATGCTGTCCCACACGGAACCTATATACTGAGCACTGGAGGGATCCATATTAATGCGCTGCTGCATGAACAGCGAGGCACCCATGATACAGCAGTTCACGGCAATCAGAGGCAGGAAGATGCCCAGTGCTGAATATAAAGAGGGACTGTACTTCTCTACTGCCATCTCCACCAACTGTGTGATGCCGGCGATGATGGCAATGAACAAAATGAAGCTCAGATAGCTTAAGTCCACACCCTTGACCAGGCAATCCGGTCCAAGGACATACACCTGAAGCAGATAGTCAACGGGCACGGTGACCAACAACACAAAGGTTACGGCCATACCCAATCCGAATGACGTCTTCACATTCTTCGACACGGCAAGGAAAGAACACATGCCGAGGAAGAAGGCGAATATCATGTTGTCGACAAAGATCGACCTGAAAAATAATCCAAAGAAATGTTCCATAATAGAAATATCGCTTTAATAATGATCAATACCGACAAACCTTACTTCTTGTCCTCTTTATAGAAATAGGCGCGGTGAACCCAGATGACACATCCCAAGAGGATAAGAGCCATGGCAGGCATGGTCATCATACCGTTGTTGACATAGCCTGCATCGTAGAAGCTCTGCGGGATGATCTTGAAGCCAAGGAGTGAACCACGACCGAAGAACTCACGGAAAGCGCCGACGATGATCAAGATCATCGCATAGCCGAGACCGTTACCGATACCGTCGAGGAAACTCGGCCAAGGCTTGTTCATCATGGCGAAAGCCTCCAAGCGCCCCATGAGGATACAGTTGGTGATGATCAGTCCTACATACACCGAGAGCTGCACACTCACGTCGTAGGCCACAGCCTTCAGTATCTGGCTGACAATCGTCACCAAGGCGGCGACGACGACCAACTGCACGATGATGCGGATACGCATGGGGATGGTCTTGCGGATGAGTGCAATGATCACATTAGAGAAAGCCGTAATCACCGTCACGGCCAGTCCCATGACAATGGCGGGCTTGAGCTGAGATGTCACGGCCAGCGCGGAGCAGATACCGAGAATCTGAACGAGGATTGGGTTGTTGATATTCAACGGCCCACCCAACACCTCTTTATTTTGCTTACTGAATAAACTCATAATTCGTCTTTATTATTTAGCATTCAGAAATTTAATATACTGTCCAAGACAGTCGTGAAGCATATCCGTGACACCATTGGATGTCAGCGTAGCACCAGTGACAGCGTCCACAGAGTTGGGATCATTGCTGTCGCGCTTCTTCAACACCGAGATGGCGATGGCATTACGGTCTGCGCCCTTGAAGAGCTTCTTGCCCTGGAACTGCTCTTGCCACTTCTGGTTGTCCTTAATCTCGGCACCCAGTCCGGCCGTCTCACTCTCATGGTTGAAGTAAGCACCATAGATCGTAGACTTATCATCGTTCAGAGCGATATAGCCGCTGATCGGTCCCCACAGTCCCATGCCATAGACAGGAATCACATATTTGGTCTGGCCGTCGACGTTGCATACATACACCGCCAACTTACCAGCCTTGAAATCACCGGAGTTGAGCTTAAAGCCGGCAGCGGTGCCACCCTTAGAGCCTTTGTCAACGACATTGCCGTTGGCATCAATAATCTCGTCGGCAGTGACCACCTCTTTATATTTGGCGGCAGCAGCCTGATCCTGCAAGCCACGGATGTTGAGCGAATAGAGTATCTGCTTCTGCTTGTCAAGTGCCACATTAGCTTCCTGTGCCGGACGCAATGCCTGAAAGACAAAGGCCAGCAAGAAGGCAACGATCACCACAAGAACGGCAGCATAGACAATCGTATAAGAATTGGAATTTGTTTTCATACCTTATATTATATAATGTCGTCTGCTTGATTAGTTAGAAGAACGTTTGGCACGCTTCGAGATGTTGGACTGAACGACGCAGTAGTCGATCAGCGGTGCAAACATATTGCCGAAGAAGATAGCGAGCATCATTCCCTCGGGATAACCGGGGTTCAGGACGCGCACCACCACTGCCATGATACCGATGAGCAGACCATAGATATATTTACCTGTCTCGGTACGTGCAGATGTGACAGGGTCAGTAGCCATGAACACGGCACCAAAGCAGAAGCCACCCAGCACGATGTGCTCATACCAAGGAATAGGTGTCTTGCCCGTTACGGCAAAGATCAAAGCCATGGCAATGCCACCGATGAAGACACTCAGCATGGTCTTCCAACTGGCAATGCCTGTCCACAACAAAATGACAGCACCAATAGCGATGGCGATGACAGAGGTCTCACCTACGGAACCGGGGATAAAGCCCAAGACCATATCGGTCAGGCTCGACTGTGGCGTGATGCCCTGGGCAATCTGTCCCAGTGGCGTAGCAGCCGTGAATCCATCGGGCAACTGATAGCCGAGGCCACAGATAGAATCTGTACTTACCCACACCGAGTCACCCGTCATCTTGCTGGGATAAGAGAAGAACAGGAACATACGGGCAGCAATAGCCACGTTGAAGATGTTCATACCTGTACCGCCAAAGATCTCCTTGGCAAAGATGACAGCAAAAGCGACAGCGATCGCCAACATCCACAACGGTGTGGTCACAGGGATGATCAGTGGGATGATGATACCGGAAACCAAATAGCCCTCTTGGATTTCTTCGCCTTTCCACTGAGCCCAAGCGAACTCTATGCCCAGACCGACGATGTAGCTCACCAGCAGGTTGGGCAACACAGCCAGGAAGCCATAAAAGAAGAGTGACCAAAAACCAGTCTCTGCCAGCTTGCCGGCAGCTGCAGCATTCTGATAGCCTACATTGTACATACCGAAGAGCAGCGCAGGAAGCAAAGCAATGACGACAATGCTCATGATACGCTTCGAGTCTAAGGCGTCGTGAATACTGGCACCGGAATCCGACGTAGTATTGGGAACGAACAGGAAACTCTCAAAGCCTTCATAGATGCTGTTGAAGGCATGGAGCTTCCCTCCTTCTTGGAAATTGGGTCGGATGCGGTCAAAGTATTTTTTTAAACCATTCATAGTTTTATATTATTGTTTCTGTGCTAAATATACATCAAGCATTCTCCTTGCGCAGGATGTCAAGGCCCTGACGCACAATTTTTTGTAATGGCAGCTTTGAAGAGTCCACGAACTCTGCCAAAGCGAAGTCTTCAGGCGACACCTCATAGATACCCAACTGCTCCTGTCGGTCAATGTCACCGGCAATAAGCGCTTTGATAAGGTACTCACCATAGATGTCCATCGGCAACACCTTGTCGTACTCGCCACTCATGATCATATGGCGCTCGCCACCTTTTACTCTCGCGTCAAGATCATACTCATGACGCTTGCCCTGGAGCCAAGAGAAATAGCTGTGAGAAACGGAGAAATCGTTGGTACGGGGAGCAATCCAGCCCAGCATCTCGTTGCGGTCATCACCTTCTGGAATAACCGTCACCTCGGATGTATGAGCACCTAAATAATCATCCAAGCCGCACTTCACACCCGTCAAGGGATTGCCATTGAGGATACGAACATGCTGCTCTGTTGCTAAGCGGTCCTTCAGAATATCTGCCATCTTCGTACCCACCAACACATTGGCGTATGCCGGTTCTTTCACCTGACTGCCAGCTATAGCAATGACACGGTGAAGATCCACCTTACCTGTCAGCATCAACCGCCCAATGAAAATGACAGCAGACGGATCAACAGTCCATACCACCTCTCCACGGTTGATAGGATTGAGGTGATTGACTTGTATGCCCACATTGCCAGCAGGACAAGGGCCATCGAACACGGTAATCTCTACATCCTTTGCTTGCGTAAGCGCCGCAGACTGCTGTGCCGCACCAATGCCCAAAGAGACGGGAGCCATCTTAGACAAAGCAGTAAGACCAGCCTGAAAAGCAACTTCATTACCTTGAAGTTCTACTTCAAAGTCCGCAGCCAACGGCATGTCGCGCAAAGCGGAAACAAAGATAGCCTTAGGAGATAAAGAGGGGGAAGCCACAACAGCGTAGGGCAGTTGATTGATATAAGCAAACAGTCCGGACTCTAACAGCAACGATTTCACTGCTTTCCCGTCCAATGATGCTACATCTTGTTTGCCATAATCATGAAAGCTCTGCTCCTGATCAGCCTTTACTTTCACATAGAGCACTTTACGCCGTTCACCACGAAGCACCTGCTCTACAGTGCCACTCACTGGAGAAGCAGACCGCACCTCTTGGGATAACTTGTCTACAAACAGAGGATCTCCGGCAAGAACATGATCACCCTCTTTGACAACTACTTTTGGCTTTAAACCTACGAAACTACTTGGCACAAGGGCATACTCTCCAGACGAAATCACTTCTACACGTTTGTCCGTCGAAGCTTTTCCCTTTAAATGGATGTCTAAGCCTTTTCGTATCTTAACTACATTTGTCATAGAAAAAATAATAAGTAATACTTCTTATGATATGATGCTGAAATGTCTCATTGTGTCCTGTAACGCACGACTACGTTCTTCCCTTTTCATGGTGAAGCAATCTTTGACGATGCAAATATACTGAAAATTTAGATTAAAAATGATAAAGACAGCCATTTTATTTCATTTTCGAGTTTAATTTTATATTTTTGCACATAAAATGAAATGGTTTAGGCACACAATCAATACTGTGGTATGGGTTTTATTGACATTTTACGTCACCCTTACCATCGCTGTGAACATACCTGCTGTACAAAAATATTTCGGACGTGAAGTGGCCTCTGCCCTGTCTGAAAAATTTGGTACGAAGGTATGCGTAGGCCGTATTGACGTTGGTCTGTTCAACCGTATCATCATAGATGACGTGACGATGCTCGACCAGCAACGCCATCCCATGTTGCGTGCCGGCCGAATTTCAGCAAAGCTCGATCTTCTCCGACTGCCCCACAACGAAATATGCATCACCTCGGCCCAGCTCTTCGGGGCTGACATCCATATCAACAGGGCAACGGCGAATGCAAAACCGAATTATCAGTTCGTCGTGGACTCTTTGGCTTCCAAAGACACGACAAGCCATTCACAACTCAACTTCCAAATTCATAGTCTGATTATCCGACGCGGTGCTCTCTGCTATGACCAACAAGACATGCCGAGGATGCATACCTTCGACCTCAATCATCTCAATATCAAGAATATCAGTACACATATTTTGTTGTCTGATCTGACAAAGGAGGCCGGCAGCATCAACATCAAGAAGCTCAGCCTCTCAGAGCAGTGTGGCTTGGACATTAAGGAACTCACCGCCAAAGCATCGATGTCAAAACACAAGATTGCTTTGGACCATCTTTTTCTTCGTACACCAACATCGAAAGTTTCTCTGAAAGAAATCGTTGTTAATTTCCTGCGCAAGGACAATATGATTGATTGGAACACAATATCTTACGTAGGCAGCATTCAACCTTCAGTTATCAGCACATACGACATCAGTTGCCTTACCAACAAGATTAAAAGGTCCCAAGACAATATTCAGTTCAGTACCCGATTCCGCGGTACGAAACATCACATTGCTATAGAGAACATACTTTTTGATGTCTATCCGGGCAATGCACGCAAATCGTCTATTCTCCATTTTGGTGGAGACATCCGTACGTCTCTCAACAACCGCCAGCCCGACTGGAGCATCATTTGCCACAGTCTCTTCATCAACAAAGAAGGTAAAAACATATTCAACATCAGTCTCCCCGCGGTGGCCGACCGTCTCGACCACCTCGCTTTCACTGGCAATGGGCGTGGGAAGGGCACAAACCAAATCCAAGTCAGTGGCGCCCTGCTCTCTGACGCAGGAAATGCCAAGGTGACTTTCAAAATGGATCACCAGGCGCTTATCGGTTATTTGGAAACGCAACGCTTCAATCTCCAACAGATCACGGCCAACAAAGATTTAGGAGTGTTGGCCGCCAGCATCAAAGTGTCAGGAAACCTCCGTCAGAAAATATTCCAGGCAGACGGACGCATTGACAGGATCGACTTTAAAGGCTACCCATATCAGCATATAGACATCAATGGTGCTTACAGAAACGAGACCTTCTCGGGACGTTGCTCTATCAACGATCCCAACATCGTTGCTACCCTCGAAAGTAAGGACGGAATATCGCTCTCCCGCCATCATTATGCTCTTGAAGCGGAGATTTCCCGACTGCGTCCATCTGCCGTCAACTTGCTAAAAGGCAAACTTGGCGACACCAACTATGCTGTTAACCTCTCGGCCAACATCTCAGGCTCAAGCCTCAACAATCTTGACGGGCTCCTCAAAATCACTAATTTCCGCGCCCAAAGAGCCGATGAGAGTTACGAATTACAGTCCTTACAGCTAAAAGCAGGCAAAAGCAACAATGACCACTTTGTCACGATGCTCAGCGATTTCGGACATATCGAGGTGACAGGGCAATTTGACTATGCCACGCTATTGCAAAGTATTCAAAACGTCTTTGTCCATCAGCTTCCCAGCATACAGACGCTGACATCTTTCAGATACCGCCCTACCCATTCCAACAACTTTGCTCTTACAGCCACCATTCTGCGTGATGACTGGCTGCGCTTCTTCACTGGCATGGATCTGAATTTTCTGCAACCGGTATCCCTCACTTGTAGTTTGGACAGCAAGACTGAGGCCATTGACTGCCATATCGTCGCACCGGATATTGCCTACAATGGAGGACACTATCAGAACGTCAATGTCATTGCCACGTCACCCAACAACCAACTCAACTGCCGAGGCTCACTCACCAAGATGGACGACCGGGGACTGGGCACAGACTACCAACTCCAAACCACAGCAGTCGGCAACACCTTGCGTACCAGCCTGTCCATGGACAATCATGCCAAGAAGCAACGGTTGAGAGGACAGCTCAATGCCGACATGGCATTCCTCACTAACGAGAAAAACCAAGTGGTTGCTTCTTTTGATGTCAAGAAATCTCATCTTCTCGTTGGAGATTCTGTATTTACCATCCACGCCGACCAACTCACTTACAGCAAGAAGCATCTCACCATCGAAAATCTCAATATTGCCAGCAATTCTCAGTCTGTCCGTATTGATGGTCAAGCATCGCCCAACCGTGATGACTCTATTATCGTGGAACTCAACAATGTCAATGTTGAGTATATCCTCGACCTTGTCAACTTCCATTCCGTAGACTTCTCCGGCAATGTCAACGGCAAGGCTTATTTGTCCTCGCTTTTCGACACGCCAAAAGCTAAAGGTGACATAGTGGTCTCCAATTTCCAGTTTGAAGAAGGCAATATGGGAACGCTCAATGCCAATGTAAAATGGAACAACGAGAAGAAACAGATTGACATCGATGCCATTGCCCAAGACACCATGCACACCGACAGGGGTATTCAAGACCGGCGGACTGTCATCAAGGGTTATGTCTCGCCCAAACGCAACGACATCAGCCTCACCTTTAACGCTGAAAACACCAGAGGAGAGTTTCTCAAAGGCTTCTGTTCCAACTTCATGAGCAATATAGACCTTTCGGTCAACGGCAAGCTCAGCCTATGGGGCGACCTGAAGAAACTTAACCTTACGGGCGGAGCAAAAGTCTCGGGAGCTACCACCATCACACCTATTAATACAAGATACTACTTGACCGATGATTCCATCCGCTTTCTGGTGAATGAGATTCAGTTTGTCGGTGACACCATCCGCGACCGGCTCGGCAACCGTGGGTTTCTCACCGGGTCGCTCTACCATACCCATCTCTCTCACCTCAGCTACGGCCTTCATGTCAAGGCCGACAACCTCTTGGGCTATGAGCTCGGTCCCGACGACGGCAATACCGTCTATGGCACTATAGCCGGCACCGGCACTGTCGACATCAACGGCAAGCCTGGAGAAGTCGACATCAAAGTGGACGCCACACCTTCCCGCGGGTCTGTGATGTGTTACGACATCACCAGTCCGGAAGCCATTGGTACGCAAGAGTTTATCCAATGGGTATCGAGGGACTCCCTACAGGCGAGATTGGCCAATGCTCTGCCGCCCACAGACAACGACAGCGGAACGGAAAACGTGCCTACCGACATACACATCAACTTCCTTATCCATGCCACACCCGACGCTACGCTGAAAATCATCATGGACAAGACAAGCGGTGACTATATCGACCTCAACGGCACTGGCACCATTCGTGCCACCTATTATAATAAAGGTGGTGTGAACCTCTATGGCAACTATGTTGTAGATCGCGGCATCTATAAGCTGACCATCCAAAACATCATCAAGCGTGATTTCACCTTCAGACAAGGCAGCACCATCACCTTCGGCGGTGATCCCGGTAGGGCCAGCCTCAACCTCGAAGCGCAATATATGCTCAACTCCGTGAATCTTGCCGACTTGCAACTGGGTCGCCGATTCTCAGGCAACAACATCCGCGTCAACTGCCTGATGAAGGTCACCGGTACCCCGTCGGATCCTAAGGTAGACTTCGACATGGACATGCCGACGGTCAGCGCCGATGTGAAGCAGATGATCTACAGCATCATCAACAGCGAGGACGAGATGAAGCAACAAGTGCTGTATCTGCTTGCTGTGGGCCGCTTCTACAACAAGACCGAAAACAATGCTCAAGATGCCGAGGCCAAGGAAAGCCAGACGACACTCGCCATGCAGAGCATTCTCAGCGGACAACTCAGCCAGCAAATCAACAACGTGCTTGGCTCGGTCGTGAAAAATAAGAATTGGAACTTTGGTGCCAACATCTCCACAGGTACAGAGGGTTGGAACAATGCCGAGTACGAAGGTATCCTCAGCGGCAGTCTCCTCAACAACCGGCTCCTCTTCAACGGGCAGTTCGGCTACCGCGACAATGCCGCCACAGCCAACCAATCGTTTATCGGCGATTTCGATATCCGCTACCTCATCGTGCCTAACGGCAATCTGAGCGTACGAATCTACAATCAGACCAACGACCGCTACTTCACCCGTAACTCCCTGAATACCCAAGGCGTTGGCTTTGTGATCAAACATGATTTCGACAGTTGGAAAGAGTTGTGGCACAGAAAAAAGCAAACATCACAAAGTCAGAAAGCAATGGGCACGAAAGATACAAAACAGACAAAGAAGAAAAAAAAGATTGAATGACCGAAGATAATAATAAATCTAACAGAGCGAACACTCATTTTTTAAATGAAAAACGCTCTCAATTCAGGCTTTTTTCTTAACTTTGTATTCTGTTAAAATGATAGGAACAGAAATAAAAACAGAAATAATGAAAAAGATTTGTTTAGCTGCTTTGCTCATGGTTTCCATGATGGCAAAAGCACAAAGCATTGGTAAAGTTCAGTTTGGCACTCCGCTGTCAGAAGCAAAGACAGAAATCACAGCACAGATGGGCAATCCATCGAAAGCAACAGATCAGGAGCTTTGCTACACCAATAAGGTCTTCAATGGCTTCAAATGGAATGAGATCCACTTCTTTTTCAAGGACGGCAAACTCAACGAAGCCCGTTTCTATATGAATGTAAAGAATAAAGCCGCCGCTAAAGTTCAGGCCAAGAACGTCTCCAAAGTGTTGGGCAAAGACAATGTGATGACCGAGGACTATGAGGACGACGGTACTCCTTTCTATGCCGGTGGCAAATCTCCTGACGGCTTTGGACATCTCTTCACCATCTTCGTTTCACCGAGAGCCGGACGTTGGACAACCCAACTGCGTTACGGTCCTTTTGAATTGAAGCACTAATCGTTTATCGACATTTTCCACACATGATTCCATTCTTATCAAAAGCCCTCTACCATCACGCTTTGCGATCCTATCGCCGCTGCGTGATGTCAGTTTGTCTCCTTCTCGCGTGTTGTGCACCTCTTCAGTCACAGTCCCTGACAGAGATATGGAGAGCCATGCCTGACAGTATTGTCCCCTATCTCAACCACGACCAGAGAGCAGAGATGCCAAGTTATGCCTCTATGCACGTCGATGGCACCATTGACAACCAGTTAGGAGGGAAAAGCAGAATGGACACTTTGACCGCTGATTTCACTGAAGTTAAGCTCAATGAGGCAACTACCCTGCAAATGAAGTTGCTGCCGACAGTGAATCGTGATACTGTCGTCTGCCTGTTGACAACCTGGACAAGCGGTGACAATGGCGAGAGCAAGATACAGTTTTTCACACCTCAGTGGCAGCCACTTTCTGTTCAACGCTTCCTCGGGGTGTCTTCACTGCAGGACTTCGCTGACCAGCTGACCATACGACCGGATCATCTCAGCACAACAGAATACGAGAAACTGAAAGCTATGATCGACCCGGTCATGGTAGAAGCGTCTCTCCATGCTGAAAGCGATGAACTGTCACTCCGTCTTTCTCTGCCTCTTCTCTCCAAAGAAGACAAGGAGAAGGTCAAGGCCATTCTTGCATCGGCGCAATTAAAGTGGAGCAATGGAAAATTTGTCGGCAGATGATGCGACAGGACTAATAACACTAAAGACCAATCATAAAAAACACGACTATGAACTTAAAAGTGCGTTTGGCATTCATGAATTTCCTGCAGTTTGCTGTCTGGGGTGCCTATCTTACTTGCATGGGCATCTATCTCACCAATGCAGGAATGTCCACTCATATCGGTTCGTTTTTCGCCATGCAAGGCATTGTCTCTATTTTCATGCCAGCCCTCATGGGCATTGTAGCGGACCGATGGATACCGGCCCAGCGACTCTTAGGCATTTGCCACCTGTTGGCCGGTGCCTTTATGATGGGAGCCGCAGCTTATGGCTACTATGCAGGCTCAAATGTAGCCTTTGCCACATTGTTTACCCTCTACTCCGTCAGCGTAGCCTTCTATATGCCGACCCTGGCACTGAGCAACTCTGTAGCTTACTGCGCACTGACACAAGCTGGTATGGACACCGTTAAGGACTTCCCGCCCATCCGTGTCTTTGGTACGGTAGGTTTCATCTGTAGCATGTGGTTTGTCGACATCATGGGCTTCAAGGCCAACGAGTTGCAGTTCGTCGTCAGTGGTGTGCTGAGCATTATCCTCTTTCTCTACACTTTCACCCTGCCGTCCTGTCCCGTCAGCCATGACGACAAGCACAAGAGTCTGGTCGATGCTTTCGGTCTGCGCGCCTTCACGCTGTTCCGCCAAAAGAAGATGGCAATCTTCTTCATCTTTTCCATGCTTTTAGGTGTCAGCCTTCAGATCACCAACGGCTTTGCAACTCCGTTTATTGAGAGCTTCGCCAAGATTCCCGAGTTCGCCGATACCTTTGGCGTGAAACACTCTGTCATTCTCTATTCGATCTCACAAATCAGCGAAACGCTGTGCATCCTGATGATACCATTTTTCATGAAGCATTTCGGCATCAAGAATGTCATGCTCATCGCCATGTTTGCATGGGTGCTTCGCTTTGGTCTCCTCGGTGCCGGTGATCCGGGCAGCAAGGTGTGGATGTTCGTGGCTTCCATGATCATCTATGGTGTTGCCTTCGACTTCTTCAACATCTCCGGCTCACTGTTTGTCGACAAGGCCACCGATCCTTGTCTGCGCTCTTCAGCGCAAGGTCTCTTCATGCTGATGACCAACGGCTTAGGAGCCACAATCGGCTCACTGGCCGCTCAGGAGGTTGTCGACCTCCATACTGTCGGCGGGGTCACCCAATGGCAATCGTGCTGGTATGTCTTTGCAGGCTACGCCCTCATCGTTGGCGTTGCTTTCGCATTGATCTTCCGTCCGAAGAAGGAAAAAGCTACAAAATAATCGTTAACAGGCAATGGCAAGTATACAGCTAAAATTCCAAGCTGCCGCAGAAGTCAACGGCAAAGAGAAGGACGGGCTGCTTCTCCTCTCTGATCAGGAGCAGCAACGCCAGCTCGTGATTACGTGCAGCAAAAACATACTCAAAGAGATCACAGAGAGAAAAAGCAATGCCATCAACTACGATGACATTGCCAAGATTCTTTGGGAGATGATACACTGGCAGACTACACTGGAGTTGTCCATACATATCAACACATTGGAGGATGGCGTATACAAAGCATTGCTCATCAACGAGGAGAATCAGTTCAGCCTTCCGGTCAAAGCCGATGCAGCTATTCTACTCTCTATGATCAGCCACAACGAAATTCCTATCTTCATGGATGAGGCTTTGTTTCGCAGACAAAGCTCGGTTTATCAGCCCAATGCCAAGGGGTTGCAACTGCCTCTCAACATCATCAGCGAGCCTATGCTCCACGATCTTCTCGACAATGCCGTCAAGACTGAGCGCTACGAGATCGCCTCTGAGCTAAGGGACGAGTTGAAGAAAAGAGAGGAAGAGGACAAGAAGCGCAGTCAGGAAAGCAAAGACGATACGGAGGATGCTCAATAATAGCCCACAGCCATGAAGGAAGAAAGATATTTCTATGTGCCTGATGCCAGCCATCAGAATGAATTGCCGAAAGAAGAAGCGCAACATGCCCTAAAAGTGTTGCGCATGCAAGTGGGTGATGAGATGTTTCTTATGGACGGCTGCGGCACCTTCTATCAGGCCGAGATCTCAGCAGCCAACAACAAGCATTGCCTCTACAACATCAGACAGGCTCTGCCTCAGAAGCCGACGTGGAACGGTCGGATCCATCTCGCCATCGCGCCCACGAAGATGATGGACCGCATGGAATGGATGACAGAGAAATGCACCGAGATCGGCTTTGACGAACTTACCTTTCTGAGATGCCAGTTCTCTGAGCGAACGACAATCCGCACCGACCGCGTCGAGAAGATTGTTGTCGGAGCCATCAAGCAAAGCCGAAAGGCATGGAAGCCAGTTGTCAACGAACTGACAAAGTTCAGCGACTTCATCCATGCACCACGACAAGGACGAAAATTCATCGCTCATTGCTATGATGAAATCGCCCGTGCCGACCTCTTCCATGCCCTGCAACAGACACAGCAAGAGGAGGATGTGACCATTCTCATCGGTCCGGAAGGCGACTTCTCCATCGAAGAAGTGAGGGAAGCCATCACCCAAGGTTATGAGTCCATCACGCTTGGCAGTAGTCGACTGCGCACTGAAACCGCCGGCTTGATGGCCGTCGCCATGGCTCAGCTGTCCAAGCGGAAAGACTGAGAAGACAATAAAGAGACACATTATTATATACAGACACATTATTTATATAATAGGTATAAGGAAGAAATCTCAATAGATGATCTATAACGGGTAACACGACAATGAAAAGAATATCATTTGTACTTTCACTATTCATGGCATTGGCATTGACCCTCTGCTCATGTTCCAATGACGACTATATCAATGCCATCCCCGGCAACAGCACGCTGCTGATCTCCATGAAGCCTGCCAAGCTCAGCGGCGTTGGCAGTCCCACCATGCTCAAGGCAATGCTTCACGTGAGCAACCTCGACGACGCCGGTCTCGACCTCTCTGAGGATGTTTTCTTCTTTGAAGACGCTCAAGGCAATCTGGGACTTTGTGCCAAAGTCAAAGACGAAGACGATTTGGAGAAAACGGTCAAGCGCCTGAAGATCGACATTCACCATAAGCGTGACTACAACTTTGCAGCTCTGCCCAATAACTGGATTCTCGGTTGGTCAAATCAGGCGGCACTGCTCATGGGTCCTGTCGTTCCGGCAGCACAAGCCGAGATGATGTCGCTCATGGCTAAATATCTTGGTGAAGAAGAGGAAGACGGCATCAAGGCAACCCCCGTCTACGACAAGATCGACTCCATCAACGCTCCCATGTCACTCGTCTGCCAGACCAGTGCCCTACCCGACCAATTTGTCGCTCCGTTCACTCTGGGTGCTCCGCGCGACGCCAATCCTTCCGACATCTATATCGCTGCCGAGATGAAAGTGGCCAACGGACGCCTCCATATCAATGGACAGACATTCTCTTTCAAGCGCAACATCGAGCAGGCTCTGCAGCAGGCCCACGCCATCTACCGCCCCATCAAAGGCAAATATGTAAAGTCAATGGCCAAGAACGACATGATCGGCATGTTTCTTAATGTCGACGGTACAAAATTCATCAAGCTCATGCAGCAGAACAGAGGGCTCCAGGCTCTCCTGGCCGGCATCAACTCTGCCATTGACATGGACAACATCATCAAGGGCGTCAATGGCGACATGACCATCATCGCGCCTTCCCTTGGCTCAGACAACTTCCAAATGACCATGGCAGCACAACTCAAAAATGCAGATTGGCTCGGTGATGTGGACTATTGGAAGCAGAGCGTGCCGCAGGGTGGACATATCGGTGACTGGGGTAGAGACTGCTATTACTATACCGATTCAAAGACCACCTACTTCTTTGGTGTCACGCAAGACTGGCAATACATGAGTGGCAGCTCCAAGGAGAAAGCCTTACAGAGCATCAAGGCTGCCGCCGATCCCATCGACGCCCAACTGCAACAAGCCATCAAAGGACAAAAACTGGTAATGGTCATCAACCTTGCCGCCGTCAATGGCAGCAAAGCCCAGGCCGTTACGGGCATGCTTGCACCGCTCTTCGGCAAACTCAACGCAATCGTTTATACACTTCAATAAGATTCTGCCCGTCCTCTTCTACTCAGATCAGAATAGGACGGGACTTTATATTCAATCAGAGATATGCAAACCATTAATTTGTCTTCCGTTCTGCCTCAGGTGTTTCAGCAAAGCAAAGACCTGAAGTCAGAAATCTGGAAGCAAGATGTGAAATTCGAGCGAGGACACCTCTATCTCGTAGAGGCTGACTCAGGTAAGGGAAAGAGTACTTTTTGCAGTTATATCGTAGGCTATCGCCACGACTATAGCGGTTCCGTGATGTTCGATGACCGCGATACCAAGAGTTTCAAGGTCAAAGACTGGGTAGAGATGCGCCAACAGCATATCAGCCATCTGTTTCAGGAGTTGAGACTGTTCCCGGAGCTCACCGCCTGGGAAAACGTACAGATCAAAAACAAGCTGACCAACTTCAAGGACGATGCCACCATCCGCCAATGGTTCGAGATGCTCGGCATTGGCGACAAACTCGATGCCAAGATCGGACGCATGTCCTTTGGACAGCAGCAGCGCGTGGCAATGATCCGCGCACTCGTTCAGCCGTTCGACTTTCTGCTCGCCGACGAGCCTATCTCCCACCTCGACGACAACAACTCGCGCATCATGGCCGATATCATGATGACTGAGGCCAAGGCACAGGGAGCCGGTGTCATCGTGACGAGCATTGGTAAACACATGGACTTAAACTACGAAAAGACATTATTGCTATGAACTTAGTTTGGAAGCTGCTCCGTCAGCATATCAGCATACCCCAGTTTGTGGGATTTTTCTTTGCCAACCTCTTTGGCATGCTCATCGTGTTGCTGGGTTATCAGTTCTATCGCGACGTGATGCCCGTCTTCACCTCTGAGGACTCTTTCATGAAGTCCGACTATATCATCGTCAGCAAGAAGATTGGCATGGGCAATACCATCTCCGGTCGCACCAACACCTTCTCGCCCGCCGAGGTCAACGATGTAGAGAATCAGCCGTTTGCCTCCAGCGTAGGCACTTTCACCTCTACGGAGTATAAGGTGGAAGCCAACATGGGCGTCAATGGGGTCAACGTGCTCAACTCCGAGCTCTTCTTCGAGAGCATCCCCGATCATTTCGTCGACGCGCCCAAGGGCAGCTGGAAATACACGCCGGGCGACCATGTCGTACCCATCATCCTGCCGCGCGCCTATATCACGATGTATAACTTTGGTTTTGCTCAAAGCCGTTCCCTGCCTAAGATCAGTGATGGCCTTGTAGGCATGATCAACTTCGACATCTTCATCCACGGCAACGGACACGCCGACCGCTTCAAAGGTAAGGTCATCGGCTTCTCGTCACGACTCAACACAATCCTCGTGCCACAAGCCTTCATGGACTGGAGCAACAACTACTTCGCACCGGGCAGCCACTCCGATCCTACCCGACTGATCATGCAGGTCGATAATCCTGCCAACGAGAAGGTGACAAAATATATCGACCAGAAAGGCTACGAGGTGGAGGATGACAAGTTGCAGGCCGAAAAGACTACTTATTTCTTGAGAATGATCGTCACCATGGTCATGGTTGTCGGTCTGGTCATCTCTGTTCTGAGCTTCTACATCCTCATGCTGAGCATCTATCTGCTCGTACAGAAGAACTCGTCGAAACTCGAGAACCTGCTGCTTATCGGCTACAGCCCCAGCAATGTCGCACGACCCTACCAGCTGCTCACCATAGGGCTCAACAGTGGTGTGCTGCTCATCGCCTGGGCTACGCTCTACTTCGTCCGTGACTACTATATGGGCGTCATCGAGACGCTTTTCCCCGACATCGACAGCGGCACGATGCTGCCGGCAATCCTCCTCGGAGTCGGTCTCTTTGCCTTGGTAAGCATCTGCAACATCATCGCCATCAGGCATAAGATTGTCTCCATCTGGAAGAGAAAAGAATAAACCCCGACACACTATTCAGGCATGAAACAGTTCGATCACTA
Source organism: uncultured Prevotella sp. (assembly GCA_900317685.1). GTDB lineage: Bacteria > Bacteroidota > Bacteroidia > Bacteroidales > Bacteroidaceae > Prevotella. Next base: position 69,909 of record ONHQ01000035.1, read on the forward strand.
TACGGTTGAGGCCGATGCCCAACTACTGGACTGGCTGCTCACCCATCTCGACGGCAGCCATTCCAAAATCAAAGCCACGCTGCAAGGGCGCGGCATACAGGTCAATGGCAAGACGATCACACGATACGACTATCCGCTCAAGGCGGGGATGAAGATTGCGGTCAGCAAGACCAAACGCAACCTCACCCTTAAAAACCATTACGTGAAGATCGTCTATGAGGATCCTTACCTCGTCGTGGTGGAGAAAAGCGCAGGTATTCTCTCTATGGCTGCCGGCCACAGCACGCTGAATGTCAAGTCTGTGCTGGACGAATACTTCGAACAGACCCGACAGCATTGCACTGCCCACGTGGTGCACCGCCTTGACCGCGACACCAGCGGACTGATGATCTATGCCAAGGATAAGAAAACAGAACTGAAACTGGAAGAGGACTGGCACCACACGGTCTATGACCGCCGCTACGTGGCAGTGCTCTCCGGCGTGATGGAGGAGGATCAGGGAACCATCACCAGTTGGCTCAAAGAGAACCGGGCCTATGTCACCTACAGCAGTCAGCGGGAGGGCGACGGCAAGCTGGCCATCACCCATTTCTATACCCTCGACCGCAGCAACGAACACTCGCTCGTGGAGTTCAAACTGGAGACGGGACGCAAGAACCAAATACGTGTGCACTCCGCCGACATGGGGCATCCGGTTTGCGGCGACATCAAATACGGCAATGGCGATGATCCGATCGGACGGCTCTGCCTTCATGCCTACGTGCTCTGCTTCTATCACCCGGTAACCCACAAGCCGATGGAGTTTAGTACGCCTATTCCCGTGACCTTCCGCCGGCTCTTCGGAACCAGCAAAAAACCGTAAACATCTCACAATAAAGAATCACATCCAACAGCTTCATCTATGGACTCTCACTTCACCTTCTACGTCTTTCTGATACTGGCCTTTGTCGTCAGCATCTTCATCATACGCAAGATAGCGAGTTGCTTCCTCAAGCTTATCATCGCGGCGGTCGCCCTTGGAGTGGTGGTGGCTGCTTATTTTCTCATGCAAGGTTAACTAAGTTGCGACGCTCATGATCTTTTTCTTCTCCGCAACAGGCAATACTGCCTGGGCCGCCAAACAGTTAGGCTTCTACACCAGTGACCGGCTCATCAACATCGCCAAGAACAGCACCGCGCCTTTCATCGCTCAGCTGGAACCGGGCGAAGACGTCGGCTTTTGCTTTCCTGTCCACGGTTGGCGTCCTCCGCGCATCGTCGTCGACTTTGTGAAGCAACTCACCTTCGACGCCACGGGACACTATGTCTATGCGCTCTGCACAGCCGGTGACACCGTTGGCGAGGCCATGGACATCTTCCGTCACGTGCTCTCAGAGAAAGGCATCACGCTCGATGCTGCCTTCTCGCTACTGATGCCGGAGTCGTATGTCGGCCTGCCCTTTATGGATGTAGACAAGAAAGAGCGGGAGAAAGCCAAGCAAAACCAGGCTGCGGAAGACTTGAAAGCGTTTGCCAAACAAATCGAACAACATCAGAAACATGTGGAGCATCTGACCATCGGCCACTGGCCACGCATCAACAGCCGCATTCTCGGTGCAGCCTTCTACCGTTGGCTGATCACCGACAAGCCTTTCCATGTCATTTCAGACCGCTGTGTGAAATGCGGCATCTGTGCTTCCGTCTGTCCCGTCCACGACATCGACGGCGGTCTCGGCAAGGAGCCCCGCTGGCTCCACAATGGCCAATGCATGACCTGCTTTGCCTGCTATCACCATTGTCCGCACCACGCCATCGAGTTCGGCAACAGAACCAAGCATAAAGGACAATACTTCTTTGGCAGAAGCAAGCTATAAATAGTGAGGCGCTGATTATATTATGCAACGCCAAGGTGCAAGTTTATGCCAAGTCAGTTTTCATCATGGACAGACTTTAACCCCGAGGAGGTGAGTCTGTCTCAACCTACTGGATAGACGGCGAACTTGCTCGCAAGGCTATCCAGTAGGCTGAGACTCTGAGTTCCGTTAGGAGCTAAAGCCTGGTCAGGACTACTTCTCTTCTTGGTGATGTCGTTGATGACAAGCAGTGTTCTTATGGCCTCAAAACACTGTTTTCACGGGGCCGAAACAATGGTTCTTGTGAGGTTGAAACAATGTCCCCAACATTGTAATCCTATAGAAAAAGATCGTTCGCTACGTAAGGAAAGATCTTTTTCTACGCAGCGAACGATTGTTTGTCAGGCAGCAAAATCAAGTTCCACGCATTGACCAGCTCGCCGGCTAAAAAATGGCTATGACTCTTAAAATGTCCAAGGACAAGTTGCGCTCTTTGGAATGAGGTACTGAAATCATTTTGAGTAATATTCGTATAAAGTAAACTTTGATGATGGTCTCCTACTGATGCAAAGTTGACGAAAAAATCTCATTCTGACAAGTAATCCATCATTCAAGCATGGATAATGGCATACTTGATAAGCAACTCCATACCTCACGACAAAAAAAAAACTCCCTGCTCATAATAACTACGAGCAGGGAGTAAATGATTATATTTGTGAAACGATTACTTCACGTAAACAACAGCCAGACGGTTGGATGTATTACCCTGAACACCCTTACCGGTAGCCTCGTCAACGACGACGCCATTGTTCTTGAGATACTTTGCAACCTCGTCAGCACGAGCCTGAGACAGCTTATCGTTGATTTCTTTGCTACCCTCTGGAGAAGCAGTACCAACGATCTGAACGTGCTTGCCGCTCTTCACACCGTCAAGAGCCTTCTTAGCCTCCTTGGTCAGAGTGCTCTTGCCCTGAGCGAATGTAACGAACACGAGATTCTCAACCTTCACCATCTGTGGTGCCGGAGCCTCTTTCACAACTTCCTTGACAACCTCCTTAGGCTTCTTAGCCAACTCGTTGCGCAGGTCGTTGATCGTGCTGTTGAGCTGATCGATCTCAGCCTGGTCGTAAGGCTTTACAATCTTAAAGTTGTGTGTGCCATTGCTGGTATTGAATTTATAGACAACACCAGCGTTGAGCTGTACGAAGCTCTTGTTAACATCGTAAGCAACCTTCTGCTCACCATCAAAACCATTGAGGGCCCATGTGATAGAAGGCTCAACATATACCTGCCATGCCTTAGCCTCACCGAGGTTGAAAGCAAAGTCGATGCCAGCCTTAGAAGTCAGGGCATTCTTCTTTGCAAATTCGGTTGCTGCAACATCATCGGAATTAATCTGAGCGATCTGAGAAGCGGTCCAGGTGCGGTTAGCAACTGCGCTGTTGCCGAAGCTGTGGTACCAGCCGAAGCCGTAAACAGGGATCACCTCGAAAGTACGGGGCTCACCTTTGTAGCCACCGAACCAGTTGCTAAGGTTGACAGTAGCCAACAGGCTCGTGTTCATAGCACGAACAGTGGTGCCGAAAGAGTTAGCAGGCTTATTTGAGAAGTAGGCGTTGCTCTCAGCAGCGAGACCAAAGACAGGTGTGAACCAACGGCCAACACGTACGCCAAAGTTAGGATCGAGTCCCTTCAGCCAAGCGTGACCTGTGGTCTTGGTAGCTACGCCACCGTTAACGCCAACATAAACGTTGTCGAATGTTTTACTTTCCTGAACAGTCTGAGCAGATGCGCCAGCAGCTATCAAAGCTGCAGCCATCAAGGTAAATAACTTTTTCATAATTTACTTTTGACTTTGTGTAATAATTTATATTTTCTGTTATTCTGTATACAAACTACGTGCAAAGTAAAGGGATTTTTCTTAAACCTCCAAATAATTTTAACAGATTGAAGTCTATAAAACAATAATTAACAAGATTCGGAGAGTTGAAGACTACAATTTCAGAAGAAAAGAACAATCGAACAAAGAAAAAGGCAGATGACAGAAAGTCACTGTCATCTGCCTATATGTCAATCGAAGAAATCGCTTATCAGCGAACCCTCTGACCTATTGCCGAAGGAGCGTTACCACGGTCACGGAATAGGGCTTGAGCGTGAGTGTGGAACCGCTGACACGAGTAGTCTCAACCTTTACGCTCTTATCGTTGGGCTGTCCGCAGAAGCCAACGGCCTCAGCGCCTGAGGGAATCGTCAGGCCTTTCACATCTACTGTCAAGGACTGTGGCAAAGCGTTGACGAGTTTCACCCAAGTGGTACCTGTTTTTTCGTCCCGCACGACACTCGAGGCCACACGATAGCGGATGTTCTCGGGCAAGGAGAACTGGGAAGCGAGATAGCGGTCACCAGCACTCTGGCCCCACAACTGCTGGGTGTAGTAGCTCGGAGTGAGTGCTGTGATGCTGTCGGAATTGAAGTAGATCATGTCGGGATTCCAGTTTTGATGAACCTCATTGCAGAGCAACGGCGCATAGCTGGCCATGCTGACGATGTCGGCATTGCGCTCGACATTGCACAGGTGGATAGCCTCGACCAGCGCATTCTCCACGCGTCGGTCGCGGGAAGCCCACTCACCGAGATAGACCTTCGGGCCCTTGCGGTCGTAATCGTCGTAGTAGTCCTGATGATGCAGGAACCATCCCGGTGACTCGTAGTAATGCTCGTCGACCATATCAATCAGATCGTGATGGGCTTTGGCGAAGCGCCAGCCCTCGATATAGTCAGCCGACGGATTATGGAAGGGTCCCACGGTGCCACAGACGATGATGTCGGGATACTTCTGTTTGATGGCCTTGCAGATCATCTCGTAGCGCTCCTCAAAGGTTGTGGAGACGAGATCTTCGTTGCCTACACCTATATATTTAAGGTGGAACGGAGCCGGATGACCTGCGTCGGCACGCTTCTTGGCCCACTTGGAAGTAGCCGGATCGCCATTGGCCCACTCAATCATATTGAGGATCTCCTGACAGTAAGCCGGCATATCGTCCATCGGGATACCTCCTTGCTGGCCGCCGTAGCCGTCCCTGTCGGCAGCTGAGTTCTGACAAGGCACGCCAGCAGCCAGCACAGGAAGCGGTTCGGCGCCGATGTCCTCACAGAACTGGAAATACTCATAGAAGCCCAGACCACGCGTTTGATGATAGTTCCAAATGTTCTTTGCGGGCTTACGGTCCTGCCATGGGCCTACACTCTCGTTCCAGTGATAGATATTGTCAAGTCCCTGACCATGGCTCATGCAGCCACCGGGGAAGCGCACAAACCGGGGATGGAGGGCCGCGATGGCCTCCGCCAAGTCCTTGCGAAGCCCGTGTCCCTTGAAAGTGTCGTGGGGGAAGAGGCTCACCATGTCCACGTCAACGCTGTCTTCTTTCAGAGGCGTCAGCATGAGTCTTACCTGACTCTTCACTGCTTTCTTGTCAATGACCAGAGGCAGAGCATAGCGCTGCCAGCCCTCACCCTGAACCTTTATCTTCTCTTTTGCGAGCATCTCGCCTTTGTCGTCGACGAGACTCACGAGCAATTGATTCTTATGTCCATTCTTGCAACGGGCAAAGACCGAGAAGTCGAACTGCTGAAGAGGCTCCGCCTTCACGCTCCCCCACCCCGTATTATAGAGTGTGTCTTGTTTGGCCAAGAGCACATAATGAGGATTGTTTGTACTCAGGGGATCAGTCGTGCTGACACGGATCGGATGATTGCTCTTCCATGCCGTCGTAGCATTCCAACCATGATGATCGCTGGAAGAATACTCGAAGTCACGGTTCTGAACAAGTTCGGCATAGAGACCGCCGTCGGCCGCATAGCTGATGTCCTCAAAGAAAACGCCCATCAGACGGTCGCTGATCGCTTTTTGCTTCGACGGATCTATGGTCAGCGTCGTCTTTAATGGCGAAGAGAGAGAGGCAAAACGCCGTGCGTCGTCTTTCATCGTCTCTGCGCTCATGCGGGCATCATTGGCCATGGCATCGAAATATTGGAAGAGATAGTCCAGCTGCAGCTTAGGCACATCGAAGGCATTGCCCTGAAAGGTAGTACCGGCAACAGTTGCCGTGTCACGCATCCAGGCGGCATCCTCTATCGTGCTCGCGTCGGCTGATTCCGTGAAATGGCGGAAGTCATTGGAAGCCTGCACATAATGGCGACTACCGTCCTTGGCTTTGAAATAGATGTCGATGTTGTCGGGATCCATCTGGAACATGATCGGATCCAGCACCCCTTTCTCTTTGACACGCGGATAGTCCTGCGGACGCCAGACCACCAAGTCTTCACTATAGGCGGCCGCAAAGCAGGGCGAATAGTTGTTCACAGAGAAGAGCAGCCGCCACGTTCCGTCCTGAGCCTTGATGACATAGGGCGAATACATCTTCTTCTCACTGCCCCATGCACCATAGTCCGAGCCACAGAGCTGTCCCATATCCTGCCACTGGTCGTGATCGGTGAAGTAGGCAACATGCAGTCCCTTGGTCGGTCCCGGAGAATAGAGAAAAAGCTGACACGTGGTGTCACGCCCGGCAATCTCATAGGAAGCCTGTTGACGCTGCCCCCAAGCCACCGAAGGCAACGAGGCTGTAATGAAAAGCGATGTAGAGAATAGTAATAGTTTGGTGTTCATCGGTAGAAATTTTGAAATGACAAGTAGGTCTTCTTAAGAGCAAAAGCAGTGAGCCCCTCTATGGGGCTCATCACCTTATTTATAGTATTCTTTCTTGGCAGCGGCCAGTGTGTTCTTCATCAATGAGCAGATGGTCATAGGACCTACACCACCGGGAACCGGTGTGATGAACGAGCACTTCGGCGCCACCTCGTCAAACTTCACGTCGCCATTGAGGCGGAAGCCCTTCTTCTTTGTGGCATCGGGCACACGTGTGGTACCGACATCGATGATCACGGCACCGTCTTTCACCATATCGGCAGTGACAAAGTCGGGACGGCCGATAGCGGCAATGATGATGTCTGCCTCACGGCACTCTGCCTTGATGTCCTTGGTATGGGAGTGGCAGACCGTCACCGTGGCGTCGCCGTATTGTTTCTGCATCATCAGCTGAGCCATTGGCTTGCCCACGATGTTGCTGCGTCCCAGCACCACACACTTCTTTCCGGAGGTCTCAATGTGGTAGTGCTGCAAGAGCGTCATAATGCCCAACGGTGTTGCCGACACAAAGCACGGCAGTCCAATGGCCATACGTCCCACGTTGATCGGATGGAAGCCGTCGACATCCTTGCGGTAGTCGATGGCCATGATGATCTTCTGCTCGTCGATATGTTTCGGCAGAGGCAGCTGTACGATGAAGCCGTCGACCTGGGGATCGTCGTTGAGCTTAGCCACACAGGCGAGGAGCTCTTCCTCAGTGACATCATCCTCATAGCGGATCAGACGGGACTCGAAACCGCACTGCTCACAGGCAATTACCTTGTTTTTGACATAGGTCTCGGAGCCGCCATCATGTCCTACCAACACGGCAGCCAAACAAGGGCGCTTAGCACCCTTGGCCACCATTTCCTTCACTTCATCGGCAATCTGCTGCTTGATGGCAGTAGCAGTGGCCTTTCCATCTATCAACGTGTACATAGTTTATATTTATTGTTTCATTGCGCCTTTCATGCGCGCCATATTTGCCATCATGGACTTCATCTGGTTACCGGTGACCATCTTCATCATCTTGCGGGTCTGATCGAACTGCTTGATGAGTCGGTTGACCTCCTGAATCGACGTACCGGAGCCTTTGGCAATGCGCTGGCGACGGCTCACGTTGAGCACCTCGGGATGGGTTCGCTCCTGCGGTGTCATACTGCGGATGATGGCCTCAATGCCGTTGAAGGCATTGTCGTCGATGTCGATGTCCTTGATGGCTTTGCCCACACCCGGAATCATCGAGGCCAGCTCTTTCAGATTACCCATCTTCTTGATCTGCTCGATCTGATTGAGGAAGTCGTTGAAGTCGAACTTGTTTTTCTGAATCTTCTTTTGCAGCTTGCGCGCCTCTTCCTCGTCGAACTGCTCCTGAGCACGCTCCACGAGAGAAACCACGTCGCCCATACCGAGGATACGGTCGGCCATACGGTCGGGATGGAACACGTCGATAGCCTCCATCTTCTCACCGGTACCGATGAACTTGATCGGCTTAGTGACTACCGTACGGATGGAGAGAGCGGCACCACCGCGGGTATCACCGTCGAGCTTGGTGAGCACGACACCGTCGAAGTCCAGACGGTCGTTGAATTCCTTAGCGGTGTTGACAGCGTCCTGACCCGTCATGGAGTCTACAACGAAGAGCGTCTCATCGGGCTTAACGGTCTCTTTGAGTGAGGCAATCTCGTCCATCATCTGCTCGTCGACAGCCAGACGGCCTGCAGTATCGATGATGACCGTGTCATAGCCTTTGGCCTTTGCCTCCTGGATGGCGTGAAGCGCAATCTCGTTGACGTTTTTGTTTTCCGGCTCGGTATAGACGGGCACATCAATCTGACCGCCCACTACTTTCAACTGGTCAATAGCTGCCGGACGGTAGACGTCGCAAGCTACCAACAGCGGATTGCGGTGCTGCTTAGTTTTCAGCATATTGGCCAGCTTGCCACTGAACGTGGTCTTACCAGAACCCTGCAAACCGGACATCAGGATCACGGCCGGTTTCTGAACCAGATGCAACTCAGCAGCCTCGCCTCCCATAAGGCTGGCCAGCTCATCGTGCACGATCTTGACCATCATCTGCCCCGGCTTTACGGCCGTAAGCACATTCTGACCGAGTGCTTTCTGTTTTACCGTGTCGGTAAATGTCTTGGCTACCTTATAGTTGACATCGGCGTCCAGCAATGCACGCCGCACGTCCTTGAGCGTCTCTGCGACATTGATCTCGGTGATTTTACCTTCACCTTTCAATATCTTGAACGACCGCTCAAGACGGTCACTTAAATTCTCAAACATAATGTTAGTTCTATTCTATGATTAATTATACTTGCAAAGATACAGAAAAAAAACGAAACTGCGCTTTTTTATTGCTTCAAACATAGAAAAAACAAGGAAAAGCAGGCTATGACGGGTAAGTAAAGGGAGGAAAAAGAACGCGCAAAATTGCACCTGCGGTGCATAAAATATGCGGCAGATAATAGAATGTTTGATCTTTAGAAAGAAGACAGAAAGACATAATAAACATATTTTTATTTTTGAGACAGAGTAACATATGGAACAGATATTTTGAAAAGACAGAAAGACATAAAAGACAGATTTCTATTTTTGAGACAGAGTAACATAGGGAACAGATATTTTGAAAAGACAGAAAGACATAATAAACATATTTTTATTTTTGAGACAGAGTAACATAGGGAACAGATATTTTGAAAAGACAGAAAGACATAAAAGACAGATTTCTAAAGATCAAACATCCTGTTAGCGGGTGCGCCGTTGACGGCCGTATATTTTATGCACCGAAGGTGCAATTTTGCGCGGTAGCGATTTTCGTCATGGGCACCCCCCCCAAGGATGATGGCCCATGACCATTTTCTTTTCTCATTTGGGTTGCGCAGAAGCTGCGATACACTTGGGGACAGTTTGCCACTGCGTGGCCAACAATATTTTTTATTGGGGCACCGGATTTTTCTGTGGACGAGCCCTGACAATCGCTAACCTTAAAACTTGCGTGAGACGGTACATACTTTCGCCGAAAGATAGTACCTTTGCA
>ONHQ01000078.1 GCA_900317685.1 uncultured Prevotella sp.
CCACATAATTTTCTTCCGTTGTTGACACAAGAAAATCAAAGTCTGCTACATTGATTTTTACGCTATCAGTTGGGTAGCCCAAAAGACTTTGACAAGTAAATACTATAAATAGTAATGTGATTAGATGTTTCATAATCTTGAATATTTTCTGCGCTGCAATAATACAACTTTTATATTATATAGACGCACACTATAGGGTGAAAGTTGCATTTTGAGCCAAAAATAATTATAGGAACACTTCCAAGCCATTGATCTCGAAGATGCAGCGGATGCGGGCCTGGCGTATTTGGTGCATGGCGGGCAGCATTCGACCTGCGTTAATGACAAAAGCCGGGCGTTCCCATCGATGGGAGCCACTTTTGCCGAAGTTTGTTTTCGGCAAAAGAAAAAGGTTTTGTATCGTTGCCTTGCGGCGAAGGTAGGCTGCGTCTTAACAATGCTCAAATAAATTTGGCATTGTGCTCGGCTTGCACTATCGTTGCCTTGCGGCGAAGGTAGGCTGCGCCTCAACAATGCTCAAATAAAATTGGCATTGTGCTCGGCTTGCACTATCGTTGCCTTGCGGCGAAGGTAAGCTGCGCCTCAACAATGCTCAAATAAATTTGGCATTGTGCTCGGCTTGCACTACCTTTGCAGAATAATAAAGACTGATGAGAATGAATGCTAAAAAGTTGGTGACGGTAATCGCTCTTGTCGCCATAGGGTTGGCAACCGCCAGTGCACAGATTATGACACAGGAGCAGTTGCAGACGGGAAGTGACGAACAACTATTGAGGGAATGGACAAGAGTGCTTGCCCATGATGAGTTTGGCGGAAGAAAGCCCATGACGCCCTATGAGGACAAGACGGTGAACTATCTTGCCAAGCAGTTGGAGGTGATGGGGCTGGAGCCTGCCTTCAACGGCAGTTGGTACCAGCCCTTTGAGATGATTGCTGTCACAGCCAAGCCCGACGGTAGCCGGCTCACGGTGAGCGGAAAGAGGAAATCGGTGCTCCACTATCCCGACGACATGATCATCTGGACGACTCGCGCCACCAAGAAGATTGACCTGAAGAAGGCCGAGTATGTGTTCTGCGGTTTTGGCATCAACGCGCCCGAATACGGCTGGAACGACTACGAGGACATCGATGTCAGAGGCAAGATCGTGGTGGTCATGGTCAACGACCCCGGCTTTTATGACAGCAGGCTCTTCAGAGGACGCAATATGACCTACTACGGTCGTTGGATCTATAAGTTTGAAGAGGCACAGCGCCAGGGCGCCGCCGGTTGTCTGGTGCTCCACCACACCGAAGCCGCCAGTTACGGGTGGCACGTCTGCGTCAACGGCCACCTGAGTGATAATCTCGGCATCTATCATCCAGACACGCGCAATGCCGACGAATTGGCCGTCAGGGGATGGCTGCACGAGGACGGTTGCAAGAAACTGTTTGTTGCGGCAGGCATGGATATGGACAAGGCACTGGCCGCTGCCAAGAAGCCAGGCTTCAAGAGTTTCTCCCTGAATGTGAGAGGCGATGTGAAGATGAATGTGACCTACGGCATCCAGCAAACGCGCAATGTGGGCGGCATCCTGCGAGGCAGTGGTCAGGACGGTGAGGCCGTCGTGTTCTGTGCCCACTGGGACCACCTGGGCATCGGCAAGGCCGATGAGCGCGGCGACACGATCTATAACGGCGCTGCCGACAATGCATCGGGCGTGGCTGGAGCCCTGCTCGTGGCCAAGAAGTTCAAGGAGATGCCCCGGCCGCGTCGAGACCTGCTGTTCATCTTCCCCTCATCTGAGGAGAGCGGACTGTTCGGCTCTGCCTATTACTGCGATTACCCAGCCGTGCCCATGGCGAAGACTGTGGCCTGCCTTAATTTTGAGAGCATAGGCCCAGCCGAGTTGACGCGCGATGTCGTGATTCTGGGTGGCGGGGAAAGTGACTTAGACCATTATTATGAGGCTGCCGCTGCTGCCCAGGGCAGGTATATCTATTTCGACGACGACAACTCCGACGGCTGGTTTTTCCGTTCCGACCACTACAACTTCGTGAAGAAGGGCGTGCGTGCGGTGGTGCTGGAGAACGGCCGTCAGCCCGTGGATGCGAGCAAGCCCAACAAATATCCCATGACCGTATGGTATCACAAACCGTGTGACGAGTACCACGACGATTGGGACCTCAGTGGCACATTGTCCAACCTGAACCTGATCTTCAGCGTAGGCCTATCCTTGTCCAACAATTTATAAGTATAAGCCTCACCTGCGACGAGCACTGGCAGCGCAGCGACCCCATGCCTCAAAGTGCGAGTCATGCAACAGTCGCTACCCCACCCCAGGTCATCAATGCGGCTTTGATCTGCGTCAATGTTGTATTTAAACGACAACTTAAACAACTCAAACAACCTTCATAAAGGGAAAACAAGGTGCTCAATTCCATCGATGCAACGGGTGATCTTCAATGCGGTTTCACGGTATCAGTCCTCTCACGACATGTAGAAGGCCGTGCATAAAGACAAAAAAATAGTGGACGGTCAGCCCACTATACCTTGAAAGCAAACCACCGCCTCTCGGCGGTTGGTATGCGAAAAAGAGGGTGTGTCATAATTCTGGCACATCCTCTTTCTGTAACATGCTGTAAAACATATAACAAAGCCTCTACTTTCCCAAGCGGAGGCTTTGTCATGTCAAAAAGTTTTAGTAACTTTGTGACAATCAATTTATTAAATAAAAATATGTCTGCAAAGTTACACTTTCGTGAGCACATAAACAACCAATTGGTTCTTTTTCCTGAAAGAATCGACAAAGATATTGCCGACAAAGATATTGCCCCGGACGACCCTGTCCGTCTGGTCAATGCGGTTGTTGACAGCCTGGACATGGGTCGCATATACACCCTGTACTATGACCGCGGCGCGAGCCCCTACCACCCGAGGATGATGCTCAAGGTCATTATCTACAGTTACATGAACAACATCTACTCGTGCCGCAAGATGGAGAACGCGCTCAAGCGTGACGTTCATTTCATCTGGCTGGCCGGTTATGACCAACCCGACCACAAGACCATCAACAACTTCCGCAACCGCGTCAAGGATGAGATCGACAACGTGTTCACGCAACTGGTGCTGATCCTTGCCGAACGTGGCTTCATCAGCCTTGAGGTGGAGTACATCGACGGCACTAAGATAGAGTCGAAGGCGAACAAGTACACCTTCGTGTGGAAGAAGACGGTGGTGAAGAACCGGGCAAGACTGCAGCAGAAGATAGGTGCACTTCTGAGCCAGATAGACGATGCCATCGCCCAGGAGAATGCAGCCCAGCAGGAGTCGGTGGAGTTCACGCCGGCCCAGCTGACGGAGATATGCGAGGAACTGCGCGGCTCCATCGGGCGCGCTTCGGCTGAGAAGGCAAAGGACAAGGCTGAGAAGGCCAGGCTGCGTGAACTCAAGCGACAGGCCAAGGAGCTGGAGAAGCAACGCGACAAACTCGACGAGTACGACAGCCGCCTTGAGCAGCTGGGCGAGCGCAACTCGATGTCCAAGACGGACCCCGACGCTACGTTCATGCGCACGAAGGAGGACGCGATGAACAACGGGCAGACCAAGCCCTGCTACAACCTGCAGATCGCCACCGAGAACCAGTTCCTGGTGGACTTCGGCCTGTTCCCCAACCCCGGCGACACGCTCACCATGCCCATGTTCCTGACCTCGTTCCACCGCCGCTACGGCCGATTCCCCTATGAGGGCGTGGCCGACTCAGGCTACGGCAGCGAGGAGAACTACCGATTCATGGAGGAGAACGGCATCCAGGCCTACGTCAAGTACAACTAC
>ONHQ01000050.1 GCA_900317685.1 uncultured Prevotella sp.
AGTTAAGCCCACTTGCGCCGATGGTACTGCAATGCAATGCGGGAGAGTAGGAGGCCGCCCTCTTTCAACAAGAGCCCTTGAGAACAGCAATGTTTTCAATGGCTTTTTCTGTGTGGATACACGCTCCGATTGGAGGTGTGGGCCGAGGCTATGCGGTCACTCAACCAGGCCGATGCAAACACGGATCTCAATCTTGTCTTGAAAGTGTTGAATGACAACAACACAATTCCTGTCATTGTGTTGGACAGTCATGGTAATGTGACCGATTTCCGTAATCTTTCGCTGGCTGCCTCGTCGAAGCAGGATAGTCTTAGGCTGGCTGCTGATGAGGGCAGGCATCTGCTGGCCTTGCATCGGCATATACGCGTTTTTCTCGATGAACAGCATCACGATTATATCGATGTCTGCTATGATGAGTCGTTGATGCTAAAACGCTTGTCATGATATGCGGTGGTTTGATTCTTGTTGTTGCGTTATTCTTATTGTTGCGCTGTCAATTCCTTAATTTCCTCTTGATAATTAATTAAGATCGTTGGATTCCTAAGAGATTGTTAGACTATTCTGGTGGCTATATAATTAAGGTGTGTGTATTAGTTAAGCATGACCTTACTTCGTTGTTTTAATAAGCTGTTTATAGGCTTGTGATGAAATAAAAAAGGCACCACGTGTTTGTGGTGCCTTTTTCTTAGGGTATTTCCCTTTCTCCTGTGAAAAACTTTAATAATGATATTCTTAGTTTCTTTATTATTTCATCAGTTCTTCTATCCTCTTTTGCAGTTCTTCACCTCTGAGATCTTTGGCTATGATGTTTCCTTTATTGTCGATGAGGACATTGGCAGGGATGGCGCGGATGTTGTAGGCCGCTGCAGCAGCACTTTGCCAGCCTTTAAGGTCGCTCATCTGTGGCCACGGCATCTTCAGAGTCTTAATGGCCTTGACCCACGCCTCGTGGTTGTTGTCGAGAGAGACGCCTACGACTTCCAGTCCTTTGCTATGATACTGGTTGTAGACTTTCACCACGTTGGGCATCTCCGCACGGCAGGGTCCGCACCAGCTTGCCCAAAAATCGAGGAGTGTATAGCGGTTCTTATCCACATAGTCGGACAGGCGGACATCAGTCTTGGTATCAGTGCCTTTTAGCGCGACGTCGGTATAATGCTGGTTTATTGCTGTGGCTTTAGAAATACGTCGCTCCGCCATCATTTGTTTGTAATACTGATACTGTACACTCGATGTCGTCATCTTGTCGAGGATCGAATTAACTTGCGCTTCCGTCATATCTTGCGCATACCATTGCAATAGCATGTCGCTGATGGGCGACGGTATATGAGCCATGATGTAGTCGTAGTGGCGAGTGACGCTAACTTTACGTAGCGAGTCCAGTTGGGCTTGTGCCCTATTGCGTACGTCTTGTGGCAGTGTGGAGTCGTTGGATTGTTCGTATGGTTTGTCCATAAGCTTGCTGAAGTCGTCGTCTTCCTTTGTAACTTCGTCATAGAGTTTCTGTGTCTGCCCTCCTTTAACAACGGGTTTCTTGTTGCTGTCTTGTGGAAATATTTGCAGGCTGATGGGAGTGTTCTCCAGAATAAAGTCGGTCAAACCAACCATCTGACCTTTGTGCATGGCTACTGCCAAGCGCATGTCTGCACCGTCGATGGTGCCGTCGAAGGAGAAACCTCCGTTGCGGACGATTGTCGTGTCGGTAGGTTCAAGACTGAAGAACCCGGTCATGACGGCCAAATAGATCGTGTCGCCGTCTACTGTGCCTTCTGCGGTGCCGGTGACATGATAACGTTGGTTTTGTGCACTAGTGCTCCAACAGAGGCAGAGTGCCAAGCATAGAAAAAAGAACTTTCTCATGGATGATATCATTGTGATGGTAATTATTTAGTGAGCAGGCTATCGAGCGTTTCCTTCACTTGTTCTGGCCCTGACATAGCGGAGAGGACCTTTCCGTCGGGGCGGATGAGCAAGTAGTAGGGCACTCCGTTGCCCACTTGGTATTTGGTGAAGAGGTCTTTGTAACCCTGTTGCGTGGTTCGATATTGTGCCCATGGCTCGTGGTGCTTCTTCATGCTGTTGTGCCAAGTCTCCTCTTTTGTGTCTATGGAGATGGCTACTACGGTAAGGTTTGAGTTGTATTTCTCGGCGAGAGCCTTGATGTCTGGCATGGCGGCGAGACAGATGCCACACCAACTGGCCCAGAAGTCGACGAGAACATATCCCGGTTTGTGTCGCTGTGCGTCAGCTACGATATGTGTGAGCGATGCCTTCTGCCCGTTAGTCGTGACGAGTTCGAGGTCTTGGAGAAGAGCACCTTTCACCGTCTTACGTGCCTGTGCTATCTGCAGTCTCATCAGTCGCAGACCTGTCGTGTCGTCGGGAACCGATACGATGGTGCTGTCGAGATGATCGACTTGTTCTGCTGTGAGGTTGTAACCGCGTTCCAGTAGGCGACGGGCAAGTTCTACAGAAACGGGAGAGTGGGGATGGTGGTCAATGAAGTTGAAGAAAATATCTGGGCTTACCACCTCTCCGCCGCTGTCGTCCATGGAGAGCAAGTCGTTGTAATCGTCCTGTACCTGCCCGCCTTTTACCTTTAGCTCCGGGGTGATGAGGATGTCGTCGTTGGTGAGATAGAGACTGATATAGTTCCAGTGAATAGAATCATCAGGCCAGTGGTTTTTTGCCACGATGTCGAGGTTGTTGGTGATGAAGGTAGCCGCGCGTGGCCTGTCTATCTTTCCTGTAAACGAGAAGGTGTGGTTGCGCAGCACGCCGGAGCAGCACTCTACTGATTGTGCCGTGTCCGTGCTGACGAGAAGTCCCACGGCGGTCCCGTCGGGAAGGGGCAGACAGCCATGAAGGCGGAATCCATCATGCTGCGCCCAAGCGGTATAGCTACCGGTGAGGACCAATAGGGCAAGGAGCAACAGCCTGTGCATGGCTGTTGCTATCTTTTTTGTTGTGGCTATGAGCTGCCGTTCTCCCCTCATAGCATAGAAATTGTTTGTTGTCATAGTAGTATCTTATTTTCCTTGTGTGTCACGGACGAAACGTACGCTCATCATGTCTTTCACTGAAGCCGTGTGGCGATAGACATCCTGCCGGTTGTACATCAGTTTGCGGATGTAGGCCGTGCTCTTCAGGTCGTCACCAGGTGTTGCTGTCCAGTAGTATCCCATGGCTTGGAGAAAGTAATATTTCGAGGCAAAGGAAGTAGACTGTCCGTCCATGAATCCGCCATAGCGCATGTCGAGGCCAGTACCGTCTTTTTGGTGCATCAATGTGCCCTGTACGGTTCCTCTCCATCCGTCGGCGTCGGCTTGCTGCTGTGTCATGCCGAGTGCCATCTCCAGTTTCTTCCAGTCGTCGTCGGTAGGCAGCCGCCATCCATCGGGAACTGCCTCCTGGGCCCCTTGCCAGGAGTAGAGATAGCCGTAGGTGTTGACGGTCTGTTGTGCCGCCGTGCCCTCTTCGTCGCCGATGGCATCGTTGGAGAGATAGATGGACCGGGTGTCATCGTTGCCTGTGTCATAGCGTGCATTCTCCACTGTCCAGTCGAGGCCGCCATAGGTGACATAGTGGTAAACGTTGCCATCACGGTCATCGGTAAACTCTCCGGTGGCTTCAGGGGTGATGTTGGGCACCGTCGTGTCATCATCGTCGCTCCTGCAGGCCGTCAGCAGGGACACCGTAGCTGTCAGCAGGGTTGCGGCAAGGAGCGAAAGAATATGTTTTCTGTTCATTGTCTTCTGTCTTTTTGTTGGTGTTTTCTTAGTATACATAGCCGAGGTCCGTGAGTAACTGCTTCATAGCCTGGTATTTGGTGATGATAGTGGGGTAGTCGGCATACTGTGTGCTCACCTCCTGCTCCGTCTGTGTGAGTGCAAGGTTGACGTAGGACGCAATGTCGTCGTTCTGGGCAGGATATTGTCCCCAGAAGAGGTATCCCCAGGAGTAGGCGCCGTCGATGAATCCGGCGTTGTTCATATCCTTCATGTTACCTTCGTCGTCATAGTGTGGGTCTGCCACGTTGTGGCCATAATACGCAGCCGAATACTGTGTGAAGGCGTTGAGGGCCTTAGCCGGCTGTTGCGCCACTTTGTTGCTAAGCAGGTCTACGAGGATACTTTCCGCTGTACTTTTCTTTGTCTCTTCGTCGGCACCATCGAGGACGTCGAGGGCCAGTGCCGTAGTCCTGTTGCCTACAGCACACTGTGGCTCGGCATCATAGGTGTAGACACCATCCGTTACGGTATAGCGTGTGATATGGCTGACGAGGAGCCAAGAGAAAGGCCGCAGCTTGGGACCGAGATGTGGCAGGATATAGTCCTCGAGGAAGCTGATGCCGTCCTTCATATCACTTATCTGCGTGAGATATTGGTATTTGAATGCCGTCCGCTGTGCGTTGGACGCCATGACATAGGACACGTCGAGGAGCTCGTTGGCATAGAGGGTGTTGCCCTCGGCGTCGGTGCCTATGGCCTCATGGCGGAGGGTATCGTTGAAGAGGAGGTAGGAGCCCGTCTCCCGATAAAACTCGTTGCGCATGGCCGACACAGGGTTGGTGGCGCTGTCGGTGGCTAAGAATCGGTTTTGGTCAGCGTAGGACGGTGTGAGCTCGTCGTCGTCCGAGCAGCCTGCGATAGTCAGGCAGGCTGTGAGGGCGAGTATATAAATGAAGTAATGTCTCATGATTACTGTGTGTTGTGAATAGGTGATTGTTACAGTGCTGTCGAGGAGTATGTTCTCGTGCCGCGCTCATTGTTCTTCATGCCGTTGTTGGCGTCGAGAACTTCCTGTGGGATAGGCAGCACCCATCCCCAGTCGTCGGGCTGGAGGATGAAAGTGTGGAGGGCTGTGCGTCTGGAGGAGCTGCGACTCTCGTAGTAATAATAATGGTGCGTGATAGTCTCTTTCTGCGGCAGCACCTGGCAGACGCGGTAGCGGCGGAGGTCGAACCATCGCTGTCCTTCGAGGCAGAGCTCGCGCTCCCGCTCGTTGCGTATCGTCTTGATGAGGTCGTCACCGGTAGCCGTGACGGCATAGTCGGTGCCTGGCGCATAGCGCTGAGCCCGGAGGGTGTTGAGCGCCTGGCGGGCAGCATCTTCGTGGCCCATATATGCCTCTGCTTCGGCCTTGATGAGGTAAGCCTCGGCGGCACGGAAGCAGAACTTGTCAGAGATGTCGACATGGTTGAACGAGGTGGGCGAGTAGTAGGCATAGAAATAATATTGTGGGTCCGTGGGCTCCTGGGTGAGATTCGTGGCTATGATGGGTGTCTTGGCATAACCGTGGAAGTCGCAGTTGGTCCAGATGTACTTGCTCTTGCGCAGGTCATCGTCACTGTAGAGCCCGTAGATCTTGTCGGTGATGGTGAAGCTCTTGATATAGTTCATCGTGTAGCAGGGCATGGCGTTTCCTCCCATGGAGAAGATGAGTTCAGGAGAGGCGGCGTTGAGGATGCCGGCTTTCTGGTTGAGTGCGTTGAGGTTCTGCAGGGTAGGATGCTCGTTGATGACCTTCTGAGCATAGCGCGCCGCCATCTCCCAGTTCTGCATATAGAGATAGACGCGGCTCTTGAGGAAGTGCACGGCGACGGAGTCGGCACGGTACTTGCTGGGTTGGGCACCATAGGCAGTGAGCTCCTTGTCAGCGATGTCGAGGTCGGAGAGTATGAGGTCATAGACTTCCTGTACGGTATTGCGCTGGAACGACTTGTCCTCAACGTTCTCCGAGGTCTTGATCGGCACGGCGAGGTCGGAGGATGCCGTGGCAGGGTCGTAGGCCTTGCCGTAGAGGTTGGCAAGGAAGAAATAATAGTAGGCACGCAGGAAGTGAGCTTCACCGTCGACTTTTATCTTGCCCAGCTGAGCGGCGTTATCGTTCTGCTTGAGTTTGGTGACACTGTAGATGATGTTGTTGGCCACGTTGATGAGTTTGTACATCTGTGTCCAGTTTCCGTTCTCGGTGTTATAGCCGGTGTAGCTGTCGTTCTGTCCGGAACGAGCCTGCCAGGTGAAATAGCCGAAGACACGTTCCTTGCCGTCATACTCCATTAAGTTGTCGTCGTTGGTGGAGAGGTTCTCATCGAGCTCGTCACCGAGGAAGTGGAGGAAGAACTGATTGTCGTCATTGGCTTGTCCAAGGGTGTTGGACTGATATTGTGGCAGGTAGCAATTGCCGATGAGAAGCTCGTTGAGGTCCTCCCAGCTGTCGACATAGTCGGTATCCTGACTGTACTCTTTGAGGAAGTCGCCACAGCCGGTAACGGAGAGGAGCAGGGCAGCGGCGCACATATATTTATATATTGCGTGTATCATGATGGATAAGCATTAGAATTGAATATTGACGCCGAGGGTGAAATAGGGCGTGTCGGAGAGCTGCACCTCGGCAAAGCCGGACTGTGTGGGTGTCTGTCCTTTGAGCTTGCTGTTGCAGAAGGTGTAGAGGTTGTTGCCGGTGAGAGTCATGGCAAGTCGCTCAAGGTGGAGCTGCCTCAGTGCGTTGGCGGGAAGCTCATAGGTAAGGCTGATGCTTGCGATGCGCAGGTAGTCGGCACTGACGACGCGGAGATCACTGTAGTCGTACATCGTCCAGGCGTCGTTGGCGATGGCCACACCCTGGTAGTTGCTGCCATTGGACCAATGCTGGCTGTATTGGTAGTATCCGGGTGCATCTGAAGACATGATGGCGGGGATATTGGTGTACTGCTCATCACCGGGCTTCTTCCATCTGTTGAGGACGGCGCGGTTGAGGTTGTACTGCGGATAGATTTGTCCGGGGTCGCTGCTGCCGCCGTTCTGTCCGTAGAGTTTGAAGAGCCGTATCTTGTTTCCTGCGGCATAGTCGAGGAAGACGCCGAGCCGCCAGTTCTTGTAAGTCAGCGTTGAGGAGATGCTTCCTGTGATGTCCGGGTCTCTTCTGCCCGATAGGGAAAGAACGCGCATGGCTGTCTCATAGTTGTCGAGGCCGACGAGTTCGTTGGCTCTGTCCTGCCAGTCGTCGAAGAGCGGGCCGCCGTTGGAGGGATTGAGGCCGATGAAGCGGTAGGAGTAGAAGGTACCGATGGCTTTTCCGTTGACCAAAGCTGTACCGTCGAGATAGTCGCTGATCTTATAGGTGTCGCCACCGGGGGTAGTCTCCATGCGGTTGATGATTTTGGAGAGAGACGCTGAGAGCAGCCAGTTCCAATTTTTCGTCTGTACGGGTGTGGTGGTAACGGAGACGTTGTAGCCCTTATTAAGAATCTTTCCCGAGTTGACGACATAGGAGGTGAAGCCGTTGATGTCGCTGATGGTCTTGTTCATAAAAGCGTCGACGGTCATCTTGTGGTAGTATTCCACCTCCATCATAAGGCGGTTGTGGAGGAAGCTCATCTCCAGTCCTGTATTGAAAGAATGTGTCTGCTCCCATTTTAGGTTTGGATTGGCGAAGTTGGCCACTGTCGATGTCATCTCGTTGTAGTGAGTGTCGAGAGCACCTTTAGTGATGGTGAGTACCGGCGTCTGTCCGTCGAGCATGTTGCCCTGACCACCGTAGGAGATCTTCCAGGTAAGGTTGTCAATCCATTTAGGATGCCAGTTGGTGATGTCGAGAACGTTGGCGAGTCCGGAAACGGACCAGACGGGAAGAATCTTCTCGTTGGATCTGTCGCCGAACTTGTTACTACCGTCGTATCGTGTGTTGGCGTTTAGGGTGAAGAGCGTCTTGTAGCTGTATGACAGCGTGCCGTAGGCCGAGAGCAGGTTGGTGCGTGTGTCAACGATCGTGGGCATGTTGGTGCTCAGCCAGGTGAGGTACGAGGTATAGGTGTTGGGTATGGACGTGACAAACTTCTTGCCTCTATCGCTGTAATAGCCGCGCTGGGTGTAGCTGTTGCCAGTGTAATGCGTGCTGCTGGCTTCGACACCGACAGCGAGGTTGATGTTATGCTGGAGGTTGGCACCGAAATATTTATTCATGTTGCCTTGCAGACGCATGGTCCATGCCGTCATGTCGGTGTTGTTCTCCGACAGCTCACCACCAAAGGGCATCTTGCTCATCGACGGCTGGTCGGGAGTGACACCATATTCACTCTGCCGCTCATTGGCAGCATAGTAGCTCTTCTCACCATACCATCCCTCTTGTGTGGTGTTGGCGGTAGAGAAGGAGGCGATGGCATTGAAGTAGAGCCAGTCGCAGGCTGTGTATTTGAGATTGAAGGTCGACTTGAAGCCGTTGTCCTTCTGCTTGTTGTAGCTGTTGTCAAGCTCGTTGAGGATGTTGTAGTTGTAGGCGCCCTGTGTTGCTGTGCCTTTATAATAGTAGTAGGTGCCGTCCTCGTTGTAGGCCGGTATGACACGGCTGGTGTTATAGGCGTAGTCGATGGCATTGACTTTGTCATAGCGTTTTCTGCTGTGGTAGCTGCTGAGCTGCAGCGAGAGCGCAAACTTCTGACTGAGGTTGAAGTCGAGGTTGGTGGCAGAGGTGATCCTGTTGTTGTAGTTGTCCTTGATGACATCCTCGTCGTCGGTGTAGCCCACGGAGGCGTAGTATCGGAACTTGTCGGATCCGCCGGAGATGTTGACGCTGTGGTCAGAGGAGACGGCGTCACGGCAGAGAAGCTTGAACCAGTCGGTGTTGCGTGTCTCATCGGCGTTGACGGCATCCTGGAACTGCTGCCAGGAATACTGTCCGCTGTAGTATTTGTCGATAGCATCCTCATAGCCCACGAGGACCATGGAGGAAGGGTACTTATAGTGCATGCCGACCATATCGCGGGAAACGGCAGTGCGCTCTTTGGAGTCCATGAGATCTATCTTCCGGTCGGAATATCGTGGACGACGACGGTAGGTACCTGTATAGTTGTAGGAGATGATGGGCTTGCCCTCACGACCCTTCTTTGTGGTGATGACGATGACGCCGTTGGCAGCGCGAGTACCATACAGTGCTGTTGCCGAGGCATCCTTGAGGACGTCGATACGGTCTATGTCTTGAGGGTTTATGCCAGAGATGGCGTTACCGATGCGGTTGACATAGTCAGGATCGTTGAGTACGCTGGCCGAGAGGTTGACGGGATTGCTGACGATAATGCCGTCGACGACCCAAAGAGGCTCGCGGTCGCCGATGAGAGTACTGGTACCGCGGATGCGTATCTTCGGCACAGCATTGATTTCACCACTGGCATTGCTGACGACGAGGTCGGGGATGCGTCCCTGCAGCATCTTGTCAAGGCTACTCATGCCCGGTCGGTCTATGTCGCTCATCTTCACACTGGACACGGAGCTGGTGAGGTTGCGGCGGTCGAGCTGCTGGTAACCGGTGATGACGACATTGTCGAGTTCCTGTGCGTTGTCTTCCAGCACCACAACAGCGTAGTCGTCGCGGTTGCCCCGCCACTGATTGTCCTTCATGCCTATGCTGCTGACGTTGAGCACGATGCGGTCGCTCTTCGCGTCGATGGAGAACTTGCCGTCGGCATCAGTCACCGTGCCCACACCATTGGCGCGGTCGCGGATGACAGCGCCGATGATAGGCTCGCCGCTCTCGTCCATGACGATGCCCACAAGGTGCTTGCCGTCACCGATATTCTTGTCGTGAGGAATGTTGGCAGTGCGCATGATGACGATGTAGTCGTCCTTGCGGTCTGCGTGGAGGCCGTGCCCGCTGATAAGCCGGTTGACGACGGTCACGGGGGCCTGGTTGTCAGCCTTGAGCGTGACGCGGAAGTTGACATCATCATAGTTGTACTGTATCTTCAGCCCCGAAAGCTTTTCCACCCTCTTTAGAGCTGTGGTGGCTTTCTCGTTGCTGAACGATACGGAGATACGGTTTCTCACCTGTGCCAGGGCTATGGTGCACCAGCAGAGCAGCATGAGGCACAGCAGTGTGCACCTTTGTCGTCCCTGCCGGTCCCCGGCTTTTCTCATTGCATGATTCATCGGTAATAAAGTATTGTGACTTATTAAATGTTTATTCAGCTCTCTTACTTATTGTCAATACGCTAAGCCTCAAAGTATTGTGCCCTAAATAAATGTTAAAACTAAAATCAATCTATTCGTAGTCTGTTGTCGTGAATCTCTACCTTTGTATGGCTAATCTTGTTAAGCTCATCGATGACGCGTGTGACGGGCCAGCTGCGCTCGGCATTGAAATGCAGACGTGTGTTGATATCGGCGTCCGACATACAGCTCACGGGCATGCCGTACCAGCGTCCTATCTCATCGACGATCTCCTGGAGCGTCTGTCCGTCGAAATAGAAATGTCCCTCCTTCCAGCTCAGCGCCACGTCCATGTCGGCCTCCTGCGTCATCAGGTCTCCGTTGTCGAGTACGGCCTGATGTCCCGGACTGAGCATGACGGTCTTGCTGTGATAGCTTACGCCGACCTTGCCGCTGACGAGTGTCACCTGTGGTGCGTCACCCTCAATGTTGCGAACGTTGAAGCGTGTGCCGTAGACAGTAGTGTGACAGCCGCCGGCATCAACGGTGAAGGGTGATGCGGCATCGTGGTGTACGTCGAAGAAAGCCTCGCCGCGGAGAGCCACACGTCGTGGGGCGCCTTCGCCGAAGTGGCTGTTGAAGGCAATCTCACTGTCCACGCTGAGCCATACATGAGTGCCGTCGGGCAGAATCAGCTGTGCCGTCTTGCCCTTGGCCACATG
This sequence comes from uncultured Prevotella sp., assembly GCA_900317685.1. Classification (GTDB taxonomy): domain Bacteria; phylum Bacteroidota; class Bacteroidia; order Bacteroidales; family Bacteroidaceae; genus Prevotella. The sequence goes on from ONHQ01000050.1 coordinate 10,649, forward strand.
CAGGGTGTAGGTCTCTGCATCACGCTGTGCACTGCGTTCCACCTTGATGATGTTGTCGGGTAGAACAGTGATGCCTCGGTCCCGGGCCGAGACGTTAGAGAGAACTTTGTCGCCAGCTATGAGCGACACGCCGCCTTGCTGGTGGGCATCGTCGATGGTTGTCATCTTCTTGGCGGTAATGATTTGTGCAGGCCGATTGTCATTGTGTAACCAACCCTTGGGTACGAGGGTGAAGAAAAGCAACAGGGATGCAGCAAGAGCCAATGCCACTTTACCCACCGCGAGCCATCGCGACGGAGATGCAGTGGCGGTTCCGTCTTCATTTGTTTCGGCAACTTTTCGAGCTATCTCCCGTGTTTTGTTGCCAGCTTTAACGGTCTCCTGCGCTTCCACCCGGCGTCGGCAAGCCTGAAATGCCGCCTCGACATCAGGTGACGGAGTGTCGTCGCGGAGCGCGCGCTCAACGAGAAACATGAGACGGTCGTCTTGAACCGTTTCTTCTTGAGAGGACATTCTATTGGCTCCTTGTGGAGGAATATTGTTGTTTCGTGTTGTCATAGATGATGTAATTTTGGTAATAGTACGCTGAGGACGTGCTGTCGGTGCCTATGCGTATCCTTCTTTTAACATTTCCCGCATCATCTTAAATACTTTGTTCATCCGTTTGTGAATCATGTTCACCGAGGTGTGGAATAGCTCTGCTGTCTCTTGGTAAGTCATCCTTTTAAAATAGGTGCACTTGATGATAGACCTTTCCGGCTCAGGCAACCGCTCTATGGCTTCTTTGACCTGCTGTATGCGTTGCTCAAAATCTATTACTTCTTCCTCTGTGCTAAGTGGTGTAGTGCCCATCTGCAGACGGGTGTAGCGGTCTATGGCCTTGTCGTGGCGCAGTTTGTCAAGGCAGCGGTGGCGTGTGGTAGTGTAGAGGAATCCTACAGACTGTCGGTCGTCGGGATTCAAGCTACCCTCACGCAACATCTCCCAGACGGTCTGAAAGACGCCACCTGTGATGTCCTTGGCCTGCTCTTCTTCGCGGAGAAAGGTCAGTGCATAGAGGTACAGCGGTCGGTAGAAACGCTTGAAGAGTGCTTCCATCCTCGCTGTCGTTGTCTGTTCCTGGTTACACATTAATTATATATAGAACTTCCTGACACCATCAGAGCGATGGGGCAGGGAGGTCGCTTTACTTGTTAACTGGTGCAAAAATACGAGTTTTTTTTCAGATAATACGAAGCAGTAGGGTCCTAAATATTTCTTCTTTGGTCTTTTTGCGTTTATTAGATGTTAGAAGACCCTCTCTGACTCTCCCTAAAAGGGAGAGAAAGGCAATACCGGAAAGTCTCCTTTATCATAATTCTCCATTTCCATTCTTTTGGCGATCTCTTTTCTACCCGTTTTGTAGCAGGCTCGGTAGACAGACAATATATTCGTGTAGACTTCGTTTCTTACTTATGCTAACAATTTTTTCTTCGTTACATAAGTTCTTGTCTACACTTTTGCGCGTACCGCGCACGAGGGGCTTTGGTGTGCAGTCACCCTTTGCTTATCGTTTTCTTCGTGACGTGATCACGGAGCGTTGGCCCTATTATGCTTACGACGATTTGAATACGCTGTCTTTGAATGAGGAAGAAAAGAAGTTGGGACAGCTGTTGCTGAGGTTATCCAATCACTTTGGACCACATCAGTGGTATTTTGGTAGCATGGACCTGCTACATAGATATGAGGCTTATGTTTTAGCAGGAAGCCATCAATCCAAATGTGTCTCGAAATTACCGAATAGGGTTGAGATTGCTTTGTTGTCTGCAAAGGATTCTTTGGAAGAGGTGTTGCAGCATGTGTCTGATGATTCCGTTGTGGTTCTTCTTGATTTACGTTGTCGTTCTCTTTCAAGCTATGATTCTTTAAGAATGGCCTATGATGCAGGTGCTACTGTCTGTTTTGATCTGTACAATCAGGCGATCATCTTTTTTAATTCCAAGTTCCACCCTCATATTTATAAAGTTAACTATTAGTTGAAGGGCTTTTGATTAAAGAGTCGTTAATAACCACGCTGTTTGTATAAAAAACTATTATAATAAGGACAAGCGGCTAAAAAAGTTAGTGATTAATTTGGTTTTTCGAATAATTTGCTTATTTTTGCGCCACAAATTTAATTGACTAACACTTAAGACTATGTATTGGACACTAGATTTGGCTTCCAAGTTGGAGGATGCTCCATGGCCAGCCACGAAGGATGAGTTAATTGACTATGCTGTACGTTCTGGCGCTCCAGATGAAGTGATTCAGAATCTTCAAGAGATTGAGGACGAAGGAGATGTTTACGACAGTATAGAAGATCTATGGCCTGATTACCCAACAAAAGATGACTTTTTGTGGAATGAGGATGAATACTAACGGGCAAATAGATTATTGCCTCGCTTACGAAGCCGTTCCTTTGTGGGACGGCTTTTGTGTCTGATCACTCTGAGAATACAATAAAGACCCGTTTGAAGCGTTATTGTGTTGTGAGAAAGAAGTTATATATCATATTATTTTTGCTCTGGGGATGCGCTTGCATTTCCAAGGCTCAGTATGACCCTTCCTTCAGTCATTATTTCGACATGGAGACTTCTTTCAATCCGGCTGCTGTCGGTAAGCAGAGCAAGCTGAATGTCGTCGCAGCCTACGCGTTGGACTTCGCTGGCTTTGAGCATAATCCTCAGACTGCTTATCTCTCTGCCGACATGCCTTTCTATGCTTTGAAGATCTTTCATGGTGTCGGTGCCCAGTTTCAGAACGATAAGCTTGGCCTGTTCACCCATCAGAAGTTAGGCCTCCAGTATGCTTTGCGTATCAAACTCTTTGGCGGACAATTAGGCATAGGAGCGCAAGTGTCTTTCTTAAACGAGAGCTTCGATGCTTCTAAACTGGATGTTGAAGATGGCAGCGATCCGGCTTTTGCTACAGCTTCGGGCAATGGTATAGACCTTGCCGCTGGTTTATATTACCAGCGTCGCAATTGGTATGCCGGCCTTTCCGTACAGCATGCTACAGCACCATTAATCACACTGGGTGAGCGTCAGGAATTGCAGATAGACCGTACCTATTATTTAACCGGTGGATACAATATTCAATTCCGCTCTCCGTTTTTATCATTGCGGACATCAATGCTTGCTCGTACGGATGGCACTGCTTATCGTGCAGATGTCACGGGGCGGCTGTTTTATCAAAACAATGGTAAAGTGCTGTATGGCGGCGTCGGCTACAGTCCCACGAATTCCGTGACAGTGTTGCTGGGCGGCTCCTTCCATGGTATCGTGGTGGGCTACAGCTATGAAGTCTACACGTCAGCGATCAGCATTGGCAATGGCAGCCATGAGCTGTTCATCGGCTATCAGCATGATCTCAACTTGACAAAGAAGGGACGCAACCTTCATAAGAGCGTGAGAATCCTCTGATGTTGCCGTCATCCGATAATGAGAAACCAAGATGAATATGAGAAGATATATCTTTATATTAGTAAGTTTCCTGACCTGTTCCCTGTTGTTGACGGGGTGCTTCAGTGCCAAGTCTGCTTCGTCGTCCGGCAGGGGCGGTGAAGTCGTTGGTGTTGGCGGTAAGGTCATGAACGAGCCTACTCCTTACGGTATGGTGCGCATCAACCGTGGCTTTCTGAAGATGGGACTGAGCAAGCAGGACAGTCTTTGGGGCAAGTCTACACCGACCAAGGACATATCTGTAGACGGTTTTTGGATGGACCAGACCGAGATCACCAACTCACAGTATAAGCAGTTCCTCTATTGGGTACGCGACAGCATTCTGCGTACCCGCCTGGCCGATCCCTCTTATGGCGGCGACGAGTCCTATATGATCACCGAGGACAAGAACGGCGATCCCGTGAAGCCGCATCTCAACTGGAATAAGCGTTTGCCGCGTAAACCCAACGAAGATGAGCAGCGGGCGATCGAAAGCCTGTATGTTACCAATCCCGTGACGGGTGAGAAATTGCTCGACTGGAAGCAGATGAACTATAAATATGAGGTCTACGACTACGTCACAGCAGCCTTGCGCCGTAATCGTATGAATCCGGCAGACCGCAATCTCAACACGGATGTCACGGTGGATCCGAACGAAGAGGTGATGATCAGTAAGGATACAGCCTACGTTGATGACGACGGCAATATCGTGCGGCAGACGATCAACCGTCCGCTGTCCGGACCTTGGGACTTCCTCAATACTTACATCGTAAACATCTATCCCGACACCACTTGCTGGGTCAATGACTTCCAGAACTCTGATAACGAGGTCTACCTTCGCAATTATTTCTCCAATCCGGCCTACAACGATTATCCTGTTGTCGGCGTGACATGGGAGCAGGCCAACGCCTTCTGCGCTTGGCGTACCGATTATCTGCTCAAGGGCTTAGGCCCTGAGGCACGCTATGTACAGCGTTACCGTCTGCCGACAGAGGCCGAATGGGAATATGCCGCACGTGGTAAGGATCAGAACGAGTTCCCTTGGGAGAACCAGGATGTGGTGAATGGCAATGGATGCTTCTATGCCAACTTTAAACCCGACCGCGGTAACTACACCAAGGACGGCAATCTGATCACCGCTAAGGTGGGTAGCTATTCAGCCAATTCCAATGGCCTTTACGACATGGCCGGCAATGTGGCCGAATGGACCAGCACCGTCTATACCGAAGCCGGTGTAGACGCAATGAACGATCTCAACCCTCAGTTGCGCTATAACGCTGCAAAGGAGGATCCTTATAAGTTGAAAAAGAAGAGTGTGCGTGGCGGTTCGTGGAAAGATCCCGAGAGCTTCATCCGCTCGGCATGGCGCTCATGGGAGTATCAAAACCAGCCGCGCTCGTATATTGGCTTCCGTTGTGTCAGATCATTGGCCAACTCCGTAACAGGAAAACAGAAAAGATAAGTATTATGACAAAACATAGCAAATACAATTTGGTGTACCGACTTCAGAAATGGATGGACACTGTAGATGGTCAGACTTTCCTCAACTATGCGTATAGCTGGGGTGCTTCTGTCGTCATCTTGGGTGCCTTGTTCAAGCTCACGCATTTGCCGGGTGCCAACATTATGCTGTTTGTTGGTATGGGCACAGAGGTCTTTGTGTTCTTCATCTCAGCCTTTGACCGTCCTTTCGACAAGACGGCAGATGGTCGTGACATTCCTACACACATGACCGAGGAATATCTCGCCAGCGGACAATTCTCTTATACCAAAGCGGAGCAGAAGGCCGCTGCTGAGGAGGCAGGTACCTATGAACCGGCCCAGACTTCAGCGACAGATCAAAGTCAGCCTGCGGGTACAGTTGCTCCACAGTCAGCTCATGTGTATGCAGCCTCGCCACAACCGATGGTTCAACCTCAACCGGCAGTACAGTCACAGACGGCAGCACCGACGCAGACCATGGCTCAGTCGCAGGCCGCCGTCGAGGCTGCGCAATCTTTGGAGACTTCGGCTCAGTCCGCGACAGCTCAGCCGCAGCCTAACTTCGTACCGCAGATGAGCGAGGAAGAAGCCAAGGCGCTCAACGAGGCCCAAGGCAACTATGTCGAAGAACTCAAGGCACTGGTCGAGACGCTGAAGAAGGTCAATGAGCAAAGCGAGCGACTGACGCGCGACAGCGAGGAGATGGAGAATCTCAACCGCACGCTCACCGGTATCAGCAAAGTCTATGAGATGCAACTCAAAGGTGCTAGCCAGCAGATTGGCACCATCGACCAGATCAATGACCAGACACGCAAGATGGCTCAGCAGATTGAGCAACTCAATCAGATCTATGCCCGCATGATCCAGGCTATGACCGTGAATATGAAGGCTGCCGCTCCCTTGCAGCAAGAACAACAATAAGCTATGGCAATCAAGAAAAGACCGGTCTCTCCCCGTCAGAAGATGATCAACTTGATGTATATCGTCTTGTTGGCCATGCTTGCCTTGAACATCTCCACTGAGGTGCTCAACGGCTTTTCCGTTGTCGAGGAGAGTCTTAACCGCACCACTGCCAATGCCTCTTCGGAGAATGAAGCCATCTATGGCGACTTCCGTCATCAGATGGAAGCCAATCCAGAGAAGGTTCGGGAGTGGTTTGAAAAGGCTACTCATGTGAAGAATATGAGTGACTCGCTCTATGACTTTGCCCAACAGCTCAAGGAGGCTATCGTCCGTAAGGCTGACGGCCCAGACGGAGACGTCCACAATATCAAGAACGACGACAATATCGATGCTGCGGGAGAAGTGATGCTGGCACCTATCACGGGCAAGGGTAAAAAGCTCTTCAAGGCCATCAACGCCTATCGTGAGAACATCCTGCAATATGTCACTGACCCGCGTCAGCGCAAGATCATTGCCAGCAACCTTTCCACCATTGTGCCGCGCAAGCCCAATACGCTTGGCAAGAACTGGCAGGAATATATGTTCGAGGACATGCCCGTGGCTGCTGCTGTCACACTTCTCTCCAAACTACAGAACGATGTGCGCTATGCTGAGGGCGAAGTGCTCCACACGCTGGTGTCGAATATCGACATGAAAGACATCCGTGTCAACAAGCTCAGCGCGTTTGTCGTGCCGGAGAAGACCACGCTCTATCCCGGTGAGCGCTTCTCGGCCAACATAGTGATGGCGGCTGTCGACACAACGCAGCAGCCCGAGATCTATGTCAACGGCTCTCGGGTGAATACGCGCAACGGGCAGTACAGCTTCACCGCAGGAGGTGTTGGCGAGCATCAGTTCAGTGGTTACATTCTCATGCACAACACCAAAGGTGACGTGCTGCGCCGTAACTTCTTGCAAAAGTACACGGTCATTCCAGTGCCTGGAGGCGCTACGATTGCTGCCGATCTGATGAATGTGCTCTATGCCGGCTATAAAAATCCGATGAGCGTCAGTGTGCCGGGCGTGCCGCAGAATGCAGTGTCGTTGAGCATGACGGGCGGTAGCTTGTCAATGGTCGGCCCAGGCCGCTATGTTGCAGTGCCGTCTGCTGTCGGCCACGATGTCACTTTTCATATCTCAGCTCGCGACGGCAAGCAGGTGCGCTCCTTCCCTCCTTTCACGTTCCATGTGCGTAAGTTGCCCGATCCTACGGCCTATATCTCCGTGGGCACCGATCGCTTCAAAGGTGGTTGGCTGATGAAAGGCAGTCTGATGGGTGCTCATCAGCTCAATGCCGCCATCGACGACGGCATCCTTGACATACAGTTCCGGGTGGTAAGTTTCTCTACGGTGTTCTATGACAACATGGGCAATGCCGTGCAGATGACTACTTCCGGTGCCTCGTTCAGCGACCGTATGCGTGAGCAGTTCCGTCATCTGTCCCATGGCCGCCGTTTCTACATCACGGAGATCAAGGCCGTTGGTCCCGACGGCATCACGCGCAGTCTGCCAGGTGCCATGGAGGTGAAGGTGAGATAAACATGTTTTAGACAGTATTCAAAGACAGATAGAACCAATGAAAGTGCTGATGAAAAAGATATTCTTCCTGATGCTGGTGGTCCTCCTCTCGCAGGGGATGACCGCGCAGCCTAAGGCGCGCCGGGCCGAGCAGCAGGCTGCCGCGGCCCAGAAGTCCAATGCCAACAACATGACGTTGCGGGCGCAGATCTCGTTCCCCACGGAGCAGAAGATGAACGAGGACGTGGTGTGGCGCCGTGATGTCTATCGCGAGATCAAGTTGGAGGACGAGGCTAACTCGGGCCTCTACTATCCCACAGAGCCCTTAGGCACGCAGATGAATCTCTTCACCTATATCTTTAAACTTGTTATGGCCGGTCCGCGTCATGGTGGTATCGCCGCTTATGCTTACGATGTCAACACGGGCAATGAGCGCTTCGACGAGAGTGTGCGCATCCAGCCGTTGAAGTTCCTCGACGACTACCACATCTTCTACGAACGTACCGACCGTGGTGTCCATATCGACGACAGCGACATTCCATCGGCACAAGTCAAGAGCTATTATATCAAGGAGAGCGCTTATTACGATCAGAACACGGCTACATTCCATACCAAAGTCCTGGCACTCTGTCCGGTGATGTATCGTGAAGACGACTTTGGCGACGGTGCCACCAAGTATCCGCTGTTTTGGATCCGTTATGACGACCTTGCGCCTTACTTGGCCAAGCAGACAATCATGACGAGCAACCTCAACAATGCGGCTACGATGAGCCTTGAGGACTATTTCGCCACCAACAGCTACCGTGGCAAGATCTACAAGACCACCAACATGCTCGGCAAGACGCTGGCACAGATAGCAGGTGGCGACTCGGTGAAGCTCAGCAAGGAGCAGTTGCGCATTGACAAGGAGATAGAGGCTTTTGAAACCCATATTTGGGGAGACCCAGCCAAGCGCGACTCGCTTGACAGCATTGCGAAGCTCGACAAGAAGGGCAAGATCAAACTCAAGAGTGCCAAGCCTCGTAGCCGCCGCTCTTCCGTGCGCACGAAGCCTCTCTCCTCCGGCTCTGTCACACCCGGTGGCCAGGCCCGAGTCACCGTGCGTCGTCAGCGTCATTAATCATAGGATAACATAAGAGAACAATAAAGATGAGAAAAGTAATTGCAATGTTCGTGCTTGCAGCCGGCATGTTGCTGACAGCAACAACAGCTCAGGCAAAAATCGACTTCGGTGTGAAGGGTGGCTTGAATGTCACCAACATGTCCTTGTCAAACGATGTTTTGGATGCTTCCAACCGCACCGGTTTCTTCTTCGGTCCTACCGTGAAGTTTACGTTGCCCATTGTTGGCTTGGGCGTAGATGCCAGTGCGCTCTATGACCAGCGCTCTGCCAAGGTGGAGAATGCAGGCGAAGAGGACAAGACCATCAAGCAGCAGCAGATCGCCATTCCCGTCAACCTCCGCTATGGTTTTGGCTTGGGCGATTTGGCCAGTCTTTACTTCTTTGGCGGTCCGCAATGGGGAATCAATGTAGGCGATAAGAACTTCAACTGGTCCAAGGCTTCGAACTATGAGTTCCGTAAGTCCAATTTCAGCGTCAACCTCGGTGCAGGCCTCATGCTTGCCTCCCACTTGCAGTTGTCAGCCAACTACAATATTGCCTGTGGCAAGACTGCCGACGTGACATGGTCAAACGCTACGTCAACTGTGGCAGATCAGGTTACGAGCAAGTCCAAGAGCCGCAACAACAGCTGGCAGATCGGTCTGGCTTATTATTTCTAACAGAGACTACGGATCTTAGATCATTGATCGTACGATAAACAAAAAAGGCGATAGCAGTTTTGCTATCGCCTTTTTTTGTGTGTATGAGGGCGTTTCTTGTATTTTCTTATTGTAGTCTTGATGAGATTTTCTCGTTTAATGTATAAAGAAAATCTTCTTGGTTTCCTCGATCAGTGATTTAGGATTTCTACAGATCACGGAGCTGCTCAGTCCATGTGAAACAGCTCTTCGATGGGAATGGTGACGGGTGAGTTGTCGGGGTTGACCTCCATGATGTCGGCCATCATGTCCCACCATTTCTGTGTGATGGGGTCCACATCGGTAGTGTCCTGGCTGTTGGTGTCCTTGCTGCACTCCTGATAAGCGAAGAGGATATTGGTCTCCTTGTCCCAGAAGATGCTGTAGTTGCTTACACCGGCCTCCTTGATCATCTGTTTCAGTTCCGGCCAGATGGCGGCATGGCGCTTGGCATACTCTTTCTCACAACCTGGTTTCAGGTACATTTTAAAAGCGAATCTTTTCATAATAGTTTAGTTTTTACGGGTTTTTCCACCGGTGTTTTTTGTGAAAGAACCCGATGGAGTGGTGATTTCATATTAGTACGGTGCTCATTGTCACCAATGGTTTGTTGTTTTGCAAAGATAGTTTTTTTTCCCGATTATGCGCCAAGCGTTTGTCCGTCTTTTGGTAATTACGTACAAAACCGGCTACTTTGCCATGTTCTCTCTGTCTCTTGTCCCTTACTTGCCTTATCTGATCATTCTCCTTTTCCCCACGGTTCACTACACTTCAGCAAATATGCTTCTTCCTGCAAAAAGGCTTGTTTATTGATGGTCAAACGTTCGTAGTACTTTTGGTCAAACGAATGTTAGATATATAGTCAAACGTTCGTTTGACTTTCGGCTGACATTTGTTTGACCATTAATAAACAACGCTTTTTGCAAGGAGTATACGCTTTAACCCTATGTTTTTCAAGATCTTACATGGATTTGTACGAATGTGGTAGGTTGCTATTCTTGCCGAGAGGTATTGTTCTTCCACGAATTTCCACGAATCACCACGAATGCGTGTCGATTGTGATTCGTGCAGATTTGTGTCGATTCGTGGATAGAAATTTCTATTGAAAGTCAAGAGTTAGTGCGTGTTTCTGCCCCTTATTCCTTTTTTCCTAACCTTATTTGCCTTTTCGCTCGCGGTTCTTTAGTGTACCCTTTTTCTATTTGGCATAATCTTTGTAACTTTGTAAGCGATAACACATATACACAAACAAACCCTGAGTTTTAGAAGATTATGGATAGAATACACGATTTGAGTTTCGGTGGTGAGCGTCCGTTGTTCGGTGCCCACGACACCGTACTGGAGAATATAACGATCACCGACGGAGAGTCGGGCATTAAGTGCTGTCACAATCTGGAGTGCCACGACAGCAAGTTCTATGGCAAGTATCCTTGGTGGCACGTAGACCGCAGTCTTATCACGAGCTGCTATTTTGCCCCCGAGAGCCGTTCGGCCATCTGGTACAGCAACGACATGAAGATGAAGGACTGTGTCATCGACGGCCCGAAGTTCTTCCGCGAGATGCACAACCTGGAACTGGAGAACGTCACCATCAACGATGCCGACGAGACATTCTGGCGCGTGGACGGTCTGAAAGTCAAGAACGTCACCCTGCATCAAGGCACCTATCCTTTCATGTTCTGCAAGAATGTATATGTCGACGGGCTGACCTCCGACGCTAAGTATGTCTTCCAGTATTGCGAGAATGTGGAGGTGCACAACGTCAAGATCACCACGAAGGACAGCTTCTGGGAGTGCAACAATGTCACCGTCTACGACTCGGAGCTCGACGGCGAGTACCTGGCCTGGCACAGCAAGAACATCAAGTTGGTTCGCTGCCATATCAGCGGCGAGCAGCCGCTGTGCTATATGGATCATGTCACCCTGGTGGACTGCACCTTCGACCCGGCCTGCGACCGTGCCTTTGAGGACTGCTCCAATATCGATGCCGACATCAAGGGCGCGATCACCAATGTGAAGAATCCTATCTCAGGACGCATCGTCGCTGACGAGATTGGCAGTGTGACCTACACAGAGTTTGCGAAGGGACACGAGTGTGAAATCATAAAAAGAGGAGACAAGTAGAGCCGTATGAAGTACGATTTCGACAAGGTGGTGCCGCGCCGTGGCACCAACAGCTATAAGTGGGACTTGGTGAAGCAGGACGATGTCATCCCGCTGTGGGTGGCAGACATGGACTTTGCCGTGGCGCCACCGATACAAGAGGCACTGCGCAAACGCATGGAGCATCCCGTGTTTGGCTATACGCTCGTGCCGGAAAGCTATTACGAGGCAGTCATTAACTGGTTCGACCGTCGCCACAACTGGCATATCGAGAAAGACTGGATCCTCTACACCTCCGGTGTGGTGCCGGCCGTGAGCTGTGCCATCAAGGCGTTTACGTTGCCTGGCGAGAAGGTGCTGTTGCAGACACCGGCCTATAACTGCTTCTTCTCTTCCATCCGTAACCAGGGCTGCGAGGTGCTTGAGAACGAGCTCGTGCGCGAGGGAGATACCTACCGCATCGACTTCGACGACTTCGAGCGTAAGTGCGCCGACGAGAAGACGACGGTGTTCCTGCTCTGCAACCCTCATAATCCTTGTGGCCGCGTGTGGACCAAAGAGGAGCTGCAACGCATGGCAGACATCTGCCGCAAGCATCATGTCAAGGTCATCAGCGACGAGATCCATTGCGAGATCATCATGCCGGGCTATCACTTCACGCCTTTCGCACTCGTTGACGAGGACAACAGCGTGACGCTCAACTCACCGTCGAAGAACTTCAACATCGCGGGCTTGCAGATTGCCAATATCATCTGCAAGAATGACGAATGGCGCCGCCGCATCGACCGCGTCATTAATATATATGAGGTGTGCGACGTCAATCCCTTTGGCGTCATTGCCTTGCAGGCCGCGTATAACGAGTGCGGTGACTGGATCGACGAGATGAATCAGTATGTGTGGGACAACTATCAGTATCTCAAGCGCTTCGTGCTGGATGAGCTGCCGCAGATACAGGTCATCCGCATGGAAGGCACCTATCTGGCCTGGCTCGACATCATGTGCTATGAGCTCTCGTCTGATGAGGCTACCCAGCAGTTGTTGCACGACGGCCGCGTCTTTGTCAGCAGTGGTACGCTCTACGGCAAGAAGGCAGGTGAGGGCTATCTGCGGCTTAACTTGGCTTGTCCGCGCGAGACACTCAAGCAAGGGCTCGTGCGACTGGGCCGTGTGCTGGGCCAGTATGCCAGCGATGACCATGAGTATGGATGTCCAATGTAAACACATAATATAGATATGAACGAAGTATTGCAAGCGATTAAGGAGAGAAGGAGTATCCGCCGGTTCAAGGCTGAGCAGGTTAAGGATGAGGAGTTGAACACGGTGTTGGAGGCCGGCACTTGGGCACCGACGGGTCATGGCAGTCAGGATCCTTGGATTGTGGCCGTGCAGAATCCCGGGCAGCGTGCCACGCTGTCAAAGGCCAATGCTGAGATCATGGGCACGACGAGTGATCCCTTCTACGGTGCGCCCACGCAGGTCTATGTCTTTGCGTCCAAGGACAATGAGAACAATGTCAAGGACGGCAGTCTCGTGCTGGGCACGATGATGCTCGCCGCCCATTCCATCGGCTTGGGCTCGTGCTGGATCAATCGTGTGGACAAGATGTCAGAGCGTGATGACGTGAAGGCCTTGATGAAGGAGTGGGGACTGCCCGACGGACTGGTTGGTATCGGCTCTTTAGCTCTTGGCTATCCCGCTGCAGAGCCTCACGTGCCCAAGCCACGCAAGGAAGGATATAGCAGAGTCGTCAAGTAGTGACCTGGCTCTAATTTCCCTTTGCAGTTTAGGACCTGTTCTGCAGCGGAAATTGCTAAATAAATAGTATGTAAGGCGTATCAAGTCCCCCTTAGGGAACATGATACGCCTATTTTGCATTTCTGCATAGAAAAAGCCTCCTGCGCATCACGCGCAGGAGGCTTCAAGAGTTCATTTACTTCATGAAATAGCCGAATCAGAAAGAAGCGGCTATTAAATCTTTCTTGATAGTACTAAAGCATTTCGAGAGCTTTTCATAAGTTTTCTCACCGGCTTTCTTGCATCCACTGCTGTACTGGCGGAGCAATGATGGATTGATGCCGGCACGGCGCGCCACCTCGTTTACGTTGAAGTAGTCGAAGTAGTTGAAGAAAGACTGCAAGTCATACTTAAACTCAAGCGTCCATTCCCCTTTGATATCGCCTGCCTCTCTTGCCTCTTCCAGACAAGTTCTTAAATCATTCTTTGCTTCCTCTACGGTAGCCCCGCTGCCGTTGAAGCCGCCATCGCCAATCTCAGTGCTGCACCAATAGTTGCCATCAGCACCTTTTTCCACTGTTACGATTGCTCTTTCCATATCTTTCTGTTTTATGTGTTCTTGAAAAAGAGTTCATATCCATCAGAAAAGAAGAGAAATCTGTCAGGGGAACAAGCCCCCTGACAGTTTTCTTTAGGCATTCAGCTTTCTAAGTATCTTGTTTGCCGTTCCCGTAGCAATCTCTTTGCTGTGTCGCGGTACCCATTCAAACTTGCCTGTTTGGGGATTAACCCATCTGTCATGCCTTGAACCGTTTCGAGACAGGACGCATCCCGCGTCTCTCAGTCTCTTCTCTAATTCGCTTCTTTTCATGATTTCAATGAACTCTTTGTCGTATTGACACTGCAAAGGTAGCTAAAAAGTTATAAAGAGCCAAACATTAGTATAGCTTTTTTGCTACCTATTATAAATTTTGCATTTCTGCATAGAAAAAGCCTCCTACGCTTCACGCGCAGGAGGTTTCTATAATTTTTATGCTATTACCTGACTTCATCACTTTTTTGTTAAGATAAAATACTACTCTTGATAATCAGTCACTTACAAGAAAATTTGGGTGATTTTGGGTGACGCAACCGGGAGAT
>ONHQ01000046.1 GCA_900317685.1 uncultured Prevotella sp.
GATGACGAATACTTCAAATTACTATTGTTAGGCATGAAGGACGAGACTGTCAACACAGAATAGCTTGTGTGCCTACCAACGAGAAAAGCGGAAGAACCTTATTTTTCTTAGTGGCAATCCTTTTGACAAAAGTAGGTTCGTCTCAACTTTCAATCTAGAGGTGGAAAAGGAGGCTTTGGTGGGTTTCCAGTCCCATCTTTGCGTCGTCTGACGCACAAAAAGGCACTTTGGTGTTGTCATCACCGCTTTGATGAGCTGTCATCACGCCGTTTTCATTGATAGAAATCAGCGTGATGACAATAAATTCTCTAGAGAATTTAGTGAGATGAAAGCGGTTACATTTCCGCGCAAAACCCCGTTTTATCATAATGTATTGATTCTCTGATACTTACAAAAGTGCGCGATTTTTGCGAAAAATCAGAGCGAAGAAGGCCTTCGTCAAAAAGAATCGATTCTCAGGGCCGGAAAATTGTCACTTTATGAGACAAAGCTGCCTCACCACCTCTCCAAGTAGCCTCACCACCCCTTGCAGCCTCACCCCCCCTTACAGCCTCACCCCCTACCCCCTCTCCAAAGGAGAGGGGAGTAATATGTGTGATAAACTATACCCATGCAACGCCAGATATGACTGTAAAGATTTGTGGGCGCTCGGTAGTGTAATAATAACACTTTGTTTGGCATAAACTTAACTGGCTGTTAGCAACACTTTGTTTGGCAAAATAGGTGGGCTGTTGCAACACTTTGTTTGGTAAAAATAGGTGGGCTGTAGCAACTCTATGTTTGGCAAAAGCAGGTGGGCTGTAGCAACTCTATGTTTGGCAAAAATAGGTGGGCTGTTGCAACTCTATGTTTGGCAAAAATAATCGGGCTGTTAGAAATTGTTTATCCATCATTTTACTCCCCTCTCCCATTGGAGAGGGGTAAGGGGGTGAGGCTCTTTTTAGCTACTTCCCGCGATACGATCACCTGACGCTTGCTTTGTCTAATGTGAAATGAAACAAGAAATTATCACGTAATAATTTGCTTGTCTCGATATTTTTCGTAACTTTGCAATGTAGTAACTTACGCTTTTTATGCGAAACTCTTATTATTAACACTTTAAAATACAATTGTCTATGAACAAAATTCTACGCTTAACTTTCGTGGCACTGCTGGCAATGGTAGCCTCCTTCTCTTTTGCCCAGACCACTATTACCTTTGATCCGGCCGCAGACAAAGGTGCTAATAACAAAAAAGCTGATAAGGGATCTGTCACTAAGGATGGTGTGACGATTGAAACATCTAATGGTATGCTCGGTGCATATAATCAGGGCACTGATGCATATGAGTATCGTTTCTATAAGGGCACCGATATGACTGTGACTTCTACTGTTGGGGCAATTACGAAAGTTGTATTTACTTGTACGGCAAGTGGTACTGAAAAGCAAGGTCCTGGTTGCTTTGAACTTTCTGAGGGATCTACTGGTAACTATACTTATGATGGTAATACTGGTACTTGGGAAGGTGCTGCAACTACGTTTAGCCTTACTGCTTCTACCAATCAGGTTCGTTGTACCAAGATTGAGGTGACGGTTAGTACTAGCGGTTCTGTTGTTGCTGCTCCTTCAATTTCTGGTGAGGAGAGCTTCTATGACAAGACCACGGTGACAATTACCGCTAGTGAGGGTGCTGACATTTATTATACTGTAGATGGAACAGATCCAACTACTTCATCTACAAAGTATGTCACACCATTTGATCTGACAGAGACGACAACCGTGAAGGCTATGGCTGCCAAAGGCGGAAAGGCAAGTGATGTTGTGAGCAAGATCTTCACAAAGAAAGCTAAGCTGACACTTGAAGGTGACGGTACAGAGACTAATCCTTATACAGTAAAGGATGCTTTGGCCATTATCAATGCTAATGAACAGACCAAGGATTCTGTCTTTGTTGTTGGATATGTTAAGGAAGATGCTGAATTTGAAAGCAAGTATGGTGATTGTAACTTTGATCTTGTATATGATATCAATGGCACAGACGCAATCTATGCTTATGCTATCAAAGATGAGAAAGGTGCAGCATTCAAAGATGCAACTAAGCTGAAAGCAGGTACAAAGGTCATGATTAAGTCTGTGTTAACTTCCTTTAACGGAAAAGCAGAACTTAACCGTGGCCATATTGTAAGCTATACACCTACTGGTATCTCCAAGATTGAGACTTCCGCTGCCAAGGCTGTCCGCTACAACCTCGCCGGTCAGAAGGTTGGTGCCAACTACAAGGGCGTAGTGATCGAGAACGGAAAGAAGATCGTGGTGAAGTAATGCCCCCCTCTAGCTCCCCCCGAGGGGGGAGGACAGCAATACCCGTGCTGTCGATATGTGAAGAGGTTTTAGGGTCTAAGGAGAGCACAACAATAAAGAAATCCCCTTACACCAGCGTGTTGAGCGCATGGTGTAAGGGGATTCTTGTTTCTGATCTTATGACATTGCCTGTCCTAATCGGTTGCACCATCACCCCTTGAAGGTAACTTGCTCCCCCTCTCCCTTTGGAGAGGGGGGGTAGGGGGGTGAGGCTTGTCAAGGGGGGTGAGGCTTGTAGGCTCCCTCTTATTTTATTTTTACTCTACCGTATGTATCTTCCCGTCTTTGTCGACCTGCAGTTCAGCTACCTTGAGGCTGCGCAGCCATGTCGTGTCGTGGCTGGGCACACAGTCGTGGTGGAAGAGATACCAGTGACCGTGATACTCCAGGATGCTGTGGTGTGTCGTCCAGCCGACAACCGGGTTGAGGATCACACCCTGATAGGTGAACGGGCCGTAGGGGTTGTCGCCGACAGCGTAGCAGAGCAGGTGCGTGTCGCCGGTGGAGTAGGAGAAATAGTACTTGCCGTTCATCTTGTGCATCCAGCTCGCCTCGAAGAAGCGGTGCGGGTCGTCGGCGGTGAGCGGCTGCCCCTGGTCGTCGACGACGACAACAGGACGCGGCATCTCGCTGAACTGCATGCCGTCGGGCGTCATGCGCGCTACACGTGCGGGGATGGCCGGCTCCTTGCCCGTAGGCAGGTACTCGTCTTTGAGTGCTTTGTTGTCGCGGTACCACTGCAGCTGTCCGCCCCAGATACCACCGAAGTAGACATAGATCGCACCATCGTCGTCCTTGAAGACGCACGGGTCGATGCTGTAGGACTTGCGGATCGGATCGGGTTGCGGGATGAACGGACCTTCCGGGCGGTCAGCGATGGCCACACCCAGGCGGAAGACACCATTGTAGTCCTTTGCCGCAAAGATCAGATGATACTTGCCACCAACTTCCACGACATCGTTGTCCCACATCTGCTTCTCAGCCCAGGGCACATCCTCGACATCGAGGATCTTGCCGCAGTCCGTGACGTCGGCTTCCATCGGGTTGCCGTCGATGCGCAACACGTGGTAGTCCTTCATCTGGAAGTGACCGCCGTCGTCGTCGAAGGCCGCACCGCTGTCCCAGTCGTGGGAAGGGTAGACATAGATCTTGTCGTTAAACACATGGGCTGACGGGTCAGCCATGTAGTCTTGAGGAAAAAGATATCTGCTCATAGTTGTTGATGATTAATTGCTGGTTAATAAAAGAGGAGGGAGAGCGCCGGGGGCGCTATTGGGACGGCGCACAGCGCTGTCTTACCGAACCGAGCGGGCGCCACTCAACACGAACCGAGCGGGCGCCACTCAACAGGGAGCGACGCGGGCCTTTGCGGCGCTCCCGACCCCTTGGAGCATTTTACTCCCCTCTCCCTTGGAGAGGGGTTTGGGGGTGAGGCTCTTGGAGAGGGGTTTGGGGGTGAGGCTAAAACTTCTTGCAGATCTCCTTCACCACCTTCTTTGCCTTCCCCTGCCTGTCGAAGAGCAGGGGATAGTTGGTGCGGCCGGGGATCGGCCAGTTGTTGAGCCATGACGTGCCGTCGGTGACGCCCCACAGCGTGACGCGCTCTATCTGAGCCGCATGGCGACGATAGATGTCGAAGAGAGCAAGGTAACGGCTGTCGAAGACTTTCTGTGCCTTCTTGTCGAGACCTTTGACATAAGGATTGTACTCCTTATTATATTGATAGCGCTGGCTGATCTCCGCCCCGCCGAAGCTCTTCGGGTTGGGCAGCATGTTCAGATCCAGCTCCGTCATCTGTACCTTCACGCCACAGGCTGCGAAAGAGTCGATGCTCGCCTCGTAGTTCTTCAGGTCGGGATAGTTATATCCGTTGTGGCTCTGCATGCCCACGGCATCGATGCGGAGGCCTTTGGCCTTCAACTCCCGCACGAGTTTACAGACGCCCTCACGCTTTGCCGGCGTGGACAGGTTATAGTCGTTGTAGTAAAGTTCAGCGTCGGGGTCGGCGGCATGAGCGAAGCGGAAGGCCAGCTCGATGTAGTCCGGACCTATGATATTATAATAAGGAGTGTGTCGCAGCGTGCCGTCATCGTTGAAGGCCTCGTTGACCACATCCCATCCTTTGATGCGTCCGCGGTAGTGGCTCACCACTGTGGTGATGTGGTGATACATGCGGTCGATGAGCACCTCGCGTGTGACCGGCTTACCCTTGTCGTCGGTGAACATCCAGCGTGGCGGCTGGGAATGCCAGACGAGACAATGACCAAAGACAGTGAGACCGTACTTCTCAGCAAAGGCCACCGTCTGGTCAGCGTCGCGCCAGTCATAGCGGTTCTCTTCGGGGTGGATGACCTCACCCTTCATGCAGTTCTCGGCCACGATGGAATTGAAGTTATCCTTTACGATGTTTGCCTCCATCGTGTTTCGCTCCCATACGACGGCCGTGTTCACGGCGGCACCGATGTAGAAGTACTTGCCTACGGTCTCCTTGAGCGTGGGCGTGTTGTCCTTAGCACCGGCAGCCAGCGTGGCTACGAGACTGAGAGCAACCAGCAGGTTGCGTTTGATGTTGTTCATGCCTGATTAGTTTTGTTGTTTTGGGAATCTTTTCGAAATCCTATATTTTGTATCAATCCTATATGCGTGTTAGTTATTTCTCCTCCATGTGTCTGCGTTCGATCTCCTCATTGATCTCGTCGACCTTCTCATCGGTGAGCTCATATTTCGAGATGATGAACATGGCGAGGACGAGCAACATGGCAGGGATGACACAGACGAGCCAGCGGATGCCCTCCTGAGCCTCGGGTGTCTGCAGCTCCAGGTCGTTCATGAAGTAAGCACCGGCGGCGTTACCCACCGACATCATGGCAAAGGCAGTGATGAAGAACAGCGCCAGGACGCGCAGCGGACGGTTGCGGAGAAACTCTTTCCAGAGGTCGCTGACCTTGACGTTGGCGGTTTCTTTCTGATCCATGACCACGCGCTCCTTGGTCTGGCTGAAGCAGAAGAGCAGGAGGGCACAGCCTACGAGGGCGTAGATGAGCATGGCATAGAACCAGGCGCTTGGGTCCTTGGGCAGCGTGTTGGCCTGTGCCGTCACATGATAGCCCGTCATGGCCAGGACGATGCCCGGCACCACACCGCCGAGGGCCATACCTGCCTTGAAGAAGATACCCGTCAGCGCATTGACAATGCCCGAGATGCGGCGGCCCGTCTTGTACTCAGCGAAGGAGATCACCTCTGGCACGAGAGCCCACATATAGCCTGTGGCCACGATGACACCCGTCGACTTGATGAACTGTGCAATGTAGATCGCCGTCATATTCGTCTTCATGTCGAAGAACTTGCTGATGACATAGAGTGCCGCCATGCCGATGATGGCGATGGTGAGGAAGACATAGAACATGTTTTTCTTGCCGATCTTGCGCTTGATGGCCGGTACCATCGGCATGAAGATGAACGAAGGCAAAGAGCCCAAGCCCATGAAGAGCGCCATCTGCAACGGCAGCTTCTGTGCGGCCATGACGGCCACGAGGATGGGCACGCCCGCTGAGACTGCGAGTCCGCCGACGTTGGCCATGAACATACGCACGGAGGTGAGGATGGTGATCTCGTTGGTGTCGCGCGTGAGTGAACTGTTGAGCGCACCATAGGGTACGTTGACGAAGGTGTAGCACATCGACATGCCCACATAAGTGATATAGGCATAGAGCAGCGAGCCGCTGAAGCCGTCCCAGAAACACAGGATGGCAAAGGCCGTCAGCGGGAGACCCGCAAAGACAAGATAGGCACGGTACTTACCCAACCGTGGGTTGTGCTTATCGACATAGGTTCCTACGATCGGATCCCAAAGCACATCGACGAGACGCACTACGAGAAACATCGTCGCTGCCGCTCCGGCATCAAGTCCGTAGATGTCGGTATAGAAGAACAGCAGGTACATGCAGATGGTCTGGTAGATGAGGTTCTGTGCCAGATCACCGGAGCCAAAGCCGATACGCTGTAACCAGTTGAGCTTGTAGAATCCGCGCGCTGTCTGAGTTTCCTGTGCAGCGGCGGTGGAATTGTTTACGTTTTCTTTCATCAGATATTAGGTTCTTTTGACTGCAAAGTTAATTATTAGAGTTGGATTGATCTTATTGTGGTGTTACAAATACATTCTTATTTGTTTCATCCAACAAAAAAATGCCGTTTTAGCTTGCTCTTGCTTCTTTTTCACAGTATCTTTGTACTTAATCAAATCAACCATTATCATGCACCAACACCTATTTATATTACATCATCTCGTCGTCGTACTCCTCGCATGGATAGCGACACCTATTTATAGTATGTCATCAGAGACTTCCGTCGGCAACGATGGCGTGGGTGCTACGCTGTGGCTGCCGCGCAAGGCATCGGTGCCCGCCCGTGTCGTCGGTCCCAAAGTCGCTGACCGCACTGCGGCGGCTACTGTCGCCATTGCCGGCCGTGAGTTGCAGGAGAGCTGGCAAGGCGGGCTGGTGACGCTGCGCCTGGTCTCTGAAGGCAGCGACAACGACGGATACACCATCAGCTATAAGGAGGCAGACCACAGTGCCGTGGTTTCCGCGCGCCGTCCCCTCGGCCTGCTCTACGGTGCCTATGCCCTGCTGCGCTGGCAAGAGACAAAAGAGGGCTATGACCGGGACACCACCTGGACGTCAGCACCCGCCCTGCAGCGGCGTATGCTCAACCACTGGGACAACCCCGACGGCAGTGTGGAGCGCGGCTATGCGGGAAAGAGCATCTGGAAATGGGAGCAGATCACGAAAAACGGCATGACCGACTCGCTGCGCCAGCGCCTGACCATCTACGCGCGCGCCAACGCCTCGGTGGGCATCAACGCCACGGTGGTGAACAATGTCAACGCCAGTCCCATGATGGTCACGCGGCCCTATCTCGAAAAACTCAAGGTCATCGCTGACCTGCTGCGCCCTTACGGCATACAAGTGTGGCTGAGCATCAACTTCGGCTCACCGTTAGCTTTGCACGAGACCAGGACGGCCGATCCCCTCGACGCTTCGGTGCATCGATGGTGGCAGCGTAAGGCTCGGGAGATCTATAAGCTGATACCGGACTTCGGCGGCTTCCTCGTCAAGGCCAACAGCGAGGGACAGCCCGGACCGGGAGACTATCACCGAAGCCATGCCGACGGTGCGAACATGCTCGCCGACGCGCTGAAACCCTATGGCGGCACGGTCATCTGGCGCTCGTTTGTCTATGGCGCCAACCACAAAGGTGAGGACCGCGTGATGCAGGCTGTGTCGGAGTTCAAACCCATGGACGGGCTGTTTCATGACAATGTCATCCTCCAGTCGAAAAACGGACCGCTCGACTTCCAGCCGCGCGAGCCTTACGCGCCCATCTTCGACAACATGGCGAAGACACCGCAGATGGCTGAACTGCAGATCACGCAGGAATATACCGGGCAGTCGCTCCACTTGGTCTATCTCGCTCCGATGTGGAAGGAGTTCTTCAGCTATGTCGATCCGGTAGAACGCGGACTGAAGGGGATCGCAGGCGTGGCCAATACGGGTGACGACACCAACTGGTGCGGTCATCCGTTCTCTCAGTCCAACTGGTATGCTTTCGGCCGTCTGGCGTGGGATCCGTCCCTGACCTCTGAGCAGATCGCCCATGAGTGGCTGCTCCAGACCTTCGGCCGCGGCGACTCGGTGACGGTGGCGGCACTGGAAGATATGATGCTCAGCTCGCGTGAGGCGTGCGTGGATTATATGATGCCGCTCGGCCTGCACCATATCTTCGCCTTTGATCATCACTATGGTCCGGAGCCCGATGGCTACAAGGCGGAATATCCTTTGGAGTGGTGTCCCGTCTACTATCATAAGGCCGACAGACAAGGACTGGGCTTCGACCGCACCGTCGCCACGGGGTCAGGAGCCACGGCACAGTATCGCGAGCCTTACCGTTCGCTCTATGAGAACGTGAAGACCTGCCCTGAGCAGTATCTGTTGTGGTTCCACCATGTGGCTTGGGACTATCGTCTCGCCAACGGACGCACGCTGTGGCAGAGCCTGTGCGATCACTATAACGCCGGCGTGCGCCGCGTTGCCGCCTACCGTGTACTGTGGCAGTCGCCGGCCGTGCGCAGCTATGTCGACAAGGCGCAATGGCAGCAAGTCGACAAGCTCCTCGGTACGCAGCTCGACAATGCCCGTCAGTGGCAACATACCTGTCTCGACTATTTCAATGGGTTTAGGAGTTACTGATATTTCGGAGACTGACTATGATAGGTGCTTAGATTACCTTCTTCCGATTTATAAATAATGGTATCGATGAAATATAGGTTTCCGTCAATACCAACAAGGACGTTGTTGGGACTTGCATCGAAAATGTCGTGGATGCCATTAGAATAGTATTCATTGTCCATCAAAGGTTGAAAGCCTAAGCGTTGGAGTTCTTTTGAAATCTCCTCTTCCGTAGCCTCGCGAGCGGTAATTATATAGGGTTGGCTGAGTACAGCGCATACTTTACCATCCCTATTTTCAGCCATGCCAATCATAGTGTAGGCACAATCCGGGAAATACTCGTTATGTGCCTTTATACGTTCAAAGAAGGGAGAAAGGTTATCGTCGGAGTAGCGAAAGTCGTTGAGTTTATAGACAATGTTCTCCTTCGGGGACAGGTAGACTTCATTCTCGGAGCCTCTGTCCTCATAGCTTCCCAACTTGTCTGTATTCAACCATAGTTGGTTGGCTTTTGCCCAGTCTGCTAACCGAGCGATTTGGACTCCCTTGCAAGCCGTTGTTCCCGCAATCGCTTGAACTGATTTGAGCACTCTTTGCGCGACAGATTCAGCTTGCTCCAAGATGCTACGGACTGGAGTTTGATGGCATTGATCTTCTTGTGATAGTTGTTGAGAACTGCTTTCATTCATTATTCCTTTCTTCTGTGATACGTTTGCAAATATAGCAAATCCATTTCATTCTTACAAGTATTCGGGCAAATTATTATGCCGGAAAGCTGTAAGTTACTTTCAAGCTGGTTAGGGCGGCCACAGAGGGCCGCCCCTACATCAATACCGTCTTAAACCCTTGACGGTAATTACTCCCCTCTCCCCTTGGAGAGGGGTATGGGGGTGAGGCTACGTTTGTAAAAGTACTTCCACAGCGGTGCGACCATCATGGCCTGATGGATCTTGCCCTCTTTGAGCATGGTGAAGAGCTCATCTGCTGTGACAAAGAAGTAGCGAAGATCCTCTGTGGCGTCGAGGTGCTGCGTGGTGGTCTGCTCCACGCCGCGCGCCACGAACGTGTGGCAATGGTTGGTCGCCGTACTGCTGTTGGGCGTGGTGACGAGCAGTTGCTCCCATGTGCCGCCCGTGAATCCCGTCTCTTCTGCCAGTTCACGCTGGGCAGCCTGCAGTGGGGTCTCGCCTTTTTCCACGACGCCGGCGGGGATCTCCAATGACACCTCGCCGACGGCCTGCCGCCACTGCTGTTCCATGATGATGCGGCCGTCGGTGGTGATGGCGATGACGTTGATGAAGTCGGGATATTCCAGAACATAGTATTCGGGTTGCACACGACCGTCGGGATGCACGACCACATCTTTTCTTACTGTCATCCACGGCCGGCGAATGAGGTATTCGCTCGACCGTGTAGTGCACTTCATGTCTTTTTCTTCCATGATGATATACCTTATTATATATATTAAAGGTATAACGTCAGCTTGGCCGTGATATTGCGTCCCATGTCGAAGAGTCCCGTCCGCCCGTTGTCAGGGTTCATGCCGCCGACATATTTCAGTCGGCTGAGATGGTTCTGATAGATGCGGTCGAAGAGGTTCGTCGCTGAGAGTGACAGTGTCGCCAGACGCTTGCCGCTGTGCTTGAAGTCCGTACCGGCAGCCAGGCCGAAGAGTGTGTAGCTGGGCGTTGCCGTCTCCGTGCCGCCGAGCATGTAGTAGTGGTTTTGTCGCAGGTTGCACTCCATGTTGGCGGCTACGAAGGTGTGGTCGAGCGTCTTGCCGTCGCGGATGAGCGTGTAGCGCAGTTCACCGTTCCAGCGAGGAGCAGGCGTGAAGGGCAGGTAGCGCGACTCGCGCGGCTGATGGCGCAGGATGCTGTTGACATAGGAGAAGCTGTTTTGCCAATGCAGACGCTCCACGGGATGGAAGTCGATCATAGCCTCGCCTCCAAGCAGACGTGCGTCGCCCTGGGTGTAATGATAGAGTGGCAAGCCTTCGCGCAGCTGATCGTCCTGACGGGCAGTGAAGATATAGTTGTCGATGTAGTTGGCAAAGAGTGAGAGCTGCGCCGTCACCCATCGTGAGGTGAAGTCCCATCCGGCATCCACCTGCCAGCTTTGTTCGGCTTTGAGCTGTCCGTTGCCGAGGACATACTGCTGTGTGCCCTCATGCACGCCATTGGCGGAGAGCTCGCTGACGCCCGGCGCACGGAAGCCTTTCGCCGCGTTGAGGCGCAGATTCATGTTGCCGCTGACGTGATAGACCGCTCCGACGGAGCCGGACAGACTCGTGAAGTTGCGGGAGAGACGGTCGAAATGGTCGTCCAGCGCGAAGGCATGGACGTGACGGTGATCGACGCGCAGACCTCCGGACCACGTCCAGTCACCCTTCTGATAGGAGGTGGTGGCAAAGACACCTAAGTCGAAGAGCTGATAGCCCGGGATGAGATATTCCGACCCTTTGTTTATGTTGCGCTGCCACATGCCGTTGACGCCGACGGTAGCCTTCCATCCGCTCTGTTCCGGCAGGATGTAGCGGATGTCATAGTTCAGCGTGTGGAGCATCATGTCCAGCCCTGGCTCATCGGCGCTCTCCTCGTATTCCTGTCGGCGGTTTTGCTGATAGCCTACGATGGCGTGCAGCGTGCTGTTGCCGAGATAATAGGCGTTGTCGCTCACCACCTTGTAGTGGTGGATCTGCTGGAAGGGCAGCGCCTTGCTGTAGCTCTTGCTGTCGTCGGCGCGTTCGCCCTCGGCGATGCCCGGCGTGAGGTGGTAGATGCTGGCCGTGAGATGGCTGTAGCCCCAGCCGCCGTTGTATCCGCCCATGGCTTCGGCGTCCTGCTCGCGGAAGCGGGAGCCTACTACATAGTTGTCGGCGCGGTTGTGGTAGTCGTGAGCCCGCTTGTCGGTCCACCGTCCGTTCCACACCCATCCGTTTTGATTGCCGCGGAAGTTAAGCGAGTAGTTGATGAGTCCTGTGTTGCTTTGGTATTCTGTGGTAGCCTCTCCGCCGATGGTGTTGTGTGCCATGACAGGATCGCCATGGAAGATGATGACGCCGGCGAGGGCATCCGAACCGTACATCAGCGAGGCGGGGCCTTTGATGATCTCGGCAGAGGAGACCCCTTGTGCGTCGACCTCCACGCCGTGCTCGGCCCCCCACTGGTTACCCTCCTGGCGTATGCCGTCGTTGACGACGACGAGACGGTTGAAGCCGAGGCCACGGATCACGGGTTTTGAGATGCCTCCGCCCGTAGTCACCTGTGCCACACCGGGCTGATGGCTCAGCGCGTCGATGATATTGGTGGCGGGCGTAGTGCGCAGCATGTCGGCGTTGACAAGAGAGATGGGCGTGGGAGAGTCCTTCATCAGCGACTTACCCGTCAGTCCCGTGACGACAACCTCGCCGAGCATAGCGTTTTGCTCCTTCATGACGAAGTCGAGCTGTGCGGTTTTCTTCAGGTCGATCTTCCTCACCTGCGTCTGATGTCCCAGGTAGCTGGCCTGCACGCTGACGGTACGCTGTGGCAGTGCGTCGAAGACATAGTTGCCGTCAGCGTCGGTGACGGTACTCTCCTGGAGTTCTGGTATGGATACGATGACGCCTACGAGCGGCTCTCCGTCTGTGGCATCAGTGATATGACCCTTGAGCGTGGTAGTGATCAGCGCAGGGTCTGCTGTTGCTGTCAGGCTCATGATCAAGCCCAACAGCAAGAGATATAATGATTTCATAATGAAAATATGGAGTCCTCTGGCCCTTTCCTAACCCTCCCCAAGGGGAGGGAATGGAGCCCTTTCCTAACCCTCCCCAAGGGGAGGGAATGGAGCCCTTTCCTAACCCTCCCCAAGGGGAGGGAATAGCAATACCCCATAGGGAATGGCTTTGAAGACTTTTAATGGTTTTGATGGTTTGAATGTAGGACGGCCTTTATGGCCGTCCTAACCCCCTTGAATGTAATTACTCCCCTCTCCCCTTGGAGAGGGGTTGGGGGTGAGGCTGCTGGGGTGAGGCTGTTGGGGGTGAGGCTATATAGCCGGTGGTCCTCTTAAGCTTGGAACGCCATGACGGAACGAAGACAGGTGCGAGTCCGGAGCCGTCGTGGCGGTGCGTATAATATAATAAGGTGTGGCGATTGCTAAAACGGCAGTCGCAAGGAAGGGAAGTGAGAGAAAATGGCAAAGCACACAGTCGCCGGTATGATGCGCCATCGTGTTGAGATGAGCATCGTGGTGGATGTGGTGGAGACAGGCATAGCATACCTCTTCCTGACTCTGCTCCACCGTGTCGTGACGGTGAAGCGAAGCCAGGAAAAGCATGGGGATGAACACTGCCATGAGTATCCATGCCGCCGTCTGTCTCTTGTGGCTATTCCTCATCGACTTCTGTCTATTGCTATTCTGTAAAAAAGATCTTCGTACTTTCTGGCACGGCGAGACGCCGTGCCTCCTACTCTTTAGCTGCAAAGTTATAGATAAAATCCCCAAGTGCTGAAGATCTTGTCTTAAAAGACATTTATATAGTATTAGAATGTTCTAAAAGCCTCTCAGTCCCTCCCTGACCCTCCCCATAGAGCCCCTCCCTAACCCTCCCCAAGGGGAGGGGAATGCTATACCCTCTTAACGCCCTTGAAGGTAATCACTCCCCTCTCCCTTCGGAGAGGGGCTGGGGGTGAGGCTGTGTTGGGGGTGAGGCTTCTATTTCTTCCCAATAGCCCTGTTGTTGACGTATGTGATGAGCTTGTCGCGGTACATGTCACCGAGGGGCAGTGAGATGTCGTTACCGAGATATACCCGTGTCTTGTTCAGTTCCATGATGCAGTGCAAGTTGATGAGGAAGGAGCGGTGGATGCGCATGAAAGTCTTTGGCAGTCGGTCCTCCAGCGTCTTCATGCTCTGAAGGATCACCACCGGCTTCTGTCCGTTGCGCGTGTGAATCTTCAGATGCTCACTCATGCCCTCGACATAGACGATGTCAGAGACAGGGATTCTGACCATCTTATACTCCGTGTGCACGAAGAAGTCGTCATTCTCGTCGAGTCTTGTCGTAGCAGATTCAGCATTCGTCGTCTCGCTTGTTTCCTGCTGCTGTGTGTCGGTGGCTTTATGAGTGATGTCGTAGGCCTTCTTCACTTTTGAGGCCACCCGTTGGAACTCCTCCAGGGAGAACGGCTTGAGCAGATAGTCGAGCGCGTTGGCCTGATAGCCCTCTATGGCGTATTCGCTGTAGGCTGTGGTGAATACCACGAAAGGCGGAGTGTCGAGACTCCTGACAAAGTCCAGCCCGTTGATGTCCGGCATGTTGATGTCGCAGAACATCACGTCGACCGTGTGCTGTTCCATCACTTCCCAGGCCTCTTTGGCACTCAGACAACTGGCAAGAAGATGGAAGAAAGGAATCTTCCGGATATAAGCTTCGAGCTGTTGGAGTGCCAACGGCTCGTCGTCTATTGTAAGTACTTCAATCTTTTGCATTAGTGAGAATTCTTGTTAAGGGGTATCGTCAGCAAAACGCAGTATTTTTCTATTCCGTCGTTTATCTCCAAATGGTATTCGTCACCATAGATGAGCTGGAGTCGCTTCTTGACATTCTCCAGTCCTATGCCGCCGGTTCCGGTCTCCCGTTTCTCATGTTTTGAATTGACACATCGGAAGAAGAGACGACCGTCGTTGACCTGCAGGCTGATGTGTATGAAACTCGGCTCGTTGTAGCTTACGCCATGCTTGAAGGCGTTCTCCACGAAGACGACCAGGATGAACGGTGGTATCTGATAGCCGTCGAGATGCTCGTCGACATGGTAGAGAATCTCCACGCGGTCGGCATAGCGCAGCCGCAGCAGGTGGATGTAGCTGCGGATGAACTCAGCCTCCTTGATCAGCGTGATCGTGGTGTGGCCGTCGTCGTAGAGTACGAAGCGCAGCAGCCGGCTCAGCTCCATGATACTCGTCTGGGCTTTGTCAGCGTCCAAGCCGATGAGCGCATGGATGTTGTTGAGCGTGTTCATCAGGAAATGCGGATTGATCTGATAGCGCAGATATTGCAGTTGGTTGTTGAGTTTCTCCTGAGTGAGTTGTGCCAGCTGCTTGTCGCGCTGATCATTGTGGAAATAGAGCTTCACACCGATGTTGGCTCCCATGATGAGCACCATCATGGCCACACTGAGGATGTCGCTTTCGGTGGTGTCGATAGAGGGATGCTCCGGTGACTTAAATTCTGCTGTGGCGTACTGGCGGTCGCTTCGCCCATTTTTCTGCATGGCTTGTTGCACGTCGAGCTCAAAGTGTTGCCACTCATACTGCTTGAATTTGCTTTGCAGCACAGAGAAGACACCAATAAGCATGAGCACGGCCAAGACATACAGCCGCAGTTTCTTTCTATAGATCAGCATGGGCGCCAACACGAAGTTGTGGATGAGGAACAACAGAAAGTAAACATCAAACAGCATCCATACATGGATGACCGGCCACCAGTCGAAACTCATCTCATTCTCTGCCTGACTGCGTATGTAGAAAGCAAGGAAAGGCGCGAGCAGGAAAGTAGTCCAGACCATCGTATAGATCAGCCATTCCGACTGGCAGTTGGTGTGTACGATCGCATACTTGAGTTCTTTCAACATCCTCATCTCATGCTGTTTTAAGGTTCTAATTCTAAAGGATTTGCCTTATACACTATTTGGGCAGCTTGGCGTCGCCGATACATTCGTTGGGCATCTGTATGTGGAGCAACTCACAGATCGTCGGTGCGATGTCGACGATATGTGTCGGCTCGTCGGTCTGTCCGTGGGTGATGTGCCAGCCGTAGAGCACGAAGGGAATGTGGGCATCGGTAGGGTTCCACAGTCCGTGGCTCGTGCCGCGGTAGTCGGCGGCATTGCTGACATCCTCCCAGTCGGGACGTGGTACATAGAAGAGGTCGCCGCTGCGTTTTTTGTTATATCCGTTGACGATCATCTCGCGCAGACGAGCGGGCAGGGAGGTGGTGAGCACCTTGTCGTAGTCCACGACATAGAGGATGTTGGAGTCCTGCTCCAGCGTCTCGATCATCTGCTGCTTCACGTCGGCGAGTTTCTTTCCGCTCTTGGCGATGGCCTCGCGGTTGAGATAGATGCGGCCAGCGTCGACATTTGTCACGAGCGGGCTGATGCCGGTTTCTTTTTCGAGTTGCGGCAGCCGGCTGTTGAGCCATGAGTCTTTGCCCCAGGTGTTGAGACCACCCGACGGCATGTTGTGAGCCTTGAGGAAGTTGTGATTGTGTGCAGCACCGTGGTCTGCGGTGAGGAAGAGCAGGTAGTTGCCGCGTCCGACCTTCTCATCGAGATACTTCAGAAACTGTCCCACCTGTCGGTCGAGTTCCATATACACGTCGTGGTTCTCCTGTCCGCGTGTGCCATATTCGTGTCCGATGGCATCGGTAGACGACACGCTGACGGCCAGCAGGTCGGTGATGCTGTCCTGTCCGAGCTGCTCTCCGTCGATAGCAGCCTCGGCCATTTGGAAGGTCTTCGTCACTCCCGGTACAGAGGTCTTGACGTTGGTGCCGGGCTTGGTCTGTATCTTTTTGTTGACCTCCTTCACCCATTTTGGCAACTCTTTCATGTAGTAGGTCGATGTGATGAAGTGTCCTGCGCTCTGATCCCACCAGTAGGCAGCGCTGGCGGCATGTCCGGCAGGCAGAATGGCGGCGCGGTCCTTGAGTGCGATACCGATGACCTTGCCTTTAAAGTCGGTGGCGATGCGCAGCTGGTCGCCGATGCCAGAGGCCAGGAGATTGCGTGGCGACATCTTGCCCTCTTTGGAGTTGGAGCCCACAGAGCTGACGTTGTCGTCGTCGCAGCAATAGACTTTCTTGCCGTCCTTGACAAAGTTGTTGCCGGCGATGCCGGTCAGGGCGGGCACGGAGCCGGTGTAGACACTGGAGTGGCCAATGGCGGTAACCGTAGGCACATAGTTGATCAGCGTGTTCTCGTAGCTGTAACCCTCGTCGACAAGACGGCGCAGACCGTCAGGGCCAAACTGAGGGTAATAATAATAGAGGTAGTCCCAGCGCATCTGGTCTACCACCAGTCCGATGACGAGCTTTGGCCGCTGGACGTTGCTGCCGGCCAGCATGGGCGCTGCCAACAGGATGGCAGCCAAGAGCGTGAAAATCTTTTTCATCTTTTCTTTATAGAGTTTTATAGAAATCATAGAAGCTATAGAAACTATAGAGTCTATAGAAGCTATAGAGTCTATAGAAACTATAGAGCCTATAGAAGCTATAGCCTCTAAAGAAGCTATAGCCTCTAAAGAAGCTATAGCCTCTAAAGAAGCTATTTGAGCCGCTTACCACAGTCCTAAGTCGGCTTCTTTCTCCACTTTGTCCTGCACCTTTTTGTTCAGTCCGTGGAAGAAGTCATAGCCCGTGATGCGCTCCACCTCGTCGATGCTGTTGACATAGTCGCCTTTGGGGCGGTTGCCGTCGGTGTTGCGATAGATGAAGCCGATGGCCTTAGGCGTACCTTTCAGGCAGAGCACCACCTTGAAGAACGCTTCCGGCACGGTGACGCGATGCTCCTGGCCGATGGTGGCGTGCTTGCCACGGTAGAGGATGGGGCCGGAGACGATATACACCTCGCCGTATTCCTTGGCCCAGCGACGGCACTGCATCTCCATCTCGTTCCAGTCTCCGGCGTTGAGGCCGTGGTCCTGCGGACACATATTCGTCATCAGGAAGCACTCGTTCATGGCCTGCTGGTCCCAACGGTTGTCAGCGGCGGGGCACATGTGGCCACGGTCGTAGCCCGACTGCATATAGTCGTAGGTCGTCACGCGGTACGCCTCCGGCACTTCGTCGTCGGGATGGAACTTCACGCCCTTGCGCTGAACGTCACCGTCGGTGTTTGCTGCGATGAGCTTCCACGCTACCCAGTTGGGCATGAGCGTGGTGTGGTTGAACGAGCAGACGTAGGCCTTGCGCCTGAGCAACTGCTCCGGCACGCCCTTCTTGGTGAGGGGCAGAAGCGAGTCGGGTACGGTGTAGGACGCGTCACCTGCTGACGAGCCTTCGTCGGCAAGGCTGCTGCCGTCGTCGTCATGGGCTTTGGTTGTCTCACTGTTGTCTCCGGCGGCTTCCGTCTGACTGCTATTGTCAGCCATGGCACTTTGCTGTCGTGGCGAGAAGCCACAGGAGAGCAGCGTCAGCGCCACGGCGAGGGTCGTGATATATTGTTTGCTTCTGTTCATGATGTCTGTTTCCTTTCCTTCCTTTGTAGAAGAGAACACCGGCAAGAGTCCTACGGTCAGGCTTCTTCCAGGCACTTGTCGAGCTCAGCCTCAATGGCTTTGCGGTCGAGGTTCTGTCCGATGAAGACGATCTTCTCCATGCGGTCACCGAACTTCTCGTCCCAGTCCTTCTTTACACCGGGGTTTTGCTCCATGAAGTCCTTCAGCTGATCTTCCGGCATCGTGGCGTACCACTGTCCGGCATTGGTGATGTTGAACTGCTTGCCGCTTTGCTCAAAGAGGTAGCAGGTCTCCGGTTCGTCGCGGAACCAGCAGATGCCTTTTGCTCTGACCACGCCCTTGGGCCACTTTGTGGAGACGAACTCATCGAAGCTGCCCAGGTTGAAAGGCAGACGCCGACGGTAGACAAAGGTCTGAATGCCATACTCCAGCGCCTCGCCGCTCTCCTCGTTTTCCAAACTCTCGTCATCGTCGTCTTCCATGGCTTCAATCCATCGTGCCGACGTGGCAACCTTGTCGAAGTCGAAGAGATGGGTGTTGAGAATCTTGTCGAGGTCGATGTCGCCGTAGTCGCAGGGCATGATGAGTGCCTGAGGCTGTATCTCTTTGATGACAGCAGTGAGGTGGGCGAGGTCGTCGGCTGAGATCTCCGAAGCCTTGTTGAGCAGGATGATGTTGCAGAACTCTATTTGCTGGATCACGAGACTGGCGAGATCTTCCTCGCCGTGCTCTTGCTGCAAGTGGTCGCCAAGTCCAAACTCGTCTCTCATGCGCAAGGCGTCGACGACGGTGACGATCGCGTCGAGACGTGCCGCACCGTTCTTCATCGCTGAGGGAGCGACGAGCTGAGGATAGGTGCTGATGGTTTGCGCGATCGGTGCGGGCTCGCAGATGCCGCTGGCCTCGATGACGATATAGTCGAAGCGCTTGGTGTTGATGATGTCGTTGAGCTGTTTGACAAGGTCCATCTTCAGTGTGCAGCAGATGCAGCCGTTTTGCAGTGCCACGAGACTGTCGTCGCCTTGGCCTACCACGCCACCCTGCTGGATGAGGCTTGCGTCGATGTTCACCTCACCGATATCGTTGACGATGACGGCGAAGCGGATGCCTTTCTCGTTTTTCAGAATGCGGTTCAGAAGTGTGGTTTTGCCGCTTCCTAAGTAGCCCGTAAGCAGCAGAACGGGAGTTGTCTTTATCTCTTTGTCCATTTCTATAATAG
Source organism: uncultured Prevotella sp. (assembly GCA_900317685.1). GTDB lineage: Bacteria > Bacteroidota > Bacteroidia > Bacteroidales > Bacteroidaceae > Prevotella. The sequence continues at coordinate 19,008 of ONHQ01000046.1, forward strand.
TACTGAATATTCTACAATCTTGTTTTGTTGGGCAAAGATACAAAAAAGCGTTTAAACATCGTAGAAGCGCAACGTTTTTTAAGTCTTGACATCAAATTGAGATATTGTGGCCTCACCCATACTTCCCTCAACACTCTCCGGCCTCACCCCCAAACCCCTCTCCAAGGGGAGAGGGGTGTGATATGCTGCAAGGGACGATAAACTACCGTAAAGCCGCAATGGGCGCAAAGAAGGTGGTGATAAGCTCTCGCAAAGGTACAAATGGAGTAAAGAATGTGGTGATAAAATTCTCGCAAAGCTTTGGTAAAGTCGCGCAATAGTGCTATATTTGCAAATGGTAATGGCCATTACCGTAATGGCCATTACTGTTTAAGCGTAAAACAGAGACAGACATGAAGTTCTACGATCGTAAAGAAGAGATAGCGTTACTGGAGCGCATTGTGAAGCAGAGCCGTGAGCAGTCGCGCATGACAGTGCTTGTAGGGCGCCGGCGTATTGGCAAGACCGAACTGGCCAAGCGATGCGGCGATACACTTATTCTTTATTTCTTTGTCGCCAGAAAGGCAGAGAGCCTGTTGTGCGATGACTTTGTGCGGGAAGCAGAGGCGAAGCTCGGCATTCCTTTCGGACATTTCACGTCGGTGGCTGCACTGTTTGGCTATTTGCTGCAGCTGTCGGCGCAGCGTCCTTTTACAATCATCATAGACGAGTTTCAGGATTTCTATCGTGTCAATCCGGCTGTGTTCAGTGAAATACAGAACCAGTGGGATAGGTATAAAGACCAAGGCCATCTCAATCTCATCGTCAGTGGCAGCATCTTCACGATGATGAAGCACATCTTTGAGGATTCCAAGGAACCGCTTTTCTCGCGTGCTCAGAAGAAAATCACTGTTCTGCCTTTCAAGACAATGGTTCTCAAGTCGATTATCAAAGATTACAATCCTCACTACACGCCCGACGATCTCCTGACGCTCTATGCCATCACCGGAGGAGTGGCATGGTATGTCACGCTGCTTATGGACGATGGCTGTTGCGACCGTGAATCGATGCTCGCTGCACTCACAGCCCGTGACTCGCTGTTTATCAAAGAGGGGCAGAATATGTTGATAGAAGAGTTTGGCAAGGAATATACAACCTATTTCTCTATCCTGAGTTGCATAGCCGATGGACTCTATAGTCGTGGAGAGATAGAGAACCGGCTGAACATGACGAATCTGGGCAGCTATCTGAAGCGCTTGGAAGATGATTTCCTGCTGATCAAGCGTCACGTGCCTATTTTCGAAGCTGCCACTTCTAAGAAGACGCGCTATGAGTTGAACGATAATTTCCTGATCCTGTGGTTCCGCTTTTTCTATAAATACCAAGCGATGGTGGAGAACGATGCGCTCGGGCAACTGGCTCGTATCGTCGCTCGTGACTTTGACCAGTTCTCGGGGCTGTGCCTTGAGCGTTATTTCCGTCAGAAGCTGCGTGAGTCAGGGCGCTATACGCGCATTGGCGGCTATTGGAACCGAAGTGGTGAGAACGAGATCGACATTGTCGCCGTCAACGAGATCGACGGTTTCACCGACATCTTTGAGGTAAAGCGCCATAGGAGTCGCTATGACGAGAAACTGTTGCAAGCAAAGGTCGCCGAGATGCTGAAAACCTGTAAGCCGCTGCAAGGAATGAAGATCACACTGGGTTGCCTCTCGCTGGAAGATATGTAGAAGCAAATGGGTATGCCTCTGTTTTTCTTTAACTTAAAAAACGTTGGGGCGAGCGTGCTGTCTGCTCGTGATTGTGTAATTTTGCAGCCGACATAACCATTAGATTAAATACAAACAAAGATGAAGACAAAGATGATGATTGCCGCTGTGGCAGCCGTTACACTTGTCAGCGGTGCTGCGCTGGCCGCAGGTAAGGGTAAGGGAGATAACGTGATGACCAAACAAAAAGACGGCACCTATGTGGTCAACACCACAACGCTCGCATCGAACGTTCGCGGCTACGTCGGCTCTACTCCGTTAGAGGTGTATATCAAGAAAAATAAGGTAGTGAAGGTAGTGGCTCTGCCCAACAAGGAGACCCCGAAGATCTTCGCCAAGGTGAAGTCGGGCATGTTGCCCAAGTATGCCGGCAAGAAAACCTCTGCCGTCAGCTCTGTCGACGGCGTGACGGGAGCTACCTATTCCTCCAAGGCCGTGAAGGCCAACGTCGAGGCTGCCGTGAAATACTATAAGACTCATAAATAAACAGAGCCGTAATCCCTTTTACATTCAAGCCCTTCCCTGGCTTTTTCCTTAACAGGAGATGCCGGGGAAGGGCTTTTTTTGTTTCCGTCATAGAGACAATATATTGTCAGAGCGTGAGAGCACTTCAGAACTTCCACATTGAAGTACGCTGTTATCGAATAGCAAGGAGTTATAGAACTTTCTCAAAGTAGTGACGAAACCAGGGAAAGGGAAGCACGTCTTTATTTCAGCTGTTCCAACCGCTGGAGCAGATACGCGCGCACGTCTTTCCAGTGATAGTAAGGTGCCTTGTCGGTGGAAACGGGCAGGGTAGCCTCGTTCTCGTTGAGCAGTACCTTCACGAGGATGTCGGCCTTGGTGAGATCAGTGGCCGTGCTGGGCTTGTAGAAGATGAACTGCACGTTGCAGGCCATGGGATAGATGTCGTAGTTGTTCCATCCACGGTCATCGAGCTGCTCCAGGTCGTCGATGGTCTCGCCGTAGTGGTTGAGGTTGAGCAGACACACCAGCGGCATGACATCCGACTCATGGGCAAAGCGCATGGTAGCTCCCGGATGCTGGAGGAGCAGGCAGCTGTCTGCCGTCGCGATGATGTTGTTCAGCAGGTTGGCCTGCGTGAGCAGTCCATAGCTGTGAGCCTGGCGTGAGGGACCATAGTACATATACCACATGGCATTTTTGCGTTGCCAGGAGTCATAGACCTCCTTGTCGGTGAAGATCGGCCAGAGGCTGAACTTATGTCTGAGTTCTGTGCTCTGGATGTTGGCGGCCAGGTCGAAGAGACGTTGCCCGAGTTTGTTGGCGTCAACGGTGTGGGCGTAGGCCGTGTCGTTGAAGAGCAGTCCCATCAGATGACTGTAGTTCTCATGGTTCTTGTTGAAGTCGGCGAGTGCCTGGCGGGCCTCCGGCGTGTCGCGCAGCTTGTTGTATTTGCCGTGTTCATCGTTCATGTAGTACATGTCGTGCGCGCTGGCATCGCTGGTGATGACGAGCCGCGGGTTGAGGCGTGCCAGTTCCATGAGTTCATTCTCCATGGAGAGGATGCATCGGATGACAACGGTAGAGCGGGCATCGACATGCACGTTGCCGTTGAAGACCTGCGGGAAGCGCATATACATACGGTGGGCGATGCCGCGGTGCTGTTCCGCACCTAAGGGAGTGAGCTCGCCCAAGCGTCCCTGCGCCTCGGCGGCAAGCATTCTGACCTTGTTCAGCACGTCGTGGCCGCGTGGTGAGAGCTTGCCAAGGCTGTCGGCTTTGGCAAGGATGTCCACCGCGTCGCTGTATTGAGCCGGGTTGATGAGATAGCGGGAACCGTGGCGGCCGTAGTGGCTGATATAATAAGGAGAGTAGCCTTCCGGAGCCTTGGTCAGCTTCTGCTTGGGTCCGGGGTAGGCCAGATAGTTGCTGGCAGCGAGATTACGGTCGGCTTTGATTTCCTCCTTTGCTCTTTGCGCCATGGCCGGCATTGTGAGCACGAGCAGCATGGCAATGAAAATCTTTCTCATCTGTATCTTATATGATTTCGTTTTACTCTTTTCTACGTTCTACATTCCACACGCAACACGCATCCTTCTGCATCCGACACTTATCACTGACCCACCGGATACGGAATCTCGAACTCTTTCTGCACCTCCATGGTAGCCTTGTTGAGCTCGATCTCGTTGAGCAGGAAGCTGTGGGGATAGATGATGGTGAACGTATAGGGGTTGATGACGTTGAAGAGATCCTCTTTGTTCGAGACAGCGAGGATGTTCATCAGTTCGTCGTCTGACGGTGTCGCGTTCTGGTCGGTCTTCATCAGTTTCATGGCTCCTGTTTTCACGTCGACCTGATAGAGCCGTGCGGCAGACTGGCGCAGCGGCAACGCCACGATGTAGGCGAAGGGCAGTTTTTCTTTCTTGGCCTGTTTGATGAGCAGCTTCAGCATGTTTTTCTCCGGTGTGGTAGACGTCGCCTGTATCTGCAGGGTGCTGAAGCCACTGCCGATGTTCGGCTTGTCGGGATCGTTGAAGAAACGTGCACTGCCCGTGGTAGTGGGAGCGAACAGTGTGGGCACGGCGCCATTGAGCTTTGCCTTCAGCACGCCGTGGTCGATGAGCGTCAGCTGTGGAGCAGGCGTGACACCGTCAGCGTCTGCCGCTGTCTGCCCATAGACCGGCTGTCCGTCGTAGGTCTTCAGGTCGTTGCGGTTGACGACAGAGATCATCTTGCTGATGAAGGGTTCGCCGATTCTCTGCCCGATGTCGTTGGCATCCTCTTCGTAGGAAGGTTCTGAGATCAGCCGGTTGTCGACGAGGGCATTCATGGCAGCACCGTCGACATAGAGGGCCGGACCCTTGTAGTATTTCGGCATGGCGGGAGCCTGGCAGAGCGTCATGCAGCTGTCGGCAAAGGCGCGCACCTGAGCCTCCAGCACGTCGTCGGTCGGAATCTCGGCAGTGCTCTCATAGGCGAAGGTGTAGTCATCGCTTTGCTCCACCTGGTCGGCATCGCGGAAGTAAGCCTCGGCGGTGATGATCACGCGGTTGTGAGGCTGTTTGATCTTCACGTTTTCCGATGTCAGCCGGTAAGAGACCATCTGCTCACCGCTGATCTTCACCGTGGTGTAGTAGAGCTTGGGGTAGTGCTCAAAGACAGCGGAAAGACGTTTGGCGGTCTGCTCCAGCCGCGGCATGTCGATGTCGAAGCCGGAGTTGTCGTCGACGATCTGTGTGGCAGGCTTCATCGGCTGCAGGTTGGGGAGCTTGGACATATCGAGCGAGGGAGGATTCTGTTTGAGGTAAGAAGACTTCTGTGCCTGCAAGACTACAGCCTGCTTATAGGCGGCATCGTTGAGTTGCCAGAAGAAGTGGCGGATGTCGTTGTAGTCGACCTGCTCGCCATTGTTGAGTCCCAAAAAGTTTTCTTCTCCCGGGAGTTCGTTGGTGCTCTTGTAGTTGCCGAGGAGCAGATGTGTGGACAGATAGGTGTGCCAAGGCGTCTGGTCGCTCTTGGAGATGCCGCCCAGCTCGCCGGTGATGTCGAAACCGCGTGAGCGCGTAGCCATCATGTCGAGATAAAACGGTTTGGGAGCGTCCTCGAGTTGCAGGCTGTCCATCGACCGCTTCATCTCATCGCTCATGGCGGTGAAGATCACGTTGTCGACCTCCTTGCCGACGGCATTGGAAAGCGGCTGGTACTCCTTATTATATATAGGTGCTTGGAGGATCGGCGGCACGAAGTCGCTCTTCTGCGCACGCTGGGTCTCTATCTGACTGACAAAGACGGCGGGCGCGCAGGCTGTCACGGGCACCCATCCCGACTCAGCGCCACAGCTGCCGGTGAACACGGCGGGGCGGTCGCCTGCTGCCTGAATATGGGAGAACATCGACAGCGGGGTGCCGATGAGGCTCACGCCACGCACGAGTTCGTCGGGCTTGCCGTCGACAAAGACGCGGTAGACCTCTACGGGCGTGACATTGAACGAGTTGATGCTTCCGCCTTCGCCCGTCATCGTGTAGCCGCTCGTCACCGTGCGGAAGAAATAGCCGTAGGGCTTGCCCTGACGCTTGGCCTCGCGGATGAGCATGGCGCGCAGCTGGGCGTCGGTATAGGGCTTGGTGGTCTCCACGATGAGGTTGGACTGCCGGCTGACAGCATCGTTTTTCAGGTCAGCACGTCCGTGGCCGTTGCTCTCGGGGAAACCGTCGATGGGCTTGCGGCTCATGAGGAAGGAGCGCAGCACACCGTTCACGACATTGTCGACGCGGCGGGCCTTCACGCCCTCGTCGTCGTAGCGGTAGCTGCCGTTCATGTCCACGCCGGCATAGTGGCGCAGCGTAGGATCGCAATAGACGTTGAAAGTGGTGGGCAGTACTTGCTTGCCGACCATGTCCTTGAAGGTCTCGCCGCCTTTCTTGAGGCGGTGGCCTTCGAGGCGGTGACCGAAGATCTCATGGAAGAAGACGCCGGCAGCAGGCCCAGAGAGGATGGCAGGACCGGTGTAGGGATTGGCGACGGGAGCGGCCTTCAGAGCTTGTATACGTTTGAGCAGGTCTTGCGCCGCGGCGACGAGACGCTCCTCGGAGGGCAGCGAGTCGGGGTTGAAAGCAAAGAAATCCTGCATCACCGGCAGCATCATGCCGTCGTCGGCCATGGCCTGAGCGATGATGAGGACACGTGCCGTGCGCCGGTTCTGCACCACCTCGGTGCCGTCGGTGTTGACGAGATAGGAGCGGTTGACCTCATAGATCAGTGCCGCTGTGCCGTTCTGAAGGGTAGGATCAGCCTTGAACACGGCACTCACGGTGTTGAGCCGTTTGACCCATTGCTGGTCGTCGAGCTTGACAGCGGCGGCGTTGAGCGGCTCTTCGTAGTAGTGCTCGGCCGGTGCTTTGGAGAAGCAGGGCGACTTATCCTCGTCAGCGGCTGACGTGGCGGCCTTGCTCTTTGCGTCCTCATAGGCCTCTACAGCACCGTCGTAAGCGGCCATCGTGGCTTGCCAGAAGTTGGTGGTGATGCCGTCGGTGGCGTTGTCGTCAAAGGGCAGTGTGGCTCCTTGCCGGCGTCCACCGTCGGTATCGTCCTTGTAGTTGTCAAGTGCCATGGATCCCACACGCACCTGTGGGATAAACGAGCGCACGTGACTGGCGTTGTTGCCGTTCAGTACGCCAAAGGTGCTGGTGATGGTGCGCGTGGCGTTGTCTTCAACACGATAGCTCATGAAATAGGGCTTCACCGTCTGTTTCTGCAGTTGTGCGAAGTTGTAATTCAAACGGTCACGAAGGAGCGTGAGCAACTTGTCTTGTTGCTGGGCGGAGGCTGTGAAAGGAAAGAGGCAGAGCAACAGCAATGCCCAGGCTAACTGTCGGCAGGCAGTTGCTTTGTCAGAGAAAAGGTATCGTTTCATGGTGACTTGATTATTTATATGGCAAACTTACATAAAATATTTGAAATAACCGCTATTTGTGACGATAAAATGCAAATATTTGTGCTAATAACGCGCCATCTTCGATGTCATCAAGAATATTAACGAATATCGAGAATACATATTCTTTATATTCGGTTATATTTTTTATTCCACAAAGTGGAGCGTTATTAAAAAGAGAATCGTGTGAGCGTGTCACACAGATCTCACAGATTCTCACAGATCTTTGTGGCCTTGGAAGAATGACAAAACTATGCCCTTTAGCCTTTTCGTTAATTTTGTCTTGTAAAGTGATAATTTTCCGCCTCTGAGAATCGATTCTTTTCGACGAAGACCTGTCTTGCTCCGATTTTCGCTAAAATAAGCATGTTTTAGTAAGTAACAGATAATCAGACTGTTATATTTCTATCTCTTTTGTGGCTTTGTAAAAACACTGATTTCTCGCAAAATTCTCTAGCCTGCTTTATTCATAGGATGGCACTTTCATGATAATGGTAACAAAATATCGCTTGCAAAATATGGTTCTTCCGCTTTTCTCGTTGGTAAGGCATGTTTTCAATAGTTTCCCAAAACAAAAAGAAGCCTAGTTCCGTTATATATTTGTATTCACCACAAAT
>ONHQ01000027.1 GCA_900317685.1 uncultured Prevotella sp.
TGCAAAGGTACTATCTTTCGGCGAAAGTATGTACCGTCTCACGCAAGTTTTAAGGTTAGCGATTGTCAGGGCTCGTCCACAGAAAAATCCGGTGCCCCGGTTCAACGCCTTCTGAGCAATAGGCCAATAGAGCGTCTGCAGGTACTTGCGCAGGCGGTCGGCACTGAATTTCGAGATGTCAGCTTCTCCGCTTGCATGCCCATTGTTGGTCCAGCAAGGGTCGAGATGCAGTCGGAAAATGTTGCAATACGTACCCTTGGCAGGGTTTTGAAGAGCTCCGAAAACCTTGTCGAAGTAGTTGATGCACGAAGCCACAGTGCCGTCGTTGCAGGCTGATCCCCATCGATAGCGATTGAAATAGGGATTAGGGGTGTCCATCACGCCATGAAGCACAACGGTGTGTCCTCCTTGGTCGACCAGCTGCTTGCCACTGACGTGAAGTGGCGCTACCACGCCAAACTGGGCAAACGCTCCCATCGGCATCACTGCCATGGTCAGGGATAATAGAAAGTGTTTCATAAAAATGAATGAATAAAACGATTGGTTAATAATGGTATTAAGAACTTGATTTACATCGCTTGTAAAATTATACGTTTTGACAATTGCCTGCTTGTCAGCACGTACCAAAAACTTTATTGTCTGTATCCCCCTCTAATATCCTACAGAAATATTAGATTTATCTCACAAAGATTAGTAGAGTGAGAGATTTCTCTGTTAAAAATGAAACATTATGCACAGGAATACCTTCTTTATACCTATCATCTTAACACCAACACAGCCCAATATATACTTTAGGTCTTCCTGTCTTCAATATCAGCAGCCGCCCCGCTTCGTATATCCACTTTGTCTTATAAACTGACATTTTTGCGGCCACGAGAATCGATTCTTTTCGACGAAGACCTGTCTCGCTCTGATTTTTGCGAAAAATCGCACATTTTGCATTCCTCTAATAATCAACGTGTTACAAAAAGGCCTCTTTTCTATCACTAGCAAAAAGGCTTTCTGATCTAAAATTCTCTAGAGAATTTTCGGTCAGAAAGCCTTTTTGATGAAGAGAAACCGCTGAGATGATAGCGAAAAACTGCTGAGATGACAACGAAAACCCACCTTTTTGATCCTGCGACAAGGCAAAAACGAGTTTGAAAAGTCAAAAATCCCATTTTTACATCTCTAGATTGCAAGTTGAGGCGAGCATACTTTTGTCAATATAAATCACCATCGCATAGATAACAAAGTCTGTCTTTTCTGTTACAAATACAGGTAGAAAGAACCCACACAACCAGCGAGAAGGTATCAGAATTATAGGAACATCACTGTAGATTTAACCCATGAATCCTTGCGTAACTCAAATTAAAAGGCTATATTTGCAAAAAAGAAGGAGATAAACGATGACTATAATCACAGGAAGACAATTCAGAGCTAATCAAAGTAAGTACATTGATATGGCTCATAAAGGTGAGAGAGTGATTCTTTCATCTAAGAAAGGATATACAGAACTAAAACCTATCGCAGAAACCGACAAAGAGGTTGAAGACTACAAGCAAGCTGCGTCTCTTACAGCGCTTGCCGCCAAAGCTGAGCAAGACCACAAAAATGGCAATACGATAAAATGTAATACAATTGAAGAACTCCATTCTTTTCTAGATTCCTTATGAGCTATAACATAGAATTTACAAAGGAAGTAGCAAAAGTACTCAAGAAGTTGAAGAAGTCCAGACCACAGCTTTTCAAAAAGTATTCTGAGCTCTTAGAAGAATTAATGTTGCATCCTAAGATAGGGAAGGGGCATCCTGAGCCACTCATTGGCGGCAACAGCATCAGATGGTCAAGACATATCTCTGCTCATGACAGAATCATTTACGACATAAGGGAGGAAGAAGTAACAGTTCTTGTTATCCAAGTAGAAGAACATTATAACGACAAATAAGGTTGCGTCGGCACGAAAAGACTGACAACATTACCTTATAATAAACTATAATAAAAATCACGCTTAACAAAAAAGAGAAGCTCTCAGAGAGCCTCTCTTTTCATGCTTTGCGGAAGATGAGGGATTCAAACCCCCGATACCCGAAAGGGGTATACCGGATTTCGAGTCCAGCGCATTCGGTCACTCTGCCAATCTTCCAATTGCGACTACAAAGGTAATAAAAAGATGGTAAAGGATGATTATCCTTCTTTGACAATTTTAATAAATTAACACTACAACTTTGTCTCCATCCACTTTTTCAAGACCACAGCCTGGTTGTGCGTTTCATCTTTTGCACCGAAGAGCAGCGTCACATTGCCTTGCGACAAGAGTGTCTTGCACTTATCCACAAAGCCCTGGGCCTCATCGTTATGCTCAAGTTCCCCAATATACTTTTCCGTGAAGGCAGGAAAAAGTTCGGGCTGATGTCCAAACCATTTCCTCAGTTCGGTAGACGGTGCTAGCTGCTTGTCCCACTCGTCGATGTCGGCTTTATCCTTAGAGAGGCCACGCGGCCACAATCTGTCAATCAGCACCCGGTAGCCATCCTGCTCATCGGCAGGCAGATAGACTCTTTTGACTTTTAATTCACCCATGATCAATCTTATTTTTACGCCACAAAGATAGCACAATCTCTCAAGTATAGAAGGTAACAATTGTGCCCTTTCGTGGACAAATAACGTTAAAAACAATCACTTCAGCTTGTTGCTGTCCAGAATCTTGATGCTCCGTCCATCGATCTCGATGGCACCCTCTTTTTCGAAATCGGCTAGCACACGCTGCAAAGAGTACTTTTGGATGCCGAAGCTGTCGGCAATCTGTTGTCGGCTGCGATAGAGCTGGATGACGCGAGAGTTTTGTTCTTTCGCCCTCTTGATCAACAGGTACCCTACTTTTTCTCTGACTGTCATCAGCGATAGCACGTTGATTTTGTGGGTCAGGAACACGTTGATGTCAGACAGCGTACGGATGAAGTTCATACACAGCCGGCTGTTTCCATCGATTCCCCTTGCAAAGTCCACCTTGTCAATGCGAAGTATCGAGCAGGACTCCACGGTCTCCACGCTCACAGGCATGAGATTGTTGGAAGAGAAGATGAAGGCAGGTGCGATGAGATGACCGGCCCGAAGGCGACTTACCTCTATCTGCTTTCCGCCTACAGAAGACATTCGACATACCATCGTACCGGCCAATACGATGTCCACATGCCGGTAAGGCATGCCGGCAAGCGAATAGATCTCGTTTTTACTGAAAGCTATGAGCTTGTAGCTGACGCCGGCGAAGAGCTCCATGATCTCGGTCTCGGAAAAGCCCGCGAACAACTTACACTGCTGAAGGGTTTTGATCTGTTTACTGTCTAACATGTCTGAATTGATTAATGATCACTGCGCCTCCATTTCTGTGACGCCTATATGAATTGATAACGAGCGAACAGACACCTTATTATATATAAGGGATACATTATCTCGCCAGCATAAAGCTAAGAACAATTCAGGGCACCCCCTATTGAGGTGCCCTGATAGAGAATATATGTCAAACGAAAATGCTTCGTCAGAATATGCCAGCCTTACCCACAACGACCAGGAGGGTGAAGCCAATGATCAAGGTCAGGAAGCCGACGACAATACCCGTCTTGGCCATATCCTTCTGATCGATCAAGCCCGTAGAGTAAGCGATGGCATTTGGAGGCGTAGAGATCGGCAAGGTCATTGCGGCAGATGCTGCCACTGCGATACCGATCAGCATCGTGGACGTACCGCCGATGACACTCAGCTTATCACCCATACCCTCGCAAACCACCGTAAGGATAGGGATCATCAGAGCGGCCGTCGCCGTATTGGAGATGAAGTTGGAAAGGAAGTAGCAAACCAAACCGGCGATGATCAGGATCACAATAGGGCTCCATTCGCCGAATGGTATTGCCTGGATGGCCACCTTGGCCAATCCCGTGCCATTGAGTGCCAGTCCAAGGGCGAATCCGCCAGCCACCATCCAAATGACACCCCAGTCGATCTTTTGCAGGTCTTTGGCAGTGATGACACCTGTGATGGCAAAGACAGCAATAGGCAGCATAGCCACCGTGTTAGAGTTCACTCCGACATACTTACCCATAATCCACAACAAGATGGTTATGGCAAAAGTGATACCTACAACAGCAGTACGCCAATTATGACTCATGTCGCCTTGGATATTCAACTCGATCGTTTTCTGAGTGAAGGGGAAGAACTTCTTCAACACGACCCATGCGATCAAGAGAAGCACGATGACCAGTGGTCCCATGATCATCATCCACTGTCCGAAACCGATCTGCATATTCAGTCCGGCAGGATCATTGAGCACTTTATAGGCAAAGGCATTTGGCGGGGTGCCGATCGGTGTACCCATACCTCCGAGGTTGGCACCGATAGGGATTGACATTGTCAAGGCGATGCGTCCCTTGCCATTGGCAGGCAGAGCCTTGAAGACAGGCGTGAGGAAGGTTAGCATCATAGCGGCCGTGGCCGTATTGGAAATGAACATGGAGAAGACGCCGGTGATGAGCAGGAAGCCCAACAAGACATTCTCACTCTTCTTGCCAAATGGCTTGATGAGCGTCTTTGCCATCCACACGTCGAGTCCCGACTTCGTGGCAGCGATGGCAAGGATGAAACCACCGAGGAAGAGGATGATCGTAGGATCGGCAAAGCAGGCCATGATACCCACCGAGTCCAATAGCTGACCATACTGTCCCTCATTGCCTTGCAAGAAATTGAACGAGGAATTACTCACACAGAATAATAATACAAAGATGATTGCAATGGACGTCGCCCACGCGGGTATCGCCTCCGTAATCCACAACATCACTGCCATCACAAAGATGGCAATCACTCTCTGCTGTACCACAGTAAGCCCAGCAATACCAAAGCAGGCGCTTGGCAGATTCCAAATAATCAGCGTTACCAGTGCAGTGATCAAGAACCAGATCAGCTTTTTCTTGTCCAAGTGACCAGTAACGACATTCTGTTCCGTTTCCTTCGTCATAACTAAATGCTTTAAGATGAATACTTATAGGTTTGAGGTATTATTGCTGCAAATATACGTGGATTTATTGAGATAAACAACTATTTTTGTCCTAACTTAGTTTTAATAATCGCTTAATTCTGTTAAATGTATAATAAAAAGAAGCATCTGTCAGAAACATTTTCTATTTTTGTAAGTCTTAAATAATGTAGGCGGGTGTGATACCTGCCCATCAACAAACCAATAAAACGAAAATACACTCCTTATATATATAATAGGAGTATAACAGATAGAAAACAAAAAAGTATCATAAGATGAAAAAGAAAGTTTTATTGTTCGCAATGCTCCTGTTCTGTTGCATAGGACAGGCCTTTGCACAGGCTCAGATCAAGTTTGACAAGGTTACGTATAACTTTGGAACATTCTCCGAGAGCCAGCCCGTGCAGAAATGCACATTCACTTTCACCAATGTGGGTGACAAACCTTTGGTCATCAACCAAGCACTGGCCAGTTGCGGCTGCACGGTTCCTTCCTACACCAAGGCTCCGATCAAGCCGGGAGAGAAAGGCGTGATCACGGTGACCTATAATGGCAAGGGCAAGTTCCCCGGCCATTTCAAGAAAGCCATCACCATCCGCACTAATGGTGTACCTGAGATGACAAGACTCTACATCGAAGGTGAGATGAAAGAAGCAAACGACAAATAAACAAAGAAAAAGCAGCACTCTCAGACATAGGGAGTGCTGCTTTGTTTTTTTTGCTACAAACACCAAACCACATGGCAGTTTGGAATTGTAGTATATCATATTCTATTCCAATGACAAGATGATCGAGGTGGCACCAAGGGTAAACAATGTACCATCTTCTATCACCCGACGCTCATGGTCGCCCAGCAACTCGTTGCCAACAAAAGTGCCGGTATTGCTTGGGCCGTCCCGAAGGATGAATTTCAATCGTCCATTGCGGTCACGCGACACATTCACGACACAATGTGTCATATCCATACTGGGATCGTCCGTGGCAATTGCACAGTCGACATGAGAGCTACGGGAAGCCCTGCCGATGACGTTGTCGCCAAGATGTAAAGGGAACTCCTGTTTATAATGGAAGCGGTTCTCTATCACAACCAATTTTCCAAAGTTCTCTGATGGTTGTTCTCCAACTGTTGGCGAGGCAACAGCATCAGAGGCTGTCTGATCCTCTTTCTTTGCCTGCGAAGCCTGAGCAACAGATTTCTTCGGGACCTTCAATCTGACTCCAACTTTCTTTCCACATTCAGGGCAGACAATCACAAACGTTCCGTTCTCATCAACTTCACTCTCATCGAAGAAGATGGTATTTCCACATTTAGGGCAACGAATCTTTTTCATGGTTTAATGGATCATTACTGTTTCACTTCCATCACCCAACCCTGAGCAAACTCGTCATAGTTGGCAAGCTTGTTTCGAATCTTTTGAGCCTCACGTGCAGAGGGATACATCCCATAGACCACTTTTCTGCGGCCTCTGAGCACCAACACCTTTGCACTGTCCAAACCTCTTTTATGGAGTTTCTGCACATAAGCCTCAGCATTGACCCTGCTGACCTGACTGGCCAGAACAATCGTATAGCCTGCCTCGACAGTTTGTTCTGCCTTGGCTTTCTGCGCTGCACTGTCTTGCTTGGCTTTTTGGATCAAAGCCTTCACATTGGCATTCTTGACTGTCTCACCAACCGACTTTTCACCGAATGTCTTCTGCTGCGGCAAGACGGGTTGGAGCAGATCGGTGTTGACCCGGCTCTCGATAACTCCCTGGCCATTGCTCAGCCGTGTCGGCAAGAGCAAAAAGACAATGAGAGCAATGCAGGCCACCGCAACGTTGCGCCACAAAGCTATGAGCCGTGCGTCTTGCTTGACACGCTTGCCTCCAAGCCTCTCCTCACCGTCAGCACTCTGAATCTCCGGCATCGCAGCAGCCGGCATCGTGGCAGTGTCGCCTTCTTCCGTCTCTTTTGCAGCGGGCGCGAGTGCCTTCATCTCAAACGAGCCTAATCCATAGAGCGAAGGAGTGAGAATACCTGCCTCACAGGGCGAGAACTCATAATGACCATCACTGTTGACCCGGAGAGTTCCAATATCTGTCAACTCGTAAAAGCCTTCATTCTCAAGATGCCCTTTCAGTTCGCGCACTTCCTCCTCTATGCGTTTGCAGGCATCGGGATAGCTGATATCATAAGCTTCGACATAAGACTGGGTAAGCAATGAGTCATTGATGGTGAGCTTTGGATTGAAGCCCACCGTGCGCTTTGGCGGCAGGAAGGTGCCGTCGGTCTGGTCATATATTGCGCTGACATAGTGCGCCATAAACCCGCCGAAGCCGGGGACTATGACACAATCATTGTCCAAAAGCAATATTTCTATATGTCTACTTAATTCTATCACGCTTGCAAAATTAAGAAAAAAGGGCATAATCTCCAAAAAATAGCATAGTAAAAATCAGACCAGATATTTTTTTTAGACAACTCTGCGAATTATTCAAATGAATTTGTTATCTTTGTGGCAAAATATTACGAAAGACAATATGGAATACGAAGAGACAAGTATCAAAGGGGTTTGGATATTGACTCCAAAAGTATTTAACGATAACCGCGGATATTTCTTCGAGGCATGGAAAAAGAGTGACTTTGAGGCTCATGTGGGCAAGGTGGATTTCATCCAGGACAATGAGTCAAAGTCTTCTTACGGCGTATTGCGTGGCTTGCATTACCAAAAGGGTGAATACTCTCAGGCAAAGCTGGTCAGAGTTATCAAAGGCAAGGTGCTTGACGTGGCCGTCGATCTTCGTAAGTCCTCACCGACTTTTGGCAAGCATGTCATGGTCGAGTTGTCCGAGGACAACAAGCGCCAACTTTTCATTCCGCGCGGCTTTGCCCATGGCTTCCTGGTACTGAGTCCAGAGGCTGTCTTCACGTATAAAGTCGACAACATCTACGCTCCCGCCCACGAGGCAAGCATCCGCTGGAACGATCCACAGATTGGCATCAACTGGCCTATCGACCAGAAAGATGTTGTCACCAGCCCTAAGGATTTGGAAGGTAAAGACTTTAAAGACGCTGACTTCTTTGAGTAATAGCCTCATAGCGCAAACTTAGCTTTACACGTAAGAAATGAACATAGCAATAGTTGGAACCGGATACGTAGGACTCGTCAGTGGCACATGCTTTGCCGACACAGGAGCCATTGTCACCTGTGTAGACACCAATGCAGAGAAGATCCAGCGTCTCCAAAACAACGATATACCTATCTATGAGCCAGGTCTCGTAGAGTTGGTTCAGAAAAATGTCAAGGCAGGCCGATTGAAGTTCACAACCGACCTGGCTTCCATTGTCAACGACCAGGAGATCATCTTCACGGCAGTAGGCACACCACCCGACGAGGATGGCTCGGCCGACTTGACCTATGTGTTGCAGGTAGCCAAGACCATAGGACAGAGCCTCAATAGATATGCCGTCGTTGTCACCAAGAGCACAGTGCCAGTAGGCACCGCCAAGAAAGTCAAGGACACTATCCAGGAGGAACTGGACAAGCGGGGTGCGAAGGTGGACTTCGACGTAGCCAGTAACCCGGAATTTCTCAAAGAGGGCAACGCCATTAAGGACTTCATGAGTCCCGACCGCGTGGTCATCGGCGTGGAGTCAGAGCGGGCTAAAGAGATTCTCACACGACTCTACAAGCCTTTCCTGATCAACAACTTCCGGGTAATCTTCATGGACATACCCAGTGCCGAGATGACCAAATATGCTGCCAACTCAATGCTCGCTACCCGCATCTCGTTTATGAACGACATGGCCAACCTCTGTGAGCTGGTGCATGCCGACATCAACATGGTCAGACAGGGCATCGGCAGCGACACCCGTATCGGCCGCAAATTTCTTTATGCCGGCTGCGGTTATGGCGGCTCGTGCTTCCCCAAAGATGTGAAGGCACTCATCAAGACTGCCGACGACAACGGTTATTCTATGGAAGTGCTCAAAGCTGTGGAGCACGTCAATGAACATCAGAAGACTGTGCTCTTCAAAAAACTCCAGAAAGCCTACGGCACGGAGAACCTCAAAGGCAAGACCATTGCCCTGTGGGGACTGGCCTTCAAACCCGAAACCGACGACATGCGCGAGTCCACTGCCCTGGTTATCATCAAGCTGTTGAAGGACGCCGGTTGCACGATCCGCGCTTACGATCCCGTAGCGATGGACGAGTGCAAACGTCGTGTCGGTGATGCCGTCGTCTATTGCCACGACATGTACGACGCCATCGACCAGGCCGACGCGCTGCTCTTGCTTACCGAGTGGAAAGAGTTCCGCCTGCCCAACTGGAATGTCATCGCCCACGCCATGCGACGGCCACTGGTCATTGACGGCCGAAACATCTTTGATGCCAAGGAACTTGGCCAGGCCGGAATCGAATATCACTGCATTGGACAATAGTCCTTCATCATTTGTCAACAAGGTATCGTGACACACCTATATATAATATGTAGTCTATGAAAAAGCATTTCTTTCTGCTGATATGTTTACTCTCTGCATTGGCAATGAGTATTGGCGGATGCCGTGATCGGGCCAAACAAGTTTCAGCTCCGCAAGAAGACCTCGCAGCCAAGAAGATGCTACAAGGTATATGGGTGAACGAAGATGAGGAGAGTGTCGCCTTCGAAGCCCAAGGCGACTCAATCTTCTATCCCGACACGACCAGCCAGCCCGTGAGGTTCCAGATCATTGAGGACACGCTCGTCCTGCATGGTGCAGAGGACATCAAGTACCCCATCATCAAGCAGACTGCTCACCTGTTTATCTTCAAAAACCAAAACGGCGACGAAGTGAAACTCGAAAAAAGTGACGATCCGGATGATGCCGTACAGTTTACGCACCAAAAGCCAAAGGCTGTCAACCAAAACCAGCTCATCAAGCGCGACACCATCGTCAGTTACAACAATGTCGGCTACCACTGCTATGTCACCGTCAACCCTACTACCTATAAGGTTGTCAAAGCATCATACAACGACGAAGGCGTGGAGGTGGACAATGTCTATTACGACAACATCGTCAACCTCAATGTCTATCATGGTGCTACAAAACTCTTCTCCGGTGACTTCCGTAAGCAGCAATTCAAGCACATCGTTCCCAATGACTTTCTGAGTCAGGCTATCCTCAGTGATCTGATCTTCGACTCTATCGACAAGAATGGCGTTCACTACGTTGCCGTGTTGGTCATTCCCGACAGCATGAGCAGCTATGAAGTGCTGTTGACCGTCAGCTATACCGGACACTTGCAGATGCGGTTGAAATAGACGTATCTGGCCTGTTTTAAGGTGTAAAACAAAGAAAATCGTTAGCCAAGGGTCTGTTTTTCTTGCATTCTTGCATGATTGTAGCCAAAATAACGTAAATTTGCAGCAATTATGGAAATAGCGATCGTAAAATACAATGCGGGCAACATGTTTTCAGTGGTAAACGCCCTCAAACGGTTAGGTATCACCCCACAGATCACCGACGAGGCAGAACAGCTACAGAAGGCGGACCGTGTCCTTTTCCCAGGGCAAGGCAATGCCAAAACGGCCATGGACTATTTGCGCCAGCATGGACTCGACAAAATCATCACAGGACTACGCCAACCCGTGCTGGGCATCTGCGTAGGACAGCAGTTGCTGTGCCGCCATTCTGAAGAGGGCGACACTCCCTGTCTGGGCATCTTTGACGTGGATGTGAAGAAATTCGTCCCACACCAGCATGACGAAAAAGTGCCTGCGATGGGATGGAATGAGCTCACCCATCTGAAATCTCCGCTATTCAAAGGACTCCACGAGGGCGATTATACCTATTTCGTACATAGCTATTATGTACCTGCATGCGAAGACACGATCGCCCAAGCCAACTATATTCTCCCCTACTCCGCTGCCATCCATAAGGATAACTTTTGGGCTACACAATTCCACCCTGAAAAGAGTGGACCAGTGGGAGAGACTATTCTACGCAACTTCTTGGAAATAAAAGATTAATCAGGATCAGCCATGCACAACATAGAACTCATTCCAGCCATAGACATCATCGACGGCAAATGCGTGCGTCTCACCCGCGGTGATTACCAACAGATGGCCACCTACAACGACGATCCCGTGGACCAGGCCAAGCAGTTTGAATCGCTTGGCTTCCGGCGCTTGCACGTCGTGGACCTCGATGGCGCCAAATCCAAACATGTCGTCAACGTAGACGTACTTTCAGCCATCACCCACTCCACCAGCCTCATCGTAGACTTTGGCGGGGGCGTGAAGAGTAACGAAGACCTCGACCGCGCCTTTCAGGCAGGAGCCTCCATGGTCACCGCAGGCAGCATCGCTGTCACCCACCCTGAAGAAGTGGAGAAATGGATCGAGCACTTTGGTGCCGACCGCATCATCCTCGGTGCTGACGCTCACGAGGGGCGCATCAGCATCAACGGCTGGAAAGAAGACTCCTCCGTCAGTCTGACGGATTTTCTGCGTCTGTGGGTAGAGTCCGGCATCACCAAGGTGCTCTGCACCGACATCTCACGTGACGGCACACTGCAAGGTCCTTCTACAGCACTCTACCGTGACATCATGGCACGCTATCCCCATTTGCAGCTCATCGCCAGCGGTGGCGTGGGCAGCATAGCAGACATCGCCGCGCTCGACCAGGCCAAGGTGCCCGCCGTGGTCTTCGGTAAAGCTTGGTACGAAGGAAAAATCACGGCCGCAGACATACAACCATACATCAACGCCAAAGACAGATAAAGATGTTAGCAAAACGTATCATACCCTGCCTCGATGTCAAAGACGGCGAGACCGTCAAAGGCACACATTTCGTCAACCTACGGCAGGCCGGCGATCCTGTGGAACTGGGAAAAGAATACAGCCGACAAGGTGCTGACGAACTGGTGTATCTCGACATCACGGCAACCTCCGACGGACGAAAGACCTTCACAGATCTCGTCACGAGGATAGCCCGGGAAATCAATATCCCCTTCACTGTCGGAGGCGGCATAGAAAGCATTGCCGACGTAGAGCGTCTGCTCTATGCCGGGGCCGATAAGATCAGCATCAACTCGGCAGCAATCCGTCACCCCGAACTCATTGACGAGATTGCCAAGCGTTTCGGCTCGCAGGTATGCGTGTGCGCCATCGACGCACGCAATGATGCCGACGGCTGGCACTGCTATATCAAAGGCGGACGGGAGCGCACACCCCTACGCCTCATGGACTGGGCCCGCGAGGTCGCTGACCGGGGGGGCGGAGAAATTCTCTTCACCAGCATGGATCACGACGGTGTCAAGCAGGGCTTTGCCAATGAGGCTCTGGCGCAACTGTCGTCGGAAGTGTCGATACCGGTAATCGCCAGCGGCGGTGCAGGCAAGAAAGAGCATTTCCGTGATGCCTTCACACTAGGTAAGGCCGATGCCGCGTTGGCAGCCTCGGTCTTCCACTTTGGTGAGATCACCATCCCCGACCTGAAGCAATACCTCAGGAGCGAGGGCATCAATGTGAGAGTATAAACAGATTTAGATACGCAACATATCATTCGTAAATAAAGGACAACATGGAAATAGACTTTGAGAAAATGGGAGGACTGGTTCCTGCCATTATACAGGATGCTACTACCAAGAACGTGCTC
This sequence comes from uncultured Prevotella sp., assembly GCA_900317685.1. Taxonomy (GTDB): domain Bacteria; phylum Bacteroidota; class Bacteroidia; order Bacteroidales; family Bacteroidaceae; genus Prevotella. Next base: position 12,629 of record ONHQ01000027.1, read on the forward strand.
ATGCTGGGCTTCATGAATCCGGAAGCCTATCAGAAAACCATGGACACGAAATTGGTCACGTTTTGGAGCCGTTCACGCAACTGCCTTTGGACCAAAGGCGAGACATCCGGCAACTACCTGCATCTGGTTTCTATCCAAAGTGACTGCGACAATGACACGTTACTGATCAAAGTCAATCCTGACGGTCCCGTCTGTCACAAAGGCACCGACACATGCTGGGGCGACACCAACGAATGCAATCCCGTGGAATTTCTCAGCGAACTGCAGGACTTCATCAACAAGCGCAGAGAGGAAATGCCGGAGAACAGCTATACGACGAGCCTCTTCCGCAAAGGCATCAACAAGATTGCCCAAAAGGTCGGCGAGGAAGCCGTTGAGACCGTGATCGAAGCTGTCGGAGGCACGGAAGAGCAGCTCGTCTATGAGGGTGCTGACCTTCTCTACCATCTCATTGTGTTGTTGAGTGCCAAAGGGCTGCGCATTGAGACGCTTGCCAACGAACTCGCTAAGCGCCATAACCCTAACTGGGACAAGGCCCGTCGCATCAAGAAGTCTCACGAATAGAAAGTACTTTGTACTGTTCGTTCAGATTTGTCTCTTTGAAAAATATATCAGTTGATCATGCTTATCGATTATCATAAAGTAAATATTTACCAACAAGACAAGCTTATCCTCCACGACGTGGACTTCCATGCCGAGGAAGGAGAATTTATCTATTTGATAGGAAAGGTGGGATCAGGAAAGAGCTCTCTGCTCAAAACATTTTATTGCGAGCTTGACCTTCCCCAGAAAGAAACAGACACAGCCCAAGTTTTGGGACGTGATCTGAAAGTGCTCAAGCGCAAGGAAGTGCCTGCTCTCCGCAAGGAGATGGGCATCATCTTTCAGGATTTCCAGTTGCTCCATGACCAGACCGTTTACCGCAACCTGCGTTTCGTGCTCAAGGCCACGGGCTGGAAAGACAAAAAGAAGATAGACCAGCGTATCGACGAGGTGCTTGAGGCTGTGGGCATGGCCGACCGAAAAGAGAGTATGCCCCACGAACTGTCTGGCGGTGAGCAACAGCGCGTCTCCATCGCACGTGCCCTGCTCAACCATCCCAAGATCATCATTGCCGACGAGCCTACCGGCAATCTCGATCCTGAGACGGCATGCAACATCGTGAAGTTGCTCAAGGACATCACCACCACAGGCACGGCTGTTGTCATGTCGACCCACAACATCCCACTACTCGACCGCTTCCCTGGTATCGTGTACCGATGCAAGGAAGGGCAACTCAGCGATGTCACCAAAGAATACTCCAACCTCGACCTCACCGAGGACGAGGCTACGGTGTAGCAGCATGGCACTCCTATTATAATATACAACACGTCAATCCATAAAGACTAAGCAATATGAAGGTTTTAAAATTTGGAGGTACTTCCGTCGGATCACCAGATCGAATGAAACATGTAGCAAAGCTCGTCACCGCTTCAGGCGAGCCCACCTTTGTCGTTCTCTCAGCCATGAGCGGCACCACAAACTCTCTCGTAGAGATCAGTAACTATCTCTACAAGAAAAATCCCGATGGTGCCAACGAGGTGATCAACAGCCTTGAGAAGAAATATATGAAGCATGTAGACGAACTTTACAACACAGACGCCTTCAAAAAGAAAACCGCTGAATTCCTTACGGGTGAGTTCGACTATCTGCGCTCTTTCACCAAAGACCTTTTCACCAGCTTCGAGGAGAAGGCTGTTGTGGCCCAAGGTGAGGTGATGTCGACCAATATGGTTGTCAACTATCTCCAGGAGCAAGGCGTCGACGCAGTGCTGCTCAATGCCCTTGACTTCATGCGCACAGACAAGAACAGTGAGCCGGACACTCCATATATTAAGGATAAGCTCCACGAGGTGATGGAGAAAAACCAAGGCCACCAGATCTATATCACTCAAGGCTTTGTCTGCCGCAACGCCTATGGCGAGGTCGACAATCTGCAACGTGGAGGCTCTGACTACACAGCCTCTCTCATCGGCTCGGTACTTCCTGCCGACGAGATACAGATTTGGACAGACATCGACGGCATGCACAACAACGACCCGCGTGTAGTGGATCACACCGAGGCCATCCACCAGCTCAACTTCGAGGAGGCTGCTGAGCTTGCCTACTTCGGCGCAAAGATTCTGCATCCTACCTGCGTACAACCTGCCAAGTATGCCGGCATCCCCGTAAGACTGAAGAACACTCTCGACCCTGACGCTGAGGGAACCATCATCGACAACGTCCTCGTCAGAGGCAAGATCAAAGCCGTCGCCGCCAAAGACAATATCATCGCCATCAAGATCAAGTCGTCGCGCATGTTGCTGGCCACCGGCTTCCTGCGCAAGGTCTTTGAAATCTTCGAGAGCTACCAGACGCCTATCGACATGATCGCCACTTCCGAGGTCGGCGTGTCCATGAGCATCGACAATGACGCACATCTGAATGAGATCGTTGACGAGTTGAAGAAATATGGTACAGTCACCGTTGACACCGATATGTGCATCATCTGTGTCGTTGGTGATCTTGACTGGAGCAACCTCGGCTTCGAGACACTGGCAACAGAAGCCATGAAAAATATTCCGGTGAGAATGATCAGCTATGGCGGCAGCAACTACAACATCTCGTTCCTCATCCGTGAGGCCGACAAGAAGAGAGCGCTGCAAAGCCTCAGCGACACACTGTTCAACAATAAATAACGCAAACAATATGAGGGATCCTCCGCGGATTCCTCACACAGGGAAAGAGAAAAGTATGGAAAGAGAGCTGACTAAAGGTCGTTTCCCCATTGAGAAATTCAGTGAGGTGACGACTCCTTTTTATTATTACGATACCGCCCTCCTGCGCGAAACATTGCGCACGATCAACGACGAGTGTAAGTCGCATGACAACTTCAACGTGCACTATGCCGTGAAGGCCAATGCCAATCCCAAGGTGCTCAACATCATCAGTCAGGCAGGCTTGGGTGCCGACTGCGTCAGTGGAGGTGAGATACGTGCAAGTCTGAAAGCAGGCTTCCCCGCCAATAAGATTGTCTTTGCTGGTGTGGGCAAGAGCGACTGGGAAATCAACCTGGCATTGGATGCCGGTATTTTTTGCTTCAACGTGGAAAGTGTCCCCGAATTAGAGGTGATCAACGAGTTGGCCTCAGCCAAGAACACGACAGCCCGCGTCTGCTTGCGCATCAACCCCAACGTAGGAGCACACACGCATGCCAACATCACTACGGGACTGGCTGAAAACAAGTTCGGTATCGCCATGGAAGACATGCTTCCGACCATTGAGCGCATCAAAGAGATGGAGCATATCGAGTTTCTCGGCCTCCACTTTCACATTGGCAGTCAGATTCTCGACATGGGTGACTTTGAGGCTCTTTGCAATCGTATCAACGAGCTCCAGGACCTCTTGGAAAAGCATCGCGTCAAAGTCTCAAATATCAATGTAGGCGGCGGACTGGGTGTCAGCTACGATCATCCCAACCGCCAGCCCATTCCCAACTTCCACGACTTTTTCAAGACCTACGCCACGCACCTGCGTCTGCGCCCGGGACAGAATCTCCATTTTGAGCTTGGCCGTGCCGTGGTGGCTCAAATGGGTAGTCTCATCACCAAAGTGCTCTACGTCAAGCAGGGTACTTATAAGCAGTTTGTCATCGTAGATGCCGGTATGACGGACCTCATCCGACCGGCACTCTATCAGGCTTACCACAAAATAGAGAACCTGTCAAGCGATGAGCCCGCTGCCACATACGACGTCGTAGGTCCCATCTGCGAATCAAGTGATGTCTTTGCGAAAGCCGTCGACCTCAACACTACACACCGTGGAGATCTCATCGCACTTCGCTCTGCCGGTGCCTACGGCGAGATCATGGCCAGCCAATACAACTGCCGTCCTTTGCCAAAAGGCTACATTACAGAAGACTTTATATAAAAAATGAACATTGCTTTATTTTTTGATACAACAACGATCATCTGCGGAGCAGCCGTCATCATCCTGGCTGTTCTGTCCTCTTTCATGAATCCCTTCTTCCGTTTCCTGCCCTCACACGATGAGGTGGAGGGACCGGAAGAGGGCAACGACAACACAAACTCAGAGCAAAACAATGCTTCGGAAAACGAAGAAGAAGCTCTTGAGACTTCAGAACATCAGGAAGGGAACGAAGGAAAACCTGCAAACGAAAGTGACCAGGAGGCATCTTCTCTCCCTAAGCTGACAGTGATTCTCACGCCCCACGAAGAAGCAGAGAAGCTGGAGCAGCACCTTCCTGACATCCTACAGCAGGATTATCCTGTCGGATACCAAGTGATCGTGGTCACCGAATTTGGCGCACACGACACGCTGGACGTCTTGAAGCGTTTCAAACACAGCATGGAGACAACTCCCGATGCCTATCCAAACGTGTCGCTCTATGTCACCTACATCCCCAACTCCTCACGCTACATGAGCCGGAAGCGATTGGCCATGACCTTAGGCGTGAAGGCTGCTCAGACACAGTGGGTTGTGTTCATAGAGTCTGATTCGACACCGTCAAGCCGTCAATGGCTACAACATATCGGCAAGGCCTGCACAATGCCTGACACGAAAATGGTCATCGGCTATGGTCATTTTGAGCCCGCGACACCGACGACCTGGCGCTTTGACCGTCTGCAGGCAGCCTGCTATCTCCTCCGTGAAGACGTCAAAGGCACTGCCTACCGCACGTTGAGCCATACGGTTGCAATACAGAAGGACGAGTTCATGCAGAATGACGGCTTTGAGGGATCACTAAGCCTGGTAAGAGGCGAATATGATTGTCTGGTCAACAAATACGCTGAAAAGGGTATGACGCAAATCGTCACTCATCCACAAGCGATTATGACCGACGACACACCTACCAAACGCGCTTGGCGCAGCAACTGCCTTTTCTATCTGGCGACCCGTCGTCATCTTAGCCGAAGCCTTGCCCACCGTCTGCTGTTTCTCACCGATCAGATTCTGCTCCACCTGAATGCCTGCACCATCTTGGGTATTGCATTATGGGGAGTCCTCGCGCAGAAATGGGTGATGACAGGCGCTGCCGGTCTCGCTTTCATCCTCACCGTGATACTCCGCCTATGGGGCGCACACCGAGCTTTTAGCCGGTTGCGCGAACCCATCTCCTTGTGGGCTGTGTTACCATTGGAGTTGACAGTAATCTGGAGACGCTTGGGCACTGCCATGCGCTATCTGTTTGCCAGCCCTTACGACTTCACGACACATAAACAATAAACTTTGGATATTTATCTATGGACAAGCAGCATCTCCTCATCTTCCTTCCTTCCGGATCAGCAAACTATGCTTTGGGACAGGCTTATGTCTCAAAGCTGCAGGACTTGTTGACCCAGGACTATGAGGTGACCTGCCTCCATTCACTCGACCGGTCTACCTTGTCCCTTCTGGGTGATTTCGATGTTATCCATGTCTTCACCCTTTGGCATCGCTCTGTCCTCCACCTGCTGCACAAGGCCTACAGACTGCACATCCCAGTGGTCATCACTCCCTTGGGCGATCTGCAGCCTTGGGTCTACGCCCAACATCAGCACTCCTATGAATGGCTAAAATGGAAAAAAGTCATTGCCAAGGCCAGTGCCGTGCAGGTATGTGGCAAGCTGGAAGAGCACTCTTTCCAACAGCTTCGTCTCAATGCCCGTACGGTGTTGATCAAAAATCCCATTCTCACCAGTCTGGTGACTTTTGAGTCCGTTGCGCAGGCAACAGGGAAGCTCTATCGCAAAGTCATTGACTCCAATGTACGTTTCTCGATCACTGAGGAAAGCAATGCCCTGCTCTGCGGCACGATACAATTGGGTATTGATGACTTCATGCTCCGTGACCATGAGCAATGCAGGAAACTAAGCCAGCAATGGCCGCTTCTCACCAATGAGCAATGGCGCAAGATACTCATCTACGCTACCGATGAGCATGTCGACGACTATCTCAGTCTGGGATTGGAAAGACTCAGTATCAGCAAGCCGGAACTCAACGTGCACGATATTGACAGATACCCTCTTCCCTGGAAATACCCAGAAGATGATCTGCCATCCGACACACTGATCTCCCACTCCATCCTTGTCCGCAGCAAGCTCAGCGAAAACGTTGACAAGAACGAAGTGGGAGAACGCAAGTTGGTCATCGAGATGATCAACCTACATCATGAGACTGAAAATGGTCATGTGCCTCTGCGACATCTGGCCAACGTCTATACGACACTCCGTTTCACGCCGATGGACGAGGATCGGGTCGTAGACATAATGAAAGCGATGGGGCTCGCGGGCTTTGCGCAAAAAGTAACAAAGAAACTACAAAAGACCCTTCGACTCCCCGATGGCTATGCCATCAACATGAGACATTAATCACCTAAACATTCTATACAACTTTCATTTTAAATCAATCATCTAGTATGAACGACAACAAGAAACTCGACGTACGATACCTACAACTGTTAGCACAGTCCTTCCCGTCTGTGGCTGATGCCAGTACAGAGATCATCAACTTACAGGCTATCCTTAATTTGCCAAAAGGTACTGAGCATTTCTTGGCAGACCTTCACGGAGAATATGAAGCTTTTCAACACGTGCTGAAAAACGCTTCGGGCAACATCAAACGCAAGGTCAGCGAACTCTTTGGCACGACACTGCGAGAGACAGAAAAGCGGGAGCTCTGTACGCTCATCTATTATCCCGAGCAGAAGTTGGAGCTCGTCAAGGCCTCGGAGAAAGACCTCAACGACTGGTATCATATCACCATCCACCATCTTGTAGCTGTCTGCCGTGACGTTTCCAGCAAATACACACGCAGCAAGGTGCGCAAATCGCTGCCCAAGGACTTCTCTTATATCATTCAGGAACTGCTCCATGAACGCACGGAGGATTCTGACAAGACGGCATACGTCAACGTCATCATCGACACGATCATCAATACAGGCCGCGCAGACGCTTTCATCATTGCCATCGCAAATGTCATCCAGCGTCTCGCCATTGACCAGTTGCATATCCTCGGTGACATCTATGACCGTGGTCCCGGTGCGCACAAGATCATGGACATGCTCCAGAACTATCACCACTGGGACATCACGTGGGGCAACCACGACATGCTGTGGATGGGTGCTGCCGCCGGCAATGATGCCTGCATCTGTAGCGTCATCCGCATCTCGCTGCGCTACGCCAATCTCACGACGCTCGAGGAAGGATATGGTATTAATATGGTGCCATTGGCTACCTTTGCCATGGATGCCTACGCCGATGATCCATGTACAGAGTTCCGCCCCATCCTCTCGGGTGAGGCTGAAAACCTCAATGAAAAGACCATCCGACTCACGGCACAGATGCATAAGGCAATCGCCGTGATGCAGTTTAAACTGGAGGCACAACTCTATGAAAAGCATCCGGAATGGAAGATGCAAGACCGAGAGTTGTTCAACTTCGTCGATTATGACCATGGCACCATCATGCTTGAGGGTAAGGTCTATCCTCTGCTCAGTTGTCATTTCCCAACCATCGACCCGGCTAATCCTTGCGTCCTTACCGACGATGAGCATCAACTGCTGCAAAAACTTCACCATAACTTTCTGGTCAGCGAAAAGCTCCACAAACATATCGACATGCTGCTCGATCATGGCTGTATGTATCAGGTGTGCAACAACAACCTGCTTTATCATGCCTCCGTACCTCTCGAAGAAGATGGTAGTCTGAAGAAAGTGGAAGTCTATCCCGGCCACCCCGTGGCAGGCATGGAACTGATGGAGAGCGTCGGACATCTGGTACGCTCAGCCTTCCAAAGCGACACCAACCCGGTGGAGCGAGACTATGCTGTTGATTACTTCTTCTATCTCTGGTGCGGTCCGGACAGCCCGCTCTTCGACAAGTCAAAGATGGCAACGTTCGAGCGCTATTTCATCGAAGATAAAGAAACCCATGCCGAGCATAAGGGCAACTACTTCAAACTGCGCGACGATGAGAAGATTTGCGAGCAAATCATGGATGCCTTTGGTGTCACTGGCCCTAACCGACATATCATCAACGGTCACGTGCCCGTGAAAGTAGGTGCCGGAGAGAATCCTATCAAGGCGGGAGGCAAACTGATGGTCATCGACGGTGGCTTTGCACAAGCCTATCACAAGCAGACCGGCATTGCCGGTTACACACTTGTCTATCACAGCCGTGGCTTCCAACTCGTGCAACACGAGCCCTTCACAAGCACAGAAGATGCCATCCTGCGTGGTACCGACATCAAGTCCACAACACAGATTGTCGAGATGTCTGCCCACCGGATGCTGGTAGCGGATACGGACAAGGGAGTGGAACTGCGCAAGCAGATCGATGACCTCATGGAGCTCCTCTACGCTTATCGCCATGGCATCATCACGCCAAAACTGTAGCTACTGAGCCCTGCAAGACAGTACCCGGCCACCATATCCAGGCCCCTGTCTTGCAGCCACTCGTCTTGCAGTTCTGTTCGTCACGATATATCGTGACGCCCCCTCTATAGTGAGCCCCCGTCTCCCCGACAAGGTACAAGCGCAAAAAAGCTCCCGCCAACCCGGCGGGAGCTTTTTTTATATTCTTTGACGATAATCGTCTTTGTTTATACCAGATACTGAGAGGAGATGCTCTCATTGTTAACCACACGGCGGATGGTCTCAGCGAACATATCAGCCACGCTGAGCTGCTTCACCTTATGGCAACGCTGTGTGTAGGGGATAGAGTCTGTGAAAACAATCTCTTCAAGAGCAGAGTTCTCGACACGCTCACTGGCCGGGCCACTCATGACGCAATGTGAGGCACAAGCTCTCACGCTCAGTGCACCATGCTCCATCATCAGGTCGGCAGCCTTGGTAATGGTACCGGCGGTGTCAACCATGTCATCGACAAGCACCACGTTCTTGCCCTTCACATCACCAATGATCTGCATGCTCTCCACCACATTGGCACGTGCTCTTGTCTTATTGCACAGCACCAGCGGGCAGCCCAGATACTTTGCAAACGTGTTGGCACGCTTGGAACCACCGACATCAGGAGATGCGATCACGAGATCCTTCAGATGCAAGCTTTGCAGATAGGGCAGCAACACACCGGAAGCATAGAGGTGATCAACAGGCACATTGAAGAAGCCCTGGATCTGATCGGCATGCAGATCCATCGTGATAAGACGGTCAATGCCAGCCACACTCAGCAAGTCGGCGACAAGTTTGGCACCGATGCTCACACGGGGCTTGTCCTTACGATCCTGACGTGCCCAACCAAAATAAGGAATCACTGCAATAATGTGGCGCGCGGATGCACGCTTGGCAGCGTCGATCATCAACAACAATTCCATAAGGTTGTCAGAATTCGGAAAGGTGCTCTGCACCAAGAAAACGTCACGACCGCGAATCGACTCCTCATAGCTCACGGCAAACTCACCGTCTGAGAAGCGCGTAATGACTAAATTGCCCAATGGGCAACCCAAGCTGGCACAAATCTTTTCTGCAAGGTATCTCGTCTTTGTTCCCGAGAAAACCAAAAAAGAGTTTTTTTCACTCATCTTGTTTAGCGTTTATATAACAAAAGTGTAATGGTCATTGCCTTTGATGATGCAAATGTAGGAATTTTCTCTCACACTCACAATAATATTGGAAAATAAAACGTATCTTTGCATTAAAAAATTGATTTATGAAGGTAGATTTGCAGACTTTTAGCCAACTCCATCATCCGGCCTACGTGCTCGAAGAACAACGCTTACGCAAGAATCTCGAACTCATCAGCAATATAGCGCGACGTTCTGACACAACAATTATTCTCGCTTTCAAGGCGTTTGCCCTTTGGAAGACGTTCTCTATTTTCCGGGAGTATATCCCTGCCACGACAGCCAGCTCGCTCTACGAAGCAAGACTCGGCTACGAGAAGTTCGGCTGTCGTGTCCACACATTCTGCCCCGGATATACCGATGACAACATCTCTGAGATCGCACACTACTCCAGCCATCTCATCTTCAACTCACTAAGCCAACATCAAGGCTTTGCTGACAAAGCAAAAGATGCCAATCCTGAGATCAGCCTCGGTCTACGCGTCAATCCGGAATACAGTGAGGTGGAGACCCTGCTCTACAATCCTTGCGCACCGGGATCGCGCTTTGGTGTCACCGCCGACCAATTGCCGGAAGAGTTACCGGAAGATATAGAAGGCTTCCATTGCCACTGCCATTGCGAGAGTGGAGCCGATGTCTTCCAGCGTACGCTCGATCATATCGAAGAAAAGTTCGGCAAATGGTTTCCACAACTCAAATGGATCAACTTTGGCGGTGGACATCTGATGACTCGCAAAGACTACGACACAGAGTTGCTGATCAACATCCTGAATGGCTTCCACAAACGCCACCCACACTTAAAACTGATATTGGAGCCAGGCAGTGCTTTCCTATGGCAGACGGGACCTTTGGTAAGTCAAGTGGTCGACATTGTTGAGAACCATGGTATCCGCACAGCCATTCTCAACGTCAGCTTCACTTGCCACATGCCCGACTGCCTGGAGATGCCATATCAGCCACAAGTGCGTTTTGCAGAAAGTATTGGCACCGATGCCGACGGTCTTTACCCGGCAGAAAATGCCCCACACATCTATCGCCTGGGAGGAGACTCCTGTCTTAGCGGTGACTTCATGGGCTACTGGAAGTTTGACCATGAGCTACAGGTTGGCGAGAACATTATCTTTGAGGACATGATTCACTACACCACCGTGAAGACGACAATGTTCAATGGTATCTCCCACCCCTCTCTCATGCTGGCGCGGCCTGATGGAGAACTGGAGATGCTCCGCAAGTTCTCATACGAAGACTATATGAACAGAATGGATTGACACTTTCCACATCACTATCTCACTGTGATGTGGAAGCATCCTTGATTGACCTCATACTTTACATAGCATCGCTTTTCCTCACGCATATCGCGAAGCACTTCGGCCAAAATATATTTCAGCGTATCGTTGCGCACGGCACGTCGTTGCTCACCGGGCGGCTCCACGGTCTTGTAGCGGTTGTAGCAGACATCGAAGGTGGTACCATAGAGATGACAGCTGTTTTGTGTGGCATTACCATTATGTCCACGCAGACGCTGTACATCATCCTTAGAGCGGAGCACACTCGTGACAATGATCTTATGCAAGGGAATGCCTTTCATCGTCAGGCTGTCGAAATAACTACGGCCAATATCCTGTAAAAGAATAGACGCACGGGGTACCAAATAGGGTATGCTGCTATGTAGCTTATCAATATAGACATAAGGATTGCTCCCAACAAACACCAGTCCAGACTTGCGTCTGACAGCTTCCTCACGGTTCTGCACAGGGCGGATGCCCCACTTACTGGCTGAAAGAAGTTGCACATCCTGCTGATCCTCAAAGGTACGCTGATAGCCGGGCACACTATAGATAGGTGTGCGGCGCAACGAGCCATCAGACTTAAAAAAGGGAGAGACACCTGCCGGATAGCGCAAAGGAGGCATTGGTGACGGGGTCAACTTACTCAGATAGGTTCCTTCCAACACCACTCTGTCTGTATCTGCGCCTGCATCGGCCTGAGCAACAGTCTGGCCGTCCTGAGCAGCCTCTGATCGCACGTTCACGCTATCCGCAGTCTCTTTCTCCCGCGCGACCGTCTGTGCCGCACGGTCTTTTGCGATAGAAGGAAACAGCAGACGCACGATGGCCAACACCACCGTGACAATCAGAAAACTTTGCAGGTATCTTTTCTTTGTGATTCTCATTTCACATGCAAAAATAACACAAATCGGAAGAATATCAAAACAAACAAGAAGAAATCGTGCGACTCGAAAACATATTTTTGCCTTTAATCTGCCTTTTCTCGGTATTTTATTGTAATTTTGCAGTGTAATATATTACGTACTTAAAAGACATACATTGATAGAAAAACATATCGTACTCGAGGATATCGACCCCGTCGTATTTTACGGAGTCAACAACGCACATCTGCAAATGCTGAAGGCTCTCTTCCCCAAGTTGCGTATCGTTGCGCGGGATAATGTCGTGCGCGTGCTTGGAGACGAGGAAGACATGGCCCGTTTCGAAGAAGACATCGAGAAGATGAGAAAACATGTGGTGAAATACAACTCCATCACAGACGAAGACATTCTCGACATCATCAAAGGACGGCAGACCAAAGCAGACGCAGTGAAAGACGTACTTGTTTACAGCATCTCCGGGCGCCCCATCAAGAGCAGATCTGAAAACCAGCAACAGCTCATTGATGCTTTTAATAAGAGTGATATGATATTCGCCGTAGGACCAGCTGGCACGGGCAAGACCTATCTGAGCATTGCACTCGCCGTGAAAGCTCTGAAAGAGAAAGCCATCAAACGCATCATCCTCAGCCGACCGGCTGTGGAAGCCGGAGAAAAGCTGGGATTTCTCCCCGGCGACATGAAAGACAAGATCGATCCTTACCTGCAACCGCTCTATGATGCCTTGCAGGATATGCTTCCCGCAACAAGACTCAGCGATCTGATGGAGAAGCACATCATACAAATCGCGCCTCTCGCCTTCATGCGCGGCCGTACACTGAGCGAAGCCGTTGTCATCCTCGACGAGGCACAGAACACCACGACGGCACAGATCAGAATGTTTCTCACCCGCATGGGATGGAACACGAAGATGATCATCACAGGTGATATGACACAGATTGACCTGCCAAAAGAGTGCAAAAGTGGACTGAAGGAAGCCCTGAAGATACTGAAAGGAGTAGAAGGTATTTCCGTCATAGAACTTACCAAGAAAGATATTGTCCGTCACCAACTCGTCACACGCATCGTCAACGCCTATGAGGCTTACGACAAACGACAGGAGGAAGAGCACCGGAAACGAGTTGAGCGACAGCGAAGAGACGCTCTTGACAACAACAATGATGAGCAAGAGCTGACCATCATCGACACGGGTAATTTCACAGAAAACTGATTTTCCCCCACCCTAAATAAACAGAAGACATTTCATAAAACACTTTTTATATTCATATTATTATGAAAGCTTTAACTCATACCGATTTTCATTTCGAAGGACAGAAAAGCGTTTACCATGGCAAGGTACGCGACGTTTACAACATCAACGATGACCTCATCGTAATGGTCGCTACAGACCGCATCTCGGCTTTCGACGTCGTCTTGCCCAAAGGTATTCCTTTCAAGGGCCAAGTGCTGAACCAAATTGCATCGAAGTTCCTTGACCAGACAGCCGACATCTGCCCGAACTGGAAACTGGCAACACCCGACCCAATGGTCACCGTAGGACTGAAATGCGAGGGCTTCCGTGTGGAGATGATCATCCGCTCTATCCTTACCGGTTCTGCTTGGCGCGCTTACAAAGACGGATGCCGTGAGCTCTGTGGCGTGAAATTGCCGGAAGGTATGCATGAGAACGAGCGCTTCCCCGAGCCCATCATCACTCCTACCACCAAAGCCGATGAAGGTCATGACCTGAACATCTCTCGCGAGGAGATCATCAAGCAGGGCATCGTGTCTGCAGAGGACTATGCTGTCATCGAGGACTGGACACGCAAACTCTTCCAGCGCGGACAGGAGATTGCCGCTAAGCACGGTCTGATCCTCGTCGACACCAAATACGAATTTGGCAAACGCGACGGCAAGCTCTATCTCATCGACGAGATCCACACACCGGATTCCAGCCGCTACTTCTACGCCGACGGCTACGAGGAGCGCCTGGCAAAGGGCGAGCCTCAGCGTCAGCTCTCCAAGGAGTTCGTAAGACAGTGGCTCATCGAGCACAACTTCATGAACCAGCCCGGACAGACCATGCCGGAGATCACCGACGAGTATGCCGAGAGCGTATCGGAGAGATACATCGAGCTCTATGAGCACATCACTGGCGAGAAATTCGACAAGGCTGCCGAGGAAGGCGACATTGCCGCACGCATCGAACGCAATGTGAAGAACTATCTCGCAACACGTAAGTAAAAGCTCAACGTATCAGGAATGTACAAACAAGAGCGCATTAAGCCCTACAATGGCACAGGTGACAAAGGACAACTCGTAGAGGAGATGTTTGACAACATCGCCGACAACTACGACACCCTCAACCACCGACTGTCATGGAATATAGACAAAGGATGGAGACGCAAGGCTATCAAGGCCCTTGCGCCTTTTCACCCTTGTTCTGTCCTTGACGTGGCAACAGGTACTGGCGATTTTGCCATTCTCTCTGCCCGTATGCTCCATCCACAGAAACTCATCGGAGCCGACATCTCAGAAGGAATGATGAACGTAGGACGAGAGAAAGTGAAAGTAGCAGGACTGGACAGCATCATCTCTTTCCAAAAGGAAGACTGCATGCATCTGTCATTTCCCGACAACACTTTCGATGCAGTCACAGCGGCCTTTGGCATCAGAAACTTCCAAGATCTGGATCAAGGACTGCGCGAGATGTGCCGGGTATTGAAGAAAGGGGGTCATCTGAGCATCGCTGAGCTTACCGAGCCCGTACACTTCCCCATGAAGCAGTGCTTCAAGCTCTATTCCCACACCTTCCTGCCAATCTATGGCAGCATTATCTCTAAAGACAAGAGCGCATACAGCTACCTCACAGCCACCATCGAAGCTTTCCCCCAAGGAGAACAGATGATGGACATCCTGCAAAAGGCCGGCTTCTCCAAGGTCTCCTTCCGGCGACTGACCTTCGGTATATGCACTCTGTATTTCGCCGAAAAATAACCATCACGTCAAACAAGTAACACCAGCTGCACAATGGACAAATACGGACTGATAGGCTACCCTCTTGGACACTCCTTCTCCATCAGTTATTTCAATGAGAAGTTCCAAAACGAGAACATTGACGCAACTTATGAAAACTTCGAAATTCCTACGATAGAGGAATTGCCCGAGATACTTGACTCCAATCCTGAACTGAAAGGACTGAATGTCACGATACCTTATAAAGAAAAGGTCATCAGCTATCTCGACTCTCTCTCTCCCGAAGCTCGTGAAATCGGTGCTGTCAATGTCATCAAAGTAACACACAAAAACAAGAAGACGATACTAAAGGGCTTCAACAGCGATGTTATTGGATTCACACAAAGCATAGAGCCGCTATTAGAGCATTTCCATAAGAAGGCTCTCATCCTCGGTACTGGCGGCGCATCGAAAGCTATCGACTTCGGTCTGAAGTCGCTTGGACTCAAGACGCTGAAGGTAAGCCGATACGAAAAGCCGGGTACCATTGAGTACAGCCACATCACAGCAGACACCATCAAGGAGTATAACGTGATTGTCAACTGCACACCCTGCGGCATGTATCCCCACGCCGACGAATGCCCCAACCTCCCCTACGATGCCATGGACAGCCATACGCTCCTCTATGATCTCATCTACAATCCCGATGAGACGCTGTTTATGAAGAAAGGCAAAGAGCATGGCGCTGTAGTGAAAAACGGACTGGAGATGCTCCTGCTCCAGGCTTTTGCCAGCTGGCAGTTCTGGAATGACGAAAGGTAAGACTCCACATTCCGCAGATTCTATCATACCATATTATATTATTATCATTCAAGACTTACGATTGAAAAAATGAATAATCGATACATGATGCGAGGCGTCAGTGCCGCCAAGGAAGATGTGCACAACGCTATCAAGAACATCGACAAGGGTATCTTCCCCCAGGCTTTCTGCAAGATCATCCCCGACATCCTCGGTGGCGATCCGGAATACTGCAATATCATGCATGCTGACGGCGCCGGCACAAAGTCTTCTTTGGCCTATCTCTATTGGAAGGAGACGGGTGATCTGAGCGTTTGGAAGGGAATTGCGCAAGACGCTATCGTCATGAACACCGATGACCTGCTCTGTGTGGGAGCTGTTGACAACATCCTTGTGTCCAGCACCATCGGCCGCAATAAGATGCTGATTCCCGGCGAGGTCATCAGTGCTATTATCAACGGCACTGATGAACTGCTTGCTGAACTGCGCGGTATGGGCATCGGCATCTGGCCCACAGGCGGCGAGACGGCTGATGTCGGCGACTTGGTGCGTACCATCATTGTCGACTCCACGGTCACCTGCCGCATGAAGCGCAAGGATGTCATCAACAATGCCAACATCCGCCCGGGAGATGTCATCGTAGGTCTCAGCTCTACCGGTCAGGCTACTTATGAGCATCAGTACAATGGCGGCATGGGCAGCAACGGACTGACAAGTGCCCGCCACGATGTCTTCGCGAAGTATCTGGCTGAGAAATATCCCGAGAGCTATGACCATGCCGTACCCGACGAACTGGTATATAGCGGAAAATATCACCTCACCGACAAGATTGAAGGAGTGCCCGTCAATGCCGGCCAGATGGTCCTCTCTCCGACCCGCACCTACGCTCCGGTCATCAAGAAGCTCTTGGACGAGTTGCGTCCCGAGATTCACGGTATGGTGCACTGCACCGGCGGCGCTCAGACCAAAGTGCTGCACTTCGTAGGTGAAAACTGCAAGGTGGTGAAGGACAACATGTTCCCCGTACCCCCACTCTTCAAGACCATTCACGACTGCTCCGGCACAGACTGGAAAGAGATGTATCAGGTCTTCAATATGGGACATCGCATGGAGATCTATGTACGGCCCGAAGTAGCAGATCAGGTCATCGCTGTGAGCAAGAGCTTCAACATCGATGCCCAGGTCATCGGACACATCGAAGAAGGCAAGCGCTCTCTGACCATCAAGTCAGAATTCGGAACGTTTGAATATTAAATCCAACGCTTGCTTTTAAGAAACAAGCGTATGAATATTAAACTATAAGACGATTTATGCCAGAAAACAACAGCATATTGGAGAAGCTCGACGGTTTAGAGGCTCGCTATGAGGAAGTCAGCACTCTTATCACCGACCCCGCCGTCATAGCCGATCAACAACGTTACGTAAAACTCACCAAGGAGTATAAGGATCTCGACGACATCATGAAGGCACGCAAGAGATACGTCGACTGTCTCAACGCCATCAAAGAAGCCAAGGACGTGCTCGCCAACGAGAAAGATCCCGACATGAAGGAAATGGCCCACGAAGAGCTCTCGGAGAACGAGGCCCTCAAGCCGAAGCTGGAAGAGGACATCAAGATTGCCCTCGTGCCCAAGGACCCGGAAGACGCTAAGAACGTGCAGATGGAGATCCGCGCGGGAGCCGGTGGCGACGAGGCTGCCCTCTTTGCCGGTGATCTCTTCAACATGTATAAGAAATACTGTGAGTCGAAAGGCTGGACCGTCAGTGTGACGAGCGTCTCGGAAGGTGCTGTCGGCGGCTACAAGGAGATCGACTTTGCCGTGAGTGGCGATAATGTCTACGGCACACTGAAATATGAGAGTGGCGTGCATCGTGTCCAGCGTGTCCCCGCAACAGAGACTCAGGGCCGTATGCACACCTCTGCCGCCACAGTCGCCGTGCTCCCGGAAGCCGAAAAATTTGAAGTCCACATCAACGAAGGCGACATCAAGTGGGATACTTTCCGTTCCAGTGGTGCCGGAGGTCAGAACGTCAACAAGGTGAGTTCCGGTGTCCGTCTACGCTATCCTTGGAAGAACCCCAACACGGGTGAGGTAGAAGAAATTCTCATCGAATGTACCGAGACGCGTGACCAGCCAAAGAATAAGGAACGAGCTTTGAGCCGTCTCTACACCTATATATATGACCACGAGCACCAGAAATACGTCGACGACATCTCCAGCCGCCGCCGTTCTTTGGTATCTACCGGTGACCGCAGTGCCAAGATCCGTACATACAATTTCCCACAAGGTCGTGTCACTGATCATCGTATCGGTTACACCATTCATGACCTGCAAGGATTTCTCGGCGGCAACATCCAAGACATGATCGACCATCTCACCGTGGCTGAAAATGCAGAAAAACTGAAGGAGAACGAGCTATAGGCTGCATAGAGCAGTCAGCAAGCCGCAAGGTATATAGCTAATCGATCACTGGCAACAGCAATCTGATAATTAGTAAAAAGTAAACAGATAATTGTTCATAAACGACAAATCATGAATCGCAAACAATTAGTCGAGCAGATATTCCAAAAGAAAACATTTCTCTGTGTAGGCTTGGATCCCGACATCCGCAAGATGCCGGAATGCGTCCAGCAAGAAGAAGATCCGATTTTCTTCTTCAACAAGCAGATCATCGACGCCACAGCTCCCTACTGCGTTGCCTACAAGCCCAATCTGGCATTCTACGAATGTCTGGGTGTCAAGGGCATGACTTCTTTCGAGCGTACAGTAGAGTATCTTCAGAAGTTCTATCCCGACCATTTCATCATCGCTGATGCCAAACGCGGTGACATCGGCAACACCTCAGCCATGTATGCGCGCACCTTCTTCGAAGAGTATAACGTCGACGCCCTCACCGTGGCTCCATACATGGGTGAGGACAGCGTTACTCCTTTCCTTGAGTACAAAGGCAAGTGGGTGGTATTGCTCGCATTGACAAGCAACAAGGGCAGCCACGACTTCCAGCTCACAGAGGACAAGGAGGGCGAACGCCTGTTCGAGAAAGTGCTGAAGAAATCACAGCAGTGGGGCAATGAGGACAACATGATGTACGTCGTCGGGGCCACACAAGGACAGATGTTCCAGGACATCCGCAAAGTAGCTCCCAACCATTTCCTTCTTGTTCCAGGCGTTGGCGCACAGGGAGGCTCACTTCAGGAAGTTTGCAAATATGGCATCATCAAAGACTGTGGACTCCTGGTCAACTCCAGCCGTGGCATCATCTATGCCGGACATGACGAAAACTTCGCCCAAGCCTCGGCAGAGAAAGCCAAAGATTTGCAACAGCAAATGGAGGTGGAACTGTCTAAAATCGGATAAGTAAAAACGCATTGCTCGTTCAAGCAGAGCCTCATTTTTATTTCACAAAAAGCGTACTAATGTGCAATTAGTGCGCTTTTTTTATCTAAAAAGCACAAAAACTCAGCCTATCTTCAAAGATTCGAGAATAATTTATTATATTTGCAAAAATGTTTCAATCCTAAAGAAGATGGAATTTACCGCAAAGCAAATCGCTCAGTTTGTACAGGGCACTATTGAAGGAGATGAAAACGCCAGCGTGCACACCTTTGCCAAGATAGAGGAAGGCACGGCAGGCTCCATTTCCTTTTTGGCCAATCCTAAGTATATCCACTATTTATATGATACCAAGTCCACCATTGTTTTGGTAGACTCACAGATAAGCATCGACCGTCCGGTGACCGCCACACTCATCCGTGTAGACAACGCCCGCGATTGCGTTGCCCGGTTATTACAGCTCTACGAGTCAGCCAAGCCCAAGAAGCATGGCATCGATCCCCTGGCCTTCGTATCTCCTAAGGCCAAAATCGGAAAGGATGTCTACGTGGGTGCCTTTGCTTATATCGCAGACGGGGTCACCATCGGCGACGGCTCACAGATCTATCCCAATGTGACCATCATGGACAATGCCACTCTTGGCGACAACTGTCTGATCTATCCTCAGGTGAGCATCTATCACGACTGCAAGCTTGGCAACAATGTCACGATCCATTCCGGCAGTGTCATCGGTGCCGATGGCTTCGGCTTCGCTCCCAACGCTCAGACTGGCCAGTACGACAAGATTCCTCAGATCGGCATCGTCACCATTGAGGATAATGTAGAAATCGGTGCTAATACTTGCATCGACAGATCAACGATGGGCTCTACTTTCGTCAGAAAAGGCGTGAAGCTCGACAACCTTGTGCAGATCGCCCACAATACCGACATTGGCGAGAACACCGTCATGTCAGCACAGGTCGGTGTGGCTGGCTCCACCAAAGTAGGACAATGGTGCATGTTTGGCGGACAAGTCGGCGTCTCCGGACATATCACCATCGGCGACAAAGTGCTGCTGGGTGCCCAATCTGGTGCTCCATCTTCCCTCAAATCCAACCAGACCCTGATTGGTACTCCACCAATGCCTCAGTTCGCCTATTTCAAGAGTCAGGCACTGTTCCAAAGACTTCCGGAAATCTACAAGCAGCTGAACGCATTGCAGAAAGAAGTGGAAGAACTAAAGAAGAAGTCATAAAACAGCAGACTTACATAATAACAAGTAAAATAACCTCAACAGAGCTTTACACGCTTGATCGTTAAGCAACACAATAAAGATGGATACAGAAAAGCAAAAAACGCTTGGTGGCAGTTTCTCTCTCTTTGGTAAGGGACTGCACACAGGTCTGAATCTCACTGTGACGTTCAATCCCGCACCGGAAAACACCGGCTATAAAATCCAACGCATCGACCTGGAAGGACAGCCCACTATCGAAGCAATTGCCGAAAACGTCGGCAATACTGAGCGTGGCACCGTTCTGCAGCAAGGAGACGTACGTGTCTCTACTGTTGAGCACGGCATGTCTGCCCTTTATGCAATGGGCATTGACAACTGCCTCATACAGGTCAATGGTTCCGAATTCCCCATTCTCGACGGTTCGGCTGCCATGTATGTCGAGCAAATCCAAAAAGTGGGCATCGTAGAGCAGAGCGCACCAAAAGACTATTATATCATCCGCAAAAAAATAGAAATCAAGGACGACGAGAGCGGCTCATGTATCACCATTCTCCCGGATACAGATTTCTCCATCACGGCCATGTGCTCCTTCCCTTCGAAATTTATTTCCAGCCAGTTTGCCACACTCGACAAGATGGAGAACTATGCCGAAGAGATCGCACCAGCCCGCACTTTCGTCTTCGTTCGCGACATCGTGCCTTTGCTCAAGGCCAACCTCATCAAGGGCGGTGACCTCGACAATGCCATCGTCATCTATGAGAAGCCCGAGGAACAAGAACAGCTCGACAAGCTTGCCGACCTGCTGAAGGTGCCGCATATCGATGCCGCCAAGATCGGTTATATCCAGCACAAGCCACTCATGTGGGACAACGAATGCACGCGCCATAAGCTCCTTGACATCATTGGTGACATGGCCTTGATCGGCAAGCCCATCAAGGGACGCATCATTGCCACACGCCCCGGTCATACCATCAACAACAAGTTCGCACGTCTGATGCGTAAGGAAATCAGAAAGCATGAGGTACAGGCTCCTATCTACGATCCCAATGAGGAGCCGCTGATCGACAACATTCATATCCGTCAGCTACTCCCCCACCGTTATCCCATGCAACTCGTCGATAAGATTGTAGCCATGGGAGCAACAAGCATCGTCGGCGTGAAAAACGTCACTGCCAATGAACCTTTCTTCCAAGGTCACTTCCCCGATGAGCCCGTCATGCCCGGCGTGCTGCAGATCGAGGCCATGGCACAGTGCGGTGGACTGCTCGTGCTCAGCCAGCTCGACGAACCCGAGAAGTGGTCGACCTATTTCCTCAAGATCGATGACGTGAAGTTCCGTCATAAGGTTGTGCCGGGCGATACGCTGCTCTTCCGCGTAGAGCTGCTCGGTCCGGTGCGCCATGGCATCAGTTCCATGAAAGGATACATGTTCGTCGGTGATCATGTCGTGTCCGAAGCGACATTCACGGCTCAGATCGTCAAGAACAAATAAGCCCCTATATTAATCTCAAGACCACTTTTACACAAAATGAATCAGATTAGTCCTTTAGCATTTGTGCATCCCGAGGCCAAGTTAGGCGACAACAACGTCATTGGCCCCTTCTGCTACATCGACAAAAATACAGTACTGGGTGACAACAACGTGATGCAAAACAGCGTCACGATCAACTACGGTGCCCGCATCGGCAATAACAACGAGTTTTTCCCAGGTGCCAGCATATCCACCAAGCCACAAGATCTCAAGTTCAAGGGCGAAGAGACCATCTGCGAGATCGGCGATAACAACAGCATTCGCGAAAACGTGACCATCTCCCGTGGCACAGCCTCAAAAGGCACTACACGCGTGGGCAACAACAACCTGCTGATGGAAAACATGCACATCGCCCATGACTGCTTCTTTGGCAACGGACTGATCATCGGCAATTCCACCAAGTTTGCCGGTGAGGTCACATGTGACGACTTCGCTGTGATCAGTGCCGAAATTCTCTGTCATCAGTTCTGCCACATCGGCGGCTACGTGATGATCCAGGGCGGTTGCCGTTTCAGCCAGGATATTCCTCCTTATATTATAGCCGGCAAGGAGCCTACCCGCTACTGCGGCATCAACCTTGTAGGGCTCCGCCGTCATGGCTTCAGCAATGATCTGATTGAGCTCATCCACAACGCCTATCGTCTGCTCTATTCCGAGGGCATCCTCAAAGACGGCATCAAGAAGATCAAGAGCGAACTGCAGATGACACCCGAAATCCAATATATCTGCGACTTTGTCGAGTCTTCCAAGCGTGGCATCATCAGATGATGAGACCTTTCGCCCGAAGAGATGAACACATACAACGATGAAGTCAAGAAACTATTGTCATTCTCTAAGAGTTAGGAGCAGCATTGCCCCTAACTCATTTTCCTTTTTATGAAAACACTCTTCGTCGTCCTTGGACCAACAGGTGTTGGCAAGACTGAGCTATGCCTTTCCATAGCCCGGCATCTCCATTCCCCCATCATCAATGCCGACTCACGGCAGATCTTCAAAGAGATTCCTATCGGCACCGCCGCCCCTACAGCAGAGCAGCAGCAGAGCGTTCGCCATTATTTCGTGGGCAACCACAGCCTTCAGGACTACTACAGTGCCTCGATGTACGAGCAGGATGCCATGAAGCTCATCACCCGCTTGTTCAGTGGCGAGGAAGACGGCTGTGCGCACGACAGGCTTTTGCTCTCCGGGGGCAGCATGATGTATATCGATGCCGTTTGCAATGGCTTTGACGACATCCCAACAGTACCCGAAGATATCCGCGAGAACCTCAAGCGCCGGTTGGCCGACGAAGGTCTTCCCGCCCTTGTCAGGCAACTCCGTCAGCTCGACCCCGTGCACTGGGCAATCGTCGACCGCAACAATCCCCGACGTGTAGTCCATGCTTTGGAGATCTGCCTTGCTACCGGCAAGACCTACACCTCTTTCCGCACCCATCAGAAGAAGCAACGGCCCTTCAACATCGTCAAGATAGGCCTCAACCGCCCACGTGAGGAACTCTACGAGCGCATCAACGCCCGCGTGCTGAGGATGATCGACGAAGGCCTTGAGCAGGAAGCCAGAACAGTGTTTCCCCTTCGTCATCTCAATTCACTCAACACCGTGGGTTACAAGGAGTTGTTTGCCTACTTCGAAGGTATCATCCCCAAAGAAGAGGCCATCCGGCAGATACAGTCCAACACTCGACAGTATATGCGCAAGCAACTCACATGGTTCAAGAAAGATGATGCTATCCAATGGTTCTCTCCCGACAATATTGAAGATATCTTAAAATATATAGATTCCGTGTCATAATCAACTATTATTTTATTACTTTTGTAAACAACAGAGCCACCCCATATAATCACACACAGAGATGCGCGTTCATGCCGTCAACGACAAGGTGTTGCACTCTGTAGTCACGCGATAACAGAAAGAAAATGAGAAAATTAAGATCTTTCATGAGTTGGTGCTGGAGAAAGGCACGCAACTTCTGGCCTTGGTACAAATCGCTCTACAAAGGACGAAAGTGGTATACCAAAACACTCATCGCCTTTGCGTCCTGTATCGTGGCCTTCCTGCTTTATTTAGGTGCCGTAGACATCAACTTCCTTTGGCTGTTTGGCAAGAGCCCAGGTTATTTCTCCGGCATCATGGATCCTCAGACCAGCCAGGCCTCTGAGATCTATGCTGCCGACGGCACGCTCATTGGCAAGTTCTTCAATGAGAACCGCTCTCCAGTGAAATACGAAGAGGTCAACCCCTATTTCTTCAAAGCACTCATCGATACCGAGGACGAGCGCTACTACAAGCGCCCACGCGGCATGGCTGTCGACCCGATAGGCATTTTCAGTGCCATGAAGGACGCCGTGCTCCGCCACGACGGCCGAGGTGCCTCCACCATCTCACAGCAGCTGGCCAAGAACATGTTCCGCGTGCGCTCACAGTACTCCACAGGACTATTGGGCAAGATTCCCGGACTTAAGATTCTGATTGTCAAGAGCAAGGAATGGATTATCGCCACCAAACTGGAAACAGTATACAACAAGAAAGAGATTCTGACGATGTACGCCAACACCGTAGACTTCGGTTCCAACGCCTACGGTATCAAGACGGCAGCCAAGACCTATTTCGACACCACGCCGAAAGAACTGACCACCGAGCAGTGCGCGCTGTTAGTCGGAATGCTCAAGGCCACCACGATGTACAACCCGCGTACCAATCCCAAGAACAGTCTGGCACGCCGCAACACCGTGCTCCACAACCTTTATACCCACAGAGACCTCACCCGTGAGGAATGTGATTCCTTGCAGCAGATCCCTATCCAGCTCCATTTCAAAGTTGAGGAGAACTACGACGGACAGGCCATGTACTTCCGCGAGGCCATCGCCAACGAGCTCCAGGACTGGTGCAAGGAGAATGGTTATGACCTCTACAGCAGTGGTCTGAAGATCTACACCACGCTGGATCCCAAGATGCAGAAATACGCCGAGGAAGCTGTCCTCAAGCAGATGAAAATTGTCCAGCGCAACTTCGACAGCGAATGGGGAGGCGACAAGAAGGGTGTCTGCTGGTATGACGAGAACGGCAACGAGGTGCCGCATTTCATTGAGGACATCGCTCAGCGACTGCCACAATACAAGCAGCTCTTGGCTAAATATGCCAACAATCCCGACTCTGTCTCCTACTACATGAACAAGCCCCACATGGTCAAGCTCTTTGACTATGACAAGGGCACGGTAGAGAAGGAGATGTCCTCGCTCGACTCCATCCGCTATATGGTGCATTTCATGCACTGCGCCATGGTGGCCATGGAGCCGGAGACCGGTGCCGTGCGCGCCTATGTGGGCGACGTCGACTTCAAGACATGGAAGTTCGACAAGGCAGAGGCTACCCATCAGCCGGGTTCCACCTTCAAGCTCTTTGTCTATACCGAAGCCATGAACCAAGGACTCACGCCCTGCGACAAGCGCCGCGACGAGTATATCTCCATGCAGGTCTATGACAAGAAAAAACACGAGATGACCACTTGGACACCTACCAACGCCAACGGCACATTCTCCGGTGACTCGCTGACTCTGCGCAGCGCTTTTGCCCGAAGCATCAACTCCGTGGCTGTGCGCGTGGGTCAGGAGGTCGGCATCAAGCGCATCATCGAGACCGCGCAGGCCATGGGCATCAAGAGCCCGCTCGACGACGAGCCCTCACTGGCCCTGGGATCCAGCGACGTGAAACTCCCCGAGCTGCTCAATGCCTACTGTGTTGTTGCAGACAACGGCCGTCATCACGACCCTGTCATGGTCACACGCATCGTCGACAAAGACGGCAACGAAGTCTATACCGACAATAGTCAGGCCACACAGGTCATCCCCGTGAAGAGCGCATACCTCATGCAGCAGATGCTCATGGCAGGCACCCACGACCCGGGCGGCACGTCCACCTCTCTGTCATCTTCGGACTATGCCGGTTCGTTCTTCCGCGATACAGACTTTGGTGGAAAGACCGGAACGTCCAACAGCCACGCCGATGCCTGGTTCATGGCCGTCAGTCCTAAGCTCTGCGTCGGCGCGTGGGTAGGCGGCGAATACCGCAGCATCCACTTCAAGAGTGGTCGCCTGGGACAAGGCTCACGCTCCGCGCTCCCTATCTGTGGCTACTTCATCAAGTCGGTCTTCAGCGACCCCGCCTATAAAAAATACCATGGCCATTTCGCCAAGCCCGATGACGAGAGCATCACGTCGAGCATGTACAATTGCGTGACCTACATCGCCCCTGTCAAGCACGACACCGTACGCCACGACAGCGCGCACTTCGTCAGCAACGAGGAGGTGATTCTTGACGAGGATGGCAACCCAGTCGAGGAGCCGCAAGGACAGACTTCGTCTTCCACAAGTTCCTCTTCTGCTACGACAGGCAGCAAGACGGGCAGCAAGACCGACGACAATAAAAACACCAAGAAACACAAAAAGACAACCGAAGAGGTCAACTTCAACAATTTGTAAAGTTCAAGACCCTACGATTTCATGAACGATCATCACGACGATCCTATCGATTTGGAGAACCCGGAGATGCAACAGGCTCTCCAAATCATTCAATTTACCCATCGCTCGCTTTTCCTCACCGGAAAGGCGGGGACGGGTAAATCTACTTTTCTCAGATACGTTGCCGCCCACACCAAGAAGAAACACGTCATCCTCGCCCCGACAGGCATCGCTGCCATCAACGCCGGTGGCTCCACACTTCACAGTTTCTTCAAGATCCCTTTTCATCCGCTTGTTCCCAACGACATCCGCTACACCGTCAGACATCTGCGGGACACCTTGAAATACAATGCCGAGAAGATCAAAATCATCAAAAGCCTTGAGCTGATCATCATCGATGAGGTGAGCATGGTTCGCGCTGACATCATCGACTTCATCGACAAGGTGCTACGTGTCTATTGCCACCGCATGCGCGAGCCTTTCGGAGGCAAACAGCTGTTGCTCGTCGGCGATGTCTATCAGCTGGAGCCTGTCGTCAAGGAGGAAGACCGTCAGCTGCTCAGCCCCTTCTACCGCTCCGCCTTCTTCTTCGAGGCTCATGTCTTCCAGCAACTGCAATTGGTATCTATTGAACTGCGGAAGGTCTACCGGCAAAGTGATCCCACCTTTCTACATATCCTCGACCACATCCGCTCCGCGCAGGTGACCGATACGGATCTGCAGCGACTCAACCTCCAAGTGGAAAGCACTGGGCATCTTCACCCGTCCTCCCCCGCCACGCTCTCTGAAGTCAAGGACAGCCAACAGCTATCAGAGTCGTCAGCACCTTCCGTCGGCAACAAGGAAGGAGGGAAAAAACAAAGCAATGAGCTTTCCATCACGCTCTCCACCCGCCGCGACACGGTCGATTTCATCAATGAGAAAAAGTTGGCACTACTTCCCGGCAACCCAGCCGTCTTCATGGGCATGATAGAGGGCGAGTTTCCGCTCAACAGCCTCCCCACTCCACAGGAGCTGCATCTGAAGCTCGGCGCGCAAGTGCTGTTTGTCAAGAACGACAGAGAGCACCGCTGGGTCAACGGCACCCTGGGCACCATCATCGCCTTTGACGAAGACGAGCAGGAGCATATCCTCGTCAGAACCGAGGACGGCGAGGAAGTGGATGTGGAACGCGAGATTTGGAGCAACATGCAATACTCCTACAACGAACAGGAGAAAAAGATAGAAGAGAAGGAGTTGGGGACCTATACCCAGTTCCCCTTGCGGCTGGCTTGGGCCATCACTGTTCACAAGAGTCAGGGACTCACCTTCAACCACGTGCGCATCGACTTCACCGGTGGTGTCTTCGCCGGCGGTCAGACCTACGTGGCACTCTCGCGCTGCCGTTCTTTGGAGGGCATCACATTGAAGGCTCCCATCCAGCGCAGCGAGATCTTTGTCCGTCAGGATGTCGTGGACTATGCCAAGAGCAACTACAACAATACGCAGATCATCAGCAAAGCCTTGCAACAGTCCAAGGCCGACAAGGAATACGCCGATGCCGTCGGTGCCTTTGACCGTGGCGACATGCAGGCTGCCCTGGATCATTTCTTCATCGCCATCCACAGCCGCTACGACATCGAGAAGCCGATAGCAAAGAGATATATCCGCCGCAAACTCGATATCATCAACCGTCAGCAAAGAGAGATCGAGGCGTTGAAGGAAAAGGAAAAGAAAAACCAGGACTTCCTCAAGCACCTCGCCGCCGAATATGTCATCATGGGCAAGGAATGCGAGCATGAGGGCATCACTGAGGCCGCCATCCGCAACTACGAGAAGGCACTCAAACTCTATCCGGAATACCCGCACATCGCGGAAAAGCTCAAGAAGCTCTCTTCTCGCCGCTCCTCTTCATAGACATCACATTGCCATAGCCTCCATCATCATTGATCGCATAAAAATCCCCCACTCTCATTCCGTGGTCAGCGGACGGGAGCGGGGGAATTCGATGAATGAAGTACTCGCTATTTTTTCAAGAATTTGAGAATTATAGAATATCCTGTCTATCATTATGAATTGACAAGATTTTCTACATGCAGCTGGTCAGACCGAAGGTCGTGGCGATGGCGGTGAGGATGGAGATAATCATGTTGATGATCAGCTTCCAGGTTTCTTTCTTGTTTTCTGTGGACATAATCATTAAGGTGTTAGGGGCAAGCCTCACCCCCTTGCCCCCTCTCCAAAGGAGAGGGGCGTAGAATGTTCTGCGGGTGGGTGGACTGCCGTGTTAATGTAATGGATAAATGGTTTCTTGAAGCATCTCACTCCCCTCTCCCTCGGAGAGGGGTTGGGGGTGAGGCTCTCTCTCTCCCTTGGAGAGGGGTGGGGGGTGAGGCTTTTTTTTACGGGTTGACCGATTTTCCGTCTGGGTCGGTCGGGGTCTCGGTCTCAGTCCCAGTCTCGTCCTCAATTGCATTCGCGCTGGGATCGTAGGTGTCTGCTCGCGTGACCTTCGCGGCGGCGGTGAGCACGGCGCGGGTGAGATCACCGGTGGAACGGGCCCGGAGATGCACCGACTTGATGTTCTTCGAGGGAGAGAACTCGTCGGCCGCCTCGGCTGCCCTGGTGGTGATGCCGGCGGAGAAGATGGCGAGGTTAGGGATCTTCACGGCGTTGCCCTCGAGGACGAGCTCGCGGATGCAGTTCACCATGTCGGTCAGCACACCGAAGATAGCACCTTTGGAGTAGGGCGTGTTGTGGTTGGCCATGTGCTCGGCGAGTTGCTCGAGGTCGATGGTCTGGTTGACGGTGGCACGGGCGAACCACTTACCGTAGGCCTTGTTGCCCTTGGACTTGTTTTGATAGATTTTGTAGTGTAGCATAAGCAAATAGATTTAAAAGTTTCTGATGCAAAGTTACTACACAATCGCCCCGTTTCCAAATCCGGGGCTTCTATTGCGGTTAAAATCTGTTAACAGCGGCGCGTAAACATCAT
>ONHQ01000019.1 GCA_900317685.1 uncultured Prevotella sp.
ATGCAAAGGTACTATCTTTCGGCGAAAGTATGTACCGTCTCACGCAAGTTTTAAGGTTAGCGATTGTCAGGGCTCGTCCACAGAAAAATCCTGTGCCCCCTTCGGCACCATGCTTCACGACATAGTCGTAGTAGTCGGCATAGTTATCTTTCTCGGCGATGACATCTCTGAGATAGTCTTCGACGAAGCCCGGGAGGTGGCGTGCAGGGATGTAGCCCACGCTGAGGTCAATCTCGTTACGCCCCTTGAGTGGCAGCCATACCGTATAGGCCGGGAACGGGTCATCACCCACGCGGCCAATACGCCCGCTGAAGCCTAGGTCAGCCCAGGTGGCATTGGCACAGATATTCGTACAGCCATTCATCTTCAGTTCAAATTCAGGGATGGCATCAAGGTCGAGGTCACTGGCAAGCAACTTCTTGGTGATAGCATTGATGGCCCCTTTTGGCAGGCAGATACCCAAGCGGCAGGTGTCGGCACCGGTGCACGATGTGAAGTTCGTGACTACCACGGGATAGTCGACCTGATAGTCGCCCAGCCGCTTGAAGAAATGGTAGATGTTGGGCAGATATTCCTCAGGGATATTGCGCACCTGTATTTGCTCACGTTTGGTGAAGCGAATGACGTCGTTGCCATAGTTGCCCAGGTAGTCAGCCACCTCAGCAAAGAACTCAGGGCGGTTGTTGCCATGGTCAACGGGCAGATAGGCAAACCACAGGTTCTCACGCTTTCCCTCATCAGTGGTTTGTGCGTGGGCATAGCGCCGTTTCCAGCGAAGATACTCCTCGCTGTCGTCTTTCACTGGCGCAAAGTCGGGGCGATGATGTTCGAGAGGCAGTGTCGGCACGAAGAAGTCGAGAGCTCCGTCTTTCTTCAGTTCGTTGAACTCTTCGAGATAGAGTCTTTTTGCCTCCTCTTCACCATATTTATAGAACACGTAGCGCATACGTGCCTTGTGGCGGTTGCGGCGATTACCGTATTTGTTGAACCAGTTTTTCAATGCCTTGGCAGCCCGATAGAGATCCACCTCAGGAAGGAAGTCGAAAACCTGCCAGCCTGTGTGTGGATTCGGAGCCGTACTGCCGGCGATGAGCACGCGGTAGCCGCGTTGTCCGTCGACAATCCTTGCCTGCAATCCGAAGTCAGCCACAAAAGAGTAGTGTGCGTCCTGCTCGTTGTAGTCCATGGCCACCTTATATTTTCGTGGCATGGTGAACGAGTCGCGTTCAGCGATGAGGCGAGAGGTGAGTTCCTCCACAACCGGGTAGACATCAAAAGCCTCCTCGGCCACCAGTCCGCTTCGGTCGTTGACCATCATATTGCGCACCGTATTGCCACCGCCACCAGCTGTGGAGAGTCCCACTTTTTCGAGTTTGCGCAGTGCGGGAACAGTGTCGCGCAGGTCTACGTTGTGGATTTGTATTTCTTGCCGTGTGGTGATATGCAGGTGCGAGGTAGATACTTGGCGTCCCACATAGGCCACCTCGGCCAGTTGCTTAGGCGTGATGAGACCACCAGCGCAGCGCACGCGAAGCATGTAGTGCTCGTTTTTGCGTTGCTCGTAGATGCCCATAGGCACACGGTTGCTCTTCAGCTCACCGGCTTTAATGTCGCCGGCTTGATATTTCTTGATGAGTGACTCGGTGTAGTCCAGGTCGCTATTGAGTGTGGAAGGTATGCGGTACATGATAGAAGACCCTCTCTGCTCTCCCTAAAAGGGAGAAGAAGAGCATCAGGGTAAAGAGTGAATTAAATGGTTATTATCTATTTATTGATTATTAGCGATCCTATTCGCGGTACATTTAACATTCAACATTTAACATTCAACGTTCAACATTTATCATTCAATATTCAAAATGTGTCTCTTTGTTGACGACTTCACCTTGCAGAATCTTGAAGGAGTTGAGGTGAATCCCATCGTGGAGCGAAAGAATGGCATAGCGGATGGTGGGATCATTGGCCAACCGAATGTCCTCTTGTGAAGGCCGTGATGGGCTGGCGGGATGAGAATGCCAGTTAGCGAGAATCTTCAGATGCTTGGAACGAGCGTATTTCAAGGCAGCAAACTGATCCTTAGGCGCAAAGGAGAAGTGCTCCGAACTGTGATCGATATTCTCCATCCAATAGTTCTCGGTCACCACGCCGTCGTTGCCGAGCAGATAGCCGCAGGTCTCGATGGGAGCGTCTTTCTGCGCTTGCGCAATCATTTGTTTGATGACATCATCGTTGATTTTCATGGTGCTGTATATTATAAATAGGTGTGGGAGACAGTGGTGTGAATGCTTAGTGCAGGTCGCAAGCCGTCTGCTCGTAGTCGATGAGATGGTTGATGGTAGGATGTTCACCACAGATCTCACAGTTGGGCCGGCGCTTCACCTTGATCGTACGGAAGTTCATCGTCTTGGCGTCGAAGGTAAGCAGGCGGTTGGTGAGCAGTTCTCCCACGCCAAGGATATATTTCAGTGCTTCGGCAGCCTGTATGGTTCCCAGCATGCCGGCGATGGCACCGAGCACTCCTGCCTGTGAGCAGGTGGGTACTGCTCCGGCTGGTGGCGGCTCCTTGAAGAAGCAGCGGTAGCAGGCCGAGCCTGGCACATGGGTGAAGGTCTGACCGCGGAAGCGCAGTATGCCACCATGGCTAAAGGCCTTGCCGAGCATCACGCAGGCATCGTTGATGAGGAACTTCACGGGGAAGTTGTCGGTGCCGTCGATGACGAAATCCCACGGCTCAATGATCTTCTTGGCATTGGATGAGTCCATGAACTCGTGGTAGGTGGTCACCTCTACATCGGGGTTGATGGCGAGCATCTTCTCTTTTGCACTCTCCACCTTAGGTCTTCCTACGTCTTTGGTGAAATGGATAATCTGCCGTTGCAGGTTGCTCAGGTCCACCACGTCGGCATCGACAATGCCGATATGTCCCACGCCCGCCGCGGCAAGATACATGACGGCCGGTGCACCTAAACCACCGGCACCGACGATGAGCACGCGAGCGTTGAGAATTTTCTCCTGGCCTTCCAGTCCCACATCCTGCAAGAGAATATGGCGGCTGTAGCGCTCTATCTGGTCTTCTGTCAAATCTATCATAAGCTGCCTCCTCCCATGAAATAAAGGAAGTCCACATGATCACCTTCCTGGATTTGCGTCTTGTCGTAGTCCTCCTTTTCCACAAACTCCTCGTTGACCTGCACGGTCACCATTTCTGGCTGAAACACTTTGTTCAGTTTGATGAGCTCGCTGAGTGTCAGCGGCAGTGTCACGTCTTGTTTTTCATCGTTTACGATAATCTGTGCCATAATGCTATATTTTGATATTTTTGTTGCGTGATTGAGATTTCACAACTTTCGTTGTTTTCCGCCTGCAAAGTTCGCTATTTTTTGCTTAGAAAGTAATACCCCTCTATCGGTATATTACCATCCCACGATTGTGGTAGGTATCTACTCTATCTATGGTATTGTCCGTTTATGATTGTTGGCATAACTTTGCACTTTGTAAGGCTTTGACAAACGGAGAGCCCAAAACATCATCAAAACAGAAAGCATGAAGCAAAGAAGAAGCACTACTCCTCTTTTATTATTATTTGTCTCGTTGCCCTTGGCTGCCCAAACCGACAGTGTGGCAAACCAACGAGTCTATAGTCTCAACCCTGTGGTGGTCACGGGCACCGGGCACCATCAGCGGCTGCGTACTGCCATCAGTCCCGTGGAGGTGATCGGGCAGGGGAGTATTCTCTCGGCTTCGCCTCGGCTGTTCCAGGATGTTGTGGTCAGGCAGTTGCCCCAACTTTCTATCTCACCCAATTCCACAGGCGCCTATCTGCGGCTCAACAGACTGAGCAACAAATATGCGCTTATCCTCGTCAATGGCAAGCGGCTCATCGGTGACATTTCGGGCAATGTCAATCTCAATCGCCTCGACATGACCAACGTGCGGCGCATAGAGGTGCTCGACGGAGCAGCCTCGTCGCTCTATGGCAGCGATGCTATTGGTGGCGTGGTCAATATCATCACGCAGCAGGAGGCCACAAAGCCTTTCTCGTTTTCCACCGACACGAGGGTGTCGGCCCATGGGCAGTTTCGTCAGGCTGCCAATGTACAATTAGGCTTCCATGGCTTCAGCAGCCTGACCTCGTTCTCCCACGACCAGAGCAGCTATTATCGCAACAATCCCTTGACATACAAGAGTGGCAGCGAGGGCGAGACTTATCAGTCGCTGGCTCCTTTGACTTCGGGCTGGCGTACCAACCTCGTTACCCAGCGCTTTGCCTATGACAGCCGACGTGCTCTCTGCCTCTTTGCCGAGGGCAGTTATAACTGGCATAAGACGGTGAGACCCGGCACTCAGACCGATGTACCCGGTGGCTTTGACTATGAGTTGCGTTCCGAGGCTTGGCGTTGGGATGCGGGAGCCACCTATCGTCTCTCACCCAAGAACAGCCTGCAACTGCGCTTCAACGGCGACCATTATACCTATGGTAACGAGTATGATGTTGCTACCAAGCAATATGTTGTAGGTGACTATGTGCGCAAGAAGACGCAACGGCTCTACGAAGGTGAACTGAAAGGAGTGTTTTCGCTTCTTCAAGGCGCAACGACCATTGCAGGAGTGGATTGGCAAAACAGTTTTCTCGATGCCGTCTCGGGCAGTGTCGACCGACATGTGTACACTTGGGCCGGGTACCTGCAACACGAGCAGCCACTGACCAAACGGCTGAAAGCATTGGTGGGGCTGCGCTATACCTATCATGAGACCTTCGGCAACAACTTCACGCCCAAGGTAGCTCTGCTCTACAACGACGACCATTTGCAGTTGCGGGCTTCGTACAGTCGTGGCTATCGGGCTCCAGGGCTCGATGAGCTCTACTACCATTACTACACTTTCGTGCGCAACTTCCCCACGCTGACCGTCGGCAACAGTAATCTTAAGGCTGAGACCAGCGACTATTTTTCGTTCAATGCGGAATATCAGGCAAGTCTGTGGACGGCCGGCATCACGGCTTTCGTCAACAACATCCATGACATGATCGTCAAGACCATTGTTGACGTAGACGCCGACGAGCTTGCATCTATCCGTCGCGACTTCCCAGAGATTACCGATGTTCAGGCAACAAAGATCACGCATTACAACCGCTACGGTAACAGCGACCGTGGACGCGTCTACGGCTTGCGGGCCCATTTCATGGTAGAACCGGTCGACGGACTCAGCCTCTTTGCCAACTACAGCTATATCCTGGCACGTCAAGAATCTGACGGAATATGGTCTAACGTGGAGCGGAGTATTCGCAACACAGTCACACTGGGTGCTGACTATTCCCATCGTTGGGGTCGCTACACGCTCGGCCTCCATGCCGACGGACGACTGCAAAGCAAAACCTATTATCCGGCACCTTACGAGAATGCGCCTGGATATGGTCTGTGGAACATCTCCACCACGCATACGTTCCAGTTCCGAGGCTTCGAGCTGATTCCGAGCTTGGGCGTAGACAATGTCTTCAATACCCGCGACCGCCGCATAGACAGCACGTTGCGACGCTACGCCAACTTCTCATCAGGAGCGACGATTGTTGCGGGATTAAAAATAAGATACTAAGAGATGAAGATGGGGAGTTGGCTTTTATGAATAAGGTGGCTCTGAGAATGCGATTTTCGTCAGCAAGGGGGCATTTGTCTGCGATTTCTCGATTTTTAGACGATATTCTTAATTGCTACCAAGTATCATGGATATGTTCAAGGATTTATCATCCATTTCAACGCATTGGTGCGGATGATACCGTCATAATCGGAGTCAGGGTCATCATCAAGCGTGAGAAGGTACTTCGGATAGTGGTCGTCAATGTTTCTCAGGGATGCCAGCTCACGCTCCAGCGTCGCTGGCTCTCTGACGGTGGCGGCTACTTGGTAATAAGCAAGCCCATCGGTATTGATGGTTACGAAATCCACTTCAAGCTGGTTGTTCTTGCCCACATACACCTGTCCATGACGGTGAAGGAGCTCAAGATAGACTTCATTCTCCAAGACTCTCCCCACGTCGAAACCTCTGGAGCCTAACAGCATACGGCGAAGACCAATGTCTACAAGATAGTATTTGCTGAGCGACTTGAGCAACTGCCTTTCTTTTATATTGTAACGTTTGGCCTCGTAGAGGAAGAATGTCTCGCATAGCGCGTGCATATACTTCTCGACCGTCTTCTGGTCTATCTTCCTGCCCTCCGCCGTCATAAGGTCAGCGATACGCTTCGTAGAGAGGATATTGCCAATGTTGTCGGCCGCAAAACGGATGACACTCTCCAGCATCGTCACATCCTGTATCTTCTGGCGCGTCATAATGTCCTTCACCACAATGGTATTGTACACCGCATTAAGGTAATCGCTGATCTCATCGGCGGACTCCAGTTCCAGCGTATAGGGGAAGCTGCTATTGGTGACATACCGGTTATAACTGTCCTGCAGGCTGTTCTGTCCGCCTATTGCCTCAACATACTCTCTGAACGACAACGGGAGCATGGGTATCTCGACATATCGGCCGGAAAGCAACGTGGCAAGCTCACTGGAGAGCATATAGGCATTGGAACCGGTAAGATAGAGGTCTGTATTAGGCTTGAGATTAAGACTGTTGACGACATCGGGGAAGTCCTTCACGTGTTGTATCTCGTCAAAGAAGAGGTAGGTCATCTCTGTTTCTGAGAGCCGCCCCTTGACATAGCCATAGAGGTTTTGTGGGTCGCGGAGACTAAAAAAATCGTAGTCTTCAAAATTGATGAAGACGATGCGATCGCTGCTTACCCCTTGACTGATAAGCCAGTCGCGGTATATCTCCATGAGGGTTGACTTGCCGCACCGGCGGATGCCTGTTACGACTTTTATCAGTTTCTTGTCTCTGAATTTCTTCAGCTTACTGAGATATTCCACTCGCTCTATTCTATTCATAGTCGCTCAATATTAGTTTTACTGGCACAAAGATAAGAAAAGTTTTAGGAATCCATTCCGAAAAGTGGGCAAAAATACAAAGTTTTAGGAATCTATTCCGAAAAGTGCCCACAAATGGAAAGTTTTAGGAATCCATTCCGAAAAGTGTACTCAATAGCATAGAGCCGGATAGTCGAAAAGCTTTGCATTTACCACAAGGCCGATGGAGAACTGCCGATAGCGTCTTACCCCGATTATGGGCGCAGCGGATATTTTCCGTGGGTGAGAACTGGCCTCTATCCTTGTACAGTGAACACACGGAACATGAAGAAAGATACATCGTTGACTCCATTATTATGGTCTTTATGCCCACAATCGGGGAAGCCTTATGCTCTTTTCTTTTTAAGTAACACGCTGACGACCACTGGGGCACCAACAAGAGCTGTCACGGAGTTGACCGGGAGCACGCCCTCATAGCCTGGCATGCGGGCGAGCAGATTGCAGAAGAGTGCTAATAAGGCTCCTGTGAGCAGGCAAGCCGGTACGAGCAAACGGTGGCTGCCTGTCTGCAGGGCTCCACGGCACAAATGAGGCACGGCCAGACCAATGAAAAGAATAGGACCGCAATAGGCAGTGACGATGGCTACGACAGTGCCACTGAAAAGAATGACCAGAGCACGCGCCTTGCGAATGTTCAATCCCAAATTGCGGGCATAGCTGTCACCAAGCAAGAGTTGATCCATGGGCTTCACCATGAAAAAGGTGAGCGGCAACAGAATTGCCATGACTGAAACAAACAAAGTGACCTCGTCGCCAGAGACACGAGAGAAACTGCCCAAGCCCCAGATGACATATTCGCGCACGTCGTCGTCGTTGGCAAAAAACTTCAGTACACCAATGGCTGCATTGGCCACGTAGCCAATCATCACGCCGATGATCAGCAACGTCACCGTGTTCTCAACACGGCGGGCGATGAGTGTCATCAACAGTAGTGTAGCCATCGAGCCGAGAATTGCCGCTGTTGTCAGTGCCACATTGCCGAGAAAGCCAAGACTGCTCAGGGCGACACTGCCCAAAGTACCGGCCAGCAGTACGACTAAGGCGACACCGAGAGAGGCTCCCGATGTGATGCCCAGGACCGAAGGCCCAGCCAAAGGATTGTGGAAAACAGTTTGCATCTGCAAACCAGACACGGCCAGCCCCGCACCGGCCATCACGGCAGTCAGAGCCTGTGGGAGCCGAGAACTCAGGATGATATTGCGGTGGATGGTGCTCAGGGTAGTCCCTTCACCGCCATGAAAAAGAATGTCTATTGTCTCGTGCAAAGAAATGGGTACAGACCCCCACAGCAGATTCGCGGTAAGCAACAGCACTAAGCCAACAGCGAGCAGGACAAACGTAGCGATTGGATTGCGGTGCATCATGGCACGTGAATTTCAATTCAGAGTCAGCAAAGAAAGACTTAAGCAAGGTGTTGAGGCCTTGCTGGTTAGAGCAACTTATAAAAATGGGGCTGATAGGCGGGCAAGAGCTCTGGGTGCAGGGCTTTGATAAAGTCGGCCAAAAGCCAGTCGGGGCGCAGGGGCGCCAGCTCGTGATAGCCGCTGGAAGCGATATTGCAGTAAATCACATGGTGGCGTTGAAAAGCCACAAACTGTTCGTTGCGCCGGTCCTCAGCCCTGAGAGCCTGATAGGAGAAAGTGCCGGGATAGCTGTTCATCACGCGCCAATAGTCGGCTAGTGCAGCCATGGCATACATCGACTCAAAGTCAGAGGGGTAGCCTCCCGTGTGGTGGTCGTGTTGAGGCAGATAGACAGCACCGGCATCTCGCAGGAGTTGTGCGAGATAGCTTTTGCCGCCCATGACAAACCACTGTCCGCCCTTCTGCTCTCCGCTAAAGATGGTGGGCCGTTGCTTTGCCTTTGCGGCTACGGCTTGATAGGCATGGTAGTGTTGCTCCACTTGTTGGAAGAAAGCATTAGCCTCTTTCTCCTTACCAGTGAGCATACCCACGAGTTTCACCCATTCTGCTTGACCCAGTGGCGTTGGTTCCTTAAAAGCTGTATAAGGAATCAGCGGACAGCCCACTTGCTGCAGGGCTTCATAACCGCCTTTCTTAAAAGGAGAGACGAGGATGGCGTCGGGTTGGAGAGCCATGACCGTTTCGGTGTCGAAGTTTCCCTCATAGCCAATCTTGGCAATCTTGCCCTCAGCAATACGTTGCTTCACGTTTTTGTTTTGCAGATGGCGCACGCTGGTGATTGCCGTCACCTGGTCGAGCGCCTGCAGTTGGATGAAGGCAGCCAACTGCTCCGTGCCCATGGGGATGCAATGCTGCACAGGCACTTCCACCCGATGACTGTATTCCTCGGGTATGCTGGATGCGTTGACTCCACGTGGAATCAGTGCCAGACGGTAAGTGCTCCGACTCTTATGTCCGGCCACACTGATGTCGACAAGGCGTGTGCCGTCGGAGAGATAGCGTACGGTGAAGTTCTTGGCATAGCGAAGCGTGACGTGAGCACTGTCAGAAAGGATCTCGCTAACGTCGGCTTTCTGTCCCCGATGGCTGATCGCGCCTGGTCGGCAGGTAGAAAACACAAGAAGGCATAGCACGATGGCTATGCCCTTCTTCATCTCTCTCACCAGTAAATATCTGTCAATCAAAAAATGGTTTGCTTTCATATTATGTTCTCGATAGAGTGGGGAAACCCTGACGTTCTTGTCAACACTATCCGTGTCCGCGGCAGCCTCAACCGAAGTCTGTTAACTGAATGCGCCGTTGAGATACTTGCGTGTCAGCTCGTTTTTCGGATGGCGGAAGACCTGCTCGGCATCGCCTTCCTCCACCACCTTGCCCATGTACATGAAGATGACGTGGTCGGCAATGCGGAGAGCCTGACTCAGCGTGTGGGTGACCATCACGATGGAGTTGGTAGCCTTCAGCTCAGTAAAGAGCTCTTCAATCTTGTGGCTGCTGATAGGGTCGAGTGCACTTGTGCTTTCGTCAGCGAGCAGATAGGTAGGCTCCACTGCTAAGCTGCGTGCCAGGCAGAGACGTTGCTGCTGTCCGCCGCTCAGGCGTGAGGCCGGTGAGTGGAGTCTGTCCTTGACCTCGTCCCACAATCCCACGGCGCGCAGATAGTGGCGCACGATCTGATTTTGCTGATGGCGGTTGCGGATGCCGTGGATGCGGCAGCCGTAGGCCACGTTGTCGTAGATGCTCATCGGCAGGGGGCAGGGACGCTGTGGCACCAGGCCGATGTTGCGGCGAAGTTCAGAAAGACGGCTGCTGCCTGCTTTGAGGATGTTGGTACCGTCGAAGGTGACCTCTCCGGTCATACGCAGACCTTCTACACTGTCGTTGAGACGGTTGAACGTGCGAAGCAGCGTGCTTTTGCCGCAACCGGAGGGACCGATGATGCAAGTGATCTTGTTGCGGGGAATCTCCACGTTGATGTCCTTCAGTATGTGTGCTCCATGGATGTAGACATTGAGATGATGTGTCTGTAGACGCGCTCCACTGGCGTGAGCAAACTTGTTGGTCACGACAAAGGAAGCGTCCTCTTTGTAGAGGCTGCTGAAAGCAAACGGAAGGAAACCGTTGCCAAAGTGGTGGAGTGTACTTGCTATTGCGTTCATAAGCGTCTCTGATTTTACAGTTGCAAAGTTACGGAAAACATCGATGCCGGGGAATACCATGCTAATAGTATTTTCATACCACAATGATGGTAGGTTTAAATACCCTCATAGGGTGATTGCTTATTTTGTTGATTCATTCTATCTTTGCACTGAAATAATAAGCAATATACCATGAAGACTCACTCATGCAAAGAGAGACCAATCCCATACAAGCTATATATAATAAGGTGTAGGATGGCGAAACCCATCATCGCACTTCTTTTGTTGCCCATGCTTTTCAGCGGATGTGGGCGAAAGCAGACTGCCAAGGCCGGAGACCTGCATGGCAATGTCGCCGTGTCCGGAGCGTTTGCGCTCTATCCGCTGATGCTTCGTTGGGCCGACGCCTTCAGCCAGCAGCATCCCGGAGTGACCATTGATGTGTCGGCCGGAGGCTCGGGCAAGGGTGTCACCGACATGCTCGCGGGACAGGTAGACTTGGGAATGGTGTCGCGAGACTTG
Source organism: uncultured Prevotella sp. (assembly GCA_900317685.1). Lineage (GTDB taxonomy): Bacteria > Bacteroidota > Bacteroidia > Bacteroidales > Bacteroidaceae > Prevotella. The sequence goes on from ONHQ01000019.1 coordinate 11,050, forward strand.
AAAGCACCCGAGCGGCAGCATGGTGCCGTGGCGGTGGCTGTAGCCCGGGATGCCGTCGTGCCCATCATCAACATCCATCACCCGCTCTATCGTCAGTTGCTTCAGCGGGGACTTTCGCAGAAGACGGCAAGTGATATTTGGGTATCCGGACGCGTGAAACCTGGGGACAGGTGGTGGGTACCAGCAATCAGATGCCCATCAATGTCTACACGCGCAGCGACGCTTGTGGGGCTGCCGAGACCTTTGCCGCCTGGCTGAAATCCCATCAGGAGGACTTGCTCGGCACGGGTGTCTATGGGGACCCGGGCATTGTGCGTCAGGTGGTTAACGATCCCTATGGCGTCGGCATGTGCAATATCAGCTATGCCTTCGACGACCAGACCGGGCGTCCCAACGATGGCATAGCACTTTTCCCCATTGACGCGAATGGTGACGGACGTATCAGCAAGGATGAGCAGTTCTATGCTTCCAAGCAAACGCTGATCAAGGCTATTCAAGACGGACGGTATCCCTGTCCACCGGCTCGCCAACTCTACGTGGTGAGCAAGGGCAAACCTCAGAATGCCATCGTCGAGGCTTTCCTTCGTTTCATCTTAGAAGAGGGACAGCAATACAATGTCCCGGCGGGCTTCATACCGGTGAATGAAAAGAACAAGGCAAAGCACTGAATCGTTGCACATCGCTTGGGGGTGTTGTGCAGAAAGCGTTGGGTATGTTTTAAATTAGTTTAATTGTACCCTTAGGCTTAATAGTATAAAGCGGAAAATGGATAACTTTGTTATAAACTTAAAGTTTTGAAAGTGTTAAAGTCAATCAATGATGACAGATTTTAAAGAAATATTTGAGAGCCGCTACACATGGATTGAGGGATTTATGCGCAATGTCCGCCGCTATGGATGGCGCACGGCAATGATCGATCCCATTCAGAAGAAAACATGGACTTACCGTGAACTCAACGCTGATGTCAACCGTCTTACCAACCGTCTGGTGACCGACGGACTGAAAAAGGGTGACGTGATGATGATGATGATGCTCAACTGTCCTGAGTTCGCCTTCATCTATATTGCCGCTCATAAGGGCCACTTTGTCAACAGTCCGGTGAGCTACCGACTGTCGTCGGGCGAGCTGGCTGACCTGCTGAAGACGAACAAACCAAAAATACTTTTCTTTGACGAGGCACGCAAGAGCGATGTCCTCGCTGCCGTGAAGATGAGCGGATGGCGTCCTCAGCGCCTCGTGGTCGTCGACGGAGCCAGCGACGACACGGTCATCTCGTTTGTCGACTATGTCGATGGCAGCACAGCCGAGGAACCGGCATTCACTTGCGAGTATAACATCTACGACGAGACGACACGCCTCTTCACTTCTGGTACGACCGGACACGCCAAGGCTGTGCCACTGACGAGCATCAATGAGGTGCTCTCCAGCCACGACGTGATGATTCATTTCCCGATGAGCTACAAGGATGTGACGATGAACACTACTCCCTGGTTCCATCGTGGTGGACTGCACTGCGCCGGTCCTTGCCCAACATTCTATGCCGGAGCCTCCTTGGTAGTGATGCGCAAGTTCGACGCCGGACTGACGCTGAAATATGTCGACCGCTACAAGATCACGTTTGTCATCGGCGTGCCTACCGTCTTGGAGCGTCTCGCCGACGAGCAGGAAGACAAGGGTTACGACCTCAGCACGCTGCACGGCATCGTGACGATGGGCAGTCCGCTTGAGCGTTCGGCCTGCATCCGCTATCAGAAAGTGCTCACGCCGAACATCTTCAACGGCTATGGCACGACAGAGACCTTCTGGAACACCTTCCTCCGTCCTTTCGATCTGCCGGAGAATGCCGGTACGGCCGGTGCCTCGTGCATTGATGATGATGTGCGCGTGGTGAAGGTCTATGAGGACCGCCGCGCCGAGCCTGATGACTTGGCCAAGGACGATGGCACGGAGATTGGCGAGGTCATCATCTCGTCACCGGCTAAGTCACCATTTAAGTATGTCAACAATCCGGAGGAGACCGAGCAGAAATACTACAAAGGATTTCTCTATACCAACGATCTGGCAACATGGGACGAGCATCAGTTCGTCACCATCGTTGGCCGTAAGGACGACATGATTATCTCTTCGGGCGAGAATATCTATCCTGTGGAGATCGAGGAAGTGCTTGACCTCAATCCTAAGGTGAAGGACTGCATCGTCACGTCTGTGCCTGACAAAATGCGCGGACAACTTGTCACAGCATACGTTGTCAAGGCCGACGAGAGCTTGACAGCCGAAGAACTCGACGAGTTTTGCAAGGACAGTCCCGAGATAGCCAACTTCAAGCGGCCACGCTATTATCGCTTCGTATCGAGTGTTCCGCTCAACGCCACGGGCAAGAAGCTCCACGCCAAGATCAAGGCGATCGCTGCCGATGACCTGCGCAATGGACTGCTTTACCGCGTATAGTCATATCGAAGCGAAGGCCTCAATGTAACAGGAGAAGCAACGTAAACGACATGTTTCCGTTGCTTTTCCTGCTTTTTTTATGTCATACTCTATGTTTTTCTCTTTTTTTGTCATTACTTTATTAGCGTTTTCTTATTTTTGCAATAAGTTTTATCTTTAAACCTGTTGCTATGAGAAAACAGTTATATTCCCTAATTGTGTTGTGTTGCTGCTTGGCGCTGTTCTCCTGCCAGAAAGCCTTTACAGGTGACGATGATCCAGATGAAATCCGCAAAGAAAGTGGCGTGAGGCTACAACTCAGTATCGTCAGGCTTGGCGATGCCGACTTTGTAAAGTCCTGGCAAGTCTTGCGAAGCACGGATGTTACCACCTTGTGCAATCGGGTGAGTGTCGCTGTTTACCAAAATGGTACAAGAGTGAAGCAGGTTAATCAAACGACAAATGACCAGGACTTCGGAAAGATACAGCTCACGCTGCCTGCCGGAAAATATAAGTTGCTGGTCCTGGCCTACAACGGATCGAAGAGTGCAACGATGACCGATGTGGAGAAGGTGACTTTTAGTGGCGGAATGAGTGACACTTTCTGGTATTGCAAGGACATCGACCTGGAGTCCGACACTTCTGAAGACATCACGATGAAGCGTATCGTAGCCATGTTCCGGTTATCACTGACCGACGCTATGCCTAAGAATGTCAAGACGATGAAGTTTGCCTATACAGGCGGTAGTTCCACGCTCAACGCTGTGACGGGTCAAGGTTGTGTGAACTCCCGTCAGAGCGAAGACTTTACGGTCACGTCGGATATGGTAGGAAAGGCCAATGACTTTGACATCTACACCTTTCCAAAACCTGACAGTCAGACTTTGAAGGTGACAGTGACAGCTCTGGACGCAAACGGTAATCAACTCATCCAGCATATTTTTGATGGGGTGGAGATCCGGTGCAATATGATCTCCAAGTACACCGGAGCATTTTTCTCTGATATCGGTTCTGGAACCAGCGCCAGTTACTCCGGCCGGTTGCTGACCGATGATGAGTGGGTACAGACCGACACCACGTTTTGAATATAAAAGAAATATCCCCGGCTTGAGCTGTTTGCTCAAGCCGGGGATATACTTGTTATTAGACAAGGTGCGCTTTCCTGTCATCCGAGGTATTGCGTGAGGATTTTGGCGTAAGGACTACGTCTGATTTTCTCGATAGCCTTCTCACGGATCTGGCGCACTCTCTCGCGAGTGAGCCCCAGGCGCTCACCAGTTTCTTCGAGCCCTTCCTCTTGACATCCGATGCCAAAGTTGTGCGTAATCACTTCTTGCTCACGTGGTTTCAACACTTTCTTAAAGATACTCTCTAAGTCGATGCGCATGGATTCGCGGTTGGTGATATTCGACACCGTATGGTCGGATGAAGGCAATATATCAGCCAAACTGTTGCTGTCGTCTTCGTTGAAGGGCGCGTCGATGCTCATGTGGCGAGTGTCGGCAGTCAGTGCAGCCTGTATCTTGTCGCTGTCAATGTCGGTGATGGCACTCAGCTCTTCTGTGGACGGCTTGCGGTGGTTGGCCTGTTCAAACTTCTCAATTTCTTGGTTGATCTTCGAGATGGCCCCCACTTGGTTGAGCGGCAGTCTGATCATTCTGCTCTGTTCGGCGATGGCCTGCAGAATGCTCTGACGTATCCACCACACTGCGTAAGAAATGAATTTGAAGCCTCGTGTAGGATCGAACTTCTCAGCCGCCTTGACCAGTCCAATGTTGCCCTCGTCGATAAGGTCGGGCAGTGAGAGTCCCTTGTGCTGATATTGCTTGGCAACGGAAACGACGAAGCGCAGGTTGGCACGTATGAGTTTGTCCTTGGCACGCTCTCCCTCGCGTCCTCCTTTCTGTATCTTTATGGCCAACTCTTCCTCCTCGTCGACGTTGGCCATCGGTATGCGGCCAATCTCCAAGAGGTATTTGTCGAGCGACTCGTTCTGCCGGTTAGTGATGCTACGTTCAATCTTTAACTGTCTCATGACTTTTATGATCCTTTCTCTTCTTATAATCCCGGGAGTGAAGATGCAAAAACCGTACCAACTGAACGATGGAGGTGAAGGATACGTTTTTGTTGGATAAACTGACATTTTTCCGCCCAAATACAGACGATTTTCCGAAGCGAGCCTCATCTTGCTTCGATTTTCGTGAATTTTAGCCTGCTTTTGTAAGCTCTTAATAATCAGTAAGATATAATCATCTGACTGTTTTCGGCTGATCAGAAAGGTGTTTTGACGAAAAATTCTCTAGAGAATTTCTCGTCAAAAAGCCTTTTTCATCGTGTCATAAAAGCGTTCTGACATGGTCATCTAAGCTTTTTGATGTGGTCAACAAGCTTGTTTGTCTGTTTCATCTCACCATTTTCTTCGGTTCAACTCGCAAATTTGAGCTTTTCTTCTCGTTCTTCCCCATTTTCGTCTCTCTAGATTGAAAGTTCGCGCGAACCTACTTTTGTAATATTTTCTACCATACTTATGATTCTTGTAAGTCAACGAACTATTGAAAGCCGAATGTCGACCATCTGCTTGTAGGGACGGAGGCAAATGGAAATAAATAGGGGAGAGCTTCATATTTCTTGCTCTTCTGACGCTGTTTTCGATTATTTTTTGTAAGTTTGCCAAGGATATGGCAATTTCTCTGTCCAGTCAGTAGAATCAAGCATTGCCATTGTCGAGTGTCATTTACTAAACACCATTAACAAGCATTATGAAGAAACTCATTCCTGTTTTGGGCATAGCCCTGATGATGGCAGCCTGTGGCGGCAAGAAAGCTCAGCCGGCTGCAAGTGCAGATTCCACAAAGGTGGCAACCAATGATAGTGCGGTTGTAGACACTTCCTATTGTGGCACTTACCGTGGTACCCTGCCAGCCGCTGACTGTGAAGGCATTAAGACGGTGCTCACTATCAGTTCCGACAGTACCTATCATCTGTCGAGTGACTATATTGGCAAGAAAGACGGACAGTTCGTCACCAGTGGCGTCTATCATCTCAAGGATGGAAAGCTCATCGAGCTCGTCACTCCTTCGTCCGGTGAGAAGACTTACTACAAGGTGAAGGATGCCAAGTCTATCGTCATGACCGATTCCCTCGGCACAGAGCCTGAGGGCGAGATGGCCAAGCTCTATGTGCTGACGAAGTAAAAGGATACTTCAATTCTTAGATGAAACTAGAGACGGAGAGGCGCTGGCTTTCCGAAAGTTACGTTCATGGTTTAAAGACTTTCTGGAAGGCCAGTCTCTCGTCGCCGTTGAGCAGATGGATGATGCCACAATAGCAGAATCCGGCCTTCTGAAGGCAGTGTTGCATGATGAGGTTGTCGCGGTGTGTGTCGATGCGAATGTTGTCGGTATGAGCGAAGCAATAGCCGAGAATGTCTGTCATTACACCATGATGGTTTGGCAGACTCGCCACGCGGTGAATGACATAGTAGGGGCTTTCGTTGTCAATCCATTCACCTTGCTCTATCTTGCGATAAGTGATGTCGGGTCCGGGGATAAGGGCAAAGGTAGCGATGTTCGCATCGTCTTCTTTCAGCAGATAGCAGTGGCCGTGCTCAATGTCCTCTCGCAGTTGGTCTATAGAAGGGTGGGTGTCGTCCCATTGATGGAGATTGCCGGTTTCGCGCATGATGCGCCTTCCGGCATCGATCAGTCTTTTCACTTCTGGCAGTTCCGATAGTGTGGCGCGTGTCACTTCTCTTGTTGTTGTGTTCATGATATTTCGTTGTTTGGTACAAAGATATAACAAATCGACGGGTCTGCCAAAATAATGAAGCGGCACAGAGAATGATTATATATATTAAGGTGTAGCGTTAATGAAGCTTAAACTTAGGAACTGTCACTAAACGATATAAATCAAATGTCATCAAAGAGTTATCAATTTTCAGATAAAATAAGTCGAATATGATTAAGAGAAACGCAAAGATTCTAATGAGTGCTTTATTGTTGCTCGGCGGTAGCAACATGGCCATTCTGGCCAAGCAGTGGACTTTGGGTGAGTGTGTCAGCTATGCGTTGACCAACAACATCTCGTTGCGCAAAACGGTGGTGAACTATCAGAGTGCACAGGAGACCTTGTTGCAGAGCAAGGCAGCCCTGTTGCCTTCGCTGGCGGCGTCGACATCGCACAATATCACCTACAACCCGTGGCCCGAGCGTGGTAGTTACATGCTTGCCGGTGACAAGGTGCAGACCAATGTCGACAAGGCTTACTACAACGGTTCCTACGGTATCAACGCTTCCTGGACGGTATGGAACGGCAATAAGAATCACAACCAGGTGAAGCTCGACCAGCTCTCCGTCGATGAGGCCCGCCTCGATTCCGCTACGACAGCCAACAGCATTCAGGAACAGATCGCACAGCTCTTTGTGCAGATCCTCTATTCCAAGGATGCCGTCGATGTCAACAAGGCCACGCTTGAGACTTCCAAGGCCAACGAGGCGCGCGGTAAAGAATTTGTCAAAGTAGGCAGCATGAGCAAAGCCGATTTGGCTCAGCTCACCGCCCAGCGTGCACAAGACGAATATGCGGTGGTGCAGGCAGAGAGCAGTCTGAGAGAGTATAAGCGCCAGCTCAAGCAACTGCTGCAAATCACCAGTGAGGAGGAGTTTGACGTGGTCGTGCCGACTACGACCGATGCGATGGCCTTGGCAGCAGTGCCCAGCGTTTCGTCTGTCTATGAGAGTGCACTGGCCAACCGGCCGGAGATACAGCGTGCTGCCACGGCGATCAAGGCCAGTGACTTGCAGTTGAAGATTGCCAAGGCGGGAAAGATGCCCACGGTGACTCTGAATGCTGGGCTGAACAGCAACACCACGTCGATGAGCAACAACAACTGGGGCACACAGTTGAAAAACAATTTTGCCTTAGGCGGCGGGGTGACACTGAGTATCCCGCTCTTTGACAACCGGCAGACCAAGACTGCTGTCAACCGGGCCATCCTTGAGCGACAGTCCAATGAGCTCGACCTTCGTGACAAGCAGACAACGCTCTATTCTACCATTGAGAACTATTGGTTGCAGGCGGTGAACAACCAGGCGCAATACCGAAGTGCCAAGGTCAGCACCGAGAGCGCGCAAACCAGCTATAACCTGCTGCAAGAGCAGTTTAAGCAAAACTTGAAGAATGTCATTGAGCTCATGAATGGTAAGAATGCGCTGCTCAAGGCACAGCAAGCTGAACTGCAAGCTAAGTATCTGGCTATCCTCAATCAGGATATGCTGAAATTCTATCAAAACGGAACCTTGAAACAATAAGAGAGTACGAACACAACACAGACACAGCACGAATCAAACACAAGCAAGAAAACACAAAACAGAAATTGATACAGAGAAAATGAAGAAGATTAAAATCAGTAAAGTTTGGATATTGGTCGCCATCGTTGTCGTGCTGGCCGTGGTGGCTTTCCTCTTATCCGGCAACAAAAAGAAAGAGCAGGTGCAGTTCAACACCGCCGAGGTGGCTCCTGCCAACATCGTGAACACAGTGACGGCAACGGGAACGATAGAGCCGGTGACCTCCGTCACGGTCGGTACATAGGTGTCGGGCATTGTCAGCAAGCTCTATGTCGACTACAACAGTGTGGTGAAGAAAGGACAGGTCATCGCTGAACTCGACAAGTCAAACCTGATCAGTGAACTGAACTCAGCGAAGGCAAACCTCGAACAGGCCAAGGCTTCACTGGCAAGCGCAGAGAGCAGTCTGAGCTATCAGGCTGCCAACTTCCGCCGCAACAAGACGCTCTATCAGAAGGGACTCATCTCGGGCAATGACTACGAGAGCGCCCGTCTGAGCTATCAGACGGCTTTGGCCAATGTCTCCTCGGCACGCGACCAGGTGGCGGCAGCCCGTGAGCAGGTGAAGAAAGCGCAGACCAATTTGGGCTACGCCACGATCACCTCGCCTATCGATGGCATCGTGCTCTCGAAAAGCGTGGAGGAAGGGCAGACCGTAGCCGCCAGCTTCAGTACGCCTACGCTGTTCACCATTGCAAAGGACTTGACCAACATGCAGGTGGTGGCCGACGTTGATGAGGCTGACATCGGTAATGTGAAGGTCGGCGAGCGTGTGACGTTTACCGTGGACGCTTATCCCGACAACACCTTCTCCGGTACTGTCACGCAGGTGCGCCAGGAGGCTACAACCACCAACAATGTCGTGACGTATTCTGTTGTGATCAGTGCACCGAATGCCGACTTGAAATTGAAGCCGGGACTGACGGCTACTGTCACCATCTATACCCAGGAGAACAAGGGCGTGCTCAGTGTGCCCAGCAAAGCATTGCGCTTCAAGCCGGAGAAAGAGACCGTCGGCGGCATGAAGATCAAAGACATCGCCAATACCAAGAACAAGGTGTGGACGATCGAAGGCAACACCGTGGTGGCTCATCGTGTCAACATTGGCATGACTGACGGTTCGCATACCCAGATACTTAGTGGCATCCGTCGTGGGACTAAGGTCATCACGGGCATCAGTTCTACTATGCCCGATGCTGACGGCGACGACGACGCGGCTTCTTCCGGAGAGTCCAGTCCGTTTGCACCCAAAGGACCAGGAAGCAAAAAGAAGTGATGAGTGTTGAATGATGAATGTTGAGTGTTGAATGATGAATGGAAGCAATGTTGAGTGTTCAATGTTGAATGATGAATGAAAGTAATGTTGAATGCTCAATGTTGAAGGATGATTGATTCAACAAAACAGAAAAGCCACAATGAACAACAATAATCATGATAACAGCAATGGCGACAATCGCAAAGTCGTCATTGAGTTGCGCGATGTGAAGCGTGACTTCTTGGTCGGCGACGAAACCGTACATGCGCTGCGTGGGGTGTCGTTTAAGATCTATGAGGGCGAGTTTGTCACCATCATGGGTAAGTCCGGTTCCGGAAAGTCCACGCTTCTCAACCAGCTCGGCTGTCTCGACACGCCCACGAGCGGCGACTATTTCCTCGATGGCGTCTCCGTGCGCACAATGTCGAAAAGCCAGCGTGCTGTGCTGCGCAACCGCAAGATAGGTTTTATCTTTCAGAACTATAATCTGCTGCCAAAGACGACATCGGTGGAGAACGTGGAGCTGCCGCTGATGTACAATCCCGATGTGTCGGCCCAAGAACGTTTCCGTCGGTCGGTAGAAGCCTTGAAGGCTGTGGGACTGGGCGACAGACTCTATCACAAGTCCAACCAGATGTCGGGTGGTCAGATGCAGCGTGTGGCCATCGCCCGCGCGCTGGTCAACAATCCTGCCGTGATTCTCGCTGATGAGGCAACGGGTAATCTTGATACCCGTACGTCGTTTGAGATCCTCGTGCTCTTTCAGAAACTCTATGCCGAGGGACGCACGATCATCTTCGTGACTCACAATCCCGATATCGCACACTATTCCTGCCGCAACATCCAGTTGCGTGACGGACGTGTCATCAGCGACGAGTATAACCCACATATACAAAGCGCCGCGGAGGGCCTCGCCGCTCTTCCGGCCAATACCGACGAATAGGAAACATGAACTATACCAATCTTTTCAAAATAGCCCTGCGTGCGATTATGGCCAACAAGATGCGGTCGTTTCTCACGGCACTGGGCATTATCATTGGCGTGGCGTCGGTCATCACGATGCTCGCCATCGGACAGGGGTCGAAGCGAAGCATTCAGGCCAACATTGCAGAGATGGGTTCCAATATGATCATGATCCATCCGGGTGCCGACATGCGCGGTGGCGTGCGTCAGGATCCGTCGGCCATGCAGACACTGAAACTCTCGGACTATGAGTCGCTGCGCGATGAGTGCAACTACATCAAGGGCATCAGCCCTGTGGTCAGCAGTTCGGGACAGTTTATCTATGGCAACAACAACACGCAGTCGACGCTCTATGGTGTCAACCGGGAGTACCTCGACATACGCCAGCTGAGCGTCAGCGACGGCGACATGTTCACCGATCAGGACATCAAGGCGGGCGCGAAGGTGTGTATCCTCGGACAGACCGTGGTGGACTATCTCTTTCCCGACGGCAGTGATCCCGTGGGGCGTGTGGTACGCTTCAACACCATTCCCTTTCGTGTCATCGGCGTGCTGAAGAAGAAAGGCTACAACTCCATGGGCATGGATCAGGACGATCTTGTACTCGCACCTTACACGACGGTGATGAAGCGAATCCTCGCCCAGACCTATCTGAGCGAGATACAGGCCTCGGCGATCACCGAGGATGTCACCGACAAAGCAACGGCCGAGATGACCACCATCCTTCGACGCAACCATAAACTCAAGGATGCCACAGACACTACACAGGGCGACGACGACGATTTCAACATACGGTCGCAGGAAGAACTTTCGTCGATGATGAATTCCACCACCGACATGATGACCATTCTCCTGGGCTGTGTGGCAGGCATCTCGCTGATAGTGGGTGGTATTGGCATCATGAACATCATGTATGTCAGTGTCACTGAGCGTACTCGCGAGATCGGTTTGCGCATGAGTGTCGGCGCCCGTGGCGTGGACATCCTCAATCAGTTCCTCATCGAAGCCATCATGCTGAGTGTCACGGGTGGCATCATCGGTGTGTTGCTCGGCATTGGTGCCAGTTATGCCGTGAAGCTGTTTGCCCACTGGCCCATCTACATAGAGTTGTGGAGCATCATCATGAGTTTTGCAGTCTGTACGTTCACGGGCGTTTTCTTCGGCTGGTATCCTGCCAAGAAAGCAGCGCGTTTGGATCCAATCGAGGCAATCCGGTATGAGTAGTCTCGATGGATATTAGTTATAAGGCGGCCGTCACGATGCTTTCGTGGCGGCCGTTTCTGTTATACTGAACCTTTTCCTTATTATTCCAGTTCACTTCATACTGGCTTTCATATTCCTGTCATCGTTCAGCTACAGTCTGTTTCCTGCTGAGTGACGCTTATTATTTGGTGCATCTCTTTGCGCTTTGCGTTTTTTTTTGTAAGTTTGCAAAAAAGAATGTTATGAAAGAGATCAGTTGGGGATTCATAGGTTGTGGCGAGGTGACAGAGAAGAAGTCCGGCCCCGCTTTCAACGTTGTGGAGGGATCGCATGTCGAGGCTGTGATGAGCCGCAACGAGGACAAGGCGCGCTCCTATGCCGAGCGTCATCATATCCGCAAGTGGTATACCGATGCCCAGCAGCTCATCGACGACCCTGATGTCAACGCCATCTATATTGCCACGCCACCTTCGAGTCATGCCACATTCGCCATCATGGCCATGCGGGCCCATAAGCCTTGCTATGTCGAGAAGCCCTTGGCGTCGAGCTATGAGGATTGTCTGCGCATCAACCGCATCAGCGAGATGACCGGTGTGCCCTGTTTTGTGGCCTATTACCGTCGCTATCTTCCTTACTTCCAAAAGGTGGAGGAGATCATCAACGACGGCACGCTGGGAAAGATCCTCAATGTGCAGATACAGTTCTCCGTGCCACCGCGCGACCTCGACTACCGTGCCGGCAACACGCTGCCGTGGCGTCTGCAACCTGATATTTCGGGTGGCGGCTACTTCTATGATCTGGCTCCGCACCAGCTGGACATCCTGCAACATATCTTCGGCGTCATCACGCGGGCCCACGGCTATCCCACCAACCGTGCTCATCTCTATAAGGCTGAGGACACGATCAGTGCCGCCTTTATCTTTGCCTCAGGCATCCCAGGCAGTGCGTCGTGGTGTTTCGTGGGGCATGAGAGCGCCAAGGAAGACCGCATCACCGTGGTTGGCGACAAAGGCTCGCTCTACTTCTCGGTCTACAACTACGATCCCATTCATGTCGTGACCAGCGAGGGCAATGTCAGCTACGTCGTCCCCAATCCATCCTATGTGCAGTTGCCGATTATCCGTGAGGTGATCCGCCATCTGCAAGGCGAGGCAGAATGCGAGTGCACGAGTGTGAGTGCTACTCCGGTCAACTGGGTGATGGACCGCATACTTGGTAAGTTCTGATGTCGATGTTGAGGCTTCGATACGTTATATTTCTCCTTTTCTGCATGGTCGCTCTGCTGTCGTGGGGCGACGAATGCAGCGATTCCACACAGCACAAGATCAGCCGTGTGCGCAGGATTGTGCGTAATTTTTCCAGCATCGACACCACGTACATAGAGCCGCAACACTACAACTGGTCGGCAATGATTCAGAACACCAACACGTTTGAGAGCTACCACTTGCGCAACAAAAATGGACATGAGTATTATTTCTCACCCGATCCTTCGTATAAGTTGGGCCCTTATTTCGGTTGGCGGTGGGTTTTCCTGGGCTATACCATCGACTTGGTGCATTTAGGCGCATCGGACAAGAAGCAGGACCTCAACCTGAGTTTATACAGCAATCAGATTGGCGTGGATCTCTTCTACCGCAAATCAGGCAATGACTATCACATTGCAGGTGTCGATCTTGGAAAGAAGTATGATACGTCGGCAATGAAGAATGTGGACTTCAAAGACTTGAGTTCTTCCATCAAGGGCTTTAACCTCTACTATATATTTAACCACAGAAAATTCTCATATCCAGCTGCTTACGCACAGAGTACGAGACAGAAACGCTCATGCGGTAGCGCCATTGCAGGTATCGGATATACCAAGCATAGCCTCGACATCAATTGGACGGCTCTGCAGGAACTGGCATCTACAAGACTGTCGAAAGAAGCCATGTCGGTGTTGGACTCCTCGATGACTTTCAGTAACATCGACTATTCAGCCTACAACATTTCCGGAGGATACGCTTATAACTGGGTTTTCGCACGCAATTTCTTGTTCGACATCTCGGTGCAGGCCTGTCTGGCATATAAGCGGGCAACCAATGAGGTGAAGTCAGCAAATCTCAAGAATTTCCTGGACTTTGACTTCCGCAACTTGAATGTCGATGGTGTCGTGAGAAGTGCTGTCGTGTGGAACAACAACCGGTGGTATGCCGGATGCAGCTCTGTATGGCAGTTCATCACTTATTACCGCAAGGAGTTCTACACCAATAATATTTTCGGGAGCCTCTATTTCTATGTAGGTTTCAACTTTGGAAAGCGATAAACACGATATTTCAATCAGGATAATAGCTCATCAGATGAAGAAGAAAATCAAATATCTATTGTTCCTTTGCCTGCTCTTCATGGGAGTGGCAAAGGCTAACGCTGCCAAGATCGATTATTGGCGCAGCGATTCTATTAAAGTCATGAAGCTGTTCAGAAAGGCGCACCGCGAGGTACGTGATTCCAACTACATGCTGTTCTTCGGTCGTCAGTTCATCGGACTGCCTTATGTGGCCAAGACGCTTGACCAGCATAAGGAAGAGCAGCTTGTAGTGAACCTACGGCAGTTTGACTGTACCACATTGGTGGAAACAGTCTTGGCACTCTCGGAATGTATGAAGCGGAAAACACCGGATTTCACCCATTTCTGCAAAGAGTTGGCACTCATCCGCTATCGCGATGGCATCGTGTCTTATCCAACGCGTCAGCACTATTTCACCTATTGGGTTAATCAGAATGTGAGAAAACGACTGGTCACCGACTTGCAGGGACCGGTGCCTCCGTTCACGGCTAAGCAGTTGGTCAGCGTGAATTACATGACTACACACCCGTCGGCATATCCAATGTTGAAGGCACATCCCAATTGGGTCGGCGAGATCAGGAAGATGGAGGACAGTATTTCTGGACACACCTATCGTTATATTCCCAAGGCCGCATTGGACAATAGCGCACTGCTGAGGTCTACCATTCACAATGGCGACATCATTGTCATCCTCACCTCAAAGCGTGGTCTCGACACCAGTCATATCGGTATTGCTGTTTGGCATGCCGACGGCCTTCATCTGCTCAACGCTTCCGCCATCCGTCATCGTGTGGTTGAGGAGCCAAAACTCTTCCGCACTTACATGATGGAGCATCCGACGTTTACGGGAATAAGAGTCGTGAGAGCTATGTAGTGAAAACAGCTCTTTTATAATATAAGGTGTATTTGGCGCAGGAAGATCGCATCCCACAAAACCAAAAAAGCACGGAGACAAAAGAGAGTTACCATTCTCTCTTTTGTCTCCGTGCTTTGGTATTGGTAAATAGTGTGGCGTGTCTTACAAATGTCTTACAGTCTGAGTCCTTTGAGGATGTCAGCCATCTTCTGTTTGGTCTCGATGTTGGTCGGTACGAGTGGCAGTCGGAGTACGTTCTCGATCATGCCCATGTCGTTGAGCAGTGCTTTCACGCCGGCCGGGTTTCCGTCGACAAAGAGCAAGGAGTAGAGTTCAGTGAACTTATGGTGGATCTTACGCGCAGGCTCATACTCGCCGTTGAATTCCAGGCGGATCATGCGGGAGAACTCCTTGGGCAGTGCATTGCCGATGACAGAGATCACTCCGGCCGCTCCGCTGGCAATCATCGAGAAGGTCAGTGCGTCATCGCCGCTGATGACATCGAAGTTGTCGGGCTTGTTCTTGATGATCTCATCGACCTGTTCCAGACTGCCGCTGGCTTCCTTCACTGCCACGATGTTGGGGCAGTCCTTAGCCAGGCGCACCGTCGTGGCGGCCTTCATGTTCACGCCCGTACGCCCGGGAACATTATAGAGGACGAGTGGCAGTGGGCTTTCGGCGGCGATGGCCTTGAAGTGCTGATAGAGGCCCTCCTGCGATGGTTTATTATAGTAGGGGCAGATGCTCAGGATGCCACTGATGCCGTTCCAGTCGGTTTGTTTCATCTCTTCGATGACAGCTGCGGTGTTGTTGCCGCCACAATATTTCAGGATAGGCACGCGTCCCTGGTTCACACGTTTCACCACTTCCGTGATCTTGTCCTTTTCCTCTTTCGTCAGACAAGGGGCTTCGGCCGTTGTTGCGAGAATGCACAGAAAGTCGGCACCATTGTCGAGTTGATAAGCCACCAACTTCTCAAGTGCGGGATAGTCCACTTCTCCTTGAGAAGTGAAAGGAGTGATGAGGGCGATGCCCAGACCTTTAAAAATATTGTTTGCCATAACAAATAGTTGTTGTTTGTTGCTTAATGACGATATTGCTACAATCTTTTTGCAAAGTTACGCTTTTTTCTTCATATTGCAAAGGAAAAAGTCTAATCCTTTATAGTTTGTTTGCTGATTTCGTTGAGTTTCATTAAGCATACAGGTCAATATGATGATGGCATGAGGTTCGCATACTCGTGTTTGTATTGAATGGTATAGGCAATTATTTTCGTGCTGAATGCCACCCACCTTAAATTTTTGTTGTAACTTTGCCGTATATTTGAGAGTATAACAATAACAAGTAATAAAATTCATCCCCATGTGGCTGTTTTTAGCTTTTATGTCCGCTGCCCTGTTAGGCTTCTACGACTCATTTAAGAAGAAGTCGCTCAATGGCAACGCAGTGATTCCCGTGTTGTTTCTCAACACTGTCTTCTCGTCGCTCATCTTCCTGCCGTTCATCATCCTTTCGGCTACAACCTCCTGCCTTGACGGAAGTATCTTTCATGTGGCCACAGGTGGCTGGGAGATGCATAAATATATCGTTCTGAAGAGCTTCATTGTTCTCTCCAGTTGGATCTTCGGCTACTTCGGTATGAAGCACCTGCCGCTGACAATCGTAGGCCCGATCAATGCCACACGGCCGGTGATGGTGCTCGTGGGTGCTATGCTCGTCTATGGCGAACAGCTCAACGTGTGGCAGTGGATCGGTGTGCTGTTGGCAGTGGCGTCTTTCCTGATGCTGAGTCGCTCGGGACGGCGTGAGGGTATCGACTTTAAGCATAACCGATGGATATGGGCGATTGTACTCGCTGCTGTCTTGGGAGCTGTCAGCGGACTCTATGACAAATATCTGATGGCAGCGCCGGAGGCCGGTGGCATAGGCATCGACCGCATGGCCGTGCAATCGTGGTACAACATCTATCAGATGGGGCTGATGCTCGTCATGCTGCTCTTGCTGTGGTGGCCTTCCCACAAGAAGACCACACCATTTCGCTGGCATTGGTCGATTATTGGCATCAGCGTCTTTCTCTGTGCTGCTGACTTTGTCTACTTCTATGCATTGAGTCTGCCGGGCGCGATGATCTCCATTGTGTCGATGATCCGTCGTGGCAGTGTGCTCGTAAGTTTTCTCTTTGGCGCTCTTGTCTTCCATGAGCATAACCTCAAGGCCAAGGCACTTGATCTGGCTCTCGTACTGCTTGGCATGGTATTCCTCTATATCGGCAGCAAGTAGACCTTTGACTAAGCGAAGGATTTAGTATACGATGTCCCAAAGAAACAAACCGTGAGCAGGCATCGACTCGCCGGCATCGGAGCGAGTACCTGTGGCCACCACCTCGTGGAACTGCTGCAGTGTCATGCGGTGACGCCCTACCTCGAAGAGCGTACCCACCACAGCCCGCACCATGTTGCGGAGAAAGCGGTTGGCGGCAATCTCGAAATACCACGTTGTCGGTGACGTGCTTACCCATTGGGCTGTGGTGACCTGACAGAGCGTTGTCTTGTTGTCAGCACCGGCCTTGCAGAATGCTTTGAAGTCGTCCTGCGTGGTGAGCC
Source organism: uncultured Prevotella sp. (assembly GCA_900317685.1). GTDB lineage: Bacteria > Bacteroidota > Bacteroidia > Bacteroidales > Bacteroidaceae > Prevotella. The sequence continues at coordinate 28,028 of ONHQ01000019.1, forward strand.
ACTGCGCGGCTTCGTTCATCAGGGTGAAGTCGAGTTTCCAGTGTGTTTCCACAGAGTAGTGACGGAGGAAAGGATCGCGCCGGGTGTGGATGAAATAGCGGTAGGTGCGTCGTTTGGCCGAGAAGCGTGCGTGCATGTCCTCGCTGACGCGCTCGGCACGCCCGCAGCTGATGTCGCGTGGCAGTATGCGGTTGAGGCGGTAACAGAGTTGATCAGTGTCAAGCTCTTTGTCGATGTCGAAGTGACAAACCATTGTACGGGCATGGACACCGGCGTCTGTACGTCCGGCTCCGGTCACGGCAATCGGTTGGCTGAGCAATGTGCTCAGACACTGCTGCACCTTCTCCTGAACCGACATGCCGTTGGGCTGTATTTGCCAGCCATGGTAGGCCGTGCCGTCGAAGCTCAGCCAAAGGAATATTCTCATATTATATTGTTTTCTTAATCTAAATCTGATTATTTGCTTTATCTAAATCTGACGATTTGCTTAAACCAAATCTAATCAATGCCCGATCGTCAAAAGACACATTGCCCAGCATAAGTCCTTTGGTGGCTTTGAACGTGTAGATGTTATAGGGGTCGTTGGCTAACTGCTCACAGAGGGCAGCTTCACTGTCTTTTAGTGTTGGACGGAGAAAAGGATAGCCGTCGCTCGCCAACACGATGTCGTGAGGCTCGTCTTGTCTCAATGGGATCACCTTGACGCCCGGCATGAAGATGTCGAAGCCGTCGATGACAGCATAGGTGCGGTTCTCGCCTTGCATGCTCGCGATGAGCTTCGGGAGAATGGCGTCACGGGCATAGTCGTGGACGATTCGCCCGTCCTTTACCATGCCGGGATGCTCTGTCAGCAGGGTAGGGAAGAGACGGCTGCGCTCCTCGGCAATCGTTGCTTCCGATGGCTTGTCATTGGTGTATAGTTGTCCGTCGACCATGCACTGGCAGTCGCCGATCATCCAAATTTCCTTTCGCAGAAGACTACAGACCACAGCGCTGGCGCACAGCCGTTGCTCGGGTGAGCGTTGAGGCTGTGAGTCATCCAATGGATAAGCCTGATGGATGACTTGTGTGACACGGGTGCAGAACTCGGTGACACTCAGCGAGGCAGGAGCTTGGCGCAGAAAGTCGCTAATGAGCGTCATGGCATAACGTCCATTGCGCATGGTCGGATGGTAATGTTTTGGCGTCTTGCTCGTACTGCCGTCGATGACAGCGATATAGTTGTCCGTCACTACGATGCCATCTTCACACGTTGCCGGCGAGTGCTTGCCGGTGAGCGCTTGCTCAATGACGACGGCCCTTGAACTTGCCGTTGGAGGTGAAGTTAGGGTTGAACGATTTCCGTTTGTCGCCATTGCGTTGATCGTTGTTTCGCTTGTCGCCATAATGTTTGTTGCCGTTTTGTCTTTCGTCGTTTCTTCTGCCAGCGTAAGGCTTGTCGTCGAATTTTCTTCTATCGTAAGGCTTGTCGTCGAATCTTCTTTCCCCATTGACTTTCGCACTATAGGCTTGTCTGTCGTCGTGATGTCTTTGGTTGCGGTCTCTTCTTCCGTTTGGCTGATGAGCGGCTTTCTCGGGTGTACTGCCGATGGCCTTGCTGTCGTAATGAACATGACCATGGAAAGGAGCACCGTTGTAGAGCTTCTTGATCAAGTCGGGGCGTCCGATGCGGCGCAACTCACGCTCTATGCCCTGCCGCTCCTCGGGTTTATACCAGAAGAAGAACTGCCGCTGCGCCAGCTTCTCACGTGGTGTCTTGGCAGAGAAGACCTCTTCAAGTGTGTAGGGGTCGTAACCCGTATACCACGTCTCGGTGCTGACGGTCATCGGCGTGGGCGTGAAGTCCTGCACCTGCTCAAGGTGAAAGTCCAGGTCTTTGGTGATGACTGCGAGCTCGGCCATGTCCTCTTCCTGACAGCCAGGATGACTACTTATAAAGTAAGGTATGATCTGCTCTTTCAGTCCCTCCTCCTTATTGATGCGGTCGAAGATGCGCTTGAACTCATAGAACTGCTCAAACGATGGCTTGCGCATGAGTCGTAGCACTCGGTCGGACGTGTGCTCGGGTGCCACCTTCAAGCGTCCGCTGACATGGCTGGTGATGAGCTCTCGGGTATATTGTCTGGCGGCTTCGTTGGCCTTCTCATCCTTACTCTTATAGAGCAGGAGGTCATAGCGCACACCGCTGCCGATGAAGCTCTTCTTCACGCCGGGCAATGCGTCGACGGCATGGTAGATGTCAAGCAGACGGGAGAGATCCGTGTTGAGGTTGGGACAGATCTGTGGGTTGATGCACGACGGCCGCTTGCAGTGCTCACAGGCTTTCTTGTTGCGTCCGCCCATGCCATACATGTTGGCAGACGGACCGCCGAGATCAGAGATATAGCCTTTAAAACCGTCCATGGCAATGACCTGACGGGCTTCGCGGAGGATGCTCTCCTTGGAACGGCAGGCGATGAACTTGCCCTGATGGGCCGAGATGGTGCAGAAGGCGCAGCCGCCGAAACAGCCGCGATGGAGATTGATCGAGAACTTGATCATCTCGTAGGCCGGTATTGTCTTGCCCTTGTATTTGGGATGAGGCAGACGCGTGTAGGGCAGGTCATAAGCCTCGTCCACCTCTTCCGTTGTCAGAGGAGGATAGGGAGGATTGACGACAGCGAACTTGCCGTCGACAGCCTGCAACAGTCGCTGGGCGTGCATCTTGTTTGACTCTTCCTCGATATGACGGAAGTTCTCGGCCTCAGCTTTCTTGCTTTGCAAACACTCCTCGTGAGAGTGGAGTACAATGTCGTCGTCGCTGATGCCCCCAGGGATGTCTTCCTGTTTGCAGAGATAGACAGTCTGCGGGATGTCACGGATGTCCTTGATGTTGCGTCCCTCTTCGATCTCGCGGCAGAGCTGGATAGTGTTCTTCTCGCCCATGCCATAGAGGATCATGTCGGCACCGCTGTCGCAGAGAATGCATTTCATCAACCGGTCCTGCCAATAGTCGTAGTGCGTGAGTCGTCGCATAGATGCCTCGATGCCGCCTAAGACCACGGGCACGTCGGGGAAGAGCTGCTTCAAGATCTTGGTGTAGACGATGCTGGGATAGTCCGGCCGCATGTCATGGCGGGCATCAGGACTGTAGGCATCGTCGTGGCGCATGCGCCGGTTGGCCGTGTAGCGGTTGACCATAGAGTCCATGGCACCGGCCGACACAGCAAAGAAGAGCCGTGGGCGTCCGAGTTTCTTGAAGTCGCGGTAGTCGCCATGCCAGTCGGGCTGAGGTACGATCGCCACTTTATAGCCCTTTGCCTCAAGGAGCCGGCCGATGACAGCCGCGCCAAACGAAGGATGGTCGACATAGGCATCGCCGGAAAAGAGAATCACGTCGAGCTCATCCCACCCGCGCAACTCGCATTCCTTGCGGGTGGTGGGAAGGAAGTCTGTCAGCTGATATTTCTGCGTCATATCGGAATTATGTGTCAGAGCTGTTGTTTAGTCGTTGACGTTTTGTGGGTCGTTGTCGTCTTCTGTTGGTTGGGCAGCTTTCCACTGCTTGTAGGCATCGACAAGCTGCTGGAGGCCAAAGGCCTTCATGTTGTTGTTGTAAATGACATCCAGGCAGAGGTCGAGGAGGTCGTTGTCCTTCACGGTCTCAGACTCCAACATTGAGCGCACGTTGAACTTCAACTTGTCCAAGACGGGCTCGTCGATGATGCCGTTGCTGTCTACGAGGTTGTCCAAAAGAGAATATTTCTCAATGGTCTGAAGATGTTTCTCGCTGATCTCGATACTCCGGGTGCCGGAATGGTTTGCTTGTATTTTCATAATGTATTGTTTTGAAATTAACTTCTTTATAGAGTGATGGTTATGTTGTTTACTTCAACAGGAAGTTCAGTATGCCGGTCATCAAGCGTCGCTGCATGTTCTTATCGGTGATACATTCAAAGGGGAAGGCCATTGTGAAGCTACGGTAGTCGTTGCCTTTGTAGGCTACGGCAGCAGAGTAGCCATTGTTGTACTGCATGGCGCAGACGGCTCCATCAGCAGGCTGGAGAATGTCGGCACGTGTGGCTGCATAGTGGTCGGCGTTGGGAATGCGATAGAAGTCGAAGTTCTGTTGCAGGCCGTTGACGCCCTGCAATGTATCGGTTTTGAGCGAACCGGAGTAGTTCACTTTCAGTGTGGCGGACAGCCAGTCTGCCTCTTTGGTTCCCATCATGTCTGCTCCTACATAGGCTCCGCTGACCAAGAGTTTACCACCGCTTCTGGTGTAGGCTGTGAGTTGTTTTTGAATGTTGTCGGTAAAAGTCTTGTCGTAGACCAATGCGTCGGGAGAGTATTTCTCAAGTCCCAGCACCATGTCGACGGCGTCGAAGTCATGGAGCGCCACCCGTTTGGTCTCCACAGCGTGGGAGGAACAGCTGACGACATTGTATTTTCCGGAACCGGCTATGGCCTCGACATGGGCTGTGGCAGCATCGAGGTTGTTGCCCGCAATAACCTTTCCGGCAAGGCTCTCGTCGGTATATCCGAGTCCGTCGGAGCTTTCGCGTCCAATGCGGCTCTTGTTGAAACTCTGCTGATAACCCAACCATCCAATCGTCGGTCCGTAGCTTACTCCTATGTCATCTCTCAAGTCGAAGCCCTGCTGGCTGCTGTTGTCGATGACGGTAGGGGCGGAGAGTCGGTGGAAGCCATTGACGACGAGGATGCTTTTCTGAGCTCCCGATTGCGCGGAAAGGGCAATTTCCTCAGAGGGGAAGCTCTCACCGCCACGGTTGATGGCTGTAATCTTGAATCTGTAGAGCACACCGGGCTTCACGTCGAGGTCGACAGATGTGGTCTTTACTTTCTGCCCGTTGTCATAACCGCCTTTGCCGATGGCAGTATAGAGGACGAAATAGTCGGGATGTGCGGATGGCTCCTGGGGATCGTCCTGCGCTATCCATGAGACGTGGGCCTGATGACGGCTGTTGATAGTGACGGCAGGATCCTTGGGCGACAGAGGTTCGATGATTGTCGGACGGCCGTGCATCGTGTTGACGTAGCGAGCCAGAGTCTTATAGACCGAGCGGGCCATCGTGAACTTGAAGTGCGGATCCTGCGCCAGCTTCATGTCTGGGAAGTTTTGGTGGGACAGCGTTTCGAGGATTGCCGAGGGCACTTCGGGCACACGGGTCTCGGAATAGTTGCGGTCCCAAAGGTATCGTTTTGCCCAATTACCATATTTATATGTAAGGTCTCGTGTGAGGTTGTCGAGCAGATCCTTTGCCAGCATCTTCGAAGCCTGGCGTGTGAGTCCGGAGGAAAGCTGGCCGTCGTTGTAGTTTGTGGTGCAGATGGCCAGGGAACCTACAAGGTCTTTCCCGTTGGGCGCAAAACCTGCATCGCTGTGAACGGCCAATGATAATTCAAAGGGTACGTGCTCACCTTCAATGCTAGGTACATAGACAGAACCTCCCGCTAGCCAGTTGAGCATACGTGAGCGGCTATTGATGTCGTCAGCATAGTCGTCGGAGCCTCCTCGGCTGCTATATATATTATAAGGAGCGCCGGCCCACTGACAGAAATATCTGGAGCCTTCCAAGACGCGTGGCAGTCCGCTGGTAACGCCACCTCGCGAGATGTTGCCCATGCCGCCACCAAAGCGCACGGCATCTGCAGTGACAATACCACGGCGCTTGCTCTGGTTGGTGAGCATGACACAGTTGTCGATGCTCTTGCCTTGGTCAAAGTCGAACGTTCCGAGATAGACCCAGGTGCCGCTGCCCATCTGCTGGTTGACGCGCACCTCCGTGGCCTGCCCTTTGTGAAAGACGACATAATGCGCGTCGTCCACACTCTTGTCGACTGTCTGATAGCTGACGTAGACAGCATAGTGCCCAGCCTTTTGGAGGCGCGGCTGCCACAGCGCAAAGGTGCCGTTGCCTTTCTTTGTGGTTGTGGTCATTCGGGCTGTGCCGTCTTTGAAGGGATTCTGTCCGTCGACATAGTTGCCCAGCCGGTATGCGAAGCCCGAACGCGGACAGTTGTTCCATTGTTTGCCCTCGTCTGATTCGGAGTATCCGGGAGCATTGATGCCGTCGTTGTCCACGATATACTCTTTGGTCTGCAAGTCCCTCTCTCGCGGTGTGTAGACGACAGCCCCCGCATTCTCCAACATCGGTATGAGATAAGGCAGGACGATCGTCTCGGTGAAAAGATCCTCGCAAGTGCCGAACAGCGGCGGACGCTGCCATTGCCATTGACCTTTTTTCGCATCGTAGTAGCGGCCATGTGAGGCCCAAACTACCAAATGACGGTTATAGAGTCCATGGGTGATGCGAAAGGGATGCGACACATTGCTGACCCAAGGCTGGCCGTCGTAGCGAATCTTTCCCCAAAGAGCGTTGCCCGAGAGTGAGGTATAGTCTGTGGCATAGTTCTCAAGCGGCAGGCCTGAGACGACGATGCTGAGGTCGTAGTCGCGGTAGGCCTTTGGGAGCAGTTTGTGAACCTTCTTGTAGATTTTGCCGATCTGCTTATCGTTGAGCTCTTGCTGGGCGAAGGAGGGATCCGGCACGACGGTGACCTTCCGTTGCTTATCGTCGATGCGCAACTCCTTGAGTCTGGGCTGACGGGAGAAGTCGGTATGTTTTGCCTGATAAGAGACAAAGTATGCATTCAAATCCTTCTTGGCCTTCTCCTGATAGGCAGCATTCTGTGCAGAAATCTGCGTACCGGGGAGGAGCAACAGAGCTAAAGCGAAATAACTTTTATATAGCATTACTACAAGAAAATGGTTGATGTATGAGAGCAGGAGGTCAGTTGTTTTCTTCTGGCAGTCCCGTTGTGAATTTCTCAGGGTGTTTGCCCTGCACATGGATGAAATAGCGTTTCACCCTCACCATGTCGGCGTCTATATCACCTTGGGGAATGAAGCTGTCGGCACATCTGATGAGCTTCTTGCCATAGTCCAAGGAATAGAGTAGAATAGGAATTTGGGCTTTCTGTGCAATGAAATAGAATCCCTTCTTCCAGTCGGCATTCAGCGATCGTGTGCCTTCCGGTGTGATGCACAGCCGGAAGGTCGGATTTTTGATGGCTGCGTCAGCGAGCGCGTCAGTCATGTGGGAGTGTTTGGCTCTGAAGACTGGTATGCCGCCGATGGAGCGGAAGATAGGACCGAGCGGCCATCGAAACCATTCTTTCTTCATCAGAAAGTTGATGCGAATGCCACGTGAGAACATATAGAGCACGCCCATGATGAAATCCCAGTTGCTGGTGTGCGGTGCCAGACAAATGATGCATTTCTCTGGGAGTGGCTGCTGATCCTCAATGGTCCATTTCATACGTTTGACAAGAAGCCAATTGCAGAACTGTTGAATCATAATCGTGTGTTCAGAAACCAGCAATCCGACCCTTAGCCGAGGTTGCTGATTTGGTCGATGATGTCGGAGATCTGGTGATTGAAGTCGTTGATGAGGTTGGTGTAGTACTGCTTAGGTTTCATTCCCGGTTCAGGATGTGAGACGCGCTTGACAAAATCGTCGCGCAGGACGATGATGGAAGACAGAAGTTGCTGGGCGTCGGTGCCCTCTTTCTCTGCACCATACAACGATGCGGCGACAGCCTCAGCGAAGAGGTCGCTGCAGATGCAATTGATGGAATGCTTTAAATCCTTTTTCTTAGCCATAATAGTAATGATTAAGTGAGTGATACTTTATTTTTCTCCAAAGATAAGAAAAAAAGATGAAACGTCGCTCGTTGTGCAAAAAAAATGTTTCAAAAACAGGTTTTCTTTCTTTTTTCTTCTCATTTCTCAATGAAATAATGTACTTTTGCATGTAGTATACTGTTTTTAATTATTTAATCGAACTTTCTAAAATGAAAAAGAGTCTTTTGCAGAAAGCCCGTGCCCAGTATCAGCCAAAGTTGCCGAAGGGCCTCAAAGGTGCTGTCAGCGTAAAAGAGGGAGCTCCTACACAGAGTGTAGGTGACCAGGAAGAAATCAAGAAGCTTTTCCCGAACACTTACGGGATGCCGCTCATCGAGTTTGTACCCGGCGAGGAGTCTGCCAACCGTAAGATGAATGTCGGTGTGATCCTTTCCGGTGGTCAGGCACCTGGTGGTCATAACGTCATCTGCGGTATCTTCGACGCAGTGAAGAAGATGAACCCCGAGAACAAGGTCTATGGTTTCCTCATGGGTCCCGGCGGTCTTGTTGACCATAAGTATATTGAGCTCACTCCCGAGTTCGTTGACGACTATCGCAACACCGGTGGCTTCGACATGATCGGTTCCGGTCGTACCAAGCTGGAGAAGGTAGACCAGTTTGAGAAGGGTCTTGAGATTCTGCGTAAGCTCGACATCAAGGCTGTTGTCATCATCGGTGGTGACGACTCCAATACCAATGCTTGCGTGCTCGCTGAGTACTATGCTGCCAAGAACTATGGCATTCAGGTCATCGGCTGCCCGAAGACTATCGACGGCGACTTGAAGAACGATCAGATCGAGACCAGCTTCGGCTTCGATACCGCTACTAAGGTGTACTCTGAGCTGATTGGCAACATCGAGCGTGATGCTAACTCTGCCCGTAAATACTGGCACTTCATCAAGCTGATGGGTCGTTCTGCATCTCATATCGCTTTGGAGTGCGCTCTGCAGACTCAGCCAAATATCTGCATCGTCTCTGAGGAAGTGGAGAAGAAGGATATGACGCTCAACCAGATTGTGGAGCAGATTGCCACTGCTGTCGCTAAGCGCGCAGAGGACGGCAACAACTTCGGTGTGGTGCTCGTTCCCGAGGGTCTCATCGAGTTCATTCCTGCCATCGGCCGTCTGATCGATGAGCTCAACGACCTGCTCGCTGCTCACGGTGCCGACTATAAGGATCTTGAGAAGGACGCACAGCGCGAGTACATCCTCGCTCACCTGAGCAAGGAGAATGCTGAGACCTTCGCTACACTGCCTGAGGCTGTGGCACGCCAGCTCTCCCTCGACCGTGACCCGCACGGAAACGTACAGGTGTCTCTCATCGAGACCGAGAAGCTGCTCTCTGACATGGTGGCTGCTAAGCTCGACGAGTGGAAGAAAGAGGGTAAGTTCTGCGGCAAGTTTGCTGCCCAGCACCACTTCTTCGGTTATGAGGGCCGTTGCGCAGCTCCTTCCAACTTCGACGCAGACTACTGCTATGCGCTCGGTGTGAGTGCTGCTCACCTGATTGCTAACGGCAAGACTGGTTACATGGCTATCGTTAAGAACCTCTCTGCCTCTACCGATGAGTGGAAGGCCGGTGGCGTGCCAATCACCATGATGATGAACATGGAGCGCCGCAATGGTGAGATGAAGCCTGTGATCCGCAAGGCTCTTGTGGAGCTCGACGGTGCACCTTTCAAGAAGTTTGCTGAGAAGCGTGATGAGTGGGCCCGTCAGACCTGCTATGTCTATCCTGGTCCTATCCAGTACTGGGGTCCCTCAGAGGTTTGCGACCGTGAGACCCGCACGCTGGCTTTGGAAAACGAGGCAAAGGCAAACCGCTAATTGAATGTTGGGAATCGTTCGTCGATTCTCTATGATAAGGATGCTCACGAAAGATGTGAGGCGATCCTCTTTTGACGAGGCATCCTCCTTATGTGGCAACATGGGTGGAGGGTGCCTCGTCTTTATATATATAATAAGGAGACGAATCTAAGAGATGACAAACACACGACAAAACACCAGACGAAGAAAAACTTCTTCCCGTCGGCGCACAGCATCGCGTTCGCGGTCGTCGCGTCGTGGCTCTATGGGCATACGTCTTCCTTTTCTTCACTTACATCTCAGCCGTGCGGCTATCTTCGGAGGGTTAGCCGGTATCGTGGTTTATGTGTGGGCCTTCTATTATTTCTTCGTGGGACCAACGGGTTTCCGCTGGCGTGCGCTCTATGGCGACGACAAGTACCCCGAGGGCTACGAGGTGCATGGCATAGACATCTCGCACTATCAGGGTACGATCAACTGGGACCGGCTTCGCTCCAATGCGATGGTCGACGGTTGTCCTATCCGCTTCATCATCATCAAGTCCACAGAGGGATCCTCGCGCATTGACCCCAATTTCGACGAGAACTTCTATCAAGCACGGGAATATGGCTTTATCAGAGGCGTTTATCACTTTTGGAGCAACAACTCCTCAGCCCGCTCACAGGCCAATTATTTCCTGAGCAAAGTGCATTTGTTGGATGGCGATTTGCCTCCGGTGCTCGACGTGGAGCATAAGCCGAAGAACGAGAGTGTGGAGGATTTCCAAACAGATATCCTTACGTGGCTTCATATCGTAGAGAATAAATATGGTGTGAAGCCGATCATCTATACTTATTACAAATTCAAGGACGCCTATCTGAGCGCTCCTGTCTTTGACGACTACCCTTATTGGATTGCGCACTACTATGTCGACAAGGTGGAATATCAGGGTAAGTGGAAATTCTGGCAGCATACCGATGTGGGTAAACTGCCAGGTATTAACGGCCATGTAGACTTGAATATCTACAATGGTTCTTATTACGATCTCATGCGTCTGACGATAGGCAATCAGGAAAATGTCGTGGTGGCGGAGTGAAGATCCTCAGTCGACGTCTGCCATGATCTTTTGTGCAGTGTCGTCAATCCTGTAGTGCTCAAAGATGTTTTGATCAGAATGGAACTTCTCTAAAAGGAAGGCAGATGCGCTTACGCCTTTCTCCAACTTGCTCAGCCCGATGTATTTGCGGAGCATTTCCCGGGCTTCCATCCGCTGGCCTTGGAACCAGAAGCAGTAAGCAGCGTTGAGCGTGTCATCGGGAAGAGCTTTGTCGCCGGAGCAAAGGCCCTTATAGATCTTCTGAGCTTCCTCTGTCCGGTCCATCCACAAAAGTCCCCAAGCCAAAGTACGCTGTACCTCTGTGTCGTCGGGATGTTCGTAATCTAACTTATAGAGCACAGAGACGGCCTCGTCAGCCTTACCACAGTAGATCAGTGAGATGGCAAGGCCCAAAGCATAGGACAGTTTTTGAGGATAGCGTTGCGTCAGGGTCTTGTATATTTCAGAGGCATTCTCAAAGCGTCCCGATTTAAATACGGCTAAGGAATATTGTCGGAGCAGCGATTCATTGTCTGGGTCCATCTTGCTCAGCTCTTTCAGATAGTCTGCCGCTGAGACAAAGTCGGAATTGTGCATACACAAGGCAGCAGAGGCCAACTTCAAACTCTTCGCTACTTCGTCGCCTTGACAGTCAGGCTCTTTTTCGTGGGAAGTAGCGAAACACTCAACTACCGACTGAAGAGAATCCCAAAGCTTCTTTTTCAGCAAAAAGCTAATCAGTGCCGGAAGCTGTTGGCGCATCTCCGAACTGATCATGTCTTTTGTGAAAAACATGATAGGATGGGCGTAACCGAAAGCATTGAAGAAGGGATGACGCTGATCGCAGAGCTTGAAGAAGCGATAGAGGTCCTGGAGATACATCCGACGGATATAGGCTGAGTGACGCCAAGGCTCTTCATTCTCGCCAGACATGTTCAGACTCACCTCACCGCTCAGCAGCACTTTTCTCACTTCCGGCGGCAGGCGCTGATAAACGGATGATAGAGCGATGGAAAAGCTGTATTTATCAGAGTCACAGAAGGGACCTTCCTTAAACAATTTGTCCAAGAATCCCGAATTGCGAAGCTCTTCCGGCAGCATGGTCAGGTCGGGATGAGTGGGCGTGTAGGGAATCAGCCAGTTATAGAGCTGGTTGAAAAAGGAGAAACGCTTCATCTGTGAGAATCCGCCGAAATAGATGTCCATGCCCTGTTTGCGCATGTCGTTCATCTTGTTGATGCTTTTTTCAAGACTTTCCATACGCTTGTCGGCCTCGTCGGGATGAAGAATCTCTTCCAAAGAACTCTCGTCGGACGACGTGGATTCCATGTTCATCATCTGCCAGTCCTGGCTTTTGATGATGTTGGGCATGATGTTTTTGCGCAGTTCGTCATTGTCTCTTTCTGCATAGTGACAATAAACCATTTGTATCTGCATATCGAGCAATGCACTTTTCACGCTATTATCAGACAGAACCTCTTTCACGGCTTGCCGAACAGAATCATAGAGTTGGTATCTCCCATTGGAGAGTGCAAACACCCACCCAACAAATGCGCGTTGCTTGACTCGCTCATCCTGGCTTTTCTGGAAGACGTGGATGAGCGTCAGTATTTTCTCTGCGTCTGCTATCAAGAGACAGGCGAGCGTTACGGCAGATACCAATAACTGCGCGTCGGCAGAGTCGATAGCCGGCGAGAGCAACAGCTCCTCGAAACTCACGGCATATTCGTGGCGCCACTGAGGAGAGGCTACAGTGAGGTTGAAGAATGATCGCAAGTTGCCGGCATGGCGCTTATGGATGTCGGTCAGACTGTTGTTGGAGCCGTTGAGCGCGGACAGCGAAGCCATGGCCATGTCGGTGACATAGCTTTCCAGTCGCTGACGCATATCGTCGACGGCCGGAATCTGTCGTTGTGGATTGAGATATTTGAGATAGGGATATTCTTTCTTTAGATTCTCCAGTATCAGATCACGGATGATGCCTTCCAACTGTGCCGACAACTGCTTGTAGAACTGCTGGCGCTGAGGATCTTCGTAGCCTTGCAGATAGAAGTCCGACATACGGTGGTAGTTGTCCGTGATGTCGTCCAGCCGCTCACGTATCCAGGACGCGTCTTGAGACTCCAACAGTTGATTGAGCAGGCGCAAGGTCTCGCCCACATTACAGTCTTTCTCCAGTTTCCGTCCTAATATGATGAGTTGATCTCTGCTTTTGACAGCAGTTTCCTCTTGTGCATTTTCATCCATAAGCCTATAATATTTACGGTGTAAACCTTGCCCCGCGTGCTACATCTCTCTGCCGTGGCGCGGCGGCATGCTGATAGGTCATCTTGGGCAGGGCGTTTACGGTGCGCATGTCCACTCCCATATATTTGCAGATGATCTTTCCGTAGTGCTTCACGCCGTGTTTGTTGATGGAGTCCACGGTAGCGTCGTAGACTTGCAGAAACTTCTTGACCTGTTGTCGTCGATCCTTGTTGTCCATGACTTTCTGTCGGAAGGCGATCACGCCCAGCCGCAGGTTTTTGTCCCGGCTGTCCATCAGCACGGGGTTTTGAAAGAGACGTGCCAACGTGGCTTGAGGCTCCGGGAGCAAGGCCGCGTCTATCTCATTGTTGAGAATCATCTTCAATCTGATGTTGACATCGTTGATCTCTATACGATAGACCGTTTCCTTGGGGTGTCCGCTGTCTATGGCCAAGTCGGCCAACAGCTGGGTGGCGGAGTAGGGGGCGATGGCCACCATTTTGTCGGAGAGCTGCTTCAACTCGGTCACGCGTGCGATGCGGTTGCTGATCAGTTGCCATGAGGCGTTGGTAGCGGTCACAAAGTTCAGCGCAATGCCTTGTCGGCGCAGGCGCTCGGCTTTGACGAGATCCGTGACAATGCCTTCTGCTCTCTTGCTGCGAAGCAGGGTGTCGCCGTCGGTCTGACTGCCGTAGCGTTTCAGTCTCACGTCTACGCCCGCTTTCTGAAACAGGCTGTCCTCGGCAGCGATGAAAAGAGGCAGGCAGTCCATCGTGGGCACTGTGGCTATCTTGAGAGCCGCAGAGTCCTGGCGGGCAGCTTCGATCTGCTGTTCGCGGTTGAGACGTTGCTGCTCTTTATATGACTTTCCACAAGAGGCCAAAAAGGCGATGGAAAGCAAAGAGAACAGAAGATATTGATATTTTCTCATGACTATGCAAAGGTACGAAATATTTTGTAAACACAAAAAAAAATGCTACTTTTGCAATCATAATCAGAAGCATATATGGCCAAAGATAAAACAATGTATGTCTGCAGCAACTGTGGCTACGAGTCGGTGAAGTGGCTGGGCAAGTGTCCGCAGTGTGGTGAGTGGCAGTCGTTCAAGGAGATAAAGGTAGCAGGAGAGACGGGCTCGTCGGCAGCCCGCAATGCGGCGTTGAGCGTCAAGCAGACGCGGCAATCGCCGTTCAGCCGGCAGAGTGCCGTACCCGTCCGTTTGCGTGATATTCCCTTGCAGGATGAGCCACGCATAGACATGCACGACGCGGAACTCAACCGTGTGCTGGGTGGCGGACTCGTGCCGGGCAGCATCACGCTGTTGGGTGGTGAGCCGGGCATCGGCAAGTCTACGCTGACCTTGCAGACTCTCTTGAAGATGCCGGAGAAGAAAATCCTCTATGTCAGTGGAGAGGAAAGCGCTCATCAGATCAAGATGAGGGCCGAGCGTCTGTCACCGACGTTCCCCGAGTCGCTGTTAGTGCTTTGCGAGACCTCGTTGGAGAAGATCTTCAAGCACATCCAGGATGTGGCACCGGACATTGTCGTGATCGATTCCGTGCAGACCATTGCCACGGAAACCGTGGACTCTTCGCCCGGCAGCATCTCGCAGGTGAGGGAGTGTGCCGCGGCCCTGCTGCGCTTTGCCAAGTCGAGCGGGGTGCCGGTGATACTGATCGGACATATTAATAAGGAGGGGACGCTGGCCGGACCAAAGATCCTGGAACATATCGTGGACACGGTGATACAGTTCGAAGGCGACCAGCACTATCTCTACCGTATGTTGCGCAGCACGAAGAACCGTTTTGGCAGTACTTCCGAGATGGGTATCTACGAGATGCGGCAGGACGGGCTCCGCCAGGTGTCCAATCCTTCAGAGCTGTTGATCGCCGAAGAGCATGACGGATTGTCCGGTGTGGCGATTACGTCGGCCATAGAGGGCGTTCGTCCTTTCTTAGTGGAGACTCAGGCCTTGGTGTCTACTGCTGCATACGGCACGCCCCAGCGCTCGGCGACGGGTTTTGACCAGCGTCGTCTCAACATGCTCTTGGCTGTCTTGGAGAAGCGTGTCGGCTTCAAGCTGATGCAAAAAGACGTGTTCTTGAATATTGCCGGAGGCTTGCGGGTGACGGACATGGCCATGGACCTGAGTGTGATAGCCGCCGTGCTCTCCAGCAATGTCGACACACCGATAGAGCAGGGATGGTGCATGTGTGGTGAAGTGGGCCTCAGTGGCGAGGTGCGTCCGGTGGCGCGATTGGAGCAGCGGATCGCAGAAGCAGAGAAACTGGGTTTCCAGCACATCATCGTGCCGGCCTATAACATGAAGAATATAGACACTAAGAAATATAAGATTGAACTCCATCCTGTGCGCAAGGTAGAAGGAGCGCTCAGGACGCTGTTCGGTTAATCAATCAGAAAAAGACAGATGAAAGATTCAGTGATTATTGTCAGTGGTGGCATGGATTCCATCACGATGCTTTATGAGTTCAAGGACCGCATCGCCCTTGGCATTTCCTTTGACTATGGCAGCAACCACAATGCGCGCGAGATACCTTTCGCGGAAATGCATTGCAAGCGGTTGGGGATTCCCCATATCACCATTCCCTTGGACTTCATGCCCAAGTATTTCAAGTCGAGTCTGCTTGAGGGTGCTGACGCTATCCCGGAAGGCAACTACGACGAAGAGAATATGAAGTCGACGGTGGTGCCTTTCCGCAATGGCATCATGCTCAGCATTGCCGTGGGCATAGCAGAGAGCCATCAGCTCAAATATGTGATGATGGCCAATCACAGCGGCGATCATACTATCTACCCCGACTGCCGTCCGGAGTTTGTCGAGGCTTTCTCTCATGCAGCGAAAGCCGGAACGTATGTGGGTGTGGAGATTTGGGCTCCTTACACCAACATCTCGAAGGCTGACATCGCACGTCATGGCAAGGCACTGGGCATTGACTACAGTGAGACGTGGAGCTGCTACAAAGGCGGCGAAAAGCACTGCGGCAAGTGCGGTACCTGCCGCGAACGCAAGGAAGCGCTCAAAGAGGCAGGTATCGAAGACACCACAGAATACGAAGACTGATGCTCAGCAGGCGAAGCTGATGCTCAGCTATCGTTATAACTGATCGAAGGACAGAGGCAGCAAATCGTGGATGCTGCTGACCCGATAATACTTCTCTTTTCCGCAAAGCAGGATTTCCACAGGCTTGTGATAGCGCTGCTCCATCTGCAGGATTACTTGCCGGCACGATCCGCAGGGTGTTACAGGCTCTTCGGTCTGCTGTTCTCCGTTTCTCGCAGCAATGGCAAGGATGCGGATGGGCTGGTCGGGATATTGCGACTGGGCAGAGAAGATGCAGGCGCGCTCACCGCAGAGACCTGAGGGGAAGGCCGCGTTCTCCTGGTTGGCACCGATGACGGTGATGCCATTCTCCAAGAGTACGGCTGCGCCAACATGGAAATGGCTGTATGGCGCAAACGAGTGGTACGAGGCTTGCAGGGCTCGGTCGGCCAACTGCTGCTCTTCGGTTGTCAACTCCTGCTTGGAGCAGACGTCAATGTTGATCTGGATATTGATGTGTTCCATAGTTGCTGTTGTATTGAGTTTTGGTTATTTTTTATTTGGCTAATCGTCGGGCCAATTTATAATAGAAATGATCTACCTGCCATTTTCTTTTCGGTATTCATAGGCCCCGATGTCCGGCAGTTCGTCTCTTTTCACTCCGTCGCGGTCGACAGGCCGGGCTGTCTTTGCGTTGGCCTTGTCCACGGCAGCGGAATTTTTGCTAAGATGGAAATCGTAGTACTGCTTGTCAGCGTCGATCTTCACAAAGTTTTTTTCACCATATTTTGTTGTGTCTTTGACATCTTCGTAGATGATGTTCTTGAAATATACGCTGTCTGCCGTCGTGGGCTTCGGTGTACGCAGCACGCAGTCCTCAAAGTTGAAGTTAAACGGCTGCTCCTTATTTTCCGGACGCTCGCCACTGATCAGGTCATCGGCGTAACCTGTAATCAAAGAGTTTGTGACATTCAGCTTAGTGAGTGGGTGGTTTGCACTGAAGTGCAGGGCATATCCGCGGTTTCCGTCAAAGGGATAGAACTGCGCCAACGTGCTGTTGTTGATCTCAACGGCCCCACCATCTACTTCAACGCAGTCGCCTAATGTGTTGGTGATCTGTGTGTTGCTCAGCACTATGTTGCTGTTCGTCGTTTTCAGTCCTGTGCCCTGGCAGTTGTGGATGGTCGTCTGCGAAGCCGTCAGTTTCTGCTTGTTGACATCCGACGAGTCGACGACCACGCCGTCAAAGGTACTATGAATGTCGGTATAGCTAAGTTGGTTGCCATACGACGATGTGTGGAGGTGCACTCCTTTCCATTGTCCGGGCACGCGGTCGTAGGGCAGATAGTCAAACATCCGGTCGAGGCGGTCGCCGCGCAGCGTGATGGGCTGATGGTCATTGCCTTGAGCGATGAGCGTGCCGTAGACATCCAGTCCGGCATCGCCATGGAAGTAGAGCGTTTGTCCGGCGGCTATCTTCAGCGTGGCGGCACTGTCCACTCTGATGCCTCCGTAGATGACCAGAGGGCGCCCTTGTGAGTCGAGGGTCGTGTCATGGCTTACGACCATGTTGCGAGCCATGAGCGCATTCCAAGTATAGGCGTTGAGATGGATTTTCTGCTCGACGCCCTCTCCTAAGGTGAAGACGAGGTCGTCCTCGGTCAGCGTGGGAGAGTCAGACGAGGCTCGGGGGGCTGTCAGCTCCACAAACACCCTGAGGCTGTCGCCTTTTCTCAACTCTATATCGCTGCTTTGGTAGTTGTTCTCTGCCCCCAGGTATATGCCGTCGACATTCACGCGGAAGCCAGCTGTCTTACCGGTGCTCACGTTTTGAAACCGAATGTTTTCGTTGGAGTGATTGTATACCCAGACCGACTGTGTCATGGAGGGCACATTGGCAAAGAGCGTGTCAAAGCGGATGGTGTCAGCGGAGAATGCCACACGATGGGCGGGCGATGTCACAAAGTCATCGTCGTTGGCGCATGCTGCCGTCACCATGACGGTCAACATGCCAAGCAATGCGGCTATGAGCCCGCTGTTTCTTACAGATTTCATCATATCCTCATAACGGACACCTTATTCTATTTATTGTGGTATCAGTTCAAAGAATCAGTTCAACAAGGCAAAAGAACTGCTGAATCGTGGCAAAACGCAGAACCTTGGAAAAACATGCTTTATTTTCGTTTTAAATGTTTTGCCGTATGGGAAAAAACTTGTAACTTTACACCTTGAAAAATCATCCAAACGGCTTAGAACGCAAATAAAGGCCGTTAAACGGAATTTAAACAACAAAAAGATAACATGGACGAGAATCGGACAATTGACCAGGACCGCATCATGAAGATCAATATAGAAGAGGAGATGAAATCCTCCTATATCGACTACTCTATGTCAGTGATCGTGGCCCGTGCCCTTCCGGATGTCAGAGACGGATTCAAGCCGGTGCACCGGCGTATCCTCTATGGTATGCTGGGTCTGGGCAACACGAGTGATAAACCTTACAAGAAATGTGCGCGTGTCGTGGGTGAGGTACTGGGTAAGTACCATCCTCATGGCGACAGCTCTGTCTATGGCGCCCTGGTGCGTATGGGACAGGACTGGAACATGCGCTATCCGCTTGTTGACGGACAGGGTAACTTCGGTAGTGTTGACGGTGACTCTCCCGCTGCCATGCGTTATACCGAGTGCCGGCTCTCGAAGATGGGCGAGCATATCATGGACGACATCGAGAAGAATACCGTCGATATGGTCAACAACTTCGACGATACGCTCCAGGAGCCTTCCGTGATGCCTACCAAGGTGCCCAACCTGCTGGTCAACGGCGGTAACGGTATTGCCGTGGGTATGGCTACCAATATCCCTACTCACAACCTGAGCGAGGTGATTAATGGCTGCTGCGCTTATATCGACAATCCCGACATCGACACCGATGGACTGATGAAGTATATCCCCGCTCCTGACTTCCCCACAGGTGCCTACATCTATGGACTGAAGGGCGTCAAGGAGGCTTACGAGACCGGTAAGGGCCGCATCATCATGCGTGCCAAGGCCGAGATCGAGAGCGATGACAGCCACGACCGCATCGTCGTCACCGAGATTCCTTATGGTGTCAACAAGCAGCAGCTCATCGAGTATATCGCCGACCTCGTCAAGGAAGGCAAGCTGGAGGGTATCTCCAATGTCAACGACGAGACCGGCCGTCAGGGTATGCGCATCGTCGTCGACGTAAAGAAAGATGCCAACGCCAAGGTCATCCTCAACAAACTCTTTAAGATGACGGCGCTGCAGAGCTCTTTTGCTGTGAACTGCATCGCGCTGGTGCCGAGCAAGCACGACCATCTGCAGCTTCGCCCGAAGTTGCTCTCTCTGAAAGAGTGCATCCGCTATTTTGTGGAGCACCGTCATGAGGTGACCATCCGCCGTACTCAGTTCGATCTGAACAAAGCCAAGGAGCGCGCTCATATCCTTGAAGGACTGATCATTGCCTGCGACAATATCGACGAGGTGGTGCATATCATCCGGGGCAGCAAGACACCGGCTGAGGCTCAGACCAACCTTGAGAAACGCTTCAACCTCGACAATCTCCAGAGCAAGGCCATCGTGGACATGAGACTCTCTCAGCTCACCGGACTGAGAATGGACCAGTTACACGCTGAATATGAGGAGTTGGAGAAGCAGATTACTTATTTGCAGTCTATTCTCGATGATCCTGAGCTTTGCAAGAAGGTGATGAAAGACGATCTCAATGAGGTGAAGGAGAAATATGGTGATGACCGCCGTACACAGATCATCCCCGATGAGCATGAGTTCAATGCTGAGGACTTCTATCCCAATGATCCTGTGGTGATCACGGTGAGCCATCTCGGCTATATCAAGCGCACGCCGCTGAGCGATTTCCGTGAGCAGGCGCGCGGTGGCGTCGGCTCGAAGGGCGCCCATACGCGTGAGAAGGACTTCACAGAGTATATCTATCCTGCCACGATGCACCAGACGATGCTCTTCTTCACAAAGAAGGGCCGCTGCTACTGGCTCCACTGCTATGATATTCCTGAGGGCGACAAGACGTCGAAGGGACGTGCCATTCAGAATCTGCTCAACATCGATCCCGACGATGCAGTGAACGTATCTCTGCGTCTCCGTGGACGTGGCTTGGAGGATGAAGACTTCGTCAACAGTCACTATGTCGTCTTTGCCACGAAGAATGGTATCGTCAAGAAGACTTCTCTGAAGGAATACTCACGTCCGCGTGCCAATGGTGTGCAGGCCATCAACATCCTCGAAGGTGACGAGGTGGTCGACGTGCGTCTGACCAATGGACATAACGAACTGATCATGGCCGACCGCAATGGTAAGGCTGTCCGCTTCGAC
This sequence comes from uncultured Prevotella sp., assembly GCA_900317685.1. Lineage (GTDB taxonomy): Bacteria > Bacteroidota > Bacteroidia > Bacteroidales > Bacteroidaceae > Prevotella. The sequence continues at coordinate 48,271 of ONHQ01000019.1, forward strand.
GAGAACGATGTGCGTTGCATGGGCCGTGTGTCCACTGGTGTACGTGGTATGCGTCTCGATGAGGGCGACGATGCCGTCGTCGGTATGGTCGTTGTCAACGATGCAGAGACCGAGACGGTGATGGTCGTCAGTGAGAACGGCTACGGCAAGCGTTCGATGGTGGAAGACTACCGCAAGACCAACCGTGGCGGCAAGGGCGTCAAGACCATGGCTGTCACTGAGAAGACGGGCCGCCTGGTGGCCATCAAGAATGTCACGGACGAGAACGATCTGATGATCATCAACAAGAGTGGCATTGTCATCCGACTGGCTGTGAAGGAGGTGCGCATCATGGGACGTGCTACACAAGGCGTGCGCCTGATCAACCTCGCCAAGAAGAATGACATCATCGCCAGCGTCTGTAAGGTGATGAGCTCTGAGCTGGAGGCCACCGTAGAGGAAGAAAGCCATCAGAAGATGCTTGAGAAGAACGAGCAGTTCGACGAGTCGACAGTGGGAGAGCAGCCTGCGGCTGATGCTCCGGCAGAAGACACGACGACGCCCGACGATCCCGAGACCCAGGCATAAGGAGAAATAATAGATAACAACCGTATAATTTTATCTTAACGTCTATGAAGAAAATGATGATTGCAGCCATGTTGGTGCTGGGCGCCTCGGCTGCGTTCGCCGGTGATAGCGACGCATTGAAAGCTATCACAAAGGAGAAAGACTATGCCAAGGCTGTGGAGCTGGTCAAGTCCAGCCTCGGTCAGCTGGCAAACTCTGGCGAGAAAGCCAAAGCCTATGAGCATCTGACTCGTCTGGCTTTGCAGAAGTTCGACAAGGAGAATGCAATCCAGGCTGCCAACATGCAGGCTCAGATTACCAAGCAGAAGGTGGAGCCTTACGACACACTGGGGTTCTATCAGGCTGCTTACGATGCAACCCAGAATGCTTTGGAGTGCTTCAAGTATGATGCTGAGCCCAACGAGAAGGGTAAGGTGAAGCCCCGCTTTACCGAAGCCTTGACTCCGCTGGTGGCCAACGCGCGCATGCAGCTCGTCACGGCCGGCAACTACTATGCTCAGCTCAACGATCAGGACAACGTGTTGAAGTATTGGGGCTCTTTCCTCGATACCGACAACCTGCCCTTCTTCCAGTCTACTAAGGCTCAGGAGAAGCAATTCCTTGGTCAGGTGGCTTACTATACAGCTCAGTATGCTAATCAGGCAAAGAAATACGATCTCGCTGAGAAGTATGCCGACATCGCCACTCAGGACACTGCTGTCGCCAAGCAGGCTCAGGCCTTCAAGCTGGCTATGGCGCAGCGCAACCTGAAGACGAAGGCCGACTCTGTGGCTTATGTTCAGAAGCTGGCTGCTATGTACGAGAAGGAGCCTGACAATGAGATGATCTTCGGACAGCTCAGCAACTTCTACAGCCTCATGGGCATGACAAAGGAGTTCGACGCTCTTGTTGAGGCTAAGATTGCCAAGAATCCTAACGACTTCACTGCATGGGCTCTGAAAGGCCAGGCTCTGATGAACCGCAACTCCACAGCGTCAAATCCTGATTGGAAGGGATGCGTGGAGGCTTTCAAAAAGGCTGTTTCCATCGATCAGACCAACCCTGTGGTGTATACCTACCTGGGCTTCTCGATGAACGCTATGGCATCCGGTATCAATGGCGACCGCGCTCAGCAATTGGCACTCTATAAAGAGTCAATGGGCTATCTCGACAAGGCTAAGGAGCTGGATCCTAACCGTGAGAAAGCCAACTGGGCTTACCCACTGTATCAGTGCTACTACTCTGTCTATGGCGCCAACGATCCTAAGACAAAGGAGTTGGAAGGTATGCTGAAACAGTAAAACTTTGATCTTTTTTTTGACCCCGGTCTTATTATTGTTGACGGGGGCATTAGTATAAAAAAGGGCCGGCACTTTCGTGTCGGCCTTTTTTAATATTGTCTATGGCGTGATGGCTGCAAACTGCCAAGCGTGTTTATTCTATTTCTATGAACACCGGTTCGCCCTCATCGCGGTGGTTGATGGCTTGCATCAGGCGGTAGAGGGTGCGGCGGCTGTCGTTGACGCGGCCCACCTCGGTGTTGCGGCCTACGAGGATGCAGCCTTCGGTGTCCTGGGCGGTGTTGCCGCTGTGGATGCGGATGCCCTCGTAGTGGGGCACGCCGACGAGCAGGGGCAGCCAACGCTTGAACCTCGGGCTCAGCGTCACCACCACGGGGTAACGGCCTTCGGGGATGGCGGTCTTGCCCTTGGTCTTGCGGCCGCCGTGGTGGAAGTCGACCCAGTGCGGTTCAAGGGTATCACAAAAATAGGTCCACGGGGTGAACACTCCGCGCTCACGGCGGCGGATGCTGAGGCGACCGATGGTATAGGCTGGTCGCTTCGCGATGCGTTTCAGTTGAAGTTCTATCATGGCTTTTGTTTTTAATCCGATACCTATAAACGTGGCGTTGTGGCGGTGTGGCGTTGTGGCGTATCCGCTGCTTTCACCTTTCTATATTTCTTTCCCTTCTCACCCTTTTGCTTTGGCAATGGTTCTACCCATCCGGCCTCACGCCATCGGCAGATGATATTTCTTATCGCAGAATCGTTTACATCATTCTTCAGCGCGAGGATGTCGTGGGAGGTGAAGGTGTCGGCCAAGCGGTCGAAGACAGCGCGGTTCTTGCTTTTGCGGGTATTGTCACTGTCGGCGGCATACTGCTTGCGGAGGACATCGCCAAAGAGGCGGCACTGCTCCTGAAGGACGTATTCCGCCATCATCAGCGCAAAGTCGATGACGTGCTTCGTCTCCTTCTCACCCGATAGCAGACAGGCCACTACGCCACAGCGCATACCGATGACGGCGGCTCGACGGCGGTAAGTGTCCATCACTCTATCAATGCGCTCCATTGCTTGCTGGCGCTTGTCCTCCACCCACTGAGCGATGGCCTTTCTAAGCCGTGGTGTGTCGATGAAACCGTGCTTGGCGCGAAGGGTATTCACAGCGTCGAGGATGGCCTGAGCATCACGGTCCCGACGGTCTTGGAACATCGGCATCGGGGCAAAGGCCGAGTCGGGCATCTCGCTGACGATGACGCGCGAGCTAAGGCCGTTCTCGATATTCTCTCCCTTGAAACATTTGCCGAGGGCTCCGTAGGTGCCGAGGATGGTCCAATTGTAGCCCACGCTGACCATGCCGCTCTCAGCCTGGTCGGAGTTGTAGTCCTGACCCCATTCGTCGTGGTCGAAGGCAAGGCGGTAGATGTCGTATTTCGACGACCACGAGCCCGCGCCGTTGGTTTTTCTTAATGTATCGAGCTCCGAGCAGAACGAGTAGAGCGTGTGGCCCTGGGCGTTCTTCAGTCGCTTCAATAAAGTAGAGCAGGAGATGGTGATGGGCACGTCCCTTATCAGCACCTCCGGTTCGGGGTCGAGTTTCTCGTTAGCGCGTCGGTTCTTGCGCTTCTTCTTCCACTCGTCCTCCTTGCGCCGTCCCTGCTCGTCGTCCTCGTCCATAGGTCCGCGCCACAGGTCGATGATGTCCTTGCAGACGCTCTTGCCCGAGGCTTGCTCACCCACGACGATGCTCATCAGCCCCAAACGCTGCTCACGGCCGTCGCAGTAGCGGAAGGTCACGTCGTCGGCATAGGACGCAGCCATCGGCAAGAGAGCGCAGAGCGCCGGCATCCGCATCTGCTCGGGAACACCCGTGAGGCTCTGCTTCAAGCCGGGGATGGGAGGAATGTCAGGAAAGACATTAGCGCTTTGTGTCGTGGCTGTTTCCGTCGTTTCTTCCTCGCTCTCGTCCTCTTGCGCCTTGTCAGCCTTACTCTGCTGTTGCTTGGCGAGCTGTTCGGCGCGTGCGTTGATGCGCTGCACGGTGGCCGACATCATTTTCGAGTCGTCGTGATATTTGGCGTAGAAGTCGTGGATGAGCTGACGGCAGTCGGGCTCCTTATAGAAGTCGGGCATGCGCTGGGCTACCACGGCCATCGCCTCGGCCTCGGACAAGAGCCGGGCGGCCCCGACGCTGAGGATGGCAAGCAGGGAGTTGTGGCGCGAGCCGCGGGCGTTGATGTCCACGTCCTTCAGTCCGGCCTGCTCACGGCAGAGGTCGAAGATAAACAGCCTCACCCCCAACCCCTCTCCAAAGGAGAGGGGCGTAGAATGCTCTGCGGGTGATGAAGCCTCACCCCTATGCTCTGCGGGCGTTTGAGCTGGCACGGTATTGGCGGATGCAGGGTTGCCTTGAAGCATATCACTCCCCTCTCCTTTGGAGAGGGGTTGGGGGTGAGGCTGCTGGGGCTGCTGGGTCTGCTCCTTGAACAGCTCACTCTCATTGCAATAGAGCACATATTCCTCGGGCACCGCAAAAGAGCAACGGGCCAAGTCCTTGCAAGCCTCGTCAAATTCGCTCAGGCCAATCTGCTGAGCTAGCCACTGCTGACTTTCCACGAGTCCCATGCCATCGGGGATAACAAAGACCAAGCGAAGGCCCTCGCCGCTCGGAGTCTTATGAATGAGGACAATCCCCAACCGCTGCAAGGTCGCAAGCGTCTCCTCGTCGGTGATAGGCGTGGCAGTGAAGAGGTGCTCCTTGAGCGTCTCCATCAGTGTCGAGGGCTCCTTCGGCAGCTTCCTCGAATCTTCTTTCTGAGGCTCTTTCGGCTGCTTCTTTGAGGGCTCTTTCGAGGGCTCCTTCGGCAGCTTCCTCGAATCTTCTTTCTGAGGCTCTTTCGGTTGCTTCTTTGAGGGCTCTTTCGAGGGCTCCTTCGGTTGCTCCTTCGAATCTTCTTTCTGAGGCTCTTTCGGTTGCTTCTTCGAGGGCTCTTTCGAGGGCTCTTTCGGCTGCTCTTCTCCCTCCCCCACGGGGAGGGCCGGAGAAGGGCCTGGGCCTGCCTTGGGTCTCCCTATGTGGTCGATGTCAAGAATGCTCAGCCCCGATGGCACAGCCTCATTGTTAAGCCGCCGCCCGTTCTTGAAGTGAGCGTGGAAGCAGAAGGCTGGGAGACGACGTTTGAGTTCCGATTTCTTTGTCTCGAAGTCCTCGCGGCTCATCTCGCCCCGCAGCATCTGCTCGTGGCAGTCGGCAATCTCGGCGCAGGTCTGGCCGACGATCGTCGAGCGCATCACCGTGTGAAGAATCTCACCCCCTTTCCCCTCTCCAAGGGAGAGGGGCGTAGAATGCTCTGCGGGCGTTTTGGCTGGCGCGTTGTTAGTGGATGTAGGGGTTGCTTGAAGCAAATCACTCCCCTCTCCTTTGGAGAGGGGATTGGGGGGTGAGGCTTCTATTCCATATTCTGTTCCACGAAACTGGCGGCATCGTCCACCTCGTCGTAGATGATCTCGGCCGGGTCGGTGGTCTCCTCGCGCGGGATGCTCATGTAGAGCCGGATGCGCTTGCTGTTGACCGTGGTCGTGGAGTGCTTGGTCTTGAACTGACGCTTGGGCAACTGCTCAGATTCGTTACTCTCGCTGTAGGCCCGGAAGCAGAACTCCTCGGGTGAGTTTTGACAGATGGTGCCGCGCACACGCTTTGGTGTGGCAAGGATGCGACGATAGTCGTCGTCAGAGATAACTAACTAAAGTTTCCCACTTGTTCAAAAAGCCTATAAACAAAGGATTTTTGAAAAGCTCGAATAGCAAAAATGCCCATAAACAAAGGATTTTAACAAGTGCTTAATAAATGTAAAAGGGCAAATGACCTTAAAAGGAAATGTCCGAAAATGTAATATTCTACGATTCACAAAAAGTTTTTTGAAAAGTTAAAGATGCGCATACCCTTTGGGAAAGCCTTTGTATAAAGGGATTCTCCAGGTGGGAAACTTTAGTAACTAATTTTATTCTCATTTCTTTTCAATTTTGATGATTCTAATGTTGTTAAACCACCGCCCGTCCTTCTCATGGGCGAAGAAGCTGAGGGCAACCTCCACGATGTCGCCCTCCTTGAAGTCGGGGTTCTCGGCCCAGTCGCTGCGCAGGGTGGCCACGATGAGGTCGGGGTACATCACCGCCTCGGTTGATTCGAGCACGACCTCGCGGCTCTTCCACTCCTGCCCCGTGCGCTCCGAAGTGCCCTGACGGAGGGCAAGGAGCTTGACAATCTTAAAAGTCTTTCTCATTGTATTTGAAACTTTAATAATTAAAAATATGTTTGAATGGACGGCGCGCACCTATCCGCTTGTGCCCATCGTGAACAGCCTTGGCCATAACGAAAAAGCACCGCAACCAGCTGACTGATTACGGTGCAAAGATAGTGGGAAAAGAAAGCCCAACCGTGGTTTTCTCACGATTGGGAATGATATTGGGAAAATGGGAACGGTTTGGGGAAAGCTATAGGATCTATAGAAACTATAGAATCTATAGAATCTATAGAAACTATAGGACCTATAGAATCTATAGAAACTATAGGATCTATAAAATCTATAGGACCTATAGGACCTATTGAGGCTATAGCTGCTCTCCGGGCTGCTGCTTGAGCTGCTTGATCTCTTCCTGCTGGCGATAGTAAGCAGCGAGGGCCCGCTCGCGGAGATTGTCGTAGCGGGCTTGTAGCTTGGCAACATCATCCGTGAGTGCAGCATTCCCAGCTTTGAGACTCTCATTCTCAGCTTTGAGACTCGCATTCTCAGCTTTGAGACTCGCATTCTCAGCTTCGAGCTGCTTCATTTTTTCATCCTGCTGCTTGCGGTAGCCGGTGCGGGCAGCATACATGCGCTCCTTAATGCCTCCCTGCTCAATGAATTGCTTTTCCAGGCGCTTAAGATAGTGGTTCATCATCGCGTCGACCTGATAGCAGAGCGTCAGACAGGTGTTGGCAAACTCTTCGGGCAACCATTTGTCGACATAGGGGAGATAGTCTTCCAAGACATTGTGATGGCGGGTATATTCCTGCATGGGTGTGAAGCGCTCGTGGCCGGGTGCCCACAGCGGCAGGTTCTGTTTCTTGATAAAGTCGAGGTAGTCCTCGCGGAGTTCGTCGTTACTAGAGCGTGCCACGTTGATAAGTTTGATTTCAGTCTCGGAGGATGTGGCACCGTCCTCAGAGCCTTCTACGATGTTTTGCTTGCAGGATCGTGCCGCCTGCACCATTTGGTCTACCGTGCGGTCACCGCACAAGGGCAGGAAGCGACGGCAGAAGGCACAGGTGAGCTGGTAGAGCACATCGCTTTTTTGATAGAAGTGGAGGTTTTGCCAATTGACTACTTGTTTCAGAACCTTTTGCTGGGGAGTTTGCGAGTCATCAGAAGCATTGCTCTGTGCGGCAGGCTGGGAGGCGCTTTGCTGGGGCTGTGAGGCATTTTGCTGGGGAGAGGCGTTCTGGCGGGGCTGCGAGGCATTCTGGCGGGGCTGTGAGGCGCTTTGCTGAGGCTGTGAGGCATTCTGCTGGCTGTCCGGCAAGGGAGTGGAAGGGTTGTTTAGATCGGATTCCATAGTCAATGATTTTAAAGGATTTTTGTCTGACCCAAGGGAACAGGAGTGTTGTTAAAGATATATGGCAAAAATAAGGAAAAATATGATAGGTTGTAACTCTCTAAGTGCCTTTTTTATAGAAAATAACATTCTGTAAGGTTTGTGGGCGCTATAGCCTCTATAACCTCTATAGCTTCTATAGTCTCTATAGCTTCTATAGTCTCTATCGCACTCTATTCCATCTTCTCCACGAGCCACTCGGCGACCCTGCACTGCTTCCCATACGCCTCGCTCAGGGTGCTGTATTGCTTCCACAGCGAGACCTTGCAGGCAAGGCGCGGAAATGCCTGGCTGGCCTTGCGCAAGCTGTCGTGCTTGCAGGGAGGGGTGACGCGGTCCATGCCCAGCTGAGCCATGGCACGGGTGAAATCGGCCATCTGACGAGGATAGTTGTCATACTCTTCAAGGACACGGTAGACGGCATACCACTGCTGCTGGTCCGTCATGAGACGATGCCCGTCGGAATCTTTGGCCGCAAGCAGCTCACGCAGAATGTCGCCCATATGCCGCTCGCTGGAAGGGACTGCCGGATGGAGAGCGGGGTAGTTGTTGTTCACCGTCATATAGCCGTCGCCCATGCAGAGCTGCGAAATATTGCCGTTGATTTGTATGGCGCTCAAGGCGCGAAGCATTTCTTCCTGGGTCATGTTAATCGGTTTTAGTGGTTGTTTGTGAGTGATCCGTTACCAAAGGCCAATTGACTGATTCCGCCGTCTACTTTCAATGTCGGCGCGCTGGAATTGGCTTTTATGGAATATTTATCATGCTCGATGCTCTCCAGGATAGCCGTCAGCGTCGGCTGCGGAATGCTCCATAGGCACTTGTCGCGCAAGTAGGTAAGGCAAAAATACAGCGTCTCCTTCCTCTCCGTAGGTATCGTGTCGAGACGCACGATCAATTTTGAGAAGTTGTCCTGGGGGATGAGATTGGCGGGGATGTCAGAGCGTTTGAAGAGTTTGAGCTCCTTACCATTTATGACGGGGTATGCCACGAGCGAGGTGTTGGCACCGGGCACAAGCCCCACGACATGCAGATATATCTGCGTGTCGTTGTACAGTTTCATCAGAAAATGTGCTTTCCGCGTATCTTCGCTGCGAATATATCCTATCAGGCGCTCCTCGCCCTGACAGTCGAGGACCTTGACAGCAAGCGGGTCAAACTTGTTGTAAGGTTCTGCCTCAAGCTTCATCTTGTGCTTGGGTGCCTCGCTGAGGTAGCCCTCAAGCTCTTTGGCAGGTGTGTAGAATCGGGTCCCCACGATGATGAGAAGCATTCCGATGGATGGAGGGCAATAGGGCCCCGCGATGGTCTTTTCTTCCATGATAGATCGTTTTTGTTGTAGTTGAAAATATAAAAATAAACGTTCATGCCGGGACTTTGCAAAGTTAGCTTCAAAGGTCTCATCCCCGTTCTGTTTTCCCCGGCATTTCATTCTCTTATGCAAATGTACGTGATTTCTTTTAAACAACCAACAAAAATAAGAGAAAAATTAGAATTCATAATATCTTTGATTCTTGTCCGACATGATATTCTTTCTTTCTGCTGGATACTTTGTCATTTTTTTGCGTCAGAAATTGGCAGGTTAGAAAGCCACACCGCCACACCGCCACACCGCCACATTTATAGCTATCGCATGTCGGCAAAATCAGAATTGTAAAATAAGAAGAAATAATATAATAATCATATAAAATACTAATTATTAATATATTAAATAATATTATAATATATAATAATATAATATATTTTTACTCTATAGTCTCATTTTGGCCACATTTGCCGCCGACGGTGTGGTATCGGCCTTATGTGGCGGTGTGGCGGTGTGGCGGTGTGGCGCAAAGAAGTTAGAAGTTAGGGAGTAGGAATTAGGAAGTAGGAGTTAGGAGTTACGTCCTGCCCAAACGATGTGTTTGCTTTGAACAAATTATGATTACGCCCCTCGCAAACCATAAATTCAGAAAAATGAGGTCTACGACTTGCTGTTAACAGATTTTAACCGCAATAGAAGCCTCGGATTTGGAAACGGACGATTTGTGTAGTATCTTTGCATCAGAACAAGAAAGGACCGGACCCTCTCTATCTCCCCCCTAAAAGAGGGGGAGAATCGCGATACCCATCAAAACCACTAAATATGTTTAACCATTAAAAAAATCGCTTATGCTACACTACAAACTTTATCAAAACAAGTCCAAGGGCAACAAGGCCTACGGCAAGTGGTTTGCCCGCGCCATGGTCACCCAAACCATCGACCTCGAACAGCTCGCCGAGCACATGGCCAACCACAACACGCCTTATTCCAAGGGTGCCATCTTAGGTGTTTTGACCGACATGGTGAACTGCATCCGCGAGCTCGTCCTCGACGGCAACGCCGTGAAGATCCCCAACCTCGCCATCTTCTCCGCCGGACTGACCACCAAGG
>ONHQ01000004.1 GCA_900317685.1 uncultured Prevotella sp.
ATGAAATGACAAAACATAATAAGTTAAATATAAACTGATTTATAGATAATTGGCTTTGCAGCTTGCGTTATCGCTACAAATTAATCGAAAATTCAGAATTATACATAATATTACTTTTATGGCAACGTTTGAAAAAGGAAAGGTATTTGCGCCTCAGGCACTCGTAGATTATGCCGAGGGCAGTGTGGTCAGCCGTGAGCTTGAGCACAACGAGGCAGGCAGCATCACCGTGTTCTCGTTTGACAAAGGACAAGGGCTGAGTGAGCATCAGGCACCGTTTGATGCGCTCATTCAGGTGATCGACGGTGAGATGACGTTTGTGCTGGAGGATGAGCCGCTGCATCTCCGAACGGGAGAGGCGCTGGTGATACCAGCCGGAGCGCGTCATGCTGTCAAGGCTGAGAAACCCTTCAAGATGATCATCACCATGATTAAAGGATAAGAAGAAATGAAGTATGTCAACGACACTGTCCGCCGCCAGGATAGGCTGATGGACGAGGAGAGGGCTTTGGAGCTCTTGCGTGAGAGTGAATATGGTGTGCTGTCGATGCAGGATGTCGACGGATCGGGGTATGGTGTGCCACTGAACTATGTATGGGACGGCGACCACTCCATCTACATCCATTGTGCTCCTGAGGGGCATAAGTTGCGGGCTTTGGAGCAGCATCCTCAGGTGTCGTTCTGCATCATTGGACGTGTGCATCTGCTGCCGCGCAACTTCACCACAGAGTATGAGAGCGTCATCCTGCGGGGTGAGGCGCATATCCATCTCTCCGAAGAAGAGATGATGCGTGCGTTGCATTTGCTGGTGGATAAGCTCTCGCCCGACTTCAAGGAGATCGGGTATAAATACAGCGAGAAGTCGTTTCACCGCGTAGACATCATCCGTGTCGATTTCACGGAGTTTAGCGGGAAGTGCAAGCATGTGGCGAAGGCGGACTGATGCGCACCTGTGTGTGATAGTAGTAGCAAATCCCTGCTGTTCCTTTGGAGCAGCAGGGATTTGTGGCTTCTGACGGGCAAATGGAGGACGGAAAAAGAACTACGGCTCAGTTGTGGTAAACAGAACGGCTGACGCATAACGTACGTTTCTTAAAGTGCTAACTTTATAGATCAGATAGCCACTTCTTCCCGCTTTTGGTACGGAACCAAAGCAGAATGCCGAGGCCGCAAAGGGCAATGGCACCATATGTCATAATCATTATTATCATAGTTCTTACTTTTTAATTATTGAATAACCTATTCTTGCAAGTACTGCCGTGGAAGTCAATCCTACCGCAATGAATAACCAGCTAATACATAGTTAGTCGATATGAATAATGCTATGGAATTCGTGAGCACCATAATCGTGAAAGTGGCCTTTGCAAGGTCATAGAAGAACTTCCCGAGGCTTTCCCTGCTGGAGCGTTCTTTCTCTCGAGTCTCTTTCTGTGTTACCATGGCTTGTTTTGTTTCCTATGCGCAAAGATAATAATAAATATGATAGCCTCCAAATATTATATATAAAAAAGGTGGGCTTCTTTCTTGGTATCGATAGAGAGGGTAGGCTCGATATAAACGACAAATCCCCGTAGTCGCTTGGACTACGGGGATTTATGAGGGGTGGGGGGTGGGACTCGAACCCACGACATTCAGAACCACAATCTGACGCTCTAACCAACTGAACTACGCCCACCATGTAAGGCTATGTGAGAGATCTGAGTCAGCGTTGAAGTGTGACTGAGATGTTTCTCAAAAGCGAGTGCAAAGGTAAGGGATTTTTTTGAAATCACCAAATTTATCCCTTACTTTTTTGCATTTTTCTTTTATTTTGCCGGAGCAGCAGGTGTTGCGGGAGCACTCTGAGTACCCTGAGCAGGAGCGGCAGCACCCTTAGGAGCGGCTTGTGCGGGAGCCTGCTGGCCAGCCTGGAAGCCCTGTGTGTTGGTGGGGTTGGTAGCCTGGCTCTCTGTAGCAGCCTGCTCAAGCACGCTCTGGTCTGCGGTGCTCTGCGGTGCTGTGTAAGCGCAGACGATGCTGATGACTACCATGAAGGCAGCCAAGCCCCATGTAGCCTTCTCCACGAAGTCTGTGGTCTTGCGCACACCCATGATGGAGTTAGTGGAGGAGAAGTTGCTGGACAGACCGCCACCCTTGGACTCTTGTATGAGTACAATGCCAATCATCAGCAGTGATGCCACAACGATGAGAATAACGAAAAACGTGTACATAAACTTTTACTTATTATTTTTATTATTTAATATCAACTTTTCTAAGAAGCGTATTTGATCTACAAAGTAAGCATTTTTTTTTGGATAATTCAAATTTAATTGCTGAATAATTTCCAAAGCTTTCTCATATCGACCTTGCTTGATATAAATCTTGGCCAAAGTCTCGGTGAAATAGCTTTTATCCTCTTTTACGCTGTCTTTGTTTCCTTCTTCTTCTATTTTAGGGAGATACTCGGGCGTATCCTTCAATTTTATTTTTCCCTTGTCATTATTGATGAAATTATCGATCAAATCCTGACCTTTGAGCTGAGGCTGCTCTTGTGGCTGTTCCTGCTCGTCGTCGCCTTCGGTTTCTAAGAGATAGGCGACGTAGTCGACAGCGGCATCAGCGGGTGTGGGCTTGCGCTTGGTCTTCTTGGGCTTATCTTTTTCTTTCTCTTCCTCGGGTATGGTGTCGAGGAAGTTGTTGATCAGTGATATGGTTCGGTCGCCCTTGCTTTCAGCCTTGTCCTGAGAGTGTGCCTGGCTGTTTTCCTGCTTAGAAGTCTTGAGCTGATAGTGTGCGGCCTCTACAAGGTTGAAGATCACCTTCCGGTCGGTGATGTAGATGGCAGCCTGGCGAAGCTCATCATTGAATGAGGGATCGTGGAGCAGGTAGAGGTTACGGAGCAGCAACAGCCGCGCATTCTGGTAATAAGGATAGAGCGCAAGCAGGCTGCGGAGATCGTAGACGGTCTCGCGGTCCAGAAGCTCAGGATGTTGTATGTATTGCGCTATGTCCATGATGATTACCAGTTGGCTACGGTGGCATTGAAGATTTGGTCGGTGAGGTCCTTGCACATCTGCTCCACGAGTTCCTGCTGTACGCTGGAGAGGCTTTGCGTGGTCTCGTAGCTCTTGGTGGAGGTGAACTGCTTCTCGAAGTCCTGACTGTGGTTGGCGTTGTTGGTGAAGCGCACGTTGACGGTCATGGAGAGTTCGGTCTGTGCAGAGTATCCCTCACTGGAGACGGATTTGTTGCGCTGACTGTATTGTGTGATCTCACCTTCGATGACGAGGTCTCCGCCCCGCTTGACCTGCTGCAGGTGGGTGTGGTTGGCGAAGACATCTTTGAGCTGATTGTTGAACATCGGCCCCATGGGTCCCCAGACATAGCTGGAGCGTATGGGGAAGTCAGCGATGCGGATGGTCTTGGTCTTGGTGTAGTCGATGCTGGCACCGTTGAATTTCAGGCTTACCTTGCATGCACTCATCAGGGCGATGGTGGAGATAAGCAGTGTGAGGGCCAGCAGCGCTTGTCTGATGACTTTAATATTCTTTTTTATCGAGACCATACTGTTTGATTCTTCTATAGAGTGTGCGGTCGGAGATGCCCAGCTCTTGGGCAGCTTTTTTCCTGTTGCCATTGTTTCTTTCGAGTGCTTTCTCGACCATCTGCCGTCCGAGGTCGTTGAGGTTGAGGCTTTCGGGCTCAGCCTTGATCTCTTCAGCTTCAGCATCTTGCGTTGGCGAGACGCCGTCGTATCCATTCAGTGTGTGCCCGGCTGGCGTGAGCGCGGGCATGGAGGAGGCCGGGGTGTCGAGATATTGATTGCGGTAAGCGCTCATGTTGTTGAGCTCGCGGGTGTCGTCGAGTTGCTTCCTCATGGAGTTGAGATCGTGTCTGAGATTGGCGACGCTGCCCCGTAGCTCATAGAGGATCTTGTAGAGTGCCTCACGCTCATTCTCGTAGGAGTGCTGTCCGGGCTGGCTGATGGTGGCGAGCTCCGTGCTCTCTGGATCATCGGGGATGAAGTGCTTGAGCTGCTCGGCGTCGATCTCCCGTTTTTCGCTGAGCACCGACATCTGCTCGGTGATGTTTTTGAGTTGTCTGACGTTTCCAGGCCACTTATAGTGGAGCATGAGCTGCTTGGCATCGTCTGTGAGAGTGATCTTCGGCAGATGGTATTTGTCGGCCATCTGCATGGCGAAGAGCCGGAAGAGCAACAGTATATCGTTGCCCCGCTCGCGCAAAGGCGGCATCTGTATGGGGATGGTGTTGAGCCGGTAGAAGAGGTCTTCACGGAAGCGTCCCTCAGAGATCGCCTTGCGCATGTTGACGTTAGTGGCGGCGACGATGCGCACGTCGGTCTTTCGGATCTCCTGTCCGCCTACGCGGATATACTCTCCCGTCTCGAGCACTCTGAGCAGTCGTGCTTGTGTGGCCATGGGCAACTCACCTACCTCGTCGAGGAAGATGGTGCCTTTGTTGGCGACGCCGAAATATCCCTCGCTCTCTCCGACGGCTCCGGTGTAGGCACCTTTTTCGTGGCCGAAGAGCTCGCTGTCGATGGTACCCTCGGGGATGGAACCGCAGTTGATGGCGAAGTATCGCTCACGGCGCCGGGGTGAGTTGTCGTGTATGACACGTGGAATGATCTCCTTGCCCACACCGCTCTCGCCGACGATCAGCACGCTGAGGTCGGTGGGGGCTACTTGCAGGGCCACGTCGAGGGCGTGGTTCAGATCATCGCTGTTGCCTACGATGTTGTAGCGCTGTTTGATTCTTTGCAGTTCTGTAGTATTCATGGGTTGACAAAATTACGCATTTTATTTGAGAATACTGCAATTTTGGCAGAAAAAGATGAGGGCGTGGACTAAAATACTTTCTGGGTGCCCTGTATTCCCTGTGGTGATAGTGTCTTCACCTCCGGGAGTGGGACAAAAAGAAAGAGTGGGATGCTTGTTTGCGGGAAAATGATTATCTTTGCAGCGGGGTAGGGAGTAGCCTGCCCGAGACATGACCATTTGAAAAGAGTAATAGATATGATCAAGATTCAAACCACATTGGGCGACATCACTGTGCGCCTGTATGACGAGACACCCAAGCACCGCGATAACTTTATCAAGCTGGTGAGGGAGGGCTTTTACGACGGTACGCTGTTCCACCGCGTCATCAAGGACTTCATGATTCAAGGTGGCGATCCCGAGAGCAAAGGAGCGCCGAAAGGAAAAGCGCTGGGCACGGGCGACACAGGATATACCATTCCCGCAGAGTTTGTCTACCCGAAGTATTTCCATAAGCGTGGAGCGCTGAGTGCAGCCCGTCTTGGGGACGAGGTGAATCCCAACAGGGAGAGCAGCGGCTGTCAGTTCTATATCGTTTGGGGTAAGGTCTACAAACCGCAGGAGCTCAAGCAGATGGAGCGGCAACTGGAGATGCAGCAAGAGCAGACCATCTTCAACGCGCTTGCCAAGGAGCACCGTGACGAGATCATGACGTTGCGCCGTAACCGCGACCGGACAGGGCTGCAGCGGTTGCAAGATGAGCTCGTAGAGGAGACGCAGCAGAAGAGCAAACAGATGGGCAAGCCGAAGTTTACCGAGGAGCAGGTGAAAGCCTACACTACCGTCGGCGGTACGCCCTTCCTCGACAACCAGTATACGGTATTTGGTGAAGTAGTTGACGGACTCGACGTGGTGGAGAAGATACAAAATGTGGAAACCTCGCGCGATGACCGTCCTAAGGACGACGTGTCGATGACCATGACCATCGTGGAAGAAGGGTAGAAAATTTAGTAATGAGAACAAACAAAAGAGGCGGAAAGCACATGATGCTCTCCGCCTCTTTTTATTGATGTCTCTTGTTTCCAAGAGTGAGATTACTCGTTGATCTCCTTGAGCTGCTCTGCAACCTCGTCCTTGATGCGCTGAGCGAACTCGGTCATCGGCATGGTAGCCTGCTCGCCGCCGCCCTGCTTACGCATGCTCACGAGCTTGTCAGCAGCCTCTTTCTCGCCTACTACGATCATGTAAGGCACACGCTTGAGCTCATTGTCGCGAATCTTGCGGCCAATCTTCTCGTTGCGGTCGTCGATGTATGCGCGCACGTCCTGTGTGTCGAAATAGCTCTTCACTTCCTTGGCGTAGTCGTTGTACTTTTCCGAGATAGGCAGGATAGCCACCTGGTCAGGCGTGAGCCACAAGGGGAAGTGACCGGCCGTGTGCTCGATGAGCACAGCGGTGAAGCGCTCGAGTGAACCAAAAGGAGCACGGTGGATCATCACCGGTGTCTTCTTGGAGTTGTCCTCTGCGGTATACTCCAGCTTGAAGCGCTCCGGCAGGTTGTAGTCGACCTGGATGGTACCCAACTGCCACTTACGGCCGATGGCATCCTTGACCATGAAGTCGAGCTTAGGACCATAGAAGGCAGCCTCGCCGGTCTCCTCGTGAGCGTGGAGTCCTTTCTCCTTGCAAGCCTGGCGGATGGCGTCCTCGCTCTCCTGCCAAATCTCATCGGAACCGATATACTTCTCGGTGTCCTTAGGATCGCGCAGTGAGATCTGTGCATCGTAATCGTTGAAACCGAAGATGTGGAACACCTTCAGAATGATGTCGATGATGGTCTCGAACTCTGCCTTTACCTGATCGGGACGTACGAAGATATGAGCATCGTCCTGTGTGAACGTACGCACACGTGTCAATCCGTGAAGCTCACCGCTCTTTTCATAGCGGAAGACAGTACCGAACTCGGCAATACGGAGTGGCAGATCTTTGTAGGAACGTGGCTTGCGGGCGTACACCTCGCAGTGGTGAGGACAGTTCATCGGCTTGAGCATATACTCCTCATCCTCCTCAGGCGTGTGGATAGGCTGGAAGGCATCCTTGCCATAGTGGGCATAGTGGCCGGAGGTGACATAGAGGTTCTTCGAGCCGATTCCCGGAGTGATGACCTCTTGATAGTTGTAAGGCTTGAGCACACTGCGGAGCAACTCCTGCAAGCGCAGACGCAGCTGAGTACCCTTCGGCAGCCAGATAGGCAGACCCTTGCCGACGCGGTCGGAGAACATGAAGAGTTCCATCTCCTTGCCGATCTTGCGGTGGTCGCGCTTCTTGGCCTCTTCGAGCATGACGAGATATTCATCAAGCATCTTCTTCTTGGGGAAGGTGATACCATAGATACGTGTCATCTGCTCGCGCTTGGCATCGCCGCGCCAGAAGGCACCAGCCACGCTCGTGATCTTGATGGCTTTGATGGCACCTGTGCTCATCAAGTGCGGACCACGGCAGAGGTCTGTGAAGTTACCCTGGGTATATGTGGTGATGGTGCCGTCAGCGAGATCCTGCTGAATGTGCTCCACCTTATATTTCTGTCCGTCAGCCTCGAACTCCTTGATGGCATCGGCTTTGGAGACCTCACGGCGCACGACGGGCTCGTTTTTCTTGGCGAGCTCTTTCATCTTGGCCTCGATCTTGGGGAAGTCGTTCTCGGAAATGGTCTGGCCGTTGGCGGGCATGACATCATAGAAGAAGCCATTCTCGATGGCAGGTCCGAAGCCGAACTGGATGCCGGGATAGAGCTCCTGGAGTGCCTCTGCAAGTAAGTGGGCGGAGGTGTGCCAGAAGGTATGCTTGCCCTCTTCGTCGTCGAACTTGTAAAGTGCGATGGTTGCGTCCTCATTGATGGGACGGTTCAACTCGGTTGTCTCACCATTGACCCCGCAAGATACAACGTCGCGGGCGAGAGCCGGTGAGATGCTCTCTGCGATTTGAAGTCCAGTGACGCCCTGCTCGTACTCACGCACAGAACCGTCAGGGAATGTGATTTTAACCATGATACAAATTAGTTTTGTTTAAATCACCGCAAAAGTACTACTTATTTTTTGATTGGCGCAATATTTTGGGTATTTTTATCCCTAAAATCAATAATTGTCTCCGGTGGTGTTTTTTACACGTAAAAGTAGTAACTTTGTAGCTATATATAATAAGGAGTAAAAATTAGCTATATATATAATAAGGAGTCGATGACGATGCCAACCATGAATATTATCGAGAAATACCGTCAGCTGCCTGCTGCCGCCATTGCGGAGGAACTCAACAGTGAGCTGAATCAGCATCATGCCGCCGTGGTTGTGGCCCCACCGGGTGCCGGCAAGTCCACGCTGTTGCCTCTGACGATGCTCAGCCGTGGGACGCAGGGCAGAATCGTCATGCTTGAGCCCCGCCGCCTCGCTGCCAGGCAGGTAGCATTGCGCATGGCACAGATGCTCGGCGAGGAAGTGGGGCAGACGGTAGGCTATCAGATACGCTTTGAGAAGAAGATCTCGTCGAAGACAAGGATAGAGGTTGTCACCGAGGGTATTCTCACGCGTCGCTTGGCCGAAGATCCAACGCTTGAAGGCGTGGGCTGTGTCATCTTCGATGAGTTTCATGAGCGTAGCCTGCAGTCGGATTTGGCTTTCTGCTTGACACAAGAGACGAGGAGTATTCTCAGACCCGAGCTGGATATCGTCGTAATGTCGGCCACCATCGACGCCACAGCTATCTGTCAGGCACTTGGCGCCCACGAAGTCTCCTGCCAGGGTAGAATGTATCCCGTGGAGACAGTGCTCTCGAAAGACGATATACTACCGAGCGAGATCGCAGAGACGGTCGCCGCTACTGTCAGCCGGGCACATCGCGAGCTGGAAGGCGACATACTGGCGTTTCTACCCGGACAGGCCGACATCGTCAGATGCGCTGAACTGCTGGGCAACAGTCTGGGTGCTACACATGTGTGTGAGCTCTACGGCAATCTGCCGCCACAACAGCAATACGAAGCTATCAGCCCCTCGGCACCGGGGGAAAGAAAGGTGGTGTTGGCCACGCCCATCGCCGAGACATCGCTGACGATAGAGGGCATCAGAATCGTGGTGGACTGCGGCTACTACAGAAAGCTTGTCTTTGATTCCACCAACGACTTGAGTCATCTTGAGACCGTACGCATCAGCATGGACATGGCACGGCAGAGAGCGGGAAGAGCGGGACGTGTTGCTGCGGGTGTCTGCTTTCGACTGTGGTCTAAAGCCACTCAGCAGCGCATGGACGAACAGCGGCAGCCTGAGATTGTTGATGCCGATCTCGTGCCAATGGTGCTGGATGTGGCGGCTTTCGGTGAGACAGATGTAGAGAGCCTGCCCTGGCTCACGCCACCACCCAAATGTAATGTGGCAAGAGCCGGCAACGAGCTGCGGGCGCTCCATGCCATCAGTGCTGAGGGACAGATCACCCCGTTGGGACGAAAGATGGCGGCTATGCCTTGTCACCCGAGAATTTCCCGAATGATACTCCAAGCACGAAATGCGCAAGAGAAGTCGCTGGCCTGCGACATCGCCGCTATCCTGGAGGAGAAAGACGTGATGGCTCAGGAGAGCAATGCCTGTTCCGATCTGTTGCTGCGTGTGTCGGCTTTGCAGGACGCAAGACGACGAAATGCACTGGGACGATGGAAACGTGTCGGAAACATAGCAGAAGAGTATGACAGAATGGTGGGCATACGCCCCAGTAATACTTACGTGGCAAGGGAGGATATAGGCGCTCTGGTGGCCGCCGCCTATCCCGAGCGAATTGCCAAGGCACAGGACCATAACGGCAACTATCGTATGGCTAACGGTGGAGAGGTTGTGCTTGACGCAGCGGATCCGCTTACCAGTTTTTCCTGGCTGGCTATCGCTACGTTGCACGCCGGAAATGGGGGAAGGGGAAGAGCTTTTCTCGCCGCACCGGTCAGCAGCCAAAGCCTCGAAGACTATGCCACATGGTGGGACAACATCACGTGGATAGCGCATCAGGGTGGGGTGATCGCCCAAAAAGAGATGAGAATAGGCACATTGGTGGTCAGGACGAAACCGTTGGACAATGTGCCGAAGGAGCAATTGAAGGGTATCATCTGTGAGGCAGCGAAGAAAGAGGGGAAAAGTATGCTTAGTTGGACCGACAAGACGGCTGCTCTGCAAGAGCGTGCCGCTCTTGTGGCGCAGTGGCACCCCGAACTGGGGCTTCCGGATCTCTCTGCTGACGCCGTGTTCAAGCAACCGGAGAGGTGGCTGCCCTTCTATCTTGAAAAAGACGGGAGGGTGATTACCACGATCAGCGAGATGAGAAAAATAGATATGGAGAGTGTTCTGTGGAACATGCTCTCTTACGAGCAGCAACAGAAGGTCAGCAGGATGGCACCGACATATATCATGGTGCCCTCGGGCAGCAAGATACAGCTGAGGTACCGTAAAGGCTCGGAGGTCCCCGTGCTCAGCGTGCGGCTTCAGGAATGCTTCGGACTCACCGCCACGCCGCGCGTCAACGACGGTAAGGTCCCCGTGCTGATGGAACTGCTCAGCCCGGGCTTCAAGCCGGTGCAGCTCACTGCTGACCTGCAGAGCTTTTGGCAAGATACTTACTTCGAGGTGAGAAAAGAGCTGCGACGCCGATACCCCAAGCACTATTGGCCCGACAATCCACTGGAAGCAGTGGCACAGAGAGGGGTGAAGAGAAAGCGATAAGAAGCTCGCTGAAAGATACATCCTGAAACTTGCAGAAAGATATTCTCTGAAGTGTCGGAAAGATGCTCCCTGAAAGAATTACTTTGCAAGCTGCTCGCTGAAAGAAGCTCTTAGTATGCTGCTCTTAGTATGCTACTCGAAAAAAACTGCTCTGAAAATAAATGTTTTACAGTTAAATTTGCTACCTTTGCAACAGATTTCTAACTCGTATCATATCATAATTCAATACGCTCTATGAATATAGCAATAGCATTGGTCGTGTTCATCGTGGCTGCGCTCATCGTGTGGGGATGCGCTGAACTGAACTACAAGAACTTCAGCTATGAGGAAGACAAACCTCATCATCCGGATCCCACAGCTCATCAAGGCGGTGAATACAAAGAGTTGAACATCCGCGACATTATGCGTGACAACTCTACAAAAGGCTACGCTGCCGTGTAACCTTTTAGAAAACCTCATGGTCGACAACCATGAGGTTTTTTGTTACTCGTTACCTCATGGAGGTGAATAAGATGCTCGAACAAACACAGGTTTTATGTTACTTTGGTTGCTTGTAACAGGCTGAGACATCACACCCGTGAGCGGCTCCCTCGACACAGGATTTATGTTACTTTGGTTGCTTGTAACCTTATTACTCTGCCCCCTTTACTCGATGATGTTTGTCACCCTCGGCTATCAGAGGTTTTGATAAAAGGGTGGAAATAAAACAAGGCTGACGAAAAGGTTCCATACAAGTAATAGATAATAGATGGTAAGTAACTAAGCGCTCTCAATCGCATGTCCTTTTTAGGGAATATGAGTTTTTTCCCCCCCCCACACACATACACAGCACTTTGTTTTCAATATGATAGTTGATTGGTACTTTCTCTGTAGCTGTAACAGATGTAGCCCCGTGGCCGTATAACACGAGGACTTTAAACATATAAGGAAGGTTCTTGAAGATAACAAATGTAACACTTGACCGCGTAATTCGGGCAGGTTTTGAGTATTCTATATTACGGAATTCGGGATCAAAGATTTTCATAGGCGGGAATCTCTGAGAGAAATACATATTTTTTACTCTCATAATCCATTTTGCAGCAATAGTGCGTCAGGCCGTTGCTCATCACCAGGTAGTCGACATGTAGTAAGAGATTGTAAGTGGCCACCTGCTCCAATACCTTTGGAGTGATTTTCACTGATGGAGCCTTGTACTCGATGATCATCCTCGGATGCATGTTGCGGTCATAGAGCACGCTGTCTGCCCGCAACCGTTTCGTGCCCACTGCCATTGACACTTCGTTGGCCAACAGCCCTGATGGATAGTGAAGTTCGGAGATTAGATAATGTACGAAATTCTGACGTACCCACTCCTCAGGTGTCAATGCCACATAACGATGACGCAGGATGTCCAGAACCATCGGCTTTTCGCGGGTCCCTCCTATTTTTATGTCGCTATGGGGTAGGTTGATTGAAATCATTTTGTTATCTTTGCAAGTGATTATTCTTGGTGGAGCCGTAGCAGGGTGACTCTTGCTTTTTTCCACTGTGCAAAGATAGTCATTTATCGCGAGAATAACAGATAACAGAAACAGAAACATGCCAGAAAAGAAAGCTTCAGTTTCATTCGACGCTCTGATGCGACAACTCAAAAATGGAGAGTATGCACCCGTGTATTTGCTCATGGGTGATGAGCCATACTATATCGACAAGCTCAGCAACTTCTTTCAAAACAAAATCCTTACGCCCGAACAACAGGCCTTCGACCTCACCGTGGTCTTCGGAGCTGATGTCAATGCAGCGCAGATCGCAGACTTGGCGATGCAGTATCCGATGACGGCACCAAGAAAGGTGATCATCGTCAAGGAGGCGCAGGGACTTAAGTCATTTGATAAACTTGAGAAATATGTGCTCCATCCGCAACCAAAAACAATTCTCGTCTTCTGCTATAAAAATGGTACGGTGAACAGAAGACTGAAATTTGCTGCGGCTGTTGATAAGGTTGGCGTCATTTTTGAAAGCAAGAAGCTCAAGGAGTGGCAACTGCCAAAATACATCAACGATTATGTCAGTCAGCAAAAAGCATCCATCGATGAGAAAAGTGCCGCGATGATGGCTGATCATATCGGGGCAGACATCAGTCGACTCACTTCCGAGCTCGACAAGTTGCTCATCTCTTTACCGGAAAACGACAGACGCATCACGCCCGACATCGTGGAGCGCAATGTGGGGGTGAGCAAAGATTTTAACGCCTTTGAGCTGAGAGATGCCATTGTTAACAAAAATATTTACAAGGCGAATCAAATCATCAGTTACTTCAACAGTAACCCTAAAGCGGGCTCCGCTTACAGCCTTGTGCCGTTGCTCTTCAACTTCTTCCAGAATCTGATGCTGGCATATTATGCTCCCAACCGCAACAATCAATATGCCTTGGCGGAGTATCTGGGCATGAGAAGTCCATGGGGCGTGAAAGATTATCTCACAGGTATGAAAAACTACTCGGGAAGAAAGACACTACAGATTTTGGGTAAGCTAGGAGAAATAGATGCTAAAATTAAGGGTTTAGACAACCCAAACACCCCTTCTGAAGAGCTGATGAGGGAGCTTATCTTCTTCATTTTGCACTGAAAAGCACTGAAAAACGCCAAAATGGCACCTGTTTTTCTCTAGATTGAAAGTTGAGAAAGGACCCGTTTTTTAGCCTAACTTCCTCAGAATGAGCGAAGTTAGGCTAAATTTTTTTGCTGAGATTTTAAAAATCAGAACCAACTCCTATCCTTGCCCGAATTTTCGCCAAAATAGCGAAAAACGGCATTCTGGGCATCTTAAAATTTACAATTAACGTTTATTTCAGTTTCAAACTATCGAATTTTAATCTATGAATTTAAGAAGTCTAATTGAAATCTAACATATAAAATTGAATCTTTGAATCATTTGAAGTGCTGAATATATATATAATTTAGTTATTCAAATCTACAAGTATGAATTTAAAAACATAAACGCAAAAGTATGCAGATATTCTATTTAAAGATAAATCTCTGATTATCAACATAAGAAGCAGAATTTCGAGAAGTCAAATACATAAAAATAAGGCTTTATACCTTCAAAAGTGCCCTTTTTGAGCCTTTTCTATATATAATATGCAGATATAGCCATATAAAAGCCAAACAGTTGACTTGAACCGTTGATTTAAAGCTTCATATACGTTTTGTAGACAGTATTTAACTTTGCAAATCATGAAATACCGATTATAATATTCAAATTTTGAAACTCATATAATTTGATTTATTGAATACTATTTTAGGATTAAAATTCTTCCCTTTACATTTGCAAATATCGATTTTTTGATTTAACTTTGCAAATACTTAAGTGAAGGTGGTATTTTAGCCCCTTTTCATCTCTATGGCTCTTGATATGAAAGATAGAATTAAGAAGCTGATGGAAAATCAGCACATGACGCAAAAAATTTTCGCGCAGTACACAGGCATCTCTGAAGGCACTCTCAGCGGTATCTTCAATGGTCGCACGCGTCCAACCTTGCAGATCGTTGACAACATCCATCAGCACTTCCCAAAAATCTCCATTGACTGGCTGATGTTTGGCAACGGCCCGATGTATGTGAGCAACTCCCCCACTACCGGAGACAACGCTCAGCCGTCTGATTCCGCTGCTACCGGTACTTCTGTAGATGGCATTACAGCAGCAGACGCATCACAGTCTGACGGTGAGCATAGTGCCGAGAACTCGGCTTCAGGCGGTGTTGCTCCCGGAACTCGCCAGCCCTCACTTTTTGGTCAGGACAATGCTAAAGGCAGTCAGTCTGCTCGCTCTGCTGCTTCTCAGGCAGAAAAGGTAATCGTGAAATATGTTGACAAACCACAACGAAAGATCACAGAGATAAGAATCTTCTATGACGATCAGACGTGGGAGTCTTTCGTTCCGAAGAAGTAAATTTTGTCTTTCGCTGTAGCTTAGCTTTTCCAGCGATAAGTCTGTTCTTATCTGCTCATGAGGCGATGCATGGTGCTTCATGAGGTATGTGTTTTTGCGTGATGAGAGGATATCTTTGTGTCCTGAAGCGTTGTGCTTTGAGGCCAACGGAAGAGCGATCTTTCCATAAGATGAAATATTGTCGGGATAGAAATGCCGATTTCTTGTTTTTTTTGTGTAAGTTTGTAGCTGGATTAAGGCGAGAGGGGTGAGTCCGATGGAAATCATGAGGTGTACCTCTCCAAATATAATCCTCTAATATAATAAAAGGTGTAGCTCTAATATATAAAAGGTGTAGGCCCGAATATATAGAAGGTGCAGGCTCGAATATATAAAAGGTGCAGGCTCGAATATATAAAAGGTGTAGGCCCGAATATATAGAAGGTGTAAGCTCGAATATATAAAAGGTGTAGGCCCGAATATATAGAAGGTGTAAGCTCGAATATATAAAGGTGTAAGCTTGAATATATGAAAGGTGTAGTTCCGAATATATAATAGGTGTAAGCCTAAATATTGATATGAGTAAGCCCGACGGTATCGCTGCGGCGATGCTTTTGCTAAGAAGAAAGACCCTTTAAATCCATTTATATGAAGAAATATTGTATGGACTTGACAGTGGCATCGAACGAACATGTCAGTGATCATCATGTTCTGCTCAAGCTCACTTCCAAGCAACCTCTTCCGGAGATGATACCGGGACAGTTTGTCAACATTCACGTTGAGGACAGTCCCACTACCTTTCTCCGCCGCCCTATCTCAATCAACTTCGTAGATGTCTCTCGCAATGAATTGTGGCTGCTTGTGGCCGCCGTCGGTGAAGGCACGAAGCACATGGCTAAGCTCAAGGCAGGGGACACGCTCAACTGCCTCTTCCCTTTGGGCCATGGTTTCAGTGACCTCGCTGCTATCAAGTCTGCGATTTGTGATGATGCAAACGGTGCTGCCGCTGCTACAATTGGTAATGTTGCTGCTTCCTCAGCCTGCGAAAAGACGGATGACGCCCCTCGCCTGCGCGTGCTTTTAGTGGGAGGCGGTGTCGGTGTGGCCCCTGTTCTCTATCAAGGTGCAGAGATCAAAAGTCAGGGTGGCGAGCCCGTCTTCCTGCTTGGCGCCCGTTCGGCAAAAGATTTATTAGAGCTGGATTTGTTTAAAAAAATCGGTAAGGTATACATCACTACGGAAGATGCTTCTGCTGGTGAGAAGGGCTTTGTCACCAACCACTCTGTGTTGCAGAGCGAGCATTTCGATTTCATCCAGACGTGTGGTCCCACTCCGATGATGAAGGCAGTGACGAGATTCGCCAAAGAGAAAAATATTCCCTGCGAAGTGTCGTTGGAGAATATGATGGCCTGCGGACTGGGAGCATGCCTGTGCTGTGTGGAGAAGACTGTCGACGGCAATCTGTGTGTATGCAAAGAAGGACCTGTGTTTAATATTAAGAAGTTGTTATGGTAGATTTAAGTGTCAATATTCATCAGCTCGAATTATCTAATCCTGTCATGACAGCCAGCGGCACGTTTGGCTATGGTGTGGAGTTTGCCGACTTAGTGCCGTTGGAGGAAATCGGTGGTATCGTCGTCAAGGGCACCACACTGGAGTGGCGCGAGGGCAACGACTATCCGCGAATGGCAGAGACGGCCAGTGGTATGCTCAACTGCGTGGGATTGCAAAACAAGGGTGTGGATTATTTCTGTGAGCATATCTATCCTGAGATAAAAGACATCCCGACTCATTTCATTGTCAATGTGAGCGGTTCCTCTCCCGAGCGCTATGCCGAGTGCGCAGCGCACATCGATGGGTTGGATCGTATACCGGCTATCGAACTGAATATCTCTTGCCCCAATGTGAAGGATGGGGGTATGGCTTTTGGTGTCACCTGCGAGGGGGCTGCCAGTGTGGTTAAGGCAGTGCGCAAAGTCTATCACAAGACGCTTATCGTGAAACTCTCGCCCAATGTCACTTCCATTGCCGATATAGCGCGTGCTTGCGAGGCAGAAGGTGCAGACAGTGTGTCGCTCATCAACACGCTGATGGGTATGGCCATCGACATTGAGCATCGCTGTCCTAAGTTGAGTATCGGTACCGGTGGACTCAGTGGTCCGGCCGTGAAGCCTGTCGCCGTAAGAATGGTGCATGATGTGGCCAAAGCAGTGAAGATACCGGTGATTGGCTTGGGTGGCATCATGACAGCAGAAGATGCTATCGAGTTTATGATGGCAGGAGCCACAGCCATTGAGATTGGTACCGCTAACTTCATCGATCCCGCTGTCACCGTGAAAGTCAAGAATGGCATGGCTCAGTGGTTGGAGCGTCACGGATGCAAGAGTGTGAAAGAGATTATCGGTGTCGTGAAATAAACATGATCATCAGATATGATAATGATAGACATCAGGTGAACATGATAATGCCGCAACTCCGCAAATATATTCTGCGAGGTTGCGGCATCTTTGTTTTTGTAATATTGATGTCCGCTAAAGATGGAAACTGCGTTGTTTGAAGCTTCCGTTCTGTCTGTGAGAAGCCAGGCGGCGTATGGCTCAGTAGCCTTATGCTTCTTCCAGCTCTTTCTCTTGTTCCTTTTCTTGTCCTTGTTCCTTTTCTTGTTCCTGCTCTGCTTTTCCGAACTCTTTGTCGATTTTCAGTCGGCCTACCACTAAGAGGGTGAGAAGGCTGAATACCAGTGATAGCGTGAAGAAATGTCGGTAGCCCATCATGTCCTGCAGTGCACCGGA
This sequence comes from uncultured Prevotella sp., assembly GCA_900317685.1. Taxonomy (GTDB): domain Bacteria; phylum Bacteroidota; class Bacteroidia; order Bacteroidales; family Bacteroidaceae; genus Prevotella. The sequence goes on from ONHQ01000004.1 coordinate 17,209, forward strand.
TACCAATCCCGGCAGCATCATCGAGAGAGACATGATGGCGGAAGCCAATGCATAATGGCTGGTTTTGTATTCGCCACGACTATAATATATAAGGTATAGTGTGTAGGCTGTCAGGCCGAAGCCATAGCCGAATTGCTCCACAAACACGCAAAGGCTGATGATCCACAGACTGGAAGAGAGCGTGTAGCTCAGCAGCAGGTAGACCATCTGCGGCAAGAAGAAAGCCAGGGCCATCGGCCATATCCATCTCTTCAATCCGTCTTTACCTGCGAGAATACCTCCTAAGATGCCTCCCAACGACACTCCGATGATGCCCACGGTACCCTGTACGAGTCCATATTCCTGAGGTGAGAGTCCCAGTCCCCCGTTATGTCCCGAGTCGATGAGGAAGAGTGCAGACACCTTTTCCATCAGTCCTTCCGGCATGCGGAAGAAGATGATGAACATCAGAGCTACCCATATCTGTTCCTTGGCAAAGAACGTGCGGAAGGTATGCGTAAACTCGTCTCCGATGGTTTTGAAGTTGACAAATGGGCGCTTGGCATCTTCTTTGGGACGCGGCAATACACAGTTATGCCAAAGCCACAGCAGTAGAAACAGCCCAGTGACACCAAAGAAAGTCAGACTCCACGAGTAGGAGATGCTGTTGCGAAATACCACCTGCAGATTGCCAGCTATCATCACGAGTACGCCTTGCGCGAAGATTGTGGCCAGACGGTCAAACAGCGAGCGGATACCCATGAACGTAGCCTGCTGATGGGTATTAAGGCCAAGCATATAGAAGCCGTCGGCAGAGATGCAGTGGCTGGCACCCGCAAAGGCGATCACCCAGAAGAAGAACAGAGAGCCCTGCAGCCAAAACGAGGTAGGTATTGTGAAGGCTACTCCGCCGAAGGCAGCGCCCAGAAGTACTTCTGTCAGCACGATCCACCAGCGTTTGGTTTTCACCACATTGATGAGCGGACTCCATACCGGTTTCAATATCCAAGGCAGATAGAGCCACGAGGTATAGAAGGTGATCTCGGCATTGCTCAGTCCCAGCTGTTTATAGAGGATCACCGATAGAGTCATAATCGTCACCAATGGCAATCCGTCGGCAAACGACAGCGACGGCACCCATAGCCAAGGCGACCTGTGTTCTTGATCTTGAAAAGTTGCTCCTGTTCTCTCTTTTGTTTTATTGAGCATAGTCTTAAATGGTCGTAACTGATTTTAAACGTATAGCTTTGTGAGGCTGGCACCGGGATAATAGTGTGCTAAGATTCTGTCATAGTCATAGCCTTTGGCACCCATCATCGCGGCACCAATCTGACAGAGTCCCACGCCATGTCCCCATCCTGCTCCATGGAGGGTAAAGCTCTTGGGAAATCCGTCTGCATCCTCTCCTTCTTTGTCCACCACAAAGGCAGAACTATAGAGATGGCTGTTGCTGAGTGCGCGTCGTATTTCCAACTCTTTTCCGATGATCAAGTCATGGTTCTCACCGATGACCTTCATCAGCCAGATTCTGCCGCTCTTTCCCCGCTGTAAGGGAATGATGTCGCGGATGCGTCCTAAGTTCCGTCGCGTCTTTCTTTGAATCAGTTCAGCCAATTCCTCTTGTGTATATTCTACTGTCCAGCGATAGAAATCTGTGGTCTCCTGATCATAGTCGTTGAGCACTTGCGACAGCACTTCTCTGTCTTTTGTATTGCAGAAAGCCGGTGGGGTGGAGCGTATCCATCGCTCTGCCGCCGCCTCTACCGTCAAGTCGGGAACCAGCGCATCGCTGCTATTGTCCTCCTGACTCTTGACCATTTCTGCCGTGTCAGTCACCGCTTTCAGGTAAGTCTTCGGGCTGTTTTCCCAGCAATATTGAAATTCTTCTGTTACGCCGCCGCAACACTTCGAGAAGCGTGCGTCACAGATCTCACCGTCGGAGGTCAGAATCTCACCTCTTGTCAGTCTGATGGCTTCCGCCACGTGTGGGCTGGTCTCCTTGGTGATACCCTGGTAGCGCTGACAATGGTCATCGGCACAGACGTCAAACAGCGTGTGGTCTTCGCGGTCATACCATTTCACGATACGATCCTTGTCTTCCACCATCTCGGCAGCTGCTGTTTTTCCTTGTGCTTTCACCTCGTCTGTCGGCTGCTCTCCTTTCCGTTTTACCATCTGAGCCAGCAGCCAGGAGCGCGAGATGACCGCATGAGCTTTGAGCAGCTCCAGACTCGACGTAGCACTCATCTCGCTCGATATCACACTCTCCAGGTATTTCTCCACCGGCAGCTCATTGACAGCGCATACCTTGTCGCCGTTCTTTATGAGATGCAGCGTACCCAAGAAAGTCTGAGTCTCTTTGCGCTCCCAGTGAAAGTTCACGCCTATGGTCACATCGCTCAGTGAGAACGATGCGTCATCTGACAATGGCGAGAAGACCAGCTCGGGATATACCTCGTTGTTCCACACGATGCCGTGGGGTGTCATCTCCACAGTCTGAGCGCCTACTGCCTTGTGTCCCAGTACAGCGTAGGGGCCATTCAACGCGAAATGAATGGTCACGCCGCTGACGATTCCCACCTTCACTTGTGGTTCACAATGATATTTCCAACTCGATGATTCCATAGACATAATCCTATATAATAAGGTGTTAATGATGCAAAGATAGCTATTTTATGGCACAAAATCCCTACTTTACTCAAAAAGTTTGTATCTTTGCACTATGAATAGTACCATGAATAAGAAAAATCTCCTTGGCATGACACTGCCCGAGCTCAAGCAAGTGGCCGTGTCGCTTGGCATGCCTTCCTTCGCCGGAGGACAGATGGCAAAATGGATCTACACCCAGCATGTGAGTTCCATCGACGAGATGACAAACATCTCCAAGGCCAACCGCGAGAAGCTCAACGAGCTCTATCAGATTGGTTGTGCAAAGCCCATTGACGCCCAGCACTCCAAGGACGGAACCATCAAATATCTCTTCCCCGTCGTCACAACCGCCGGTGCTGACTCGGCACCGGTAGCCACCAAGTTTGTCGAGACGGTATACATCCCCGAGGACGATCGCGCCACACTCTGCGTTTCGTGTGAGGTAGGCTGCAAGATGAACTGTCTCTTCTGCCAAACGGGTAAGCAGGGCTTTGAGGGCTACCTCACAGCCACTGATATCCTCAATCAGATCTACAGTCTGCCCGAGCGTGACAAGCTTACCAACATCGTGTTTATGGGTCAGGGAGAACCGATGGACAACCTCGATAATGTGCTGCGAGCCACCGAGATCCTTACCGCTTCCTATGGTTACGCCTGGAGTCCCAAGCGCATCACCGTGAGCAGTGTGGGACTCAAGGACAAGCTCAAACGCTTCCTCGAAGAGAGCCAGTGCCATGTGGCCATCAGCCTTCACTCACCGCTCCATGAGCAGCGCCAGGAGCTCATGCCGGCAGAGAGAGGTATGGCGATTGAGGACATCGTGGAACTGCTTCGCAACTACGACTTCTCCCATCAGCGTCGCCTCTCGTTTGAGTATATCGTCTTTGGCGGACTCAACGATTCCAAGGCTCATGCCCAGGCCATCGTGCGTCTGCTCCACGGCCTTGAATGCCGTGTCAACCTCATCCGCTTCCATCAGATTCCCCATGTGCCCTTGCATGGAGCCAGCGAGGAGAAGATGGAGAGCTTCCGTGACTATCTCACACAGCACGGTATCTACACGACGATCCGCGCCAGCCGTGGGCAGGACATCTTTGCCGCCTGTGGACTGCTCAGCACAGCTAAGAAGAACGCTGAATCAAAATAGAAACCGCACCATTCCGTGAAGCGTATCGCCCATAGCGCAGTGAGTCTCAGAAGTACTCTGTTGTTGCTGCTGTTTGCTCTTGTGAGTTGTCGCAACGGTGGCTTGCTGCCCCGCTCCGGCGGACAGCTCTATGAAGTGCTGCTGGTGGGCGACACGGCAGGCATGGTACGCAGCGTGCTCTCTGCCGACGTGGAGGGCTTGCCGCAACCCGAACCGAGTTTCGATGTGTCGGAGGTCAGCGCCGAGGCTTTCGGCAACACGCTCCGCTACACGCGCAACATCGTGATCGTCGACATCAATGCTGAGGCATACACTCGTCCCTCAATCCGCAGCGAGCGCAATGTGTGGGCACAGCCTCAAACCGTGGTGCATATCGGGGCACCGTCGGCAATGGCACTTCGCAACAGCATCGACAGCGTAGGACGGCGGCTGCGCTTTCTCCTCAATCGCTCAGAGATGAAGAAGCAGCTCAGCATCCTGCACCATGAGCGGAACGTCAAAGCTGAAAAGCTCGTCCGGAAGATGTTCGGCATAGCGTTGTGGATACCTGCAGACATGATTGCCAGCAAGCAGGGCAAAGACTTCCTTTGGTTGAGCAACAACTCAGCCACCATGATGCAAAACATCGTGGTCTATCTCGATTGGAGTCCTGTCAACGCATCTGATGCTAAAGCTAATCCTGACGTTAGGACTACGGGCTATGGCGACAGCGAGTCCCGCTATTTCATCGGTGCCCGTGACTATATGTTGGGTCGCAACATCCTCGGAGAGACCGACAGTATGCACATGGCTACAGTCCCCGAAAGCGTACTGATCGATGGACGGGGCTTCTATCGCGGCTTGTGGATGATGACGGGCGATGCCATGGGCGGTCCGTTTGTCAGCCGCGCGTTCCTGTTGCAGCAGTCCGGGCGACAAGGCAACTTGGTTTGCCGCCATATCGTCGTCGAGGGCTTTGTGTTCGCTCCGGGCAAGACCAAGCGCAATGCGGTTCGCCGGCTCGAAGCCGTGCTCTATACCATGAGGCAGGTAAAGCGCACAGATCATTGATTTCAAACATTAAAATATTCAAGACTAATAGATAAGACCAAACAACCATGAACAACAACAAAATACGCGTGGCCATCACCCACGGCAGCACCAACGGCATTGGCTACGAGCTCATCTTCAAAGCTTTCGAAGAGACAGAGATGTTTGAGCTCTGTACTCCTATTATATATGGCTCTCCCAAAGTGGCTGCTTATCATAGCAAGGCCCTGGGCATCAAGGACAACTTCACCATCATCAACGACGCCAGTGCTGCCCAGGACGGTAAGCTCAACATCATTCCGGCCGTCGACGAGGAGATCAAGGTGGAGATGGGCATTCCCTCTTCCGATGCCACGCTGGCTGCTGTGAAGGCACTCGATCGCGCCATCACCGACTACAAAGACGGACTCTTCGACGTGCTCGTCTGTGCTCCGGCCGATAAAGGCGAGGCTCATGTGGGCGGCTTCGACTTTCCGCGTCGTGCCAAATACATTGAGCAGTGCATCGGTGAGGGCAAGAAAGCACAGTGTCTGCTTATCAACGGTGACATGCGGCTGGCACTCATGACTGACCAAATCAGCCTGAAGGATGTTCCTGCCGCCATCACTTCTCACGACATCATCGAGCAGGTGGCTATTCTCTTCACCACGCTGCGCCGCGACATGCGTGTCTCCAATCCCCGCATCGCTGTGCTCGCCCTCAATCCGGGCGTTGACGAAAAGGCAGAAGGACAGGAAGAGGCTGAAAACATTGTGCCGGCCATTCAGAAGTTGGCAGATGCCGGTGTCAACGTCTTCGGACCCTATCAGGCTGACCTCTTCTTCCAGCAGGGCGACTACTATCACTTCGATGCCATTCTTGCCATGTACCACGATCAGGGACTGGCACCGTTCAAGACGCTCCATCCCGACAACAATGTCCGCTATCTTGGAGGACTGCCTTTGGTAGCTACGGCTCCCGATCTCTCCCCTTGCTACGACATCGCCGGCCAGGGTGTTGCCGATCCCACGCCATTGCGCCACGCTATCTATGCTGCCATCGATGGCTTCCGCAACCGCCGTGCCTACGACGAACCGCTGGCCAACCCGTTGCCTAAGCTCTATCACGAGAAGAAGGACGACAGTGAGAAGGTGCGCTTCTCCATTCCCAAGAAGCACGAGAACGCCATCAAGGAGCGACTCGGCAACCATCCCGCTCCTGCCGCCAAAGCTCAGGAAGGCAACGGCAAGGAACAATAACACACATATAGCATACAACATCTCTCGACAGCATGAAAAAGAAATACCAGAACGGCTTCTTCATTTTTGGACTCATCGTACTGATCATCATGGTCACCCAACTTGACTTTGCGCAAGTGTGGGCGGGACTGAAACATGCGGGCTACTGGTTTTTCGCCGTCGTAGCGCTGTGGATGTTTCTCTATGTGTTCAACACTTCCGCGTGGTATCTGATCATCAAGGGGGTATGCAGCCAACCGTCGACCGACGGCAAGCCGGTGAAGCGCATCCCCTTTCTGTGGCTCTACAAGATCACGGTGTCCGGCTTCGCCCTCAACTATGCCACGCCGGGCGGGCTGATGGGCGGTGAGCCCTACCGTATCATGGAGTTGGCTCCGAAGATTGGCACTGAGCGTGCCTCGTCGTCGGTGATCCTCTATGCCATGACCCATATCTTCAGTCACTTTTGGTTTTGGCTGCTTTCAGCCATCGTCTTTCTCTTTGTTCATCGCTTCTCCGTTTTCTATACGGTGATTATGGCGTCCATCATCTGCTTTTGCATTCTTGGCATTTGGTTCTTTATGGCGGGCTATCAGAAGGGTCTGGCCAACCGCGTGATGAACTTCCTCAGCCATTTGCCCATGATCAAGCGTTGGGCTACGCCGTTTGTCGAGCGTCATCGTGAGCAACTCAACACCATAGACCGGCAGATCGCAGCCCTGCACAAGCAGCAACCGCGCAACTTCATCGGAGCCGTACTCTTGGAGCTCTCGTGCCGCATCTGTTCCGCATTGGAGATCTTCTTCATTCTGCTGGTCCTCATGCCCCACGTCAACTTCATCTATTGTGTGCTCATCCTGGCTTTCACCTCGCTCTTTGCCAATCTGCTTTTCTTCATCCCTTTGCAGCTGGGCGGCCGCGAGGGTGGTTTCCTTATGTCCACTACCAGCTTGGGCCTCACTGCCAGTGCCGGCATCTTCGTGGCATTGATCGTTCGTGTGCGCGAGTTGATCTGGACTGGCATCGGACTGTTGCTCATCAAAATGGAGAAGAGCTCGAAAGACAAATAAAGGAGGCAATGGCAAAAGCCAAAGGATGAGGTTCCTGATATGAATGTCTGGCAGGGCAGCAGAGAGTGGCGTGCGCAGTATTCAGACAAAAAGGAAAATAATCATTGATGGAAGTGAAAATCCAAATCAAGAAATATTTTAAAGACATAGGAACAAAGGGACAAGGATCTCAGACAGAAAGAAAGGTGGAAGACTGCGAGACATGAGCGCGACATCGCTCATAGCACTTATAGGCGGAAGACAGCGGCGGAGTCGACAGAGTACTACGGTGAAGTACTGGAGTAATCTCGGCTTTGTACTGGAGTAATCTCGGCTTTGTACTGGAGTAATCTCGGCTTTGTACTGGAGTAATCTCGGCTTTGTACTGGAGTAATCTGCCCGTAGTACTGACACCAAAAGGCTTTGCTCTTAATGTCAAAAGCCTACGATAGGAACATCAGAAAAGCTTTCTGCCCATCACAAAAAGCCAGGATGGAACTGGCACACTGGATAAACTCTGTGTTGGGAGGTGAGAACTCATGAACACAATACCTATTATATTTAAGACATGAAACATATCGAAGTAGTGGCTGCTATTATCTGCCGTGGCGGCCTGATCTTCGCCACGCAGCGTGGCTATGGCGAGTGGAAAGACTGGTGGGAGTTTCCCGGTGGAAAGATCGAGGAGGGCGAAAGCCGTGAGGACGCCTTGCGGCGGGAGATACGTGAGGAGCTGAACACAGAGGTCTCTGTCGACCGCTTCGTCATGACGGTGGAGCACGACTATCCTGCTTTCCATCTCACGATGCACTGCTATGTCTGCCATGTCGTCTCCGGGCACCTTGAACTTTTGGAGGCTGAGGATGCGCGCTGGCTGCCGGAAGACCATCTCGGCGGCGTCCACTGGTTGCCCGCCGACCGTCAGGTTGTGGACTATCTGTGTTCCACGCACTTGCTGAGCAGGTAAATCATCTTTTTCTGAGGAAAAGTTTGGTGGAACGGAAAACTTTTAGTAATTTTGCACGCTGTATGGGTATGTTATACCCTAAAACCAAAATAAAAATGACTTTAATATAGCTGGATGAAGAAAGACAATCAGAAGAATCAGTACCGTGTCAACGGTCAGATTCATGTACGGGAAGTACGAGTCGTAAGCGACGACGGCTCACAAGTAATGCCTACACGTCAGGCACTTGACTTGGCTCATCAACAAGGGGTAGACCTCGTGGAGATCTCGCCCAACGCACAGCCGCCCGTTTGTCGTCTCATCGACTATAGCAAGTTCCTCTATCAGCAGAAGAAGCGTGCGAAAGAGATGAAGCAAAAGCAGGTGCGTGTGGAGGTGAAGGAGATCCGCTTCGGACCTCAGACCGACGACCACGACTACCAGTTCAAGCTCAAGCATGCCAAGGAGTTCCTCGAAGAGGGCAACAAGGTGCGCGCTTACGTGTTCTTCCGTGGCCGTTCCATCCTTTTCAAGGAGCAGGGCGAGGTGCTGTTGCTGCGCTTTGCCAATGACTTGGAGGAGTATGCCAAGGTAGAGCAGATGCCAAAGCTCGAAGGCAAGAAGATGTTCCTGTTCCTCGCTCCGAAGAAGGCAGGCATCGCTAAGCAGAGCCAGCAGAAGCGCGACCGTCTCGCCGCAGAGGCCAAGGCCAAAGAAGAGGCTAAGGCACAGGCTGCTGAGAAGGCAGAGAAAAACGGACTTCTGGCCAACGCCAAGGGTGGTGACGCCCTTCGCAAGCTCGCTGAGGCCGCTGACGGGGAGAAGAAAGACTAAGAGATAGAAAAACTGAGTGGTACCGCCGGGTATATGCGTTGCCACCTTTCAATTCATATCAACATTTAAAACAACAAAAAATGCCAAAAGTAAAGACTAACTCCGGTGCAAAGAAGAGATTCACATTCACCGGTACGGGTAAGATCAAGCGTCATCACGCTTACCACAGTCACATTCTGACTAAGAAGACAAAGAAGCAAAAGAGAAACCTCGACCATCAGACTTTGGTCGACGGCGCAAACCTCAAGCAGGTTCGCGGTCTGCTCTGCCTCCGTTAATCGTAAACCTTTTTAGTCGAACGCTTAAAGAACAAAATTATGCCAAGATCAGTAAATCACGTTGCATCTAAAGCAAAGAGAACAAGAATTCTGAAGCTCACAAAAGGTTACTATGGAGCTCGCAAGAATGTCTGGACAGTAGCTAAGAACACTTGGGAGAAGGGTCTTACCTACGCTTATCGTGACCGTCGTAACAAGAAGCGCAACTTCCGCGCTCTGTGGATTCAGCGTATCAACGCTGCCGCTCGTCTCTCTGACATGAGCTACAGCCAGTTGATGGGTGCTCTCCACAAGGCAGGCATCGAGATCAACCGCAAGGTTCTCGCTGACCTCGCTGTCAACAATCCTGAGGCTTTCAAGGCCATCGTTGACAAGGTGAAGTAAAGAAAAGCTCTGAGCAATCAGAGTTTTGTAGATAAGAAACAGGATAGCGATGCCGAAAGACTCCGCTATCCTGTTTTGCTTTTTGTGATGTTTATATATTTTTGAAATGATTTCAGTAGAGAATCTCAAGGTGGAGTTTGGCACCAGGCCGCTGTTCCACGATGTCAGCTTTGTCATCAACGACCGCGACCGTGTGGCCCTCGTGGGTAAGAACGGTGCCGGCAAATCCACCATGCTGAAAATACTCTGTGGCCTGCAAAAGCCGACATCCGGTACAGTGTCGGTGCCCAACGGCTCTACCGTGGGCTATCTGCCACAGGTGATGAAACTTCAGGATGACACTACCGTGCGCGAGGAAACGCGAAAGGCTTTCGCCGGACATATCCATATCAAGGAGCAGCTCGACAAGATGCAGCAGGAGATGGCCGAGCGCACTGATTATGAGAGTGAAGACTACATGGCCCTGGTTGATAAGTTCACCCAGACCCATGAGCGCTATATGATGATGGGAGGAGAGAACTACGAGGCTGAGATGGAGCGCACGCTCACCGGACTGGGCTTTGAACGCAGCGATTTCGACCGGCCTACGCGCGAGTTTTCCGGTGGTTGGCGTATGCGCATTGAGCTGGCGAAGATTCTTCTCCAGCATCCCGACGTGCTCCTTCTCGACGAGCCCACCAACCACCTCGACATCGAGTCTATTCAGTGGCTCGAGCAGTTCCTGGCTCAGAGCTCCAGTGCCGTGGTCCTCGTCAGCCACGACCGCGCCTTCATCAACAACGTCACCAACCGCACGCTGGAGATCACCTGCGGCCATGTCGAAGACTACAAGGTGAAGTACGATCAGTATGTCGTGCTCCGCAAGGAGCGTCGCGAGCAGCAGTTGCGTGCTTATGAGAACCAGCAGAAGGAGATCGCCGACACCAAGGCGTTTATCGAGCGCTTCCGCTATCAGGCCACCAAGGCTGTGCAGGTGCAGCAACGCATCCGTCAGCTTGAGAAGATTGTGCCCATCGAGGTCGATGATGTCGACAACAAGGTCATGCACCTCAAGTTCCCGCCGTGTCTGCGCAGTGGCGACTATCCTGTCATCTGCGACGACGTGCGCAAGGACTATGGCACTCACACCATCTTCTCCCATGTCAACATGACCATCAAGCGTGGCGAGAAGGTAGCCTTTGTCGGTAAGAACGGTGAGGGTAAGTCCACGCTCGTTAAGTGCATCATGGGACAGATTCCCTTCACCGGTACGCTGAAGATTGCGCACAACGTCCAGATTGGCTACTTCGCGCAGAACCAGGCACAGTTGCTCGATGAGAGTCTGACCATCTACGACACCATCGACCGTGTGGCCACGGGTGAGATGCGTCTGAAGATCAACGACCTGCTCGGCGCCTTCATGTTTGGTGGTGAGATCTCTGAGAAAAAGGTCGGTGTGCTCTCCGGCGGAGAGCGTTCCCGTCTGGCCATGATCCGTCTGTTGCTGGAACCGGTCAACCTGCTCATCCTCGATGAGCCGACCAACCATCTCGACATGCCGTCGAAGGATGTGCTCAAGGAGGCCATCAAAGCTTTCGACGGTACGGCCATCATCGTCAGCCACGACCGTGACTTCCTCGACGGACTCGTGTCCAAGGTCTATGAGTTTGGGGGCGGACAGGTCAAGGAGCATATCGGTGGTATCTATGACTATCTGCGGGCTCACAATGCCGAGACCATCCACGAGGCTCTCAACGGCAAGGCTGCCGCTGAGGAAAAGACAGCCGCAGCCGCCACTACAGTTTCTGCCACGCCGCAGGTTCAGTCTCCCGCAAAGGGTGGGGCTGCGCAGTCGGGTGCGTCTCAGCCTGCCACCAAGGAATCGTGGGAGAAGCACAAGGAGAAGCAGAAGAAGTTGCGCAAGGCCCAGCGTGCCGTGGAAGAGTCTGAGGCAAAGATCGCCAAGATGGAGGCCCGCCTCAAAGAGCTTGATACCCTGCTCATGGATCCCAAGAATGCGGCCAACATGCAGCTTGTCAACGAGTACTCCACAACGCAGGAGGCTCTCGACAAGGAGAACGACCGCTGGATGGAACTCTCCGAGAAGGTGGAAGAGTTGGGCTAATAGCCTCTGACCGCTATGGTCTCTATAGTCTCTATAGCCTCTATCGTCTCTATAAATTTCTAACTTTAAAATAAAACAATGATGAACATGAAACAGATTCTCCCGATGCTGATGCTCGTCGCAGCGCCCGTTCAGGGCCTGATGGCGCAGAACCAGTCGGGACTCGACATGACGAACTTCGACAAGAGTGTCCGTCCTGCCGATGATTTCTATCGTTATGCCACGGGTGGATGGCAGAAACTCCATCCGCTGCCTGCCGCTTACAGCCGCTATGGCAGCTTCGACATGTTGCAGGAAAACGTCAACAAGCAGGTCAATAGCATCCTTGCTTCTCTGACTAAGAAGAAGTTCAAGGAGGGCACCACCGAGCGCAAGCTCAGCGATTTCTATAAGCTCGCCATGGATCAGGACCGCCGCAACAAGGAGGGACTGGCTCCCGTGAAGCCACTGCTCGACGAGATGGAAGCTGCAAAGACCCTTGACCAGCTCCACGACCTGCAGCTGAAATATGCCAAGATCGGCTATGGCGTGCCCTTCGGCTCATATTTCGGTGCTGACGACAAGAACGTTACCCGCAACATCCTCTGCCTCTCACAAGGTGGACTGACACTGGGACAGAAGGACTACTATCTCAACAACGACAAGGCAACGAGCGACATCCGTGATGCTTACAAGAAGCACCTCGTGCGCATGTTCAAGCTCTACGGTTTCACCGACGCACAGGCCAGTGCCAAGGCCGCTGATGTCTTCCGTGCTGAGACTGAGCTGGCCATTGCTTCCAAGAGCAATACCGAGCTCCGTGATCCCCAGGCCAACTACAACAAGATGAGCCTGAAGGAGTTTGAGGATAACTATCCCAACATTCCGCTCTGCCAGATGGCTGAGGCTGAGGGCGTGAAGCTCGACTACATCCAGGAGATGAATGTCGGACAGCCCGCCTTCTTCACAGCGCTCAACAGCCTCATGGCTCTGCAAACTGCCGACGAGCTTCGTGCCCTCATGGAGTGGGATGTCATCCAGAGCTCTGCCTCTTACCTCACCGACGAGATCCGTCAGGCCAACTTCGACTTCTTCGGCAAGACCATGAGTGGCCGCAAGGAGGAATATCCGCTTTGGAAGCGTGCTACCAACCAGGTCGAGAGCGCGATGGGCGAGGCTCTCGGTAAGATGTACTGCGAGCGCTATTTCCCTGCTTCCAGCAAGAAGATGATGGAGGAACTGGTGCATAATCTGCAGATCAGTCTCGGCGAGCGCATCGATGCCCAAACATGGATGAGCGACTCCACAAAGAAGAATGCTCACGAGAAACTCGACAAGTTCTACGTCAAGATCGGCTATCCCAACAAGTGGACCGACTATTCCAAGCTCACCATCGATCCTTCGAAGAGCTACTACGACAACGTGCTTGCTACACGCGAGTTTGCTGTTGACAAGATGATCGCCGACAAAGCCGGTAAGCCTGTCGACCGCGACGAGTGGTTCATGACACCCCAGACGGTCAACGCTTACTACAACCCGACGACCAACGAGATCTGCTTCCCCGCAGGCATCCTGCAGCGTCCGTTCTTCGATCCGAAGGCTGATGCCGCCTTCAACTATGGTGCCATCGGTGTGGTTATCGGCCACGAGATGACTCACGGCTTTGACGATCAGGGCCGCCAGTACGACGCCAGCGGTAACCTCCACGACTGGTGGACGGCTGCCGATGCCAAAGGTTTTGAGAAGCGCGCTAAGCTCTACTCCGATTTCTTCGACAGCATAGAGGTGCTGCCCGGACTGCACGCCAACGGTAAGTTCACCCTCGGTGAGAACCTTGCTGACCACGGAGGCCTGCAGGTGGCCTTCAATGCTTTCAAGCATGCTACAGCCAAGAAACCTCTGAAGACCATCGACGGCCTCACTCCTGACCAGCGCTTCTTCATCGCCTACGCCGGTGTCTGGGGTCAGAACATCACTGACCAGGAGATCCGCAACCGTGTCAAGCGCGATCCGCACTCACTCGGTGAGTGGCGTGTCAACGGTGCCCTGCCGCACATCGACGCTTGGTACAAGGCCTTCAATGTGAAGAAGGGCGACAAGATGTATCTTCCGGAAAATCAGCGCTTAGAGCTCTGGTAAACCGATATAACGAATAAGGGTGACCAACACTGGCCACCCTTATTTGTCTTTCCACTTGTGCTTGCTTGCTTTTTTCGATTGTTATTGTCTCTTTTCTCCATTTTTTTTGCTATCTTTGCGCTGGATTCTATAGTGTTTTAAAGATAAGAGACAATGCCATTAAGATTACCCGATAAGTTACCGGCCATTGATATTTTGAAGCATGAGAATATCTTCGTCATGGACGAAAGCCGCGCCCATACGCAGATGATTCGTCCGTTGAAGATCGTGATTCTCAATCTCATGCCACTGAAGGTCACTACTGAGACCGATTTGATCAGACTGCTGAGCAACACGCCGTTGCAGATTGAGATCAACTTCATGAAGTTGCGCAGCCACACACCTAAGAACACGCCCATCGAGCATATGAAGATGTTCTACAAGGACTTCTCTGTCCTCAGCGAGCAGAAATGGGACGGCATGATCGTCACCGGTGCGCCCATCGAGCAGATGGCTTTCGAGGATGTGGAATACTGGCAGGAAATCACGGGTATCTTTGACTGGGCACGCACCCATGTCACCTCCACGCTCTATATCTGTTGGGCCGCCCAGGCTGCCCTGTACCATTTCTATCAGGTGCCCAAGCATCCGCTGGAGAAGAAGCGCTTCGGCATCTTCCCACAGACACCGCTGGATCCCTTGCTGCCAATCTTCCGTGGCTTCGACGACGTGTTTATGATGCCGCACAGCCGCCATACCGAGGTGTGGCGCAGCGATATCGACAAGGTCGACGCGCTGCGCGTCATCGCCGAGGGACCGGAGAGCGGTGTGAGCATGGTCATGGCCCGCGAGGGTAGGGAGTTCTTTATCACCGGGCACCTGGAGTATGCCCCTGACACGCTCGACAAGGAATACAAGCGTGACGCGGGAAAGCGGGACGACGTGGAACTGCCGAAGAACTATTACCGCGACAACGATCCCACAAAGGGACCCTTGGTCACCTGGCGCTCGCACGCCAACCTGCTGTTCAACAACTGGATCAACTATTACGTCTACCAGGAGACACCCTATAACATCAACGAGATTAAGTAATGCTGATGAAAGAGCAACGCACACTCGAACTTCTTGCTCCCGCACGCGATCTGGCCTGCGCTATGGCCGCCGTGGATCATGGTGCCGATGCCATCTATATCGGTGCATCTGATTTTGGCGCCCGTGTGGCGGCGGGCAACAGTGTCGACGATATCCGCCAACTCTGTGACTACGCCCACCGTTATGGTGTCCGCGTGTATGTCACGGTCAACACGCTCATCTATGAGGATGAGATCGACAAGGCCTACCAGCTCATGAAGCAACTTGCAGAGGCTAAGGTCGACGCACTCCTGGTTCAGGACATGGCGGCTATTGAGCTGATGGCACGTGTGCGCAAGGAACTGGGCTATGCCCCGGCTCTTCATGCTTCCACACAGTGCGACACCCGCTCGGCCGGGAAGGTACGGTGGCTGCAACAGCAAGGCTTCAGCCGTGCCGTGCTGGCACGCGAGTTGTCACTGGATGAGATCAAGGCCATCCATCAGGCAGTACCCACTGTAGAGTTGGAAGGCTTTGTCCATGGTGCGCTCTGTGTGAGCTATTCCGGAGTCTGCTACGCCTCGCAGCACTGCTTCGGACGGTCGGCCAACCGGGGTGCTTGCGCTCAGTTCTGCCGGATGAAGTTTGATTTGCTCGACGCTGACGGGTGCATGATAGAGCACGACCGCCACTTGCTGTCGTTGAAGGATATGAACCGCCTCGACCATTTGGAGGAGCTGGCTGATGCCGGCATCTGCTCGTTCAAGATAGAGGGACGGCTGAAAACGGCTGACTATGTCAAGAATGTGGTCAGCGCCTATAGTCGGAAACTCGATGACCTCGTGCGCCGTCGGCCCGACGATTATCGCAGAGCTTCCCTTGGAAAGGTGAGCTACGGGTTTACGCCCGACTTGAAGAAGACGTTCAACCGCGGCTTCACCACTTATTTCCTCCATGGACGTCAGCCCGATATAGCCTCGTTTGACACCCCGAAGGCGCTGGGCGAGATGGTCGGACACGTCAAGGAGATGCGTCGCGACTCGTTCACGGTGGCGGGGATTGCCGCTTTCGCCAATGGCGACGGACTGTGCTTTCTTAACGATGAGCACGAACTAGAAGGCTTCCGGGTCAATAGGGTAGAGGGCGGACGCCTCTTCCCCTTCAAGATGCCGGCGCATCTGAGAAAGGGCATGACACTCTATCGCAACCAGGACGTGGCCTTTGAGAAGCTCTTGAATGGCAAGACTGCTGACCGGCGCATCCCGGTCTCCATGGCTTATGGCTTGACACAGGACGGCTTCCGTGTGAGAATAAGCGTCGTAGGAGAGGGCGCTGAGGCTAAAGACTTGCAGGCAGAAGCGTCTGCGACCTTTGATCATCAGACTGCCAAACGTCCACAGACCGACAATATCCGGCAGCAACTCGCCAAACTCGGTACAACGGCCTTCCATTGTGATCCTGCCGACATCACCATCGAGCAGGGAGCCGACGAGCTTTTCATCCCTTCCAGTCTGCTGTCTGAGTTGAGACGGGAGGCAGCTGAAGCCTTGCAGAAAAAGATTGTTGAGGCGACTGAGCAAAATCAGATGCTGCCCACGAAGAATGCTGACGGGCAGCAACAGACCGAAACGAATGCAGGAGAAGGAGATCGTAAGGAAACAGAGCAGACTGAGCACAGCGTCAACTTTGAGCAGCCGCAGGATCTCTACGACACCTACTCCTATTTATATAATGTCGCCAACCATCTCTCCCGGCAGTTCTATGAGCGACAGGGCATCAAGGTGGAGGCTCCGGCCTTTGAGGTGAAGGAGCCTGACAAGGCACTGGTGATGCAGTGCCGTCATTGTCTGCGCTATGCGCTCGGCCACTGTGTCAAGCGTGGTGGGACAGCTCCACGCTGGCGTGAGCCGCTGACGCTGCGCCTCGGTGACGGTCGTCGATTCCGGTTGGAGTTTAGATGTGACTTGTGTCAAATGAATATCTACGCGGAATGAGAATCATTCGTCTGTTGCTGATCATGCTTGCGGTGGCCTTCTCGCTTACGGGTTGCTATCAGCCCCACCACCGCAACCATGCTGCTTTCAAGTTCAGTGAGCGGCAGATCGACTCTTTGTCGTTCTTCTCGACACACCACTACACCAACAACTACAACTTCGTGGTGAAGGCCGACTCGCTTTCGCTGATCAGTCAGATGCCTGAAGAGTATATCGGCGGGCTGCCTACTGACTCTTTCCTTGTACGCAAAGGTGATCACCTTGTGGTGGCCGACATACGCATGGTGCCGTCTGACAAGACCGACTCGGTGTGGGTGGAACTGGCCAACGACAGTTCGGTCTTTGGTTGGGCACGCGAGACTTATCTGCTTCCCCGGGTGATGCCTGACGACCCGATCTCGCAGTTCATCTCAGAGTTCAGCAACGACCATGTGATCATCTTCCTTTGTGTCATCGCTGTCTTTGCGGCGGGCTATGCCTTCTGGAACATCAAGCGCCACAAGGCACATATCGTTCATTTCCACGACATCGACTCGTTCTATCCTACCTTGCTGTGTCTGACGGTGGCCTTCTCGGCTACGCTCTATGCGAGCCTGCAGATGTATGCACCGCAGATGTGGCAGCATTTCTACTATCATCCCACGCTCAACCCCTTTTCGGTGCCTGCGCCGTTGATGATTTTCCTTTGTTCCGTGTGGGCGATGCCGGTGATTGTGCTGGCCTGCGTCGATGATGTCCGTCGGCAATTGAGCTGGGGAGAGGGTGTGCTCTACTTAGGTGGACTGGCTGCCGTGTGCGCCATTGACTACATCGTCTTCAGCATCACCACGCTCCACTATGTCGGTTATCTTCTGCTCGTGGCGTATGTGATCTTTGCTGTCGACCGGTATCTCCACGTGCCCCATGCCCGGTATGTCTGTGGCAATTGTGGCGCAAGGCTTGACCATAAGGGTAAATGCCCTCACTGCGGAGCAATTAACGAATGATGAATGGTGAGAGATGGATTGTGAAGGATGGATTGTGAAGGATGAATGTAGTATTAATTTTAATAATATAAGAATATGACTCGACAAGAGCGTTATCATTATATACTTGATTATTTCCGGAAGCACGAGCCACATGTGACAACCGAGTTGCAATTTGGCTCAGCCTTTCAGCTTTTGGTAGCCACCTTGCTTTCGGCACAGTGCACCGACAAGCGCATCAATGCTGTGACGCCGGCACTGTTCGCCAAGTATCCTACGGCGGAGGCCATGGCTCGGGCAGAGGTGGAGGATGTACTGGAGTTTGTCAGCAGTGTGAGCTACCCCAATGCCAAGGCACGTCACCTCGTGGCGATGGCCCGGCAGCTTGTTGCTGACTATGGCGGTGAGGTGCCCTCTGATCCTCAGGAACTCGTGAAGTTGCAGGGAGTAGGGCGCAAGACGGCCAATGTGCTGCAGGCTGTGTGGTTTGGCAAGCCGGTGATGGCTGTCGACACGCATGTCTATCGTGTGGCGCATCGTCTGGGCTTGGTGCCGGCAACAGCCAACACACCGCTGAAAGTAGAGCAATATCTGGAGAAGTGTATTCCGCAGGAAGACATACCGTCGGCCCATCATTGGCTGCTGCTTCATGGACGGTATATCTGTCAGAGTGCGAAACCGAAGTGCGAGAAATGTCCCTTCGACACGATATGCCCGAAGCTGTTGAAGGGTAGTAAACTGGAGTAGTCCTCACCAAAGCGGTAAGGGCAAAAAGAAAAAATAGAGGAAAGAACAAATGAATACCCAACTGATATTCAAATTTTTGAAGGATGTGGCCGCCAATAACAACCGGCCATGGTTCGCTGAGCATAAAGAACAATATTTAGCGGCAAAGGCTGAATTCGAGAGAGGCGTGGAGCAGGCTATCAACGCCTTGGGAGCAATGGACGAAAGTGTGGCTCATCTGACCGTGAAAGACTGTGTTTATCGCTTCTATCGCGACACGCGCTTCTCGCCCGATAAGTCGCCTTATAAACGGCACTTTGGCGCTTACATCTCTGCACATGGCCGAAAGGGACTGCATGCAGGTTATTACATCCATCTGCAGCCGGGGCATAGTCTGATCGCTGTCGGCGCTTTCTGGTTGCCGACAAATATTCTCACTTCTGTGAGAAATGAGATCATGGGAAACATAGATGAGTGGCGACACTGTGTGGAGAGCGGTGAGTTCATTCATCTCTTTGGCTATCCCAACGCTTCGGAATGGAGTGATGACGCTCCCGCACCAAAGGGCTTTGGCATCAGTTGCCTGAAGAAGGCTCCGAAAGACTTCCCCAAGGACTACGAGTTTCTCTCTTATTTGAAGATGAAAGACTATTGTGCCTGGCATTGTGTGCCCGATGATTTCTATCGAGGCGAACATTGGACGGAGGAACTGGTGAAGATTGCCAAGGTTGCCAAGCCGATGATGGACTTTACCAACAACGTCATCGACGATTATGAGTAGCGGATGCTGTCGTCTTGAGTCGGAATGCCTTTACCCGGCTGTTTGGTAAAAACGAAAAACGATAGCTATAAAATACGGAAAGAATTGCTATAAAACACAGAAGCTATAGTTATAGAGCGAGGAAAGGATCGCTATAGAAAACAAAAAAGGAGACTCCCATTGTGAGAGTCTCCTTTTTATATATAGTGAAGAGCTTGGGACGATTATGCTTCCGCATTCTCTTCTGTCTCAGCCTTCTTTCTTCTTGTAGTGCGCTTCTTCTTAGGCTTCTCCTCCACAGCGGGTTCCGTCTTCACACCAGCAAGTTCCGGATCGATGAGGATACGTCCACAGTATTCGCAGACGATGATCTTCTTGTGCATCTTGATATCCAACTGACGCTGTGGCGGAATCTTGTTGAAACAACCACCGCAGGCATCACGTTGCACGTAGACGATACCCAGTCCGTTGCGGGCACCCTTGCGGATGCGCTTGAAGCTGGCAAGCAGACGCGGCTCGATGCGGGCCTCCAGTTCCTTGGCCTTCTCCTTGAGATCTTCCTCAGCCTCGCGGGTCTCCTGCATGATGGAATCGAGTTCGTCGCGCTTCGACTCAAGGTCCTTCTGACGCTCGGTGAGCGTAGCCTGTGTGTTGGCGAGGTCGTTCTGGCGCTCCTGCACTTTCTGGTTGGCTTCGCGGATTTTCTTGTTGCAGAGTTCGATCTCCAGTGTTTGGAACTCGATCTCCTTGGTCAGCGTGTCGTACTCGCGATTGTTCTTCACCTCGTCGAGCTGAGCCTTGTAGCGGTCTACGCTGGCCTGGTTCTGATCAATCTCATTGCGCTTCTGTGCAATGGCAGCGCGGAAGTCTTCAATCTCGGCGTTGATGTGTTCCATACGCGTGTTGAGACCGGCAATCTCGTCCTCGAGGTCACGCACCTCAAGAGGAAGTTCGCCACGCAGTGCCCGCTTCTCATCGATGGCAGACAGGGTGGTCTGTAACTGATAGAGGGTGGAGAGCTTCTCCTCCACCGACAACTCTGATGGGTCTTTCTTTGCCATGATTATTATGTTTTTATAGTTGAGTCAATATGTATGATGATTCGATCAATCTGTATGTATTGCCTGGCCAAAGCTTATTGTTTGCTCGACCGGTATTCGTGGATGGCTGAATTACAGATAGATGATCGGATTGGTATTGATTTCCGACATGACGCAGCGTACACCGGGGCATTGCCGTGTGATGATGTCGCGGAAGATCTCACGTGTGAACTGCTCGCTCTGGTAGTGACCGATGACGGCAATCTGTATGCGTTGCTCGTAGCCGAAGTATTGATGGTAGTGCATCTCGCCGGTCAGAAAGGCATCGGCACCGAGGGCAACAGCGTCCGGCAGCAGAAAATCGCCGGCTCCTCCGCAGATCGCCACGCGACGGATAGGGCGGCGAAGCAGTTCGTTGGCCATCACGCATTCCACGTCGAAGGTTTGTTTCAACCGGATGATGAAGTCGTCGGCGGCAAGAGGTTCGGTCCATCCCGCAATAACTCCCTCGCCGCCAGCCACGGTCCTGGTCTGGCCGTCAGGGGTTCTCACTTCGGCGGATTGGCGTTTGCCGAAGAAGGTCGGGTGCTCCAGTCCTAACTTCTCTGCTATCTTGAAGTTGACGCCGCCTTCTACGGCATCCATGTTGGTGTGGAGTGAGAGGATGGTAATGTGCTGTTCGATGGCTTTCATCACGGTGCGCTGCACTTCATCCTCGCCGCAGAGCCTTCTGAGCTTGTGGAAGATCAGAGGATGGTGCGACACGATGAGGTTGCACCCTTTGGCTACAGCTTCGTCCACCACGGCCTCAGTAACGTCAAGACACAATAAAGCCCCTGAGACATCCGCCTCTGTCAATCCCGTTTGCAGGCCGGCATTATCGTAGTCTTCCTGCAAGGGCAGAGGCGCGAACTGTTCAAGGGCATTCACCACTTTTGCTATTTTCACGCTTTATACGTTTTAGAATGCAAAGGTATACAAATTATTCCGATCTACGTCAGCTTCTTGCTGGTATTTAAGAACAATTAATAAAAAAGCCCCGTCTTTACAGACGAGGCTTCTTATATTTGCTTTCTGACGCTGTGTCCGTTAGCGGATGCCGTGTCAGAAACAGGTTCTCTTGTTATCTCCTCTTTACTTCAGCAGACCACGGTTCTCAAGTGTGAGGTTGAGCAGCGTGTTGTACTTGCGATACTGCTTCTCGTTGAGCACGTAGTGCATGTACTTCAGCTCCTTAGTAGCAGCCTTCTTGACGAGCTCTGCACGCTCAGAAGCCTCTGCGTTAGCGGCCTTGCGCATGTCGTTGATGAACTGGTCGTGGATAGCCTCTACAGCGTCGATCTGATCAGAGCTCAGCTCCAGTGTGGTAGCCAGCTTGCTGTAGTTGACAGTCATGTCGTAGTTTGCAGCAGTGCTTGCCTCTGTTACCTCAGGTGCATTCTCAGGGATGTTCTCTGTGTTTGCAAATGCCATGCTCATTGTCATCATGGCAGCCAGTGTCAATACAATCTTTTTCATCTTTTTACCTTTCTTCTTTCCCGGCCTTGTCCTGGAAGTTGTTCCTTGGATCTGTATCCGGGTGTTCAACATGTTATCCTTGAAATCACTTATCTTTTTGATTTCGATGCAAAGTTACGAGAATAATTGATACCAACCAAATAATTTGTTAGCTGTGTGCGTAAACAACTGCTTATTTTGATGTAAATCAAAGATTATGTTGCCATTTTGAATTTTAATAGGCTTGTAACTAAGAAAAAAGCACTACCTTTGCAGACGAACAACAAATAATCAAAAGAATAGTATTATAATGAGCGAAAACAAGAGTAACAAGTTGGTAAGCGTTTCTTATCAGCTCTACGATGTCTCTAATGGACAGAAAGTGCTTGTCGAGATGACAGAAGAGGCCAAGCCGGCAACTTTCATCAGCGGTATGGGCTTTATGTTGGAGGACTTCGAGCGGCAGGTCGTTGACCTGGCTGTTGGCGACACCTTCAACTTTGAGTTGACACCAGAGCAGGCTTTCGGTCCCCGCAACAACAATCTGGTGAAGAGCGTGGACAAGCATATCTTCGAGATAGATGGCAAGTTCGATTCCAAGCATGTCTATCCCGATGCCATTCTGATACTGCAAAACGAGGCTGGCGATCACTTCAACGGTCGTGTCGTGGAGGTGGGACCTGATACCGTGACCATCGACCTCAACCATCCATTGGCCGGTTGTACGCTGAACTTTGTCGGTCAGGTGCTGGCTAACCGTGAAGCTACAAAAGAAGAGATGGCGCAGTTGGCCAAGGCTATGTCTGGCGAGGGCTGTGGCGGTCATTGCGACAGTTGCGGCGGTGGTTGTGAAGGCCATGGCGAAGAAGGCTGCGGTGGCGGTTGCGGCGAAGGCTGCGGACACTGTCATTAAGCGGTCGTCTGATAGCCGAAGGCTATAACGCCAAAAGAGATCTCGTCTGCTCCTTATATATAATAAGG
Organism: uncultured Prevotella sp.; assembly: GCA_900317685.1. GTDB lineage: Bacteria > Bacteroidota > Bacteroidia > Bacteroidales > Bacteroidaceae > Prevotella. The sequence goes on from ONHQ01000004.1 coordinate 39,956, forward strand.
TGTACACACGATATATAATAAGGAGTAAACCGTTATATAATAAGGAGTGGGCTATTATATAATAAGGAGTGGACTATTATATAATAAGGAGTAGACGATCAGATAAAGAGTAGACGTTTGTTAGGTCATCACGGGATACCTATTATATATATAGGAGTATGGTGATGCAATACTAAAAAGAAAGAACAACAATGAGGAACACGTTTGGTAATATATTCACTTTGACGACATTTGGTGAAAGTCATGGTGAGGCTGTAGGAGGTATTGTTGACGGGATGCCGGCGGGCATTGAGGTGGACATGGATTTCATTCAGCACCAGTTAGACCGTCGTCGTCCGGGACAGAGTCAGATCACGACGCAGCGCAAAGAGCCTGACCACGTGGAGCTGCTCAGTGGTGTTTATCAGGGCAAGACGACGGGAACACCGATTGGCTTCATGGTCCGGAACACCAATCAGCGCTCTTCCGACTACAACAATATGGTGGATCTGTTTCGCCCTTCTCACGCCGATTATACCTATTACAACAAATATGGCCTGCGTGATCCCCGTGGTGGTGGACGCTCTTCAGCCCGCATCACCATCAGCCGGTGCGTCAGCGGTGCTTTAGCCATGCTGGCTCTGCGTCAGTTGGGCATCACCATCCAGGCCTATACCACACAAGTTGGTGGCATCAAGTTGGAAGGCGACTACACGCATTACGACCTTTCGCAGATCGACTCCAACATTGTTCGTTGTCCCGATCAGGAAAAGGCGCAGCAGATGGAAGCCTTGATCAGAGAGGTCAAAGCCGACGGAGACACGATCGGGGGAGTGATCGCCTGTGTCATCAAAGGCTGTCCTGTGGGACTTGGCGAACCAGAGTTTGATAAGCTCCATGCACAGTTGGGAGCTGCAATGCTCAGCATCAATGCGGTGAAAGGCTTTGAATATGGCTTGGGCTTCGACGGCGTAAGTCAGCGCGGCAGTCAGCAGAACGATGTCTTTGTCGCTGATCATGGGCATATTACCACAAGTACCAACAACAGCGGAGGCATTCAGGGCGGTATCTCAAACGGACAGGATATCTACTTCCGTGTGGCCTTTAAACCCGTAGCTACGCTATTACGCAGTCAAAATACAGTTGATGCAAACGGTTGCGCAACTGTCTTGCAAGCCAAAGGCCGCCATGATCCCTGTGTGTTGCCGCGCGCAGTGCCTATTGTGGAGTCGATGGCAGCGATGGTGTTGCTGGATGATTACCTGCTCAACAAGACCGTGCATCTCTAAGTCTCCTGTTTGCTCTGATGACCATTTGTCTGATGCTGTCGGAAAGAAACGACAGCGCGACAAATGGTCATCGGCTTTTGATAAGCAAAGGATATAATTCTCTGATTCTTAGGAGGTAAGAATAGGGGTAACACAAAAGACGGCAGCCATCCAAACTGGATAACTGCCGCCTTTTGGTTTCCTAAAACAATCCCAACCTTCTCGACTAATACATCAATTAACCTAACCAATCATCAAATACCTAATAACTACCTATATGAAAAACTACCTAACTAACTTGCTTATTCTTGAACAATCTATCGTTTTCTTTTTTCTGTTGCAAAGGTACGAGTTTTCCTCTTACAAGCGTGGAAAAACTATCTTTTTTTGCACAATACGCTGTGCAATCGATTTCAACAAGCTAAAATTATAAAATATTCAAGGTTTCTCTTTGCTGATCAGTGATTAATCTCTAACTTTGCAGTCAGTAAATTGATATATATTAGGTAACTATGAAGAAAATCAAGTTTGTTATCTTCACTATGCTGACAGCCTTACTGGTGTCGGCATGTGGAACCACGCAGACCGTGCCCATCACGGGTCGCAAGCACAATCTTTTGGTCAGTGACCAGCAGGTTCTCAGTTTGAGTAATCAGGAGTATCAGAAATTTATGCAGTCCGCCAAAGTCTCTACGGATGCCTCAAACACTGCTATGGTGAAGCGGGTAGGCCAGCGCTTGGCTACTGCTGTGGAGAGCTATCTGACCACCCATGGTGCTGCCAACGAGGTAAAGAACTTCGCATGGTCGTTCAATCTTGTGCAGAGCAAGGAGGCCAACGCCTTCTGTATGCCTGGCGGTAAGATTGTTGTCTATGAAGGCCTGCTGCCTTACACACAGAACGAGGCGTCGTTGGCCATCGTTCTCGGTCATGAGATCGCTCACGCAGTGGCTAAGCACTCTGCCGAGCAGATGTCCAAGCAGATCCGTCAGCAGTATGCTACACAGGGCGTCAACATCCTTGGTAGTGTGCTGGGAGCCGGTGATCTCACCAATGTGGCCACAAGCATCATGCAGCAGGGCTTTTCCTTCGCCAATCTGAAGTACAGCCGTGATGACGAGAGCGAGGCTGATCACATGGGACTTGTCTTTGCTGCTATGGCAGGCTACAATCCTGAGGAGGCTATTCCGTTCTGGAAGCGCATGTCACAGGGCAATAACAATACCAATGATTTCCTGAGCGATCACCCAAGCGATGCAAAGCGTATCGCAGCATTGCAGCAGGAGATGCCCGAGGCTCTGAAATATTATCAGGCTTATCAGGCTGCGCACAAAACGAATACAAAGACCACGACACGTTCCAAGAGTAGCAAGTCACGTCGCCGCAAATAAAGATTGATCGCTATGTTGTATGGGCAAGAAGCTATGAGCGTCTTTATTCCGGATGCTCTGCTTTGTAGCCCATCGCATCGCACACTTTCCATAGATGCCGAGCATGTCCCGCGTCTTCGCGCACGCCGGTACCTTTCCAATAGCACCATGCCAGGTAATACATCGCCTCGGCATGGTGTTGTTTTTCTGCATATTTCAGGATGCGGCACGCGTCCTCGTAGTTTTCCTCGCGCAAGAGCTTCTTGGCTCTTTCTACTGCTTCTTCGTAGGTTTCCCCCTCATGCTCTTCGTCGGTGAAGCCAAAGAACTTTCTCCAAATACTTGTCATAGCCTTCTGTTTTGTAGATTTAATCCTTTCTGATATTGCAAAGTTATGAATAAATCTTAAGTCGAATGTAATTCTTTCTTCGAAATGTAGGAAATATCGATTTTTTTTCTTAATTTTACCTTCAGAAAACAATCTCTATGTCTATGATAGATTATCTTTCCGAAAACCTATGGTTGCTGTGGACGCTGGTTTGTGTCCTTGCGCTGATACTCGAAGTGTCTTCTGGCACCTTCTATCTGCTATGCTTCGCGGTAGGAGCGGCGGTGGCTATTGTCTCCTCCTTCCTCGGCATTCCCTTGTGGGCACAGGTGTTGGTCTTCGTCGTCTTCTCTTGTCTGTGTGTGTTCTGCGTGCGTCCGGTTGTCGTGAAATATCTGCATACCGACCGTCGCAATCGTAGGAGTAATGCCGATGCGCTCATAGGGCGTGAGGGTGTCGTCATTGAGCCGATCACCACTGAAAAGCCTGGTTACGTCAAGATCGACGGCGACGAGTGGCGTGCTGTGAGCAGGGACGGCAGCAACATCGACAAAGGAGCTATCGTGAAAGTCGTTGCACGAGAGAGCATCGTCGTCACCGTTGAGACCGTCACGGAAGGAGATTCATATTGAAATCAGCTTGAGTTGATGCTGTCTGATCTGTTGAAGAGCTTTATATATAATAAGGTGTAGCATGGCATATAAATAAGGAGTAGGGCAGGGCAACGCCTTCGTTGTGTCTCAGCAGGCTGTTCATAATAAGTTTAACCCATAAAACAACAATAACCATATGATTGGAACTTACGTATTGATAGGACTTATCGTCCTTGCGCTTATCTTTGCCAAGATGGCCATTGTCATCATTCCACAGAGTGAGACCAAGATCATTGAGAGACTGGGAAAGTACTATGCAACGTTGAAACCCGGTATCAACATCATCATTCCCTTTATCGATCGTGCAAAAGTCATTTGCACGTTGGTGCGCGGACGCTATGTCTATAGCAACAGCATAGACTTGCGAGAGCAGGTCTACGACTTCGACAAGCAGAATGTCATCACCAAGGACAACATCCAAATGCAGATCAATGCATTGCTCTATTTCCAGATCGTGGATCCTTTCAAGGCTGTCTATGAGATCAACAATCTGCCCAATGCCATTGAGAAACTCACGCAGACTACCCTGCGAAACATCATTGGTGAGATGGAACTGGATCAGACGCTGACCTCGCGCGACACAATCAACACCAAGTTGCGCGGTGTGCTCGACGACGCCACCAACAAGTGGGGCATTAAAGTCAACCGTGTGGAACTTCAGGACATCATTCCGCCGCAGAGTGTGTTGCAGGCTATGGAGAAGCAGATGCAGGCAGAGCGCGACAAGCGAGCCACTATCCTCACTTCAGAGGGTAAGAAGCAGGCCGACATCCTGCGGTCGGAAGGTGAGAAGGCCGCAACGATCAACCGTGCTGAGGCCGACAAGCAGCAGGCCATCCTCCGTGCCGAAGGTGAAGCTCAGGCTCGTGTGCGCAAGGCAGAGGCTGAGGCTGTTGCCATCGAGAAGATTACGGAGGCAGTAGGAAAAAGCACCAATCCAGCTAACTACCTGTTGGCACAAAAGTATATCCAGATGATGCAGAACGTAGCAGAGGGCGACCGCACCAAGACGGTCTACCTGCCTTACGAGGCCACGAACCTGCTCGGAAGTATCGGTGGTATCAAGGAGCTCTTTACTTCCGACAAGACTCATACCGATAATAAAGGCAAGAAAGCAGAATAGTACCGGAGATGCTTGCGTGAATGCAAATAGACCTTGAACAGCTGATCAAGTGCTGAAAAACATCAGGGCAGACTATGAAAGCGTAGTCTGCCCTGATTGTCTTTATCCCAGGATGCTGTTATTTAGCTTGGCAGCATGATTCATGAACTCTAAGCTCTTTTTTTGAACATTGAATCTTCATGAATCAACCACCAATGATTCTCATTTTTTTCTCTGTTACACTATCTGAGATGCAGTTTCTTTGCGGATATACATGCCATATTCCTCGCAGAACTGCTCACCGAGAGCGAATCCTTCTTCATAGAGAGCCTCCAGTTTCTCTACGTCTTTCTCTATTCTTCTCACTTGCATAGGCTTTCGGGGACGGATGCAGATGATACGGTCTTCGTGCTCCAAGTCCTCGATGAGTTGCAGCTGCTGGTTGTAGGCCCGGATGCGATGACTCAGCGCAACGCGTAACCGGGGGTAGTTGCGATAGACAAACGGCGGTATCTTCCGGTCTTTGCCCAGTTCTCTGAAACCATAATTGCGGGTAGAGATGACCACATTGGTGGCATGTCCGGCCTCTATACTCCGCATCACGGGTATGGAGTCGATGATTCCGCCGTCGAGTAGCGGACGTCCGTCCACCCACACGATCTTGCTCACGTAGGGCAGACTGCTGGAAGCCTTCACGATGTCGCAGGCCCGTTGCCGGTCGTGAGTCTCCTTGAGATAGACAGGATGGCCCGACGCACAGTCAGTGGCTACCATTTCGAAACCGTCGGCATGGCGGAAGTACTCGTCATAGTCAAAAGGCAACAGCTCGTTGGGGAAGCGGTCGTAGAGCAGCTCCCGGTCAAAGATGCAGCCTTGCGTGACCAGATGTTTTATACCTATATAATTATATCTTGCCAGATAGTCGATGTTCGAGATGCGTGCGCGTCGGGGTTGACGTGAGATATAATTCATGCCATTGCAGGCACCGGCCGAGACCGCTACGACATAGCGGAACCATACCTCATGCTTCATGAAAGCGTCCAAGACACCGCTTGTGAAGACGCCCCGCATGCCGCCGCCTTCGAGTACTAACCCTGTATCCGTATCAATTTGCATAAAAACATTTAATTTTAATTGCAAAGTTACGCATTTTAAACGAATAATTAGTAACTTTGCAATGAATATTAAATTCATTGTCTATGTATAGCAAAGAAACTTATGTCAGTCGTCGTGCTGAACTCAAAAAGCTTGTGAAGAGCGGTGTGATTATCCTCTTCGGCAACAATAATTCTCCTGCCAACTATCCCAGCAACGGATACCATCCTTTCCGCCAAGATTCTTCTTTCCTGTATTATTTCGGTCAGAATCGTGAAGGACTCGTGGGTGTCATTGACGTGGATAATGACATTGAGACGCTCATCGGCGACGACATCAGTATCGACGATATTGTATGGTATGGCTCTGTAGACAGTGTACACGACATGGCAGAGCAGGTCGGCGTGAAGAACTCCGCACCGATGAAGTCGTTGAAGACTATCTGCAACGATGCCATGCGCCAGAAGCGCCGCATCCACTTCCTGCCGCCTTACCGTGCTGACATCAAGATACAGATCTTTGACTTGCTCGGTATCCATCCCAACCAACAGAAAGAGAGCGCTTCCATGGACCTGATCAAGGCAGTTGTGAAGATGCGCTCTGTGAAGACCGACGAAGAGGTCGAAGAGTTGGAGCGTGCTGCTGTCATTGGCTATAAGATGCACACGACAGCCATGAAGATGTGCCGCCCCGGAGTTACAGAGCAGGAGATTGCCGGAGCGCTCGACGGCATCGCCAACGGATTCGGCTCCATGGTCAGCTTTGCTACTATCCTGACACAGCACGGTGAGATCATGCACGGTTCTCCTTCGATGAACAAACTGGAGGCTGGCCGTCTGATGCTTTGCGACGCAGGTGCAGAGACCATCAACAACTACTGTTCCGACAACACCCGTACCTCTCCTGTAAGCGGCCACTACGATCAGCGTCAGCTTGAGATCTACTCTATCGTAGAGGCTTGTCACGACTACGTGCTTCAGGTAGCTAAGCCTGGTGTGAAGTGGTGGGACGTGCACTTTGCCGTTTGCCGTTTGATGACTGACCGCTTGAAAGAGCTTGGTCTGATGAAGGGTGACACAGAGGAAGCTGTTCGCGCCGGTGCGCACGCCATGTTTATGTGCCATGGACTTGGCCATATGATGGGTATGGACGTGCACGATATGGAAGGCTTCGACCAGATCAACGTAGGCTTCGACGAAGAGGTTCGTCCCAACCTTGAGCAGTTTGGTACCAATTGCCTGCGCTTAGGCCGTCGTTTGCAGAAAGGTTTTGTCGTCACTGACGAGCCAGGTATCTATTTCATCCCTGCACTGATCGACGACTGGAAGGCCAGCGGACACTGCAAGGAGTTCATCAACTTCGACAAGTTGGAGACCTATAAGGACTTCGGTGGCATCCGCATTGAGGACGATCTGCTCATCACCGACGACGGTTGCCGCTTCTTAGGTAAAGACCGCATTCCTTATCATCCTAAGGATGTGGAAGCCTTTATGGCAGAGAACCGCTAATACAGAAAAGACTATAGAGAGAATTACAAGTATTATCATTAAGACAAGTCAACCAAAAGGAAAAAGATGAAGAAAGCAATCGTATTGGCTTTACTTGCTGTGTGCACATTAGGTGCACACGCTGAAAAGAAGGACAGTGTTAACCCCAACAAGCCTGTCTTTACCGTAATCAAGAAAAATCCAATCACCTCTATCAAGGATCAGAACCGCTCAGGTACGTGCTGGGACTATTCTACACTGAGCTATTTCGAGTCAGAGATTCTCAAAGCCACAGGCAAGACTTATGATCTTTGCGAGAGCTTTGTAGCCAACAAGACATATATGGACCGTGCTATTCAGGTCGTGCGCCTGCACGGCGACTGCCAGTTTGCTGAGGGCGGCAGCACCTACGATCCTCTTTATTGCCTTGAGCATTACGGCATCTGCCCGGAGAATGCCATGCCCTTCCCCGGAAGTCTCTATGGCGATTCACTCAACAACTTCGGTGAGTTCTTCTCTGTGATGACTCCCTATGTGCAGAGCGTAGCCAAGAGCAGTCTGAAGAAGATTTCCAGCCAGTGGAAGGTGGGATTGCAGGGTATCCTCGACGCTTATCTTGGCAAGTGCCCTGAGCAGTTCACCTACGAAGGCAAGACCTACACTCCGAAGACATTCGCTGCTTCTCTGGGCCTTGACTGGAACAACTACGTGAGCTTCACCTCTTTCTCTCATCATCCTTTCTGGACACAGTTCGCTGTGGAGGTACAGGACAACTGGCGCAACCCGCTGACATGGAACGTGCCTATCGACGATCTCCAGAAGATTCTCGACAATGCTATCATGAACGGCTATACCATCGCCTGGGGCGGTGATGTCAGTGAGGACGGCTTCACCCGCAAGGGACTCGCATACAATGTCGACGAGAAGAAGCTTGAGAACATGAAAGGCAGTGACATGGCCCGTTGGCTGAAGCTCACTCCTGCTAAGAAGAAGAACATTGTAGACTCTCTCGGTGTTAACGTTCCGGAGGTTGAGCCTACACAGAAGCAGCGTCAGGAGCGCTTCGACGACTGGGAGCTCACCGACGACCACGGCATGCTGATCTTCGGTATCGCCAAGGATCAGAATGGCAAGGAATACTATATGGTAAAGAACTCTTGGGGCAAGAGTGGCGACTATGACGGTATCTGGTACATGACCAAGAACTTCATCATCGCCAACACCATGGACTTCATGGTCAACAAAAACGCTGTGCCTAAGGACATCCGCAAGAAGTGCAATATCTGATCAAATAGATCATAAGCTATACGATCCGCCTCTTCATCGCTGTGTGAAGAGGCGGATTTCTGTTTTTGTGCCAATCGGCTCTCTATCATTCCACCGACCTGCTGCTATCCTCATTTCTATCCTTCCGCATACTTTTTCTATAGTTTTTTTGCTATTCAGCAAGAAAATTCGTATCTTTGAAGCAGAAAAAGAAATATTTAAAATGCATTTCAAATGGAAGTATGTGCCACCTACATCTGATGAACTCCGTTTGGCGGGTGAACTGAGCGAGAAACTCAATATGAGTCCCTTGCTTACCCAGCTTCTCGTCAAGCGTGGCATCACCACAGAGAGTGCAGCCAAGCAATTCTTCAAGCCCCAGTTGGCCGATCTGATCAATCCTTTCCGCATGAAGGATATGGACGCGGCGGTCGACAGACTCAATGATGCGATGGGCCGCAAAGAGCGGGTGCTCGTCTATGGTGACTATGATGTTGACGGATGCACTGCGGTGGCTTTGGTTTATAAGTTTTTACAGCAGTTCTATTCCAATATAGACTATTATATCCCTGATCGCTACGATGAGGGCTACGGCATCAGTCGCAAAGGACTGGAGTATGCCCAGCGGACAGGCGTGAAACTGGTGATCATTCTTGACTGCGGCATAAAGGCTGTCAAGGAGATCGCCTATGCCAAGTCGTTGGGTATCGACTTCATCATCTGCGACCACCATGTGCCCGATGAGGAGATGCCTCCCGCTGTGGCCATCCTCGACCCCAAGCGCGCCGACGACCCTTATCCTTTCAAGCAACTCTGTGGTTGCGGGGTGGGCTTCAAACTCATGCAGGCTTTTGCCAAGAACAATGGCATTCCCTTCTCGCGGCTGATTCCTTTGTTGGACTTCTGTGCCGTGAGCATTGCCGCCGACATGGTGCCGGTGGTCGATGAGAACCGTATCCTTGCCTTCCATGGTCTGAAGATTCTCAACCAGAATCCCAGTGTGGGCCTGAAAGCCATCATCGATATCTGCGGACTCAGCGGCCGTGACATCTCCATGAGCGACATCGTCTTCAAGATTGGACCACGTATCAACGCCTCCGGACGTATGGAGAACGGTAAGGAAAGCGTGGACCTGCTCGTGGAGAAAGACATCAACGAGGCTCTGCGCAAGGCCAAGCATATCAATGAATACAACGAGCAGCGCAAGGACATCGACAAGCACATGACCGAAGACGCCAACCAGATCGTCTCGCGGCTGGAAAGCCAGAAACATCAGTCAAGCATCGTGCTCTATGATGAGCACTGGAAGAAAGGTGTCATCGGCATTGTGGCTTCCCGACTGACAGAGATCTATTTCCGTCCGACGGTGGTGCTGACACGTGACGGCGACCTTGCGACGGGCTCGGCCCGCTCGGTGATGGGCTTTGACATCTATTCGGCCATAAAGAGTTGCCGTGATCTGCTCATCAACTTCGGAGGCCATACCTATGCCGCAGGACTTACCTTGCGCTGGGCCGACATTCCCACGTTTCGCAAGCGTTTCCAACAATATGTTGAGGAGCATATTCAGCCCGAGCAAATCGAGGCCTATCTCAGGATCGACGCGATCATCGACTTCAAGGACATCACCAAGAAACTCTATAACGACCTCAAGCGCTTCTCGCCGTTCGGTCCGAGCAATCCCAAACCGGTGTTCTGCACGCTTGGTGTCTACGACTATGGCACGAGCAAGGTTGTAGGTCGCTCGCAGGAACATATCAAACTGGAGCTTGTCGACTCCAAGTCGGGGGTTGTGGTCAACGGCATCGCCTTTGGCCAGAGTGCGTCTGCACGCTATATCAAGTCACGGCGGTCGTTTGACATCGCCTATACCATTGAGGACAATGTCTTCAAGCGCAACCAAGTGCAGTTGCAGATCGAGGACATCCGGCCCCGCAAGAGCGAGTAAGTGCCTTGTGATATAAGGCTATAAGAGTAAGAGGTAAAGAGGTGAGGCTTGAGCTTTGGACAAGTATCGTGAAATCCTTCAGCGTTATTGGGGCTATGACGACTTTCGCGGCATTCAGCGCGACATCATAGACAGCATTGGCAGCGGCCACGACACGTTGGGACTGATGCCGACAGGTGGTGGTAAGTCCATCACCTTTCAGGTACCTGCCCTCGCGGCCGATGGCGTCTGCATTGTCATCACGCCGTTGATCGCCTTGATGAAGGATCAGGTAGCCCATCTTCAAGCCAACGGCATCAAGGCAGCAGCCATCTATTCCTCCATGTCGCGCAGCAAGATCGTCGCGACGTTGGAGAATGCCATCTTTGGCGGGCTGAAGTTGCTCTATGTCTCGCCCGAGCGTCTCGGCAGTCCTTTGTTTCTACAAAAGCTCAAGCGCATCCCCGTGAGCTTCATCACGGTCGATGAAGCCCATTGTATCAGTCAGTGGGGATACGACTTCCGTCCTTCCTATCTTAAGATTGCAGAAATCCGTCAGGTCAAGCCCGATGTACCCGTGTTGGCACTTACTGCCACCGCGACGCCGGCTGTTGTCCATGACATCATGGAGCGGTTGGCCTTCAAGGACGAGCGGTTTTTCAAGATGAGCTTTGTCCGGAAGAACGTCATCTATGTGGTTCGTCCCACTGTCGACAAGCAGAAAGAGCTTGTGCACATCCTCCGTCATGTACCCGGCTGTGCCATCGTCTACGTCCGTAGCCGTGAGAAGAGCCGCTTGTTGTCGACTTTTCTCACCGAGAGCGGCATTTCCTCCACATATTATCATGCCGGCCTGGAGCCTCAGGACAAAGACGAGCGGCAGGAGAAATGGACGCGCGACGAGGTGCGGGTGATGGTTGCCACCAACGCCTTTGGCATGGGCATTGACAAGCCCGACGTGCGTCTGGTCGTTCATTTCGATTGTCCCGATGCCATTGAGGCCTACTTCCAGGAAGCCGGTAGGGCAGGACGCGACGGGCAGAAGTCCTACGCCGTGTTGCTATGGGATGATCAGATGGATCAGCGCATGATGCTCAAGCGAGTGGAAATGAACTTTCCACCAAAAGATAAGATTGCCGACGTGTATGAGCATCTGGCTTATTTCTATCAGGTCGGCGTTGGCAGTGGGGCAGGCCACACGTTTCTGTTCAACATCGACAAGTTCTGTGCGGCCTATCACTTGTCGCCTTTCATGGTGCCTGCCGCCTTACAGCTGTTGCAATATGCCGGCTACATCGATTACAATTCCGAGCCGGACAGTGTCTCGCGGGTGAGGATTATGGTCAGCCGTGACGAACTCTATCGTCTGCGTCTGCCAGCCCAAGAGGATCTTGTCCTCACGGTTTTGTTGCGACTGTGCGACGGTATCTTTACGCGCTATTCCTTTTTTGATTTAAACGAGGTGGCAGAGCGCACGCAGTTGAGCGAGCAGCAGACCTATCTGGTGTTGAAGACGTTGAGTGCCAAGCACATCATCCACTTCATCCCCAACCGCCATATTCCTCAGATCACCTATCTTCAGGACCGCGTCAGCATTGAGGAAGTGGTCATCCCGCCTCATGTCTATGAGGACAGGAAACAGAAATACGAGCAACGGCTCAAGGCGATGATGGACTATGTCCTCAACGATCAGGAGTGCCGTAGCCGTCAGCTGTTGGCCTATTTCGGTGAGGAGACGGAAGACGATTGCGGACAATGCGATGTCTGCGTACAGCATCGCAAGGATTATCGTCAGCGGGTGGCTGCTTTGCCACGTCAGATTCTCGACCTCCTGTCCGACGGAGATCCCCACGATCTTTCCGTTCTTCGTTCTCTCCATTTCGACAAAGACACGGTCACCGCTGCTGTTCAGTCGTTGGCTGACGACGAAAAGGTAGACATAGGAATCAACACCATCCGGTTGCACAACTCGTAACCGGATGGCGCTTTCTGTTATTTCTTCAGCAGGTCAGGACGCAAGCGTTTTGTGCGTTCCATGGCCTGGTCCATTTCCCACTGTTTTATTTTTGCTTCATTGCCGCTCAGCAGGATGTCGGGAACCTTCCATCCCTTGTAGTCGGCGGGGCGCGTATAGATAGGAGCTGCCAGCAGATCGTCCTGGAAGCAGTCCGAGAGCGCGCTCTGATCATCGCTGATCACGCCGGGCACCAGTCTCACCACAGCATCGGCGATGCAGGCGGCTGCCAGTTCACCACCGGTGAGCACAAAATCACCCACGCTGATCTCGCGCGTGATGAAGTGGTCGCGTACGCGCTGGTCGATGCCTTTGTAGTGTCCGCAAAGGATGATGAGGTTTTGTTGCAGCGACATGTCGTTGGCGATATGCTGGTTGAACTTCTCACCATCGGGTGTGACGTAGATCACGTCGTCGTAGTCCCGTTCTGCCTTCAGGGCTGAGATGCAGCGGTCGATAGGCTCTATCTGCATCACCATACCCGCAAAGCCGCCGTAGGGATAGTCGTCGACACGGCGCCATTTGTCGAGTGTGTAATCGCGCAGGTTGTGGAGATGGATCTCGGCCAAGCCTTTTTTCTGTGCACGTGCCAATATCGACTCGTGGACAAAGCCTTCAATCATCTCTGGCAATACGGTAATGATATCTATTCTCATGGTGTCTGTAATATGCTATGTCTGTTGTTTTTGATTCGTTGTTAGGGTTGAAATGCTGTTTCTGCCGGGCGTCATCCTTCGGTGAACCTACTGATAAACTCATCCTCGGTGATGATTGGCGTGTTGAGCTCGTGGGCTTTCTTGTTCTTGCCGCTGGTGCTGGTGTTGTCGTTGTTGATCAGAAAGCTCGTCGACTTGCTGACGGATCCTGTGACTTTTCCACCCTGACTCTCGATATAAGCCTTGAGTTCTGCCCGATTCTTATAGTGGTGAACATCGCCCGTGATGACGAAGGTCAGTCCTTGACAGCGGTTGCCGGTGGGTGCTGTCGACGATTCCGTGACGTGGAGTTGCTCCATGAGGTCGTCGAAGTCATGCTTGTTGTCGGCATTGCGGAACCACGCTGTGAACGATGCCGACTTTTCGGGGCCGATACCGGGAATCATTGCCAACTGCTCACCACTGCCGAAGAGCCCGCCATCGGTGGTGGCGATGTCGACCAGTGCTTGCAGGCTGTAGGCCGAGAGCAACCGTTGGCAGACATCCTTGCCGCATAGTGGGATGCAAAGGGCGTAAAGCAATTGGCGTGCCTCCACGTTGCGGGCTTTGTCGAGCGAAGCCATCAGATTGGAAACCGATTTGGCACCGAATCCGTCGAGATGGGCCATCTGCTGTGCATGGTCGCCCAGCCGGAAGATGTCGCCAAAGCGAGTCACCCATCCCAGGTTGATGAATCGGGCGAGCGTCTGCTCCGAGATGCCGTCGACGTTCACGCCTTCTTTCGATACGAAGCGGGCAAACTTTTTCAGTTTCTTGGCCGCACAGGCGGGGTTGGTACAGTGCAGGGTGCGTGTGCCGCTGGCCTCACTGGTGGTCACCAAGGTGGGATGTCCGCACACTGGACATTGTCCGGGAATCTGCAACTCACCGACTTTCTCTCTGACGCTGATGACTTTCGGGATGATCTTATTGGCTTTGATGACTTCGAGTTTCGTGCCCTTGTCGCCAATGCCCAGTCGCTCGCACTCACTGATGTTGCACAGCGAGGCACGTTTCACCGTGGTGCCTTCAAGCTGTACGGGTCGAAAGACGGCCACGGGCGAAATTGTCGATGCGGCGCAACTCCATTCGATGTGGTCCAGCTCGGTCAGGGCGCTTTCGTCGGCCCATTTAAAGGCATAGCCCGCGCGTGTGGCATGGTGGCCGGTGACCGATCCCGTCTGAGCATAGTCGTTGTCGTCGTAGGCGATGACGAGTCCGTCGACGGGGTAGGGCATCGTTTCCACCTTCTTGGTCCATCGGTTGATGGCATCCTCGACATGTTCCAGCGATGGTTGCTCGATGAGTTCGTGCTCCACGGGATGGAAGCCGAGATGTTTGAGCCAGTCCATGCGCTGTCCCCACGAATGGATGTCGTCGTCGCAGTGCACCAGGGTGAAAGGTATCCACTGCAGGTGGCGTTGGCGCACCTCGTCGATATCTTTCAGTGTGAGCGATCCGGAGGCGAGGTTGCGCGGGTTGGCATATTCCTCGTCGCTCTCCATGTTGAACTGCTCAAAGTCTTTGTAGCTGATGACACATTCGCCACGGATGACCGTGTGACCCTTGTAGTCGATCTTGGGCAGCACGCCGCTGATGGCTGAGGCCAGGTGGGTGATGTTGGTGCCGATATGTCCGTCGCCGCGTGTGACGAGCTTTGTCAGCTGGCCATCGTCGTAGGTGCCCACCAAGGTGAGTCCGTCGAGTTTCCACGAGAGCCAGATGGGTTTCATCTCGGCCCACTTCACCAAGTTCTCCGGCTTCTTCGTCTTTGCCAATGAGAGAGCCGGATATTCGTGGGCTTCTTTCTGTCCCGTGAGCGTGTCGGCCGAGACGTGATGTGTAGGAGAGCCCTCCAGCACGGTGCCGGTCTCCTGTTCCAGTCGGGTGAGCCGGTCGAAGAGCGCGTCCCACTCATAATTGGTCATCAGCTCCTCGCGGCCGTTATAGTATGCGTCGGAGGCTTTGTTGAGCTGCTCAATCAAAGCCTTCATTTCCTCTGTCTTTGTCATAAGATCGTGATATGTTCATAACCTGCCGTAGCAAGCTTTCTGTTTACAAAGTTAGCAAAAAAAATCGGTATGCCCGTTGTTTCGTTGTTTTTCTTGCTGTTCATCTCAATGAACCTTGTATTTCTTCGTAATAATGATTCAGAACAACTATTGCCGGTTGCTTGAACTTTATGATAGGATCGATAAAGAGCAGGTGCTCATTGTCAGATAGCACATTATCTCCATCAGCGGATACATCCGTAATTGCAATGTATTCGTTAGCATAAAAATATCTGTCTTCGATATTTAGTCCTAATCCTTTCAGTAGATAGTCATCAATATCTTTTTGGCTTGGAGTAGAGAACTTCTTTGGAAGATATTGTTGTTGGAGGATAATCCTCACGCCATCAGTATCTTCGCTTATTCCAATAAACTTATAGCTTGTCGATGGGAAAAGAATGTTATGGATCAAATGTTCATAGATGACATCTTGTGCATGGATATTTTTGATAACTGCCTTGGCGAAAGGATTGCGGATCTTGGTAATAGTGTCCCCTTCTTCATTGAGATAGACAATGCTCTCTCCGGAAGGGAGTCGCTTGCGGTCACCAAACTTACTCCATTCTAATTTGGGTATGAATAAGCCATAGTCTTTGGCTATGGAAATCAAGCGTTCCCCTTCAGTCTCTTGCGCTGCAGCTCTCGTGCCTTGCTCGTAATCTCCATATCGTTGAGAGGATACCCCAGTCTCAAACACTCGAATATCGCTTCTGTCGCGATCGGCCTGTATTTTGGACTCAAGGACAACACGTATAGGTTGGCTTTCTGTCCGTTTCTTAAAGAGATGTCTGATAAGTTTTTCTCCATATCTCCACATTATATAATCTGCTTTGTTTGCAAAATTAAGTTTTTTCTATGAGACTTCCAACTTTATTTGTGGCTTTTTGTTCTCTTTTTATTTTGTCATTCCCCTCGTCTACTGTATAGATCTCAGATAAGTTGCGCTGCACTCGGGAATGCAAAATAAAAATCCATTTCATTCCTTTTTATTTTGTCATAGGTTTGCTACTTTGGAATTTTATTTTTATTTTTGCATCAGAAAGGAATAGTTATGGCTACATTGCAAGTTTCAAATACTCAGATTTCAACATTAGATGCTCTTTGGGCACTTTTCAAGAGTCAGCCCAAGGCCGTTCGCAAGGCTTTCGTGAAAAGACTAAAGTCGGAAGAGACCTCAGAAGAATTAAAGGAGGATGTCGTCAAGCATATCAAGGCAGTGAGGAGCGGAAAGGAAAAGATTTATTCCTTCGACTCCTTGGAGAACGCAAAAAAATGGCTTGACGAATGAAATACAAAATCTATTTCTCCTCGTCTTTCAAGAAATCGTATAAGCTCTGCAAGAAACGTGGTTATGACATGTCGTTATTTGATGATGTATATAACCTGCTCGAAAAAAACGGTTGTCTGCCTGAGAAGTATTTGCCACATCAATTACATGGCAAATTGAAAGGCATTTGGGAATGCCATATCACGCCAGACTGGATTCTATTGTGGGATCAGAATGACAAAGAGTTGACGCTTTATCTTATGGATACAGGTACACATGCCGATCTTTACAAGAAGTAAGCAAGAGTCCTTTAAGAAAGATGAAAATCATAGTTTCAAAAGAGATAGAGAACGTTTGCCCGAATTTCGTAGGGGCTTGCGTGGAAGCGCAGGTAAGGAACTCACCCTATTGCGCTGAGCTGTGGCAGGAGATCAATGCCTTGGGCGAGCACTATCGCGAGGTACTGAGCACCGAGACGCTGAAGGCTATTTCCGGTATCGAAGCCACGCGACGCGTCTACCGTGCTTGTGGCAAGGATCCCTCGCGCTACCGTCCTGCCGCTGAGGCCCTGATACGCCGGCAGCTCAAGGGCAAGGATCTCTATCAGATCGATACCTTGGTGGATCTCGTCAACTTGGCGAGCATTCGCTATGGCTACAGCATTGGCGGCTTTGACGCGGATAAGTTCGAGGGTGACACGCTGACGCTCGGCGTGGGCCGCGAAGGTGAACCTTACGAAGGTATCGGCCGTGGTATGATCAACATTGCGGGACTGCCCGTCTACCGCGATGCCAAGGGTGGAGTGGGGACGCCTACTTCCGACAATGAGCGGACCAAGATAAGTCTGTCCACAACCCATCTCGTCGTGCTCATTAATGGCTATGATGGTGATGAGGAACAGGTAAAGGCGAATGCCCGCTACATCCAGGAGCTCGTCAGGAAATACGCGGCCTCAGACGGCGGCTCATTCTTTATTTATCATTAAAGCTTGATTCGCAAGTGAATCATACATCCTCATATGATTCTCCCGGATGAGTCAAATATTGTACCCAACTGATGAAAAAGCCTCGCTCGGTCAACAGACTGGGCGAGGCTTTTCGATAATAGTGGTTTACGGATCAGGTGGCGGGTCACTGCTATCCGTCGGGTCGCTTGGTGGTGAGGCATCGGGCTTTCCTGTGGCTTCTAGACTGAGGTCACCCTTGCGGAAGCGGATGGTGCGACCGTCGCGTGCGGCACGGAGGATGGCGGGTATCTGTGCCAGCACGGCGAACATCAGTAGCAGGCCCACGGCGGTGAGCACGGAGTTGTCGATGATGCCCGTGGGCGGGAGCAGGAAGCCAGCTACAAGGAGCAGGACGCTGAGGATGAAGGTGATGGTGAAAATATACATATACAGTTAGGAGTTAGAAATTAGGGGTTAGGAGTTAGCGTCCTAACCCCATAGTCTATTTATTACGCTGTGTCGCCGGAGCCACCTGTGGACGTACCGCTGTCGGAGCCGCCGTCTGAGGTGCTGCCGCCGTCGTTGGTGTCGTCGCCATCGTCCACGGTGCCGTCGTCGTTGGAGGTGATCTGCTTCACCACCTTGCCGTTGCGGTCGATGCAGGTGATGGAGATGGAGGTCTTGGCGAGCTCCTGCTTGATGTCGGAGTTGGGGACGAAGATCACACGGCGGGAGGTGACGAGCTTGGTGCTCACGTCGCCTACGTTCTCCACGGATGCCGAACGGATGCCGAAGCGCATGGTGCCCAGACCCGGCACGGCGACCGAGTGTCCCTCGGTGGCCCACGCCTTGATGACCTCGCCGATGGCGTCCCAGGCGGCGTTGATGGCGCCACGGTTGATGCCGCTGCGGGTGGCAGCCTCTTGGATGACCTTTGCGCTGGAGAGTCTGCTGTAGATCTCGGGCAGCATGACGTAGGCGTACTTCTCTTTGGTCTTGTCGAACGAAATGTTACGCTCGACGGCTTTCACTTTGATTGCCATAGTTGTAAATTTTTAAAGGGTTAATGATGTTCTTGATTACGCTTCTATATAACTAATCAGTGCCATCCGTTACCTTGAGCCCAGATTGAGCTTGCTCATTCTGTAGGCGAAGAATCTTTGCTTGAAGCTTTTTAATTCTTCTTTCAAGAGTTTTCTCCTTGCTTTTGGCATATATTGACACGTCATATTCTTTTTTGTTTTTGACCATCGTATAGAAGATTCCCGCCATTTTCTTGCCTGTAGCAACCATTGCCTGTAAATGGCCGCTTCTTGCCTTGATGTGGCGGAAGTAATCTCCCAACGGTTCGTTTGATCTCCATAGCGCATTGGCGCACTGTCTGAACACCTGTCCCACAGGATTGTTCTTGTTGGGGACTTTGCTCGAAAGCAGCTTCCCACCGGAGATTTTATTGTTCGGCACCAGATTCGCCCAACTTTCGAAGTGCCTTGCGTCAGGAAATTTCTCCACGAAGTCCGGCCCAAGTTCCGCAAGCAGCCGAAGTGCGGAGTTCTTACTCATCCCCGGCATGCGCATTACATTGACCCCCCAGGCGTTGTAGGCATACTGCTCTATGTCAAAGCTGACATCGTTGTGCAGCTGCTTCTGCTTCTTGCTGCGTTCCATAGCCGCAGCCTTGTCCGCATCCACGCTTGCAGAGTAACGGTTGACCAATTCCTCTATCTTTGCCTCGGTGTCCTTGATGAGGTTTTTGTAGTAATGGTACAGGTCATCGCTCTGCTTCATGATGAAGAGGTGGTCCTCGTCCCATGTCGCCTGGAGGGATGCCTTTATCTCCTCCTTGCTCTTCTTGCACCGCCAGTCTGCCAGCCCCGCAAGCCTCTCGGGGTCACGCTCGCCGTCAAGTATTGCCTTGATGATTGCCTGGCCGGACTTGCCCAGTATGTCGCTGAAGGCGTTGTCCAGCTTCAGGTTCATCTGCTCCATCTCCTTCTGCAGGTGCAGCACCTCACGGCTGCATGACTGTATCAGGTTGTCCCTGTGCCTTACCAAGTTCCGAATCTCACGGGTTACATTGTCAGGCTGGAAACAGGCTTTCAACAGACCGTAAGTATGGAGCGTCATCAACCAATGGGCGTCAGCCTCGTCGGTCTTCTTGCCCGCATAGTTCTTGGCTTCACGGGGATTTACCAGTATCACATCGAACCCGTCACCCTTTAGGACTCGGAACAGGGGAAGCCAGTATACTCCGGTCGACTCCATTACCACCGTGTCTATGCCGCACTTCTTCAGCCATGCGGATATTTCATGCAGGTCTTTCGTGTACACACCGAACGTGCGGTTGCACTTCTCGTCGCGGTCGCTTGGAACACACACCTGCATTTCCTTTGGGGATACATCTACACCTGCAGCGTTAAGATGGACAACTTTGAACTCGCGATCCTTGCCGATTCCATTTTTTCTTCTTACCTTTGTCATCGTGATTGGCTTTTGTTGTAAAACATTGCCAGACCCGACTCCTCTGGACAGAAGTATTCTTCTATAAGGCCTCCTACGGCACAATCGTTTGTCTACTAGGAGACGGAGCCACGCTGCAAATTAGGGTCTGAGCCCTACTAAGAAACTGGCTTTAGCTTGTCTGGCGCAACAAAGCTAATCACTTTTTAGTGAAAATCGTAATGTTTGAGCGCTTTTTCAAATGCGTTCGAAGAACGCATCCCCCAGTTATATCGTGCCTTTGTTTTAAAGACCTCTAAAAGTTTGCTGCAAAGATAAGCATAATCTACAGGCGATGGAATGGTTGTCCCGAAGGGCGAGGGGCGGTTGTCCCGGATGGCGTTCTGAATTAGGAGTTAGGAATTATGGGTGAGGGAATAAGGATGAAAGGGGCTATAGAGAAAGAGTAGGTCTCAGGCTTGTCATGGCATAGTAGTAGATGATGGTTAATGAATTTGGCAGGCAACCTGGCAACCTGGCAACTTATCAGGCACGTAGGGACTGACGCAATATAGCCCTGTAGGGGCGACATAATTCCATATTGTCGGCCGAATATATGGAATTCTGTCACTCTTTCAGGGCTATCTAACCTCTGTCGCCCTTTCAGGGCTTTTGTGCATCAACCGTTCAGCAGCAGCTCGTCGAGGATGGCCTTGACGCCTTTGGTGTTGAGTTGCCGACGGAACTTGACATCGTAGCCGTCCTGGCGCATGGCATTGAAAAACTTCTCGGCACACTCTATCTTCTTGTTCTCGTCCGTGGTTATCTGTGTCTCGTTGGCGTAGGCCTTCGTCTCAATCACCACATTGAGTTCCTTCGTCCCGTCCATACGCTTGACGACATACATGAAGTCGGGACTGTAGTTGGACGACGCCACCGTAGGGATGCAGATGCTGTGGGAGGGTATCTTGCCATAAACCACCACCTCGTCGATGTCGGCACGGATGTTTTTCAATTCCAGTTCCGAGTCGTAAGCGAATGCATCATAGAGATACTTGGCGGGTGGCTGCCCATAGACGCTCTTGCTGCCGATATAGGCCTGCACCACCTCGTCCTTCACGCTTCCGTCGGCATTGGTCAGCTTGGTCTCCTTGACCTTGTAGTTGGCTTGCTTGTAGCTCACCATTCCTGTCAGGGCCTCACATTTCCAATCCTCCACAGCCCGGATGAGCCGCGCCAGCGAATCCTCGTTGAACATCTCATTGGTTATCTCCACGCCTCCCAACGCCACCTCTCTGATGGCCTCGTGCAGGATGTGTGCGGGGATGTTCGTACCCTTTGATGCCCTGCGCAGGAAGTCGTTATAGGCGAAATGAATGCCACGGACCGTAATCTCTGCATTGCCCTCCTCTACGATACGGGCAAAGCTCTGTTCAACGGCCAACTTCTCGCGCGAGGAACTGAGCACCTGCAAGGAGAAGACCTTGTTGTCGCGGATGATGCCGGGCAATGCCTTCTCTATCTGTCCGTCTATCTCCTTGTCAAAATAGAGCACATACTTCCGGTTGAGCGTGCTCCACAGGCTGCGAAGCTCTTCGAAGCGGGCCTTGCGGATGGGGACGGTTCCGGTACGCTTGCTGTTGCGGTTGACGATATGGCTCGGGTTGACGCCACCTGCCAATTGGATAAACTCCGGATATTCGCGCAGCATGTCGTCCAGTCGGTCGGGGATAATCTTGGATCGGATGTCAACATAGTTTTTCCGGAGAAGTTCTATAAGGAACTCATTGGGCTCCATGCCCCGCATGCGTGCCACGGCTTCGACGTGGTCGGGACGTACCTCCAGGGGCTTGGCCTGGTCGGTGCTGATCTCGCTGTTGATCTCGGCCACGAGCTTATTGGCAAAGTCGCGCTCCGTGAAATCGACGATATAGTTGAGCATGAACGAATCCTTGGAGATGCGGTTGCCGGCCGAATCGACTGGCAGACGGAGGCCACGGCCCACCTCCTGCAGCTTACTGATCTCCGATCCGCTCGACCGCAGCTTGCAGATGGTAAACACATTGGGGTTGTCCCATCCCTCCTTGAGCGTCCACTTGGAGAAGAGGAAGCGGAGCACGTTGGGACGGCCCTCGGCATCGTGGAAGCTGAGCAGCTCCTTCTTGCCGTGGAGGATTACCTTCACCTCCTTGGCGATGTTCTCGTCCGAGTCGTTGTTGTCCTGGGCAAAATAGCCGGCGCAGGTGCCTTCGAGGTTGTCGAGCGTGGCTTGCAGATAGTCGGCATAGGCAGGCGTATTGGGGCGCGCAAGTTCTTTCCTCACCCTTGCCTCGAGCAGCCGAAGGAATTTCTGCCGGAGCCATCCGTCGTTGTTGCCCTCGGGCCCACGGAAACTCTCGATGTTGTCGATGAAGAAGAGTGCCAGTGTTTTAATGGGCAGTCCCTCACGGCAGAAGTTTGCCCGCTCGGTTTCGAAGTGGCGCATGAGTGCCAGATCGATCATTCCTTCCTGATACGAGGCACTATACTGGTCGGGGAAGAACTCCTCGCCCACGTGCTTCTCCTGTCCGTTGCTCAGCACAACGGCCTTTGCGCTGATGTTCTCTACGGTCACACCATCAAAATCCTTGTCCACGATGCTGAGACTTTCGCCCTTGTGCAAGGTGTGGGTTACGATAGGCTGTTTCTCGCAGATGTACTGCATGTTGACGGAGTCGCCCTTTTGCAGACTAGTAATCTTCACCTTGCGGTCGGCACGTCGCTTGCCCGGCAGTTCGAGGTGCTCCTTGGCCACGCCCTTGATGAGTCCCTCGTTGAACGACTGGGCGGCATCAAGGTCATAGACGAGGTTCTGATAGTCCTTCACCCGTCGCTTCTTCTTGCCCTTGCCGATGGTGAACTCCGGGAAGGTGGCGCCATAGCGGAGGACGAGCTGCGGCTCAAAGTTTTTTATCAGCGCGGCATACGACTTTCCGGTACGGTCCATGCGGTGGGGCTCGTCGATGATGAGTACAGGGCGTGTGTTGCGGATGGCATCAGCCGGGCGATAAAATCCGCCCACGGGCTGGTCGTAGTCATCGCGGGTGAGGAGTTTGCCGTTGGCAATGAGCTGGGCATTTAGCACAAGTACGTAAATGCGGTTCTTCTGCTGGCTGCTGCCTTGGAAGAAGTGTCTTACCGCTGGAGGCATGTTCTGCCGCCCCTTCTTCTTGTTCTTTTGCGGTTCGAGCAGGCATAGCTCTATCTGGGCGTTGTAGTTGCACACATCGGAGAAGTGGTGCATCACCTCTGGGTCGTCGAGAAACGAGGCCGTGCCCGCCTTGATGGGCAGGGTAGGGACGGCAATGATGAACTTGTTGAGCCCGCATCGCCGATGCAGCTCAAACATCGTGCGGGTATAGACGTAGGTCTTGCCGGTACCCGTCTCCATCTTCACGTCCATCGAGAGGTGCGGTGGCAGGTCCTTCAGGGCGGCAGGCATGCTGATGGGGTCGAGGTCTTTCAGAGGACCCCCGGCCGTGTTGAGCAGATGGTTCTCGCCCTGTACTCCCCGTATGGCGTGCTTGCTGAGGTATGGCCCCAAGAGCGGGTTCTGATGAGTCTGTCGGGAGGTGGTCATGCTCATGGATGCTTCCACCACCTTGGCCACAGCCTTGACCGGCTTCAACTGGTGGGAGAGGTCGCTTTCAAGTTTCAGTTCCATAGCCAATCAATATCTAACGTCAATGTTTACCGAGAGCGACTTGTTGCCGTCTTTCAGCGTGCGGAGATTCTTCTGCAGTTCTTCCCTGGTCTTGAAGCCGAAGCTGTAGCCGAAGATCACAATGTTCATGGGCGAGAACTCCTCACCGTTGTATTTGTCCATGAGCGCCACGATGCTGTTGGCGTCGAACGTGCTGTCGGAGCCGATCAGATAGAGGTGGTTGCGCATCCAGTAAGCCTTGTAGTTGCCCAACATGAGCGTCTCGGCATTGTCGGTCAGCCCGTAGCCGTCGCGCTCGAGCCATGTGCGCAGGATGGTGTCCTCACCGAAGTCGTCAACCGTGATGCTGGGCATGATGTCCGTCTTGGGGTCAAACTTCTCCATCAGCATCAAGGCATCCTCCTTCGGCTCCTCCAAGGTGTAGTGCTTGAAGCCTAAGTCGCCCGCAAAGAGCGGGTTGTCGGCCTTGATCTTCTTGGCCGCACGACGGATGCGCTCCATGCCAATCTGGTCAATGGTGCGATAGCCTGCCTTGTAAGCATCTGAATTCTCAGAATATTTCTCTTGTATTTGAACGAGGATATAATGTAAATTCTGATGTGTAGCCTCCAACTCCATTACGGCTTGTGCTGTTGTAGCAGAACCCGAGAAGAAGTCCAGGCAGATAATATCATCCTCATTGCTCGGAGCTATTCCTTGCTCTATGATTTGCCTTATATAATCTACTGGTTTGGGGAAGTCGAAGTAGTCATTTCCATCGAACAGTTCTATCAATTCCCTTGTTCCCTGACTGCTGTAAACGGTATCAAAGAATGTGCTGAATCCGGTAAATTCACTTTGTACATCTTTGAGGAATTTCTTTCTTCGTGGTCTTCCCGTTTCCGAACTTGGAAATAAGACTTCATTGTTAGCGATAAGTTCTGCCATTCGCGACCGCTCATATCGCCATCCAGTCGGTGGGCATTTATAAGTAATTCCAGTTTGTGGATTAGTCAGGTCATAATGCAGGTTGGGTCGTTGAGACTCCGTTGCCAAGCCAACCATGTTATCACTCATCCAATCTCCTCTTGGGTCATTATCGGGATTTGAATATTTAGATTTATCAGAAAACTTTCCTCTGATTCTTGCAGTTTCTTCGCGCCCATAGCAAAGTAAATAATCCTGATCGCTGGATGCCCCATTTGTAGTTCTGCTATCCACTTGTTGTCTCTTTTTCCAAAGGAAAGTTGCCACAAAGCAATCCTCCCCGAATATCTCATCGCACAATTCTTTGAGATTTGCCTGCTCATTATCGTCGATGGAGATGAAAATGACGCCATTCTTTGTGAGCAGGTCGCGCGCGAAGGTGAGTCGTGGGAGCATGAAGGTGAGCCAGGCGGCATGGCTGGCGCTTCCCCGCTTGGTCATCGAGAGAATGCGCCCGGCACGCTCCTCGTCGATGTCGAGACGCTCGGCAAGTGCCTGGGGCGTGAAGTTGAACTTGTCGTTATATACAAAGCCGTCGCTGCCCGTGTTGTAAGGAGGGTCGATGTAGATCACCTTCACTTTGCCATAATACGACTTCACCAAGTGCTGCAAGGCATCAAGGTTGTCGCCGCTGATATAGACGTTCTTGCTGTCGTGGTTCTCGGGCAGGGCGTTGTGTTCGTTGTCGGGGCGGATGATGGTCGTGGTGTCCATGTTGGTCAGCATGCGCGCGTAGTTCTTACCCAAGAAGGTGAAGCCGGAGGTCTCGTCAGTCACCTCGGTGTCGCCGGGCAGCGAGGCCTTGAAGCGCTCGATGTCGAACTTCCCGTCGGCTGTGAAGCACTGTGGGAAGAATTCGTGCAGGGCCTCCATCTCCCTTTGTCCGGCATGAGCCGACTCATTGGCTGTGATGATGTCTTTTATCATTGTTGTGTCTTTGTTCTAACGGCTGTTTTATGTTTCAATCTACAAAAATACACAAAGATTTCCATTCATCAAAGCCTTAAAGTGGAAAATGTTCGCTATTTGCTCCTAAGCCCCCCGTATGCTATCCCATGACAGTCCGAATGAGTCTTTTTTATTTCCTCGGGATGCAGTAAAATTTTCCTCGGGAGGAAATAAAACCAGGGTCTTCTGAGGGGGGCTATAGAAGTAGCAGATTGTAGAGGCCGGATGGTTGCAAAGTTGCATGGTTGCATGCCTGATTTATTATATACGCATGTGGGCGTGAGCTCTGCTTCCCTCTAAAGCCCCTACTAATACTTTATTTTTTTATTTCTTAGGAAGGATGTATATATAGGTATCGCGCGTGCGCGATATATAAGGTGCATTTTGAGTTAGAAGTTGTTTGAGTTAGGAATTAGGAGTTAGGAGCGTGGAAAGAGTGTAGGCTATGTTTTTAAGAGTTAACCAGGCAACCTTGCAACCAAGCTCTCTAAACCCTTAATCCAGCCGCTCAAACTCCTAATTCCTAACTCTCATCTTTCTATCCCTTATTCTTGATATACCATGCCGACTGCTCTATGCGGAGGAGGCGGTCATTAAGCCGGAGGGTCTGAACGATGTACTTGGGCTGTCGGAGCGGTTCGGGCATCTTGTCGGATAGCATGGCCACGATGAACTGGGTGTCATGGCGCTCCTCCACATACTTTGCCGCAAGTTCCAGTTGGTTATTTGAGAGCAGCTCTTTCTTGTCGTTGAGGATGAAGTGGAGACACGGAATCTTCTCGGCATCGGCAAATGGGATGTAGGCCAAGTCGAAGCACATGATTTCGCCCTGCTTCTTGCCGGTGCTGAAACTGTCGTTGTCGACGGGCATGAACTCATAGTATTTTTTACCGCCCTTGTCGTGTATGTCGTATGCCATGAGCGCATCCACACCATAAATCCGCCGGGAAACGGTAGAGAAGTATGCGTTGAATTTATCCAATTGCTTTTGCACAAGCGCCTGATGTGCTTTGGAGTAGAGCCCTTCGTTGATGGCATCGAGCCTGGCCTGTTTCTCGCTGATGCGGTCAGCGACATCCTGAAGTTGGCTGACGCTATGTTCCAGCTCGCCTTTCTCCTGGTACTTCAGATTCAGGTCGGTCAGAATCTTGTCGAAGGTCTCGTAGGAGACCGAGAGGTTGAGCATCTTCTTCAGTTCAAGCTCCTCGTCACGCAATCTGAAAATGTCGGCCTTGCAGGCGTCGATGTCCGAGTTGAGTTGTGGCAGCTCGTCGTCGATGAATAGTGAACGGCGGGCAAGCATCTCGTTGTGGAAGGTGAGCAGCTGCTCGAAGGTGTGGTGCAACTTCTGGTTGAAAGCCTTGGCCTGCTCATAGATGGCGCGCACCTGGTCGGCGTTGGCTTTGGCCTTTTGCTGTTTCATCTCCTCAGTAGCCTCCAGTATCAAATCCCGGCGCACTTGCAGACTGCCCAACTCTGCGCCCAACCTGCCGAGCTGACTCTTGACGAAGGCCATGCGGTCGAGATCCGCCTCAAAGTCGGGATTGACACTCAGGATGTTTTTCTGTGCCTCAAGCCTTTCGATATCTTTGTCAACCATGGCGAGTCTCGCCTTTTGCGAGCCCAATTCCCCTTCCTTTTCGAGTCGATTGCGGAAGGTCTCATCGTCATGGATGCTCCTTCTCAACTCTACTTTGGCCTTTATCTTTTTAGTATCGGCCCCAAACATAAACAGATGGAGCGCCTCATATTCTTCACCCCGTGCAAAACTCGTGGGGAAGGTTTGCATCACGCTATTGAGCTTGTCGTCATCGATACGAAGGGAATGGGAAATGATTTGGCGGAAGGAAGGCTTTGTGATCTGAATGCCCCAAAAGGCTTGCTGCAAGTGCAGGGCGAGATCCTTTGACACGACGGCCTTACCGTTGATTTCGCAGACGGCATTTCTACCCCTGCCGAAGCCTCTGCGAATGCAAACCTGGCGCTCAGGTTTTAACAGGGAGTCCTGCAAGTGTAATTCCACGGTGACACATGTTTCTTGAAGAAACCGTTTCACCAGGTCATTGGTGCTTTTGTCAGTGGAATAAACCTTCTGAGGCTCACCGCCAAGGCAGAAGTCTATGAGTCGGAGCAAGGTGGTCTTACCCACGTTGTTGCCCGTGTCGGCCGTTTCGCCTTGCGTCTCATCGACGATGAAGTTCATTCCTAAGCGGAAGTCAATCTGACGGATGAGACCATCTTCATTGGTTATTTTCAGTTGTTTGAGGAACATAATGCGATTGTTTCGTTGGTGATGGTGATGGCATTGATGAGATAGAGCCAGTCGAGACAGAGCGTGAACATGGAGAAGCTCATGCGCCTGACTCGCCTCACCTCGACGTATAGGTCGGCGAGCGAGAGTTCATGGTCGCGCAGCAGCACGCCAAGGACATAGGCCGCGTTGAGATAGACGAAGTTGTCGGGTGAAATGTTCTTGTCGATCAGCATGGCTCCTCCTTTGGTTTTTCAAAAATCTCACAGTTGATGAAAGCATCCACCAGCACAATTTTCACGTTGTCCTCAAGCACTTCCTGTTCCATGTCTTCATTGAGCGTGTGGTCCTGCGACACCTTGCCGACCATCAGGTCCTTCAAATGGTCGAAGAGTTCGTCGCCATGAAACGAGTCTGCCAGCCGCCGGTATTCGCTATGGAGAAAGCGCATGACCCTGACTCTCTTGTTTTTTCCTTGCTTGTCAAACTCATCATAGATTCTTTGCAGGTCGGCTGAGTAGGGCGTGTAGCATTTTATTTCCTCCTCCCATCGCTTCAGATCGTTGAGCCGGATTTTGCTTGGGATGTAAAACAATGCGGTATCGAATTCCGTCACCGCCTCCTTCTCCTCGTCACAGTCAGCCAGCTTGTTGATGATCTTTGTGAGGATCATGGGACGGGGTGATATGGTTGGCGGATTGATGTATTGGATAAGGGTTTTTAAGTTCGGGTTAACGTTTTCGGCATGATGAATTTTGGTTTCTTCGAACAGATTGTGGTGCCCCGGGTCGCCACTGATAGACAGTTGATTCATATCTTTCGGTTTGGGTACGTTTTTATGAGGTTGATTATAGCTTGGTGCATGTCATTATCTGGGATGGTATAACTCAACTGTCGGCGAATGGAAGAATCTACGCCTTTTTCTTCCAGTGCTCTGGCAAGAGTTGCGTCTTTCTCTTGTTTGATAATGCCTTTCTCCCTAAGGAGATGCATGATGTGGGCGATTAAATAGCCGTTAAAAGGCCAATCTTGATGGCCATGATCATATATTTTTGCGCTGACCTCCGGCAGATCAATGATGGCATCCCACAGTTGATCGTATCGGTCGCGCCAATCAGCTGTCACATAGTTAGGTGAGAGCTGATTCACATAGTCCTTAATCTGCTTGCGGAGCTGGCTGCGTTGCTCTTCACTCAGAGGTTGGCTTTTGGCATTATGCTGATTAGACTCGGCAACCTCCCTTGGAGGATTGCCGGAGGCGGGTTGCTTTCCATCGTAGTAGTTCTGTACTACGGTGGTGGCATTGGGGTTGTAGTTGTTTACATAGCCGATGTGGACTTCGCTGAAAGTGTTTCCTGTCCCAGGATTTCCCGTGATTTCAATTTTCATCTTTCTTGTTCGGCTTATAGATTTTTGGGTGTAACAATGAGTGACTTGCCAAAAAAAGAGGACAACATGGCTAACGTCTTAATTGTAAAATTATGCTGTCCGCTGAGCCATTTTGTTACCTCACTCGGCTTCTTGCCAAGCGCGTCAGCAAACTGCTTTTTGGTCAGCCCTTTTTCGAGCATGAGCTTGTTAATCTCATCTGCTATTGCAAAGGAGAGATCAACCTCGGTCATCACATCCTTGGGGACTCGTGAGACCATTTGCTGGAATGAAGTAGTCATCGTTCTCATAATTCGAAAATATTATCAGTTTCAATATGTTTTTCCGTTATTCTAACAGTTCCTTTATCTGTTCCCTCTTTAAGAAGTCTTTCAAACTTTTGTAAATCCAAGACACACCCACGGAGCGTATCATTCTCATCATAGGTTCGAGTTGTCTTCACGTCACCATTGCCCAAGACCAATATTTTATCAGACAGGCGAAGGCAATACAGACGCAGTTTTGATTTTACTACGGGCAACGCAACCACATGGTCTGACATTCTACCCTCGGGACGGAAGTAGCGCTCGAAAGCACCATTTGTAGCTATCTTGTTGATGAAAGCTACTATCCGCATGAGATCAGGGTTGTACTCAGCATCATCTTTAAACTTGTTGTAGAAGCGTTCAAACTCACTCTCATCTTCTGAAAGGAACTGAATGCTATAAACAGTACAATTGTCTGTCTCATTGACAAGAACTAAGTCCAATTCACGCATACCTCTTTGTTTTATAAGTTCTTAGCTGTTTATATTGCAAATATAGGCGTTTTATTTTATTTATAAGTGAAATATAGGCAATTATTTTCTTTATTTAACTTTTGAATAAAATTATTGGTATCCGTGAATTCTTAATCCCTTCTTGGTGCATTTCCTTTTAATAAAAAATATAATCAACTGATTATCAGTATGAAAGATGAAAGAAAGTTGTCTTCGACTTTCTTTCTTGTGGCACTATTGGAGTTGGACTACCTTTGCCAACGTAATCATAAAAATATTTCGATTATGACTCAGATTTTTCGTGTTATCACCCAGACCGCTGCCGTCAGCATCCAGAAGCAGGACGGCACGCAGACACAGAAATGCTCGCTCGTGCTTCAGGAGCTCGGCGGCAAGTATGAGAACTCCATAGTGGCCACGATGCTCGGCAACATGGCTTCGCTGAAGTTCTATCAGAACGACATCGTGGCGGCTTCGCTGCGATTCTCTCACCGTGAATACAACGGACAGTACTATATGGACTGCACCGTGCGCGACATCATTAAAATCAACACTTCAAACGCTTTTTGAACATGAAGAAGAACACCAACCTCTGCATCGACCTGAAGACAATCATGCAGGAAGACGCCCTGCTCCGCGAGGGCCGCAGTTACCGCGGAGTGCTCACCCGCGACGGCGAGGACCACTACATCTTTGAGGAGGCCGTCCGGAACGGTCATCCCGTGCATCGCAACCCGAAGCTCTTCGACGGACGCTACTGCTCGCTGGTCCACATGCAGAACGGCCGCTACCAAATCCACATGAAGACCATCGACGCCTCCGCGGTCTCCGACCATAAGGATTTGGCTTTCCGCGTCTATACCGAACTCTTGGACGCTTTTACTATAATCGATTAAGCTTATAGCCATGTCAGAAATAAAATATCCTCTCATCCCGGACAGAATGCTGCCGCCAGTAATCCGCGAGCTGGTGAGCAATGCACCGGCCAACTTCAAGGTGCCTACGTTTTTTGCTGCCGCACCTTGCCTGGCCGCCATAGCCACGCGCATCCGGGCTTATTATCCTTTCGACTCCGATCCTCACGCCTTGCTGCTCCAGTGCATCATCTCAGGCGAACAGTCGTCGGGCAAGTCGTTCGCAAGAAACAACGTGGAGAAGGTCATCATGAAGACCTTGAAAAAGCGCGACGATGAACAACGGCGGCAGGAACAGGCCTACCGTGAACTGAAGCAGACGGCCTCAAAAACCGAGAAGCTGCCCGACCCGCCGAAAACCGTCATCCGCACCTGTCCCATCTCAATCTCCATCGCCCAGCTCATCAAGCGAGCCGACGCGCCACAGCGCTATTTTGGCACGCCGCTCACACTCTGGTCGTTCACCGACGAGCTGTCGGCGGCCGTGGAGTCGAACCGCAGGGCCTTCAGCAACATCAAGACCATCGCCCGCACGAGCTATGACCTCGGGTCGCTCTATGGCGTGGACTATCTCTCGGACAACTCCTATTCGGCCACGGTAGATATTCTGCAATGCTCGCTCTACCTTTCCACACCATCGGCACTCGACCAGTATGCCGACAAGGGTTTCATTGAGGGAGGTGGAGTGACGCGCACCATCCTCGTGGAACTCGACGATGCCTTGGGCGAGGACGCTCCAATCTTCCGCCGCCTCACCGAGAAGCAGCAGGCAGTCATCGACCAGGCGCTCGACCGCATGGACCACGATGTCTATGCCGAGGATGGCACCATAAAGCCGGAGATGTTCATCGACATGAACTGGCTCTTTCCCACCATCCGCGACTGGTGTGGTGAGCAGAACCGCGAGATTCTGCGCTCCGGCTCGCGAGCCCACAATACGTTCTTCAAGCGCTCGTCGGTTTCGGCTTTCCGCATTGCCACCCTGTGCTATTATCTGTACCAGATTTCTGACTGCGGCACCACGAGGGCAAAGAAATATTGCAAGCGCATCTACCTTTTCTGCGCCCAGTACATCCTCGACTCGATGTTGCACAAATGGGGCAAGCGGTTTGAGGAACTGTCAGCCCAGCGCATACAAGGCGAAAGCCAGACGCGGGTGCCACTCTTCGACCAGCTCACATCACCCTTCACGCGCGACCAGCTCGATGAGCTCATCAAGCGCATGGAGCTGACCACAGAGACCAAGATCTTCGTCTCCAAGTGGAAAGCAAAGGGATGGATCAAGGAAACTCAACATTATGTTTACGAAAAACTTTGTCAATAAGATGATTTCAAGAGAAACAATACTACGATTGCAAGACTTGCCCATCGAGCAGGTTGCCGAGCGGCTGGGACTGGATGTGTGCCGACACCGGGCCCTCTGTCCGTTCCACGACGACACACGTCCGTCACTCACGTTCTACCTCCGGCACAACACCTACCGATGCTTTGTCTGCGGAGCCCATGGCGGTCCCATAGACTTGGCCAAGGAGATGCTGCACCTGGGATTTGTGGATGCGTGCAAATGGCTGGGGAATGCCTTCGGCATCTATTTCGACGAGGAGCAACATGCTGCGCGGTGGCAGAATATCAAGCCTGTCCACGTCCGGCATGTTCCTCATCCTGACATCATCGAGCAAGGTCCCGACATCCGCCACCTGTCCTTGCTCATGGCCCAGCCCATGCTCATAGCGGAGGCTCAAAGTTTCCTCTATGGTGAGCGGAGGCTCTCACCTCAGGTGGTGTCCGACCTCGGTCTCTCGTCGATTGCCTGTCCCGTACCCATGTCGGGCAATGTCAACGATGGATGGTTCAACGCACCCTCGCTGCTCATTCCCTACAAGGACATCGACGGGAAGCTGCTCTCCGTTCAGGCGCGTTATCTGGGCAGGGAGAACAAGCCGCGTTTCCAGTTCCCTCGTGGTTCGCATTGTGGCATCTTCAATCTACCTGTTTTGAAGACGCTCCAACGGAAAGAGCCGCTCTTCATCTCCGAGGGCGTGACCGACTGCATGGCGCTGATGAGTGCCGGACTGCAAGCCATCGCCATCCCATCGGCCACACTTTTAAAGCCGGAGGACGCAAAGATGCTCCAATCATTGGATAAAGAGAAGGACACCACCTTCCACATGTACCCCGATCAGGATGCACCCGGCGAGCGCCTGTTCCTCGAACTGCGCGACCTCCTCCCATCCATCACACGCCATCAACTGCCCGAAGGCTACAAGGACGTGGGACAATATTGGGCGGCCGTGAGAACAGGAAAGGTTAACAAGTTGCATGGTTAACACCTTAATTCATTAAACATCATTGATTATGAACATCATCATCACTCGCATACGCAAAACCACTATCGCCCTCGACGGGCGACTCACGATCGACGGCAAGCATATCTGCGACACCACCGAGAATGCAGACTGCCATCTTCCCGAAGGCCGTTACACGATACGGCTCGACAAGTGCCGGGTAAGAAGCAGAATCGTTCCGCTTATCGTCAGCCCAGACAGTTGCCACGATTGCCCGCTCTGCAAGCGAACGGCAAATAAGAATGAGAAGGCGGCTATGAGCCTTATCGACCGCCTCGACAAATGTCCTGAGGAAGAGGACTTATTACCGTCTCATCCGAAGAAACTGCCCATGCCCTTCTGTCCCCGGTTGGCTTTTGGCAATGGTGTGTGCAACCGCACGGATGGTGCCATCCTCGTGGGCACGTATCGTTCCAACGGTCTCGTCATCCACTCCAAGCAAACCTTCGACAACCTCTACGAGCGCATCCGCAAGGCCGTGGAGCGAGGAAGGGGAGTAACGATTACAATTCATAATGCATAATGCATAATTATTCCTGCGGTCATTGACCGTAGATTCAACATTAAATTCCAATCAACATGAAAACAAACAGTTTTTTCATCATCCTTGCAGTTTTCCTGCTTGTAATCGGTTGCAAGTCAACCCAACGTCTTGCTGTCACCGAGCGCGTCACTCACGACACGCTCTACCTCACCAACCTCCGTTACGACTCGGTCTTCATCCAGAACGACCACACGGAAGAGTATCGTGTTGGAATCCGTCCGACCGCATCAACTCCTACCTCCTATCTCCTAACGCCTAACTCAACAGACACACTGTTCATCCGCGACACTCATGTGGAGCATCGTTATCATCTTCTCCACGACACGTTGAAAGTGATCAAGCTCGATTCCATCCCTTACGAGGTGCAGGTTGTCAAAACGCGAGTGGAGAAATACACACCCTGGTATGCCAAGGCTCTCGCTTTTGTCGGCTTCCTCTCGCTCGTGTTCTTTATCGGGCGAATCTTTTGGAAACTCAAGTAATCACTAAACATTAAACATTAAAAATTAAACATTAGCTATGTCTCTTTCTCCCCATTTCACCCTCTCCGAGTTCACCCGTTCCACCACAGCCGACCGATTGGGCATCGACAACACCATCCCTGCGGCTCTCGTCCCCAACCTCCGCGCCCTCTGTCAGTACGTATTGGAACCTCTTCGCGCACATGTCGGTCATGCCATCACCATCAGCAGCGGCTACCGCTGTCCCCAGCTCAACCGAGCCGTTGGTGGTGTCTCCAACTCCCAGCACCAGCAAGGCGAGGCCGCCGACCTCCACCTCCCATCAATAGAAGAGGGCCGCGAATGGATGCGATGGATCATGGACAACTGCACCTTCGACCAACTCCTCTGGGAACGTTCCGGCCACACCACCTGGCTCCACGTCTCCTGCAAGCGAGACACATCGAAGAACCGCCACATGGTCCGCTCAATCATGAAACGTGCATAACAACAAAACCGCCTTCTGCTTTGTTTCCCCAAAGCAGAAGGCGGTTTTATTATTGTTTTCAGTGTGATAGCAACTGACTGGCCTACAATCCTCTTGCTTTCCAAATCGTCTCTTTTGCGGCATTGATCTCCTGGAACTTCTTCTCTGCAGCTTTTCTGACGTCCTCACCGAGCGTCGCCACACGGTCGGGGTGGTTTTTCAAGGCCAGTTGTCGATAAGCAGCCTTTACCTCGTCGTCCGTAGCCGTCGGTGCCACGCCCAAGACCTTATAGGCAGCATCGAGACTCGTGCCAGCGTCTTTCAGGTTGAGCATGGCGTCAACGTCAGCCTCGCTCAGTCCCAGTCCTACCGCACACTCCTTCAGCGCGCTGACCTCTTGCGGAGTCACCACACCATCGGCCTGCGCGATCATCGCCAGGAAGTTGAGCAGTTGCAGTCGCTGCTCATAGAGCATGTTCTGCCGGAGCTGGTGACAACTGCTGATGACGGCACTTCGGTACTCCTCAGCACCAAGTCGTTTCTGCTGCTCAAAAAGTTTCAGCAAGATGTCCTCACCTTCCTCTACAGCCTCCTCGCCAAAATTCACCCTCAGCCAGTTGCGCACCACATTCATTTCGGAATGCATCACCTTGCCGTCGGCTTTGATGATATAGGAAGCCAGCACGAGCAGGGAGAAGCGGAACGTATTGCGCTCGCCCTCGTAGATATGTTGTTGTGCGTAAGCCTCACCGCCATCGGCGTTGACAGCATCCACGCTGGAGTCGAAGATGGAACCTAAGACAAAGCCTGCCAGTGCGCCGAGAGGTCCGGCGGTGATCAAGCCCAGGAAGCCACCTATCCATTTACCTATTTTTGCCATATTGGTGTTTTTGTTTTTCGTGGTCTTCTACTTTGTTAAGATGGGGAAAGTCATACCCTCGTCAGTCAACTGAGTATTGGGGAAGATCTCCCTTGCCTCATGGAGAATACCCTCCTCGTTGTCATATCGTGCACTGAAATGGCCTAACAGCAGTTGCCCGACATGCGCATCTTTAGCCACCATTGCAGCTTGCGTTGACGTAGAGTGGTTGTATAGCGCAGCCCGCTCCTCCATGCTCTTGTCGTAGGTGGAGTCGTGGTAGAGCACGTCGACGCCCTCGATAAGCTGATGGAGCGAAGGGATGAAACGGGTGTCGCTGCAATATGCATAGCTGCGGCTTTTGTCGGCAGGAGTGACCAGACGACTGTTGGGGATGACCTCGCCGTCCTCGGTTGTCCAGTCGGCACCGAGTTTGATGTTGTTGATCTGTGACACCGGTATCTCGTAGCAGTCGATCATGTCGCGGCGAATGTGGGGCAGGGTAGCCTTCTCGCGGAAGAGAAAGCCATTGCAGGGCACCCGATGCTTCAAGGGCAGCGACTCCACGGTCAGGCTGCGGTCGTCGTAGATGATCTGGTGTTTTGTGGTGTCAACGGCGTGAAAGACCACGTTGAATTCCAGTCCCGTACAGAACATTTTCAGTTGCATGTCAAGCAACGGTCCCATCTCTTTCGGTGCATAGACGTGCAGCGGTGCAGTACGCCCCAACATGCCCATGGTGGAGATGAGGCCTATCAGTCCGAAGCAGTGGTCACCGTGGAGATGCGAGATAAACACCGTCTGTATCTTTGTGAAGCTGATATGGTATTTCCGCATCTGCAGTTGTGTGCCCTCGCCACAGTCGATCATAAAGAGTTTGCCCCGCAGTTCGATGACTTGCGAGGAAGCACTGTGTCGGAGTGTAGGCAGGGCACTTCCACAGCCTAAGATATGTATGAGGAAAGGCTCCATTTATTTCTGTCGTGTGTAGACGAAGATACCCTGGCGGTTCTCAAGGTAGAGCGAGTCGCCGCCCAGTCGGTCAATGCTGAAAGTGTCGGCGTTGAGCACCAGCTGTCCGTTGAGGATCTTCCAGCTGGTCCATGGATTCTTCTCAGCCTGCACGTTAGACTTCACCGTACCGCCCTCAAGAATCTCGAAGTTCTTGTCGAGACTTGTCCATTTGCCTTGCAATGTGGTGAGGTTGATGACCTTCTTAGCCACCTTCATGCCGTCCATCGTTCCACCGGCAATGACAGCCAAACGGTCGCCGGCAAGCAATCCGCCGAGCACAGCGTCCGTGCCGTCGTCGGTTTGTGGCAACTCAAATTCGATGCTGTCGCCGGCATCGGTGATCAGCTGTACGACGTTCATGGACGTGCCGTCACCGCAGACACCATAGATGGTGGAGTCTGTAGTGGCTTCGGCTTTCACGGAGTCTTTGTTTCCGGCTGTCGTCTTTGTGCTCTTTCCGTTGCAGCCCGTCATGGCAAACGCCGTGACCAGGGCAGCAAGGCATATCAACGTGATATTCTTCATCTTGCTTTGGTTTTATAGGGTTCGATAATCAACATTCTGCTTAAAAGATCCAGTGCCCGTTTCGAGCAACGGTATTACTTGTCTTTCAGCACGCTTTTGGCTTCGTTCCAGAGGGCATCCATCTCGCCGAGTGTCATGTCCTTGAGACTCTTGCCTTGCTCTTTGGCTTTCTGCTCGATATAGCCGAAGCGTGAGATGAACTTGCGGTTGGTGTGCTCCAGCGCGTTGTCGGGGTTGAGATGATAGAGGCGTGCGGCATTGATGACGCTGAAAAGGAAGTCGCCCAGCTCCTTGGTGGAGTTTTCCTTGTCCTCCTTCTTCAGCTCTGTCTCCAGTTCGCCCATCTCCTCTTTCACCTTGTCCCAGACATCTTCTTTTTTCTGCCAGTCAAAGCCCACGTTGCGTGCTTTGTCCTGGATGCGGTAAGCCTTGATGAGCGAGGGCAGGGCTGCTGGCACACCGCTGAGTACGCTGGTGTTGCCGTCGCGCTCACGTTGCTTGATCTGTTCCCACGTCTGTTCCACGCCGGCAGCTGTCTTGGGCTTGTCGGCATCCTGGGAGCCGCCGGCCTCGCTGTCTTTGTAGACCACCTGTCCCTTGGCGTTGATGGTCATGTCTGTGGCCGACACCGAGAAGGGCTCGTTGTCGATCGTCCAGTCGCCTTGCGAGTTGTTCCAGTCGATGAATGGATGACGGAACATCAGCTTGTCGGCCTCGCGGTTGCAGACGTCCGCCATGTCGAACTCCCCGGCCTCGTCGCCGATGAGCGCATAGAAGACAACATGCTCCATGACATCGCCCAATTCCTTCATCACCTCGTGGTAATCGTGGCGCATCAGAGCGTCGGCGAGCTCAAAAACCTCCTCGATGGTGTTGGGTCGGAGGCTCTCCATGGTTTGCTTCTTGTCCCAGGGACATTCCTTGCGCAGCCGGTGCTGTACATCGAGCAATCGCCCGAAAGCTCTCAATTTTTCTTCGCGTGTATGCACTTCGTTTATCTTTTTGATGCAAAGTTACTGATTTTCGGGGGATTTTTCGTACTTTTGCAGCATTAATTATAAAATAAGGTATAAAAGATAAGAATACATGGAATTAGCAAGTAAGTACGACCCGAAAGAAGTAGAGTCGAAGTGGTATGAGTACTGGCTGGACCACAAACTTTTCAGCTCCAAGCCTGACAATCGCGAACCCTATACCATCGTCATTCCCCCACCAAACGTGACGGGTGTGCTGCACATGGGTCACATGCTTAACAATACCA
The DNA here is from genome assembly GCA_900317685.1 of uncultured Prevotella sp. GTDB lineage: Bacteria > Bacteroidota > Bacteroidia > Bacteroidales > Bacteroidaceae > Prevotella. The sequence goes on from ONHQ01000004.1 coordinate 78,246, forward strand.
TTCAGGATATCCTCGTGCGCCGTGCGCGCATGGAGGGAAAGAACGCCTGCTGGGTGCCCGGAACCGACCACGCCTCTATCGCCACTGAGGCCAAGGTCGTCGGCAAGCTCGCTGAGCAGGGCATCAAGAAGACCGACCTCACGCGCGAACAGTTCCTTGAGCATGCCTGGGACTGGACACGCGAGCATGGCGGCATCATCCTCAAGCAGCTCCGCAAGCTCGGCTGCTCCTGCGACTGGGACCGCACTGCCTTCACCATGGACGAGACACGCTCCAAAGGCGTCATCAAGGTCTTTGTCGACCTCTATCGCAAGGGCTACATCTATCGTGGCGTGCGCATGGTCAACTGGGATCCGAAAGCCCAGACCGCACTGTCGGATGAGGAGGTCGTCTACAAGGACGAGCACTCCAAGCTCTACTATCTGAAATACTATGTTGCTCCTGAGGACCAGGCGTCTATTGAGCGCAAGGACGAGGGCAACGTCATGCATAAGGACGAGAAAGGCTACTACGCTGTCGTGGCCACCACACGTCCTGAGACCATCATGGGCGACTCGGCAATGTGCATCAACCCCGAGGACGTGAAAAACACGTGGCTCAAGGGCAAGCACGTCATCGTGCCCCTGGTGAACCGTGTGATTCCCGTCATCGAGGACAGTTACGTCGACATACAGTTCGGTACCGGCTGTCTGAAGGTTACCCCTGCTCACGATGTCAACGACCACATGCTCGGACTGAAGCACCACTTGGAGACTATCGACATCTTCAACGACAATGGTACCATCTCTGAGGCTGCCGGACTCTATGTCGGTCAGGACCGTATGGATGTGCGCAAGCAGATTGCCAAGGATCTGACCAATGCCGGACTGATGGAGAAGATCGAGGACTATGACAACAAGGTGGGCTTCTCCGAGCGCACCAATGTGCCTATCGAGCCGAAGCTCTCCACCCAGTGGTTCCTGAAGATGCAGCACTTCGCTGACATCGCCCTGCCTCCGGTGATGGACGACGACATTGAGTTCTATCCCAAGAAATACAAAAACACCTATCGCCACTGGCTGGAGAACATCAAGGACTGGTGTATCTCGCGTCAGCTGTGGTGGGGCCACCGCATCCCGGCTTACTATTTCAAGACTGCCGACGGCAAGCGTGACTTTGTCGTGGCTGAGACGGCCGAGGAGGCTTTGAAGCTCGCGCAGGAGAAGAACGCGGCTCTGACCGCCGCCGACCTGGAGCAGGAGAGCGATTGCCTCGACACGTGGTTCTCTTCCTGGTTGTGGCCGATCTCGGTCTTCGATGGCATCAACCATCCCGACAACCCCGATATCAAATACTATTACCCGACCTCCGACCTTGTCACCGGTCCGGACATCATCTTCTTCTGGGTGGCCCGCATGATCATGGCCGGTTACGAGTATCGTGGACAGATGCCGTTCAAGCATGTCTACTTCACCGGTATCGTGCGCGACAAGCTCGGCCGCAAGATGTCGAAGAGCCTCGGCAACTCCCCCGACCCGTTGAAGCTCATCGAGCAGTACGGTGCCGACGGTGTGCGCATGGGCATGATGCTCTCCGCTCCTGCCGGCAACGACATCCTCTTCGACGAGAGCCTCTGCGAGCAGGGCCGTAACTTCAACAACAAGATTTGGAACGCCTTCCGTCTCGTACAGGGCTGGCAGACCGATGACAGTCTGGCTACGCCCGAGGCCAACAAGCAGGCTGTGGCCTGGTTCACTGCCAAGATGAAAGAGGTCAACGCCATCATGGACGACCAGTTCAAGACCTACCGCATCTCTGAGGCACTGATGACCGTCTACCGTCTGTTCTGGGACGAGTTCTCAAGTTGGTATCTCGAGATGGTGAAGCCCGAATATGGCAAGCCCATCGACACTGCCACCTATCAGGCTACGCTCCACTTCTTCGACGATCTGCTGAAGATGCTGCATCCGTTCATGCCGTTCATCACCGAGGAGCTTTGGCAACATCTCTATGACCGCAAGGATGGTGAGAGCATTATGAAGGCTACGCTCAACATCTCTGCTCCCAACGACGACGACAAGAAGCTCTGCGACGAGATGGAGCAGGTCAAGCAGGTGATCTCCGGCGTGCGTACCATTCGCAACCAGAAGAACATCGCACCGAAGAAAGCACTGAAGCTCCAGGCTGTGGCCGCCAATCCCTATGCTGCCTACGACGACATCGTGAAGAAGATGGCCAACGTGGAGAGCGTAGAGACCGTGAGCGACAAGTCTGCTGACGCCAGCGTCTTCATGGTCGGCACTCAGGAGTATGCTGTGCCGGTGGGCGACCTTATCGATGTCAAGGCTGAGATCGAGAAGCAGGAGAAAGAACTCCAGCATCTTGAAGGCTTCCTGGCTGGCATTCAGAAGAAACTCGCCAACGAGAACTTCATTGCCCATGCACCAGAGGCCGTCGTGGCCCGTGAGCGCAAGAAGCAGCAAGACTCCGAGGAGAAGATTGCCGCGCTGAAGGAGTCGCTCAGCCATTTGAAAGCTAAATAAGTAAAGAATCTCTTTTTTATATTCCCCCACCCTCTTTAGGGCGGGGGAGTCTTTAATAAATCGTAAATGAAGCACCGTATCTTTCTTTTTTTGTTTGCTTGTGTCAGTATGCTCTCTTTGGTGCTGACCTCATGCAGTGACGACAGCGTGGACGTGAACACGATCAACAAGCAGACAATTCTCATCTTTATGCCGTGGTCAGGCTCCCAGTCGGGTGTGGGACTCTATAACGAGTTGAAGGAGAACCTCGACAGCATTGAGAGTGCCATCGTCGATGAGAAAGGCATGAACGGTCGGGTGCTGGTCTTCCTCTCCAAGTCATCACAGTCCTCATCGCTCTATGAGATCACCTATGAGAATGGGCAGATTGAGCATCATACGATTAAGGAATATACGGGCAACGAGTATGACACGACACAGGGCATGGCAGAGGTGTTTTCTGACGTGCAGCAAAACGCATACGCACTCAACTATGCGCTCATCGTCGGCGGGCATGGTACCGGTTGGACCTATAAGAGCGACTGGAGCCGTTCCGCTTCATCGGCTAAACGCTTTTCGCCATCGACAACGGGCACAGGGGCTTATCCCGTCCCTGATGATGCGCTGCCGACATTTACCACTACGCGCTTTTTCGGAAGCGCCTCCGATATGAACTATGCTTTCGATATTCCAGACTTGGCGGCGGCTTTGCGGCAGTCCGGCATGAAGGCACAATACATTCTTTTCGATGATTGCTATATGGCCAACATCGAAGTGGCATACGAGCTGAGAGATGTCACCAACTATCTCATCGCCTCTACCTCTGAGGTGATGGCGATGGGCATGCCTTATTATTCTTTGTGGAATTACCTGGACAACTCTACTCCCCGGTATGAGTCTATCGTCAATGGCTTCCACTCGTTCTATTCAAATTATACTGTGCCCTGTGGCGCGCTTTCTGCCATCGATTGCCGAAAAGTGGACCAGCTGGCCACGGTGATGAAGGAAATCAATAAGAATTATACCTTCGATGAGTCGCAGCGTGACAGCGTGCAGGTGCTCGACGGCTACAATACTCCTATCTTTTACGACATGGGGAGCTATGTCGACCATCTCTGCAAGAATGCTAATCTGAAGAGTGCATTCCATTCCGCGCTTGATGAGGTCGTGAAATACAAAGCCACTACCCCTACCTTGTTCACGGCGCTTTATCGTGGTAATGAGCATCAGTTTGAGGTAAAGTCCTTCAGTGGCATCACCATCTCTGATCCAAGTCTCAATAGCGTGGCTATCAGAGGACGGGAGAAGACCGCTTGGTGGAAACAGACTCATTAGTCGGCTTACACCTTATTATATATAGGGAACATAGAGAATCAACACATGACGAAATTTCTGAAAGGTTATCTCTTTATATTCATCGGCATCTGTTTGCTGAGCAGTTGCTCTTACCGTCGGGCTAATGATGTCAAGGGCAAGAACGGGCTGCGATATGCTTCATTCTTAAGGATGGATGATCAGGGCGACGGGACTTCCGTCACCGTGATGGACCCTTGGCAGCAAGGTAAGGTCTTGCAGCAGTGGCTGTTGCTCAAGGCTGGCAGCAAGGAGAAAGCCCATGGTACCTTGCGTCCGCTTCGTCGTGTGGTCGTGTTCACGACATCGCATTGTCAGTTGCTGGAATACCTTCATCTGCAAGACCGCATCGTCGGCGTATGCGACTTGCAATATATCCTCATCCCCGACATACAGCGTCGGGTAAAAGCGGGCAAAATCGTGGACTGCGGAAACTCTATGTCGCCTGATGTAGAGAAGATCATCGCCTTGCATCCCGATGCCATCATCATCAGTCCCTATGAGGGCAACACCGCGATCACCCAATTGTCGCGGCTGGGTATCCCCATCATTCAGGCTGCCGACTATATGGAGACGTCGGCATTGGGACGTGCGGAATGGATGCGCTACTACGGTCGGCTGTTTGACTGTGGAGCGCGTGCCGACTCGCTGTTCCATGTGGTGGACAGCACTTATCAGAGTCTGAAAAGCTATGCGGCCCGTTTGCCATTGGGCAAAAGCATCCTCACCGAGCGGATGACGGGCAACGTATGGTATATGCCAGGAGGAAAAAGTACGGTAGCGGCTATCATCCATGATGCCCACGGGCGCTATGCCTTTGCTGATGACCGGCATAGTGGCAGTCTGCCTTTGTCGCTGGAGCAGGTCATTGCCAAGGCGGGGCAGAGCGATGTGTGGGCACTGAAATACAACGGCCCACAGCCATTGACCAAGAAAACTCTGCTGCAGGAATGCAAGGGCTACGGCGTGCTGAAAGCCATGAAAACCGGACAAATCTATGTGTGCGACTGCTCGGTGGTGCCTTACTTCGAGGAAGTGAGCTGGCGCCCGGACTGGCAGTTGCGCGAGTTCATCCAGCTGTTGCACCCTCAGGCAAAGTTAGGCAAACTGAGATATTATAGAAAGGAGAACAACTAAAATCCATGAGTCAAAGGAGATGGGGGGTAAGCATCGCAGTGTCGTCCACTGCCATTGTGGTGTTTTTCGCATTGAGTCTGTTGCATGGTAGCGTGGATATTCCGGCGCGTGATGTGGCCGGCATACTGCTGGGCGAGCCATCACCGATGAGCGCATGGGAGTATATCGTCGTGCAGACACGTCTGCCACAGGCCATCACTGCATTGTTGGCCGGCTGTGCGCTTGCTGTCAGTGGTTTGTTGCTTCAGACGGTGTTCCACAATCCTTTGGCCGCACCGGATGTCTTCGGTGTCTCGAGTGGGGCAAGTCTTGCAGTGGCTCTCGTCACGCTAAGCCCGGTGACTATGTTGCCTTCTATGCTGAGTGCGCTGTCATCGGTTGCTGCTGCCTTTGCGGGCGCTATGGCGGTGACGGCTCTGATTTGGGCCGCGAGTCGCATGGTACGCAACAGTGTGATGGTGATCATCTTAGGCATGATGGTGGGCTATGTCGCTTCAAGTGCGATCACGTTGCTCAACTTCTTTGCCTCAGAGCAGGGTGTGAAGGTCTTCTCGGTGTGGGGAATGGGTAGCTTTGGTGGTGTCTCGATGGACGCGATGCCGCTGTTTGCCGGTCTGACCATCGTTGCCATCGTCATGTCGCTGTTGTTTGCCAAACCGCTCAATGCACTGCTCATGGGTGAGGGCTATGCCACGAACCTCGGCGTGAAAGTCCAGCACATGCGTGACCTGCTGTTGCTGCTCACCGGTTTGCTCACCGCTGTGGTGACAGCCTACTGCGGTCCGATCGCTTTTCTTGCTTTGGCGGTACCGCATATTGCACGCTTGATGATAGGCACGAGCGACCATCGGCGACTGTTGCCGGTGACGATATTGTGTGGCGGTGCCATCGCCTTGCTCTGCAACATCTTCACCACGATGCCGGGAAGTGGTGAGGTGTTGCCCCTCAATGCCATCACGCCACTCATCGGCGCGCCGGTGATCGTGTATGTCGTCTTGGGCAAGCGGCATTAAGTAAACTATTATTTGATTTTTAACCTGCTAATACTGAGTTATATGATTATCACAACCAAGACGGGAGACCACGGCACGACATCGCTCTACACCGGAGATCGGGTGGAGAAAGACGACATGAGGATCGAACTCAACGGAGAGATGGACGAGCTCAACGCTCTCCTTGGACTCTGCAAGGCACAAAGCGGACAGCAAGAACCTTTTGAGACAGTGCAGCGTCAGCTCACTGACGTGATGACGATCGTGGCCAGCAATGGCAAGGCGGAGGAGGATACTTTGCTGGCGTTGCAGCAATCCATCGACAAGATGGAAGCACATATCGCTGAGGTGGGGCGTCACCGCCATTTCACTTTTCTGCTTCCGGGAAGGAGTGTTGCCGACGCTACCCTGCATCTTGCGCGGGCTAAGGCCCGGACCTGCGAGCGCCGCTTTGTGACGCTGAGCCGTCAGATGAGTTTCCCCGAGGTGATTCGTATCTATCTCAACCGCCTCTCAGATTATCTGTTCAGTCTGATCTTGGAAGATGTGAAAGCGGAATAACAGAAAAGTGATGAAAACAGGAAAAGTTTACTATAGCCGTCGTTTACTCTTCCAGTGAATTCAGAGAATCATAGTATAGGGTTAGCCCTTTTACAGTCAGAAGATATTTCTGTCGTGGATGTCGTGGCGAATTGGGATACAGCAAGCGGACATAGCCGTTTTCGATTGCCGGATTCAGATAATTATCCATGAAGTTCTCCCGATTCTTCAACTCTGCTGCTGACATCATCTCCTTCACTGACAGTTGGCTGTCACCAATAGCCATTATCAGACTCATTATATTTGGGTCGCCGGTGTGGAGCAAGTCTTCAACTTGTCGGGTACTTGTCGGGTACTTGTCGGGTACTTGTCGGGTACTTGTCGGGTCTGACAAGTTCGGCTGGTTCTTCCACTCCTCACTTGCACTGACATGAAGGTATCTGTTGCGAAGATCCCATTTGTCGCCTAATATCAAGTTGCGGAAGAACCTCTCAAGATACACAGGTGTATAGTCTATACCCAGTCGGGCATTCTTGTAGTTTGCTCTGACGAGTGCATTTCTGAAATACCACGAATGAAGGGCAAACATGTCGTTGTTCACCTCAAAGCCAATGGAGCGGAGATAGAGTATCGTAAATACAGCCGTTGTTCTTGTATTTCCCTCGCAGAATGGGTGAATCTGCCACAGTCCTGACACAAACTTGCTGATATGCCCAATCATAGCATCCGGAGAGATACCTCTGTAGCTGAATTGACGTTCTTGTTCTATGTCATAATCAATGGCACGGCGCAGATCTTCCCAGTTCAGATAATTCACCGTATCACCGTTCAGCACCCATTCCCGCTTTGTTATGTCATAATCTCTTAGCCTGCCAGCATGCTTGAACACACCTTCGAAAACTCTGCGATGAATGGAGATAAAGCCACCTGTGGTGAAGTCGAGCGACTGTGAGGAAAGTATCTTGGTGATGTTGGCAGAAACCTTGTCGGCCTCCTGCTTCTCATCATCGTCAGGCTCACGTTGTGTCTTCGACTGATAGTAGCTCTTGATGAGCTGACGAGCCTCGTCAATGTCTATTTCTCCTTCAATATGCTTGCGTGCTGTCTGCTTTAGATAATCAGAAGTCTGCAAGCCATCGACGGCCTGCAAGCCTATGGCTGTCTGCCAGATGCTTGCTTTTTCTTTCTTGTTCGGCTCACCTTGACGGATGTATTCGTCGAAGTCGAGGGGATGATGTGTATCTTGCTGGGTCATAATTAACGTATTCACTTTATATCTTTTGGGATATTTAGTTACTTGTCTTTTTATAAGGCAGAGTCTTCCCACAGGATCTTATCTGAACCACAAATTTAAACATAAAAATCGATACTATGAAATAATGAACGCGAAAACTTACTACGGAAGTCTTTATTATGAAACGGGCAAAGTCCCAAAGACATATATTGGCTGCTGTAACTGCTCACCGAAAGATTTCTGTGTCTATTTTATCTCAAGAATTTGAGAATAAGAGAATTCTTCAATCGACAGGAATTCAAAAGAATTATTAGAATGAAAGCAGCTTTGCTGCTCATATTCTCCAATTCTTATCAATTCACAACGGTGTGCAAGTTATTCTCTAATTCTCAAATTCTTGATAAAAAGAAAATAGCAAATGGAAGGCTTCAACTTCTTTCATTGAACTGTTGTTAGCTGCCCTGCTGCTATTAAAAAATCCTAAATACACAATAAGATGTTGGGGTTTATTGCTTAAAAGGTTTATCTTTGCAATAAAAGAAAATATACGCGTATGAAAAGATATCTACTTGTCTCATGTATGGTCCTATCTGCTCTCTTAGGTGGAGCAAACCCAAGTTGGGCCATCTCTACCGTTCCTGACATGGACAGGGTGGAGAACGACATCCAGGCTATCAGCATTTCGGTTGTCGGTGAGTCGGTGCTGCGCGTGACAGGTGCGGCAGGGCAGACTTTGTCCATCTATAAGGTGACGGGTGTGAAAGTGATGAACATCCGGGTCGACGGGTCGGACAAGAGCTATCATCTCAACTTGCCACAAGGTTGCTACATTGTGAAGGTTGGGAACGTAGTGAGAAAGATTGCCCTCAGATAATTCTTTTTGAGAGAGGGAATAATGACAGATGAAAGGACGTATAGGGATTATTTGTCTTTTCGCTATTTTGTTGGGCTCATGTAGGGAACATGTGCCTAACCCTAATACTGAGTTGACGCTATCGTATTACGATGATCTACGTCAACGCGAAGATCATATTACCAGTTTTAAGGTGAAGGAAGCTTTGGACTCTATGATCCGCAACGACAACGACTCGATGTTGGTGGATCGTAGGGTGAAAGGCTATTATCTGCGCCATCGCCCGCTCGTCTGGATCACCCGGAAAGGCGTGGACAGCCGTGCCGACACATTGCTGGCTTACCTGCGGGAAGTGGACAGCATCGGTTTCAGCGAGGCGAAGTTCAGAATGCCGCAGATCAGAAGAGACCTGCAGCGGATGAGATCGCTTGACTTCGACAAGCGCAACACGGCAAGCAAGGTGGCAGCCCGGTTGGAATATAATCTCACCAAGGCCTATCTCCGCTATGTCTGCGGGCAGCGCTTTGGTTTTGTCAATCCCACGGATGTCTTTAACCGGCTGGATCTCAGAAATGGGGATTCACAGTCAAAAGTATATAGGACGCTCTTCGACTTAAAGATGGAGCATCCCGACCGCGCTTTCTTCCAGCAGGCCCTGCACGCCGTACGCCCCGACAGCCTGTCAGCGTTCCTGAGCAGCGTCAGCCCGAAGGACCCCTTGTATCTCAGTCTGCGCCGCACCTACCTCAATCCTGCAATGCGCCGCAGATATGGAGCCACGCGTCTGCTGATCAATATGGAGCGGTGCCGGTGGCGGTTGAGCGACTATCCCCATGCGCATCGGCGCTTTGTGCTGGTCAACATTCCGGCTAATCATCTTTGGGCAGTGAATGGAGACAAGACGTTGACGATGCGGGTGGCCTCGGGATCTTTGGAGACGAAGACACCGCTGCTGTCGAGCTATTTCTATTGCATGGATGTGAACCCGCAGTGGATCATCCCCAAGAGCATCGTAAAGAAGAGCTTTGCCCACAGATTGAGTGCCGGATATTTCCGCAGCAAGCATTATTTTATCCGTGAACGGGCTACGGGGCGGGACATCCCCGTGTCGCAATGCAGCCGCGCCATGCTGGAGAGTGGAGACTATCTCGTCATCCAGGAGGGCGGGAAAGGCAATGCCCTGGGACGCATCATCTTCCGGTTTGACAACGATTTCTCGATCTATCTCCATGACACGTCCTCACGTGGCGTCTTCCAACAGGAAGACCGGGGAGTGAGCCATGGATGCGTGCGTGTGGAGCATCCTTACGAGTTGGCATTGTTTCTCTTAGGCGACGGCCGGAAGGCGATGGCCGCAAAGATCGCTTACTCGATGCAGGCCGACGTGTCGCCCCTGGGCAAGAAGAAGGAGGATCTCACCAAAGAGCAGCGCGCCGTTGCCGACACGCTGAAGCGAGATATGCTCGTGGGCAGGGTGAAGGTGGAGCCGAAGGTGCCCGTCTTCATCACCTATTTCACGCTGTGGCCGTCAGCCGATGGCGTCCTTCAGCGCTATGACGATGTCTATGGCTACGACCAGGTGATGGCGGCGTGGCTGGCCAACTACTGAAAAGAGGAGAATACCCTTTAAATCATTTCAAGAGCATGGGGCAACAAGATCATTTTCCAAAGAATGAGGACCGAGAACTGAAGAGGGAACTGACAGATCCCTCTTCCTGTCGGGCTGCCTTTTCCAAAATGGTCGCGCTATACAGTGAACCGCTGTATTGGAAGATCCGACGCATGGTGCTGACCCATGACAATGCCAACGATGTTCTGCAAAACACTTTCTTGAAAGCCTGGAGCAAGCTGGACTCCTTCCGGGGTGAGGCAAAACTCTCGACATGGCTCTACCGCATTGCCGTCAACGAGGCCCTGGACTTCCTCCGGCGCCAGCGGACTGTGCCGGAGGCCGGCGACGAGGCATTGCTTTCGGCTTCACGACAACTGATGGCCGACAGCTATTTCGATGGCGACAGGCTACAGCGTCTTTTGCAGGCTGCCATCGCCCTGTTGCCCGATGTACAGCGTACGGTCTTCTGCATGAGATACTACGACGATATGAAATACTCTGAGATCAGCAAGGTGCTGGGGACCAGTGAGGGCGCTTTGAAGGCCAGCTATCACTTAGCCGTGAAAAAAATCGCTGCGGTGATTAAACAATCTGAGATCTGATACGTCTTAAGCATAGTATCATATCATAGAAACCATCAACTTCCGGGTTGAACAAAATCATAGGAATCATTAAATATGGATAAGGACGAAAGATATATTGAGGCACATCTTGGACATGAGAATCCGTTCAGGGTTCCTGACCACTATTTCGAGAACTTCGCCAAGCAGTTGGAGATGCAGCTGCCCGAGCAGCCGAAGAAGTCCGCAGCCACTGTCGTGCCCTTGCGTCAACGCAAGCCGTGGTGGCACCGGTCTGTACTGCTCTGGTCGGCCGGAAGCGTCAGCGCAGCTTGTCTGGCTCTTTTCCTCCTCCATCTGGGGAGTGGGAAGATGACGCCACAGCCTGCCACAGCATCCAGTCAGCATGTTCAGACAAGCACTTGGTCGGGCTTTGACCAGATGGCGGACTACACGATGACAGACACAAACGATATGTATGCCTACATGGCGGACGCTCAATAAAGAATAGAAAACAGAATGAAGAATATCAAGCAACGATTAGGACTGTGGATGGTGACCATGCTCCTGTCTTTGGTCGCTTTTGCGCAACCACCGCAGCCGCCCCGTTTCAATCCCGCAAAGTTTGAAGCGGACATGGAGCAGTTTATCACCACTGAGGTGGGATTGACACCTATGGAGGCTTCACGCTTTTTCCCTCTGTTCAGGGAGATGCAGAACAAGCAACGCGCGCTGTTCGGAAAGATGAGATTTTATGCTCATACCGACACCAGCAATGATGCGGCAAGCCTCAAGACCATCAAGGAGTGCGACAAGATAGAGGTGGAGATGAAGAAAATTCAGCAGGAATATCATCTGAAATTCTGCAAGGTGCTCTCTCCCGGCAAGGTGCTCGCTGTCATCAAGGCTGAAGAAAAGTTCCATCGCCAGGCGTTTAAAAGGATGGCAAGGAGAAAAACAAGATAAACAGAAGCATTGCTCCTTCGTTAGGCAGTCCCGGTAAGACCCTCTCCCAGATATATTTCCAAAGAAGCGCAGGATGTTCTCTCATTCTCAAATTCTTGATAAATTTTGCCGCAACCTCGCTCTTTCTGCGTGGCTGCGGCAAATTAATTTGAGAGTTTATTCTATTTCTATGAACACGGGCTCGCCCTCGTCGCGGTGGTCGATGACTTGCATCAGACGGTAGAGGGTGCGGCGGCTTTCGGTGACTTTGCCGACCTCAGTGTTTTTGCCTACGAGGATGCAGCCTTCGGTATCCTTGGCGGTGTTGCCGCTATGGATGCGGATGCCACTGTAGTGGGGCACGCCGACGAGCAGCGGGAGCCAGCGCTTGAATCGTGGGCTCAACGTCACCACTATCGGGTAACGGCCTTCGGGTATGGCGGTCTTGCCCTTGGTCTTGCGGCCGCCGTGATGGAAGTCGACCCAGTGGGGCTCAAGGGTGTCGCAGAAATAAGTCCAAGGAGTGTATGTCCCGCGCTCACGGCGGCGGATACTGAGGCGGCCGATGGTGTAGGTCGGACGCTTCGCGATGCGTTTCAGATGTAGTTCTATCATGATTACAAGACCCTCCCGGCCTCCCTAAAAGGGAGGAGAATAGCTCTACCAAAGAGGAGGGAGGGATTTTTTTAATGGGTTAAACAATTGAATGGTTTTTGACGGGTATCGCGGTTCTCTCCCCTTGGGGAGAGTTAGAGAGGGGCTCGAGTTAGAGAGGGGCTCGAGTTAGAGAGGGGCTCGAGTTATCGGATACCTATAAATGTAGCGGTGTAGCGGTGTAGCAGTGTAGCGCTAAAGTTTCTTGTATTTCATCCCCTTGTCACCCTTATGCCTCGGCAATGCGCCAATCCATCCGGCTTCCTTCCATCGGCAAATGATGGTGCGGGCAGTGGATTCGGATATGTCCGTTTTCAGCGCAAGGATGTCGTGGGAGGTGAAGGTGTCGGCCAAGCGGTCAAAGACGGCTCGGTTCTTCGAGTTGCGGCGGGTGTCGTCAGCGTCGGCGGCATACTGCTTGCGGAGGACGTCGCCGAAGAGGCGGCACTGCTCCTGAAGGACGTATTCGGCCATCATCAGCGCGAAGTCGATGACGTGCTTTGTCTCCTTCTCTCCCGAGAGTAGGCACGCTACCACGCCGCAGCGCATGCCGATGACGGCGGCACGGCGGCGGTAGGTGTCCATCACCCGGTCGATGCGCTCCATGGCCTGCTGACGTTTGTCCTCGACCCACTGGGCGATAGCCTTGCGCAGCCGTGGGGTGTCGACAAATCCATGCTTGGCGCGCAGCGTGCCGACGGCATCGAGAATTGCCTGGGCATCACGGTCTTTCCGGTCTTGGAAGGTGGGCATCGGTGCGAAAGCCGAGTCGGGCATCTCGCTGACGATGACGCGCGAGGAGAGTCCGTTCTCGATGTTCTCGCCCTTGAAGCACTTGCCGAGGGCTCCGTAGGTGCCGAGGATGGTCCAGTTGTAACCCACGCTTACCATTCCGCTCTCAGCCTGGTCACTGTTGTAGTCCTGACCCCACTCGTCGTGGTCGAAAGCCAAGCGGTAGATGTCGTACTTCGACGACCACGAGCCCGCTCCGTTGGTCTTTCTTAGCGTGTCGAGCTCCGAGCAGAACGAATAGAGCGTGTGGCCCTGGGCATTCTTGAGCCTTTTGAGGAGCGTGGAGCACGAGATGGTGATGGGCACGTCGCGAATCAATACCTCCGGTTCGGGGTCAAGTTTCTCGTTGGCTCGCCGGTTCTTGCGTTTCTTCTTCCACTCGTCCTCCTTGCGCCGCCCCTGTTCATCGTCCTCGTCCATGGGCTGCCGCCACAGGTCGATGATGTCCTTGCAGACGCTCTTGCCCGAGGCTTGCTCACCGACGACGATGCTCATCAGTCCGAGCCGCTGCTCACGTCCGTCGCAGTAGCGGAAGGTGACGTCGTCGGCATAGGCGGCAGCCATCGGCAGCAGGGCACAGAGAGCGGGCATCCGCATCTGCTCCGGAACACCAGTGAGGCTCTGCTTCAAGCCGGGGATGGGAGGGATGGCGGTCTCGCCGTCGGAAGGGTTGGCGGGGGTTGTGTCGGCAGGCTCTTCCGGTTCTTCCTCGTCCTTATCTTTCTTCTCCTTAGAGAGTTGTGCGAGCTGTTCGGCGCGTGCGTTGATGCGCTGCACGGTAGCTGACATGATCTTCGAGTCGTCGTGATATTTGGCGTAGAAGTCGTGGATGAGCTGGCGGCAGTCGGGCTCCTTATAGAAGTCGGGCATCCGCTGCTCCACCACGGCCATGGCCTCCGCCTCGGACAAGAGCCGTGCGGCACCGACACTGAGGATGGCGAGCAGCGAGTTGTGGCGGGAGCCGCGTGCGTTGATGTCCACGTCTTTCAGTCCGGCCTGCTCACGGCAGAGGTCGAAGACGAAAAGGAGCCTCACCCCAACAGCCTCACCCCCGTTCCCCTCTCCGAGGGAGAGGGGCGTAGAATGTTCTGCGGGCGTTATGGCTGGCGCGGAGTTGGAAGATGCTGGGGTGTCTTGAAGCATATCACTCCCCTCTCCGAGGAATGGAGCCTCACCCCCTTTCCCCTCTCCGATGGAGAGGGGCGTAGAATGTTCTGCGGGCGTTTTGGCTGCCGTGTTGTTAGTGGAAGCAGGGGTGTCTTGAAGCATATTACTCCCCTCTCCTTGGGAGAGGGGCCGGGGGTGAGGCTGTTGGGGGTGAGGCTGCCGGGGCTCCTTGAACAGCTCCTCCTCATCGAGAAAGAGCACATACTCTTCCGGCACGGCAAACGAGCAGCGCGCCAAATCCTTGCAAGCCTCATCGAAAGCCTCTAAGCCTATCTGCTTTGAGAGCCACTGCTGCGCCTCCACAAGCCCCATGCCCTGCGGAATGACGAAGACCAGACGAAGACCTTCACCGCTTGGAGTCTTGTGAATAAGAACGATCCCTAACCGCTTCAAGGTTGCGAGTGTCTTCTCGTCAGTGATGGGCGTGCAAGTGAAAAGATGTCCCTTGAGCGTTTCCATCAGCGTCACAGACTCTTTAGACAGCTCCTTTGATTGCTTCTTGGGTTGCTCTTTAGGCTGCTCTTCTCCCTCCCCCACGGGGAGGGTCGGGGAGAGGCCTACCTCGGAGTGCCTTCCTATGTGGTCGATGTCAAGTATCGACAGTCCCGAGGCTATAGCGTCAGCATTGAGCCTCCGCCCGTTCTTGAAATGAGCGTGAAAACAGAAGGCGGGGAGACGGCGCTTGAGTTCCGACTTCTTGGTCTCGAAGTCCTCGCGGCTCATCTCGCCCCGCAGCAGCTGCTCATGGCAGTCGGCAATCTCGGCGCAGGTCTGGCCGACGATCGTCGAGCGCATCACCGTATGAAGAATCTCGGCGGTGCATGGCACCGTATGGTGCGAACGAATGTTTGAGATGTAATCGAACATAATTCTTATTTATTGCAGGGTGCGGCCCTTGTGGCCGTCCGCACCCGATTGGAAATCAATGTTTTGCGGGTGCGGACGGCCACAAGGGCCGCACCCTGCAAGATTACTCCATGTTCTGTTCCACGAAGCTTGCTGCGTCGTCCACTTCGTCGTAGATGATCTCCGCCGGGTCGGTGGTCTCCTCGCGCGGAATACTCATGTAGAGCCGGATGCGCTTGCTGTTGACCGTGGTCGTGGAGTGCTTCGTCTTGAACTGTCGCTTGGGCAGCTGCTCAGATTCGTTGCTCTCACTGTAGGCCCGGAAGCAGAACTCCTCGGGAGAGTTTTGGCAGATGGTGCCACGCACACGCTTCGGCGTGGCAAGGATGCGACGGTAGTCGTCGTCGGAAATAATCAGTCTTATCTTCATTTCTTTTCTATTTTAATAATTCTAATGTTGTTGAACCATCTCCCGTCCTTCTCGTGGGCGAAGAAGCTCAGTGCAGCCTCCACGATGTCGCCTTCCTTGAAGTCGGGGCTCTCAGCCCAGTCGCCGCGCAGGGTGGCCACGATAAGATCGGGATACATCACCGCTTCGGTTGACTCGAGCACCACCTCGCGGCTCTTCCATTCCTGTCCCGTACGCTCCGAAGTGCCCTGACGGAGGGCGAGGAGCTTCACAATTTTAAACTGTTTCTTCATGTCGCTTAAAATTTAAAATTACTAATCCGTGAATGGAAGGTGGCCACCTATCCGAGTTTGTGCCAATCGTGAACAGCCTTAGCCATAACGAAAAAGCACCGCAACCAGCAGCTGACTGATTACGGTGCAAAGATAGAGTAAAAAGAAACCATGTCCGCCGAGTTGGTGAACATGGTCAAATGTTGGTCAAACGTTGGTAAGATTTAAGACCTTACTTTAGAACTTCTAATCGACTGGGAAAAAAGCAGATACGGATTCGATGACAGCCTTGTCCCTCAGTAATTCGCGTGATGAAGGTTGGTAATTGCCGTCCTTTCTCACTTTCTGCTCGTTGGGTCCGCCATGCTCTTGGATGAACCTTCCGAAAGCCGAGGCCGACATCTCGTCGAGGCTCATGTTTCTGTGCAGATACAGATAGACGTGGCTCCAGTGGATGGTCCTTGTTTGCTCCATGTGCTGCGCCAGTCGCCTTAAAGCGTCGCTGAATGCGGTAGAATCAAAATAATCTCCGTCATTGTTTTGTTCCTGTTCTTTTGAGGGCTGCCGGTAGTTGTTCACCGTCATGTAGCCGTCGCCCATGCATAGCTGCGAAATATTGCCGTTGATCTGTATGGCGCTCAGTGCACGAAGCATTTCTTCCTGGGTCATAATCATCAGTTTATAGGTTGTTTGTAAGAAATCCGTTACCCAAAGCCACTTGATTGACTCCTCCGTCCACTTTCAGCGTTGGGGCGCATGCATGGGCATTCAGGGAATATTTGTCGTGCTCGATGCTGTTCAGGATAGAAGTTAGCGTTTGCTGGGGGATGATACAAGTGCATTTGTCCCGCATGTAGGTAAGACAGTAATACAAGGCCTCCTTTTTCTCCGTCGGCATCGTGTCGAGGGACCGTACCACTTTGGAGAAGTTGTCCAATGGGATAAAATCCTTGGGAATGTCAGACCATTTGAAAAGTTTCAGTTCCTCACCATTTATGACGGGATAGGCCATGAGCGAGGTACTGAACCCCGGCAGAAGTCCCACGACATGTAGAAAGATTTGTGTGTCGTGGTGCAGTTTCATCAGGAAGTGCGCCTTCCGTGTTTCTTGGCTGCTGATATATCCTATCAGACGCATGTCGTCCTGACAGTCAAGAACCTTCACGGCAAGCGGGTCGTACTTGTTGTGAGGCTCTGCCATGAGCATCATCTGATGTCCAGGCGCTTCCTTAAGATAGTTGTCGAGCTTTTCAGAGGCCGTGTAGTATCGGGTCCCCACAATGGTGAGAAGCATTCCGATGGATTTGGGTTGGTATGGTTGTGAGGCTGTATCTCCTTCCATGACGGCTAATTTTTGTTTCAAGTCCTTGTTTTTCGTGTTAATGGAATTACCTTGCGGGAGGCGGCTGTAGGTTAGCGTCAAGGTTGTTCGTCCACGTTCTATCCCCCGAGCAATGAATTCCTTATGCAAATGTACGTGATTTTTGTTAAACTGCCAACAAAATTACTAAAAAAGTAATGTATTGTTGTTTTTCGACGCGCAAAAATAATTCTTTTTGCGAAAATAATTGGCGGGGAAATACCAAAAGGGCAAATACCCGTTTATCTTTAACCGTTTTCTCCTAAGGGCTCCGCAGCCATCTGAGGCTCCTCCTCTGCCGGCTCGTATCGCTTCGAATGGTCTTCGAGAAATATGCGGTTGAGGGTGAAGGCAAAACTTTCCAGCGTCCGCTCCCTTTGAGGTTCCCTGAGCTGGCATTCCCATACAGTGATGCAATGCCAGCCCATTTTTGCCAATTTCTTCTGCTCCTCTTTGTCACGCTCTTTGTTGCGCTTGATTTTCTTCTCCCAAAAATCAGTATTTGTCTTTGGCAGTCTGAAGTATTTGCAGCCTTCGTGTCCATGCCAGAAGCATCCGTTGACAAACACGCACGTGCGGTATTTCCTCAGCACCAGGTCGGGATGCCCGGGCAGCCGAGGGTCGTTGAGGCGGTAGCGGAAGCCACGCGACCATAGCCAGTGCCGTACAATTATTTCCGGGCGTGTGTCCTTGCTACGGACAGCCGCCATGTTTGTGTGGCGCTGGGATGGTGTGTGGTTGTCCATGTTATCTGATAAACCTAATCTGTAGATTCAGTTTAATATACTGATTACCATTATCTTTATATATCCTGCCAAAGTTATACCTTGAACGACTGGGGGTGTCCAGTTTTGTGTTGCAAAAAAGATAGTCCTCAAAATCATTCCTGTTATAAAGATGGTAGCATACAATATCACCGTCCTTCTTCACGACTATATATCCACCGTTAGCCTCGTATATTTCATTCCATAATTTTTGCGGTGTCATCCCCAATGCGACGTCTGTAAGCAATCGCTTTATCTTTACTTCATAATATGAATGATGATACTTCATGTTGAAATGGAGTGGGTTGTCATAGCTCATCAACTCCGCAATTTTTTGTATTGAGCTGGCTTTACCACTGTAATAATATCGCAGCATACAGGCAACCAGCTTGGGCATGGACGAATCGATGTTTACCAAATTACATTCAAAAATAGAATCTTCACCGTCTGTCGGTTCCAATGCTACAAAAGACAGTCGGCTACCTTGGTCGGCAATAGCTTCAAGCCGCTTGGCTTGCATGCTTAAAGCATTGATCTTGGCTACTTCCTCATTAGGAATGGACGGAGTAATGACATAGATAAAGTTTGTCGGATTCTCTGCATTCAGGAGAGTAGATGCTCCGCCTAATTGAGACTTGATGGAAAAACCAAGTGTAGGATCAAAACCGGTCACCTCATCATGAACCACTATGACGATGTCTGCTTTCTTTTGTGAACTTGCCTTAATGGACTCTACCTTAGTCGATTTGCGAAATTCTTGTATCTCCGGCACTTCAAAGGCTCTACCAACCTTCTCTGTTTTATTTTTCTTTGCCTTAGAAGCCTGTATGCTTTTTATTTTATCTAATAACACCTCCGCATTTTCAGTAAATTCCTTAATTGGAATCTCAGAGAAAATATCATCATTTGATGATTTAATAATGACTTTTCTGTCATCGTTATCAAGATTATAGCGCACATTATCCCGAATAATACTTATGATGGGATATATTAGATTCTTAATTTTGTTAAGATCCTTGTCTCCCTGGTATAAGACTCCATCGGATAGAAGTTTAAAAAGGGCATAGACTTCGCTCCACTCACCAATATTGCCGGATAAATTCATAATGCATGCTTATTTTTTAATAGTTGTAATAATTGCTCTGCTGTTGCTTGTATTGCCGGCACCGCCACAGAGTTGCCGAATTGCTTATATGCCGAGGCATCAGCAACAACAATTCTGAACGTGTCGGGGAAACCTTGCAGCCTGGCCCACTCGCGGGGTGTCATTCTTCGAATGCCTTCATGATTGACCTCTCCCTTAATGTGTGTTATGGGTGTAAAATTGGTCAGGCGATTGTCTATAATCAAATTTCGTTCTCTGCCCATGCCGCCAACTACAATGGCATTCGAAACACCATTAATGTCAATAATCTCGTATCCGAAACCGTTACCCTTTGCGGCATGCCGTGCTTTATGCCGTTTTAGAGTCTCAATATATTGCGTTGACAGATAATACTTAACAGATACTTCATGATCTTCCATTACATCCCTGAACTTTGGCCGTTTGTCACCTGGTGTCGTAGGTTCGGGATAATGGAAATCGTCCGCTTTGATTCCCAAGTCCTTCCTAAAGCCCACGATATAGATACGCTCTCTGTGCTGTGGCACGCCATAGTCCATTGCGTTTAATATCTTAGGCGGAACGACAGTATATCCGGCATCGTCAAGATGCTCAAGAATGGTTTTGAGTGTTCTTCCGTGATCATGAATTGCCAAGCCTTTCACATTCTCCAAGAAGAAGGCTTTGGGCTGGTGACGGCGGAGAATGTCCTCCACTTGAAAGAAAAGGGTTCCTCTTGTCTCATCCTTAAATCCTAATCTTTTGCCAGCCAAAGAGAATGCCTGGCAGGGGAAACCAGCGCAAAGCACATCAAAATCTTTTGGAATAAAACTTTTGGTCGACTCTTTTGTTATGTCCCCGAATGGCATGTCGCCATAATTGGCTAAATAGGTCTTCTGAGCCTGCGAGTCAAACTCAGACGAATAAATACATTTTCCACCAAGGTTCTGCATGGCCAGTCTGAACCCGCCAATCCCGGCAAACAAGTCGATGAACGTGAACTTGGGATGCTCAGGTGCCGGAAAAGGAACCTTGAAGAAGTCGGCGAAGAGATCAGATTCCAAAGGCTCGGCAACCGCGTCGACCACATCCTCGTGATCATATTCAAGCTCTTTGTCCTTGCTCTGTTTGGCCTCCAGCCAGTCCTCGGCGAGGCGCACAATGTCGCGACGGGTCTCCTCGTCGGCATCCTCAGCGTTATGGGCATAGTGAGTCAGCACGGCAAGGCAGTTGTCCATGCTCGTCTGACCGTAAACCAAAAGTCCGTCTTCCGTCTTCTCTTCCGGATATTTCGCTATTTCTGTTTTCATCAGTTCTTTCTTTCGAACTGCAAATATACAACCTTTTTCCGAACTCTCCAACTCCCCGCCCTTTTTCTTTTCCTCCCCTCATCCGCTACACTGCTACACCGCTACACCGCTACATTTATAGCTATCGCATGTCGGGAAAATCAATATCGTAAAATAAAAAGAAAGATTATACAAACAATATAAAATACTAATTATTAATATATTAATTAATATTATAATATATAATAATATAATATTTTTACTCTATAGTCTCATTTTCTGTGTTTTTCTCGTCGCATGTCTGTATCGGCCTTATGTAGCGGTGTAGCGGTGTAGCGGTGTAGCGCAAGGGGGTGGGGAGGTAGGAGTTGGGAGTTTCGTCCTGCCAAGCAATATGTTTGCTTTGAGCGAATAATAATTACGCCCCTCGCAAACCATAAATTCAGAAAAATGATGTTTACGCGCCGCTGTTAACAGATTTTAACCGCAATAGAAGCCCCGGATTTGGAAACGGGGCGATTGTGTAGTAACTTTGCATCAGAAACTTTT
>ONHQ01000007.1 GCA_900317685.1 uncultured Prevotella sp.
ATGATGTTTACGCGCCGCTGTTAACAGATTTTAACCGCAATAGAAGCCCCGGATTTGGAAACGGGGCGATTGTGTAGTAACTTTGCATCAGAAACTTTTTAAATCTATTGCTTATGCTACACTACAAAATCTATCAAAACAAGTCCAAGGGCAACAAGGCCTACGGCAAGTGGTTCGCCCGTGCCACCGTCAACCAAACCATCGACCTCGAGCAGCTCGCCGAGCACATGGCCAACCACAACACCCCCTACTCCAAGGGTGCCATCTATGGCGTGCTGACCGACATGGTGAACTGCATCCGCGAGCTCGTCCTCGAGGGCAACGCCGTGAAGATCCCCAACCTCGCCATCTTCTCCGCCGGCCTCACCACCAAAGCAGCCGAGGCTGCCGACGAGTTCTCTCCCTCGAAGAACATCAAGTCGGTGCATCTCCGGGCCCGTTCCACCGGTGATCTCACCCGCGCCGTGCTCACTGCCGCCGCGAAGGTGCAACAGCTCGTTCCCTACGATCCAAGCAAGGGGGCGGTTGAGACCGAGACCCCGACCGACCCGGACGGCACATCGGTCAACCCATGACCTTTGAGTGGGGGCAGTGATGCCCCCACTCTTCACCCATCTGACTTCTAATTACTAACTTCTAACACCTTAATGATTATGTCCACAGAAAGCAAGAAAGAAACCTGGAAGCTGATCATCAATATGATCATCTCCATCCTCACCGCCATCGCCACGACCTTCGGTCTGACCAGCTGCATGTAAAGGTGGTCTTGGAGAGGGGTTGGGGGTGAGTCTGCGGGGCTGCTACTCATTCATCAGCACTTCCACGATGCGCTCTGCCGTGCGACCGTCCCATCTGTCAGGGATGCCGGCCTGCTTCCATTGTCCACTGACCATCTTGCCGACAGCCTCCTCAAGCTTTTCCGGGTCCTCTCCGACCAGCACGTTGGTACCGATCTTCACGGTCTCGATATGCTCGGTATAGCTGTTGAGCGTGATGCACGGCACCTGGTTAAATGTAGCCTCCTCAGCCACGTTACCACTGTCGGTGATGATGCCGCCGGCATGACGCGTCAGACGAGCAAAAGCCAAGTAACCCAACGGGCTGACAATATGGAAGTTCTTCAGATCGAGATGCTCTCTCAGTCCCAATCCCATAATCGTCTCCACGGCCAGTCCTCTCAGCGGTGCGATGATCGCCGTGTCGCCGGCTGCCTGAGTCAACGCCATGATCATCTTCTTCAGATTGTCCTTGTCAGCGAGCAATGCCTTGCGGTTGATCGTGAAGACCAGGTAAGGCTTCAGGCTGCCATCCTCTGCCGTGACCACATGAGCCACCTCATCGGGCAGCGTAGCCTGCTCGATGCGCGTATGGCAATAGCGCAGGTTGTCCATGAGGATATTGCCCACCATATACACCTTTGAAAGTTCAGCCCCCTCGCGGTTGGCGATCGAGTTGTTGCTGATGCCGGCCGTGAAGAGAATGTCGCTCAGTCCGTCGATGACGAGTCGATTGATTTCCTTTGGCATACTGATGTCGAAGCTGCGCGTGCCGGCAGCTATATGCGCCAACTTGATGCCTTGCTTCTTCGTAACGATAGACGCGGCCATCGTCGAGGCAAGATCATCGACAACCACGACAACATCCGTGGGATGGTCCTGGAGATAGACCTCAAATTTAGACATTACCTGCCCCGTGAGTTCGTTGAGATTGACGCAGTCCACACCTAAGAAGACATCTGGACGTCTGATGCCCAGGTCACTGAACAGGCTGTCCTCGAGTGTCGGGTCATTGGCAATGCCGGCATAGACAATCTGACTCTCCACCGGCTTGCCCTCACGGCGAAGGTTCTCAATCTGACGAATCACCGGCGCCACCTTCATGAAGTTTGGACGGGCACCGCAAAAAACACATATATTCATGGTATCGTTGGTTTGCTCTTTTTTTTACTTATGCAAACTTACATAAAAATTACTATATCTCAAAATTTCAATCACGGATTTTGCGAAAAAGATAAGAGATACGGCAAAACTATTGCTACTATCAAAGATTTCACGTAATTTTGCAACAAGCAAGTAGGAGGCAC
Organism: uncultured Prevotella sp.; assembly: GCA_900317685.1. Lineage (GTDB taxonomy): Bacteria > Bacteroidota > Bacteroidia > Bacteroidales > Bacteroidaceae > Prevotella. Next base: position 2,084 of record ONHQ01000007.1, read on the forward strand.
AGCGTCTCGCTGTGCAAAATATGCGGCGAGACGCCGCACCTCCTACTACAGTTTAAATCATCAACATTATGGAAGCCAACGACAACTTTGAGACATACTGGGCTGAGCACAAAACAGAGCTCATCGCCCGCGCTCCGCAACACTTGCGCCAGGAGAGAGAAAACTCTCTGAAGATGAACACGGCCGGCGACTGGCTGCTGGCCATCGTGCCCATCATCGTGATGGTGGCGTTTCTCAGCGCCGGACTCATCCATAGCGAGATCCTCAACTTCGCGGCCGCTGCCCTGATAGGGTGCGTCACCTACGTGCTGACCATGCTCGTCAAGCCTTATGTCACCGGCAAACGCAGCCTCGTAGATATTGACAACGACATCAAGGCGTATTACCGGCAACAGCCAAGAACTTAACGGCTACTTGGTTGTTTCCCAATTTTTTTGTACCTTTGCAGCCCGAACACATTATTTAATATAAGAACACGTTATTATTTAATAATAGGTATTAGAAGGAATACAAAGATGCAAAATCAGTTTTCCCGTACACAGTTGCTTCTTGGCAAGCCCGCCATCGACACGCTCAGCGGCTCGCGTGTAGCCGTCTTCGGCATCGGAGGCGTCGGAGGATATGTGGTGGAAGTGCTGGCGCGCAGCGGTGTCGGCGAGATAGACCTCTTTGACGACGACCGTGTCTGCCTCACCAATGTCAACCGGCAAATCTATGCGCTCATCTCCACGGTCGGCCAGCATAAGGTCGACGTGGCCGAGGCTCGTATCCATGACATCAACCGCCGTTGCATCGTGCATAAGCATCAGATGTTTTACATGCCCTCCAACGCCGACGAGATCGACCTCAGCCAGTATGACTATGTCGTGGACTGCGTAGACACAGTGACTGCTAAGCTCGAGCTCATCAAACGCTGCTATGCCCTCCACATCCCCATCATCTCGTGCATGGGAGCTGCCAACAAGCTCGATGCCACTGCCTTCCGCGTGGCCGACATCAACAAGACCAAGATGGACCCACTGGCAAAGGTTATCCGCAAGAAGCTCCGCCGACTTCACATCCCTCACCTCAAGGTGGTCTATAGCGATGAGGAGCCGCTCAAGCAGATCGATGACGACACCATCTCATGCCGCTTCCACTGCATCTGCCCCAACAAGGACATGCGCAAGTGCACCGAGCGTCGCGACATTCCCGCCAGCGATGCCTTTGTTCCTGCTGCAGCCGGACTCATCGTCGGCGGCGAGGTGGTGAAGGATCTGATCAATGCGGCCGGTACCATGCGCATCACTCCCGAGGAAGCACCTACCAACCCCAATGCCATCGCAGCAGCTGAAAAAGCGCAGCAGCATCTTCAAAAATACAATGCGCTGAAGAAAGCAAAAGCCTCACCCCCAGCAGCCTCACCCCCAACCCCTCTCCGAAGGAGAGGGGAGTAATATGTCTCAAGACACCCTCTCAACAAGCCTATGCAATGCATGTCAACACCCGCAGAGCATTCTACTCCCCTCTCCTTAGGAGAGGGGCAAAGGGGGTGAGGCTTCCTTATGTGTACTTTCTCCATTGACATATTGGTGCTGATTGACACGCTGATACTTCTCGGCCTCAGCGACAAGCTCGTCAAATCGGCTTCGGCGGCATTCTTTGAGTTCACCTTTGTTGACCAGCTTGCGGTTGTGCTTTGCCCAATTGACCAAGTCACGCTCTTCGGGATAATACTTGGAAGGGCGTCTCTTGTTATCGTGCAGAAAGTCCATATACATCTGCCACATCATCATCCATCTTTGCTCATGCGTCATCATACTGCTTTCGTATTATAAAATTTCTGATGATGATAACGCAATACTCTTCAGCATATTGCGATGACAGAGTTTCTACCAGCGAATCCAGGGGCTTAAAAACTTTATTGCCTGTGTCTAAGGACAAACTTCAATCTGAGGCTGTTGAGCACCACACTTACGCTCGAGAAAGCCATCAATGCGGAAGCCCACATCGGTGTGATCTGAAAATCGATACCAAACAAGCGTAGAGCTCCGGCAGCCAATGGGATGCAGACGATGTTATAGATGAAGGCCCAAAAGAGATTTTCCCAAATCATCTTCACCGTCTTGCGGCTGAGGATAACGGTATTGGGAATAGCACGAAGATCATCGCCCATGAGCGTCACCTGCGCCACATCCATAGCCACATCAGTGCCACGGCCAATGGCGATACTCACATCAGCGAGCGCCAAAGCCTGTGTGTCGTTGATACCATCACCAATCATGGCCACCGTCTTTCCCTCACTTTGCAGTTGTCTCACCATCTCTTCCTTGTCCGTAGGCAGTACCTTGCTCTTGTAGTGAGTGATACCTGCTTTTTGTGCCCAATAGCGGGCGGCCTCATCCTTATCGCCGCTCATCATCCACACTTCAATGCCCCATTTCCGGAGTTGCTTCATGGCCTCAGCAGCATGTGGCTTGAGTTGTTCGCGCTCTTCCAAGGGCAGGTCGTCGGACTTAGTGAAGTCTACATTCTGATTGGGGATCGTCAATGTGCCAGTCTTGTCAGTGACCAGTGCGTCTACCTTGCGCAGTCGCTCCAGAGCTGTGGCATCCTTGATGAGCACCTTGTCCTGAGCCGCACTGCCAATACCCACCATCAATGCCGTAGGAGTTGCCAAGCCCATCGCGCAAGGGCACGCCACCACGAGCACGGCTACTGCTGAAAGGATGGCTTGCGGCATCATATCAGTGCCGCCGATGAGCAACCACAAAGCAAAGGTGAGCACTGAGATGCCACCTACCACCGGCACAAACACCAAAGCCGCCTTGTCGACGATACGCTGAACCGGAGCCTTGGAAGCCTGAGCCTGCTGCACCATCTGAATGATATGAGCCAGAGCCGTGTTCTCTCCCACCTCACGTGCTCGCATACGGAACTTGCCCTGGCTGGGAATGGTACCGGCAAGCACCTTGCTGCCCTTCTTCTTCTCGGCAGGTGTCGGCTCGCCCGTGATCATGCTCTCATCGACATAGGCAGCGTCGGCCGTCATAAAGCTCTCAGCACTGATCACCTCGCCGTCGACAGGCACCTTCTCACCGGGGCGAACTTCGAGGACATCGCCTTTCTCAATCGTAGAGACAGGTACTTCCCTCACTTGACCATCCTCAACAATGTGGGCTGTCTTGGGCGCCATACCCATGAGCTGACGAATGCTGGAGGCAGTACCGTCCTTTGCCTTCTCCTCAAGCAGTCGGCCAGTGAGCACAAAGGTGATGATCATGATCGAAGCATCGAAATAGGTATGCCACACGATGCCCTGGCTGCCCCACGTCTGCTCACCCCAAAAGGTGTTGAAGACAGAGAAGAGGAAGGTGATGGCAGTGGAGAGGCAAACCAACGTATCCATGTTGGCAGTGGCATGGAGCAGCTGACGCCAAGCCGTACGATAGAAGGTCCAACCGCAGACGACGATATTGGCTAAAGCCAGGAGCAACTCCACCTGATTGGTCAGCGAAGCATCGCCTATGCGCAGCCAATGCATGGAGAGAGACATACACAACGCGGCGAACAGCCAACTTAGGATTGTCTTGCGCTTCAGCAGTGTGTAGGCTCTGCGCTCGATCTCCACCGCACTGCGGTCAGCCTCAATGACGAGGTCATAGCCGATGCCGTTGATGGCCCGCTTCATGTCCTCAAGAGAAATCTTGCCTGGGTCGTAGTCGACAAGCGCACTTCTGCCAGGAAGTGATACGGAAGCCTGAAGGACACCATCAAGACTATTGAGCTTGCGCTCGACATTGGCGGAGCAGCTGGCGCAGGCCATGCCAATGACAGGAATTGTTTTCTTCATAAATGAGTTTCTCCCTTTTTTATTAGTCGGTCAGCTCATAGCGGCCGGTAGCATCTACAGCAGCCTTGAGCTCAGCCTCGTTGGTCTGCTGCTCGTCAAACTCCACGGTGACAGTCTTGTCTTCGAGTTGAGCCTCAGCACTGGCTACACCTTTCACAGCCTTCAATGCGTTTTCAACGTTGGCAGCGCAGCGGCTGCACTTCATACCGGATACATTAAATGTCTTTTTCATGGTCGTTTGTATTTTTAATTGTTATTTCTCTGTTGTTGAGCATGGCCATCTGCCAAGCTCTTGTTCTCGAGTGCAAAGTTACGAAAGATAGAGCGATGAGTTGTTACGATATTTTTGAGAAATGTTATAAAATAAAAAGGGGGTACCCAAAATGGACACCCCCTTCTTAATACGATTCTTGTTATTCGTAGACTTCCTCTATGCCGAGGCCACCATCGTCGTCTTTGGCGCAAGGATTGAAGCTCTCGGGAATTCCAAATGTCGACGTGGGTTTATAAGGCAAAGAAGTATCGCGATAGACCTTCTTCATGAAATAAGCCCAGATAGGCAAAGCCATCGTGGCACCCTGACCCATGCGCATGGAGTCGAAATGGATGTCGCGATCCTCGCCGCCTACCCAAACACCACTGACAAGCTGAGGCGTGAAGCCCATGAACCAGGCGTCGGAATTACGGTTAGTGGTACCCGTCTTGCCACCGATCTCTCCGGGGATATTATATTTATACCGCAGTCTTCCTGCCGTACCCTCGTCGACAACCGCCATCAGCTCCACAAGCATCTTGTTGGCACTCTCGGAACTGATCACCTCGTTCATCCGGGGATGGAACTCAGCCACCACGTTGCCCTCATTGTCCTCGATGCGGGTGACAAACAGAGGAGCCACCCTGATGCCATTGTTGGCAAAGGTAGTGTAGGCACTTACCATCTCACCCACCGACACCTCGCAAGGGCCAAGACAGAGCGACATGGAGGGATAGATGTCGGGATTGTTGATACCAAACTTATGCAGGATGGAGACAAACTGATTGGGATTGAGCTTGCTCATCAGATAGGCCGAAATCCAGTTGTTGGACTGGGCGAGACCCCATTTGAGCGTCACCATCTGTCCATAGCGGTTGTGATTGGCATTGCGTGGTGTCCACGGCTGACCGGCTACCATATAAGTTCGCTGCACGTTGGGAGCGAGATCACAGGGCGAGAAGCCATTCTCCATGGCCAGCGAATAGAGGAAAGGCTTGATGGTGGAACCAACCTGACGGCGTCCGCCCATGACCATGTCGTATTGGAAATGCTCGAAGTCCATGCCGCCGACATAGGCTTTTACCTGCCCCGTATGGGGATCCATGCTCATGAATCCGGCACGAAGGAACGACTTATAATATCGGATGGAATCCAAAGGCGTCATCACCGTATCGATGTCGCCATGATAGGTAAACACAGACATGTCGGTAGGCGTATGGAAAGCCTTTTCGATCTCCTCGGGCGAGGCTCCAGCCTCCCGCATATTGCGGTAGCGCTCACTCTGACGTATCGATCGTCCGATGATTTGCCGCACTTGTTCAGGAGTAAGCTCGCTGGTGAAAGGCGCATTGGGCTTCTTGCGGTTCTCGGCGTTGAAAGCCGGCTGCAGGAATTGTGCCACATGGCCGTAGACGCTCTCCTCTGCATAGCGCTGCATACGCGAGTCGATGGTGGTGAAAATCTTCAAGCCATCGGTGTAGACATTGTAGAAAGAGCCATCCTTCTTGGTGTGTTTCTTGCACCAGCCACACAGCGGATCCGTAGCGAAAGCGATGGAGTCAATGACATATTGCCGCTTGTTCCATGATGGATAGTCGGCTTTCTTCGGTGCGTCCATCATCATATATTGTCTGAGGAATTCACGGAAATAGACTGCAGTGCCATCTTTATGGTCAGCGCGATGGAATCGGAGCACGATGGGCTGGGCCGCATTCTCTTCATACTCTGCTTTGGACAGATAGCCGGCCTTGAGCATCTGTCCCAGCACCACATTGCGTCTCTGCTTACAGCGCTCGGGATAGCGGACAGGATTGAAGAGCGAGGGATTCTTGCACAAACCGATGAGCAGTGCTGCCTCGTCGAGGGTCAGGTCCTTGGGCTCCTTATTAAAATAGGTGTTGGACGCTGTCTTGATGCCCACAGCACCGTGGAGGAAATCGAAATAGTTGAGATAGAGCGAGATGATCTCTTCCTTGGTGAAGTTGCGTTCAAGCTTGATGGCTGTGACCCACTCGATGGGTTTCTGCAACAGTCGCTGAGTAGTGGACTGGGCAGGATCGGAATAGAGCTGCTTGGCAAGCTGCTGCGTGATCGTACTGCCGCCACCGGCACTTGTCTGCCCCATCAGCCCACGCTTGACGATGGCTCGTCCGAGAGCGATGAAGTCTATGCCCGAATGCTCATAGAATCGCTCATCCTCCGTAGCCACTAAAGCCTTCACCAAATAGGGCGACAGCTTGGAGTAAGGCACGGGTATGCGGTTGGCCTTGTCTGCATTGTAGGTGCCGATGATCTTGCCATCGGCGGAATAGATTTGCGAAGCCGATTTATTGATCGGGTTCTGAAGGTTGTCAATGTCCGGCGAATAGCCGATCACCCCAAACCAAATGAGGAAAAAGAGGAGGAACCCAATGCCAATCAATGACATGAGACATATCCACAACGTTTTTATAAAAGTCCTTCTCATCAGAATATTTATTATTTCTTTTGCAAAAATACAATTTTTCTTTCAAACAGCACCACTATATGGAAAATTATCAGTAACTTAGCAGTCGAAAATAACCCATCAATCAAAATAATATGGACAAACATAATTTTGTGACGATAGCAGACCTCTCCAAAGAGAAGATTATGTATCTGCTCGCCATGGCCAAGGAATTCGAGAAACACCCCAACCGTGAGCTGTTGAAAGGCAAAGTCGTCGCAACATTGTTTTTTGAGCCATCCACGCGCACTCAGCTCAGCTTCCAGACGGCCGCGAACCGATTAGGCGCACGTGTCATTGGCTTTTCCGATGCCAAGACTTCCAGTACCACAAAGGGCGAAACCCTCAAAGACACCATTCTGATGGTGAGCAACTATGCCGACATCATCGCCATGCGCCACTACATCGAAGGCGCTGCACAGTATGCCAGCGAGGTGGCTCCCATCCCCATTATCAATGCCGGAGACGGCGCACACATGCATCCCTCGCAGTGTCTGCTCGACCTCTACTCTATCTACAAGACACAAGGTACACTCGAGAATCTCAACATCTATCTTGTGGGTGACCTGAAATACGGCCGCACCGTGCACTCGCTCATCATGGCCATGCGCCATTTCCACCCTGTGTTTCACTTCATAGCGCCAAAGGAGCTGGCTATGCCACAAGAGTATAAACTCTACTGCAAGGAGCACAACATCGAGTTTCATGAGCACACGGCCTTCAACGAGGAGGAGATTGCCGACGCTGACATCCTCTATATGACCCGCGTGCAGAAAGAGCGCTTCTCTGACTTAATGGAGTATGAGCGCGTGAAAAACGTCTATATTCTGCGCAACAGTATGCTCTCGAAAGCAAAGCCCAACATGAAGATCATGCACCCGCTGCCGCGCGTCAACGAGATTGCTTACGATGTCGACAGCAACCCCCACGCTTACTACATCCAGCAAGCTCAAAACGGACTCTATGCCCGCGAGGCTATCTTCTGCTATTGCCTGGGCATCACCCTCGACGATGTAAAGAACGACAAGACCATCATTGAGTCAAAGTTTTAATCAGAGCATCTCACTGCATTCATTATCAGAGTATTATCAGATCATCATTGCATTATCATGGGAAAGAAAGAATTGCAAGTGGCCGCCATTGAGAACGGCACTGTCATCGATCACATACCTTCAGAGAAAACCTATGAGGTGGCACGTCTGCTGCATCTCACCGACATCGACGTGCCGACGCTCATCGGTTACAATCTGCCGTCGAAACGGCTCGGACGAAAAGGCATCATCAAGATCACCAACAAATATTTCACCGACGAGGAAATCAGCCGTCTGTCGGTCATCGCACCCAATGTGGTCCTGAATATCATTAAGGACTACGAAGTGGTGGAAAAGAAAATGGTGGTCACGCCCAATGAGCTCCATGGAATCATCAAATGCAACAATCCCAAGTGCATCACCAATAACGAGCCCATGGACACTTTCTTCACTGTCATCGACAAGGAGAAGGGTATTGTGAAATGCCACTATTGCGATAAAGAGCAAGACATCAACAACGTAGAACTTGTATAAGTAGAACTTGTATAAATCATATTATTAACATTCACACTATGGAAAGAGATCAAGAGATTTTCGACCTCATCGAGCAGGAGCACCAGCGTCAGCTCAGAGGCATGGAACTGATTGCATCAGAAAACTTCGTCAGCGACGAGGTGATGCAGGCTATGGGCAGTTATCTGACCAACAAATATGCTGAGGGTCTGCCAGGCAAACGTTACTATGGCGGATGCCAAGTGGTGGATCAGGTAGAAACCCTCGCCATCGAGCGCGTCAAGAAACTCTTCGGCGCTGAGTTTGCCAATGTACAGCCTCACTCCGGTGCACAGGCCAACCAAGCCGTGCTGCTCGCTGTGTTGAAGCCCGGCGACACCTTCATGGGTCTTGACCTCGACCAGGGTGGTCACCTCTCTCATGGCAGCAGTGTCAACACCTCCGGTATCCTCTACAACCACATCGGCTACACGCTCAACCGCGAGACCGGGCGCGTGGACTACGACAATATGGAGAAACTCGCACTGGAATACAAGCCGAAGCTAATCATCGGTGGTGGCTCGGCCTATAGCCGTGAGTGGGACTATGAACGTATGCGCAAGATCGCCGACGAGGTGGGTGCACTGCTGATGATCGACATGGCTCATCCGGCCGGACTCATCGCGGCCGGACTGCTCAACAACCCGGTGAAATACGCCCATATCGTCACCACGACGACGCATAAGACGCTGCGTGGTCCCCGTGGTGGCGTGATTCTCATGGGCAAAGACTTCGACAATCCCTTTGGCAAACATAATAAGAAGGGCGAGTTGAAGAAGATGAGCCAGCTGCTCAACTCGGCTGTTTTCCCAGGCAACCAGGGTGGTCCGCTGGAGCACGTCATCGCTGCCAAGGCTGTCGGCTTCGGTGAGAACCTGCGTCCGTCATGGAAAGAGTATGCTACTCAGGTGAAGAAAAACGCTGCCGTGCTGGCGCAGGACCTCATCGACCATGGCTTCAGCATCGTCAGCGGCGGCACTGACAACCACTCGATGCTCCTCGACCTGCGTCAGAAATATCCCGATCTCACGGGTAAAGTCGCAGAGAACGCACTCGTAGCTGCTGACATCACCGTCAACAAAAACGAGGTGCCCTACGATGAGCGCAGTGCCTTCCAGACATCAGGCATCCGCTTGGGTACCGCTGCCATGACCACACGTGGCGCCAAGGAAGATATGATGCACCTCATCGCCGACCTCATCGACGAAGTGCTCAAAGACCCCGAGAACGAACAGGTCATCAAGCGCGTGCGTGAGAAAGTTAATGACACGATGAAGCAGTATCCGCTCTTCGCTTATTAATCAAAAACGAAAATTTTTCATCTATACTTATCCAGGGACGATATATCGTCCCTGGATCTTTTATCAACAAATGCTATTAAAGAGTCATCGACTGTTATCTCTTACGGCAAGCCTGCTCTTTGCCCTGCTGTCTATAGCTCAGACACCCGTCGCCAACCGGGTGAAGGCTGTCGTCGCCCATCTGCCGCGACATGCCAGCGTAGTGGCGAAATACACTGACGTATATCGCCATTGCCTCTACTTCACCATGGCCAACCGCCTCTATCAATACGATGTCCTCACCGACCGCCAACACGACGTGCCGTTTACCGGAAACAGCTATGCCCGAATCATCACCACATGGCTCAGCCCCGATGGTAATTTCTTTTTCATTGCCGTGGACCGTGGCAACTTAGCCAGCTTCTATTTAGACGACGGACAGGAGGTTTGGCGCTATGACTCCCGCAAGCATAAGTCGAAGAAGATAGGGCAAGGTTTCTGCATAGAGGTACAAAAAGGGTGTATCGTCATTAAGAGGGCTTCACGATGCCTCAACCCCGATGCAACACCCAAGCATCAACAATGGATGGCACAAGACCACTACTACGATCTCTACGGCAACATCATTTGGGCGAAAGACGAGTATAAGATTCCCATGAAATAAGTCCGACAAACCTAATAACTCCACCAACCTTACCAACCAACAAACCGAAAACTATGGAAGTCAGAGACATTTTTGAGCTAAGAAGAGAGGGGCGCACCGAAGAGGCTTACCGCGCTATTCTGCAAATCTATGCCATCCACCAAGGACCGCACACCAACCTCTGCATGTTTTGGTGCACCAACGACTTGTTTAAGCTGCGCGTCAAAGAAAAACGGATAGAAGACGCTCGCAAACTGCTCTATCAGCTCACACAACTCTATTCACATATCGACGACCGTCTGTTCATGGGCAACCGTGCTATTGTCAACGCGGCACTGACACTCGACAAAAATATCGACAACTTCAACCTCGTCTACTTCATGCCTTACTTCAACCGTATGACCGAATCGGACTGGCAGCCTTATGTGGCGCAAGGCCATCCCGTGCCATCGCTCGGTCAGCAGGTTGTGAACCACCTATTGAAGAATCTGTCACAGCGCGACGCCAAATATATCGACACCATCGCCGGACTCTTCCGCACAGCCTTGCAGAAGTCCCCCAATTACAAAGGCAATCTCCGACACCTTGCACAGATGCATGCACTGTTTGGCAAGAAAGAAGATGCTGTGGCTACTTACAAGAAGTTGCTTCACCGCTATCAGGACAGCTACCTCTATGCAGAACTGGCCAAAATCATCCATAACCCGAGCGAGAAAATAGCACTATACTGTATGGCTATCTCTAAACAACGAAAGGAAGAGTATCGTGCGAAATATCATTTAGAACTCGCCGTGCTCATGCAGAACACATTACCCGCGCGAGCTGTCTATGAGTTGCAACGCTATTTCGACATCCGAAAACGCCATCAGCAACACATCTCGGCATTTGCCAACCGTCTGATGGATCAATTGAAAACGACAAAGCCCGTCAGCGATGAAGACGAACGACTGCTCTACTACCGTGCCCAAGCGGCCGTCAATAAGCTCATCAATTAAGGCAACGGTCTCACTCCAAGGTGACCACCTCCAAGTCGTCAGGTACAAAAACTGGACCTGTATAGACACTCTTTGCCTCACGCGTGTAGAGTTCCTTGCGTGTATTGAGCGTTTCTTCCTCGGTGTGATAGAGGATGAGATGACGAGCAGCAAGAGCCTGTGCGTTGCGTGCAGCGTCAAGTGCCGTACTGTGGTGCTTCTCATAGGGCTTGAAGCGCTCACGGTCGGCATAGAGACAGAAGGCCTCGCTCATCAGCCAGTCAGCGTCTAAGGCGTAGGAGCGGCAAGCCTCATTATAGGGCTCGTCGCCCAGGCAGACGAGCTTCTGTCCATCGGGAAGGAGGGCAGTGAAGCCAAACTGCTTTTCTTTGGTGGAGTGGATGTCGAAACATTGCAACTGCATATCGCCCACCTGAAAACGATCGCCGTCCAAAAGCTCGTGGAAGATGATACGGTCGGGCATCTTATCGGTCTGTTTCTTGGGCAGCAACGACTGACAGAAGAGATTGAGCAAACCGATAACGCATTGGTGACTATAGATATGGAGTTGCTTCGGCCGGTCGCGCTGCAATGTCATTCGTATGAGCCAAATAGCACCGAGGATATGGTCGGTATGGGCATGGGTAATGAAGAGGTGGCTGATGTCACCACGATCGATGCCAGCCAGTCGTAGCTGAGTAAGTATGCCATTGCCGCCACCGGTGTCTACCATCAGCCGCGTGCCGTCGAGGCTCTCCAGCACAAAACATGTATTGAAGCACCGGGAGACGAGCGCGCTGCCCGTCCCCAGCATAGTAACGATAGGCTTTTTCATCGCTTTTCACTCGTTATTTTTCACGATGTATCACGGTTCCGTTGGCCTGGTGAGTGGCCAGAACGAGCACTTCAGCGATTTGCACGTGTTCGGGTGCGCTGGCAGCATAGAAGGCCACGTCAGCAATGTCGTCGCCCGTGAGCGGCTTGATGCCCCGATAGACGTTGTCTGCGCGCTCGGTGTCGCCATGGAAGCGCACATTGGAAAAGTTCGTCTCCACAAGTCCCGGTTTGATATTGGTCACGCGCAGCCGGGTGTCAGCCACATCGATGCGCAGTCCATCGGTAATCGCTTTCACGGCCGATTTAGTAGCACAGTAGACATTGCCTCCGGCATAAGCAGCATCACCCGCCACACTACCAATATTAATAATGTGTCCACTGTTACGTCTGACCATATCGGGTACGATGAGACGTGTCATGGTCAACAATCCCTTGATGTTGGTGTCGATCATCTGATCCCAGTCTTCGAAGTTGCCTTGGTATTCCGGCTCCAGTCCGCGTGCCAGTCCGGCGTTGTTGATCAGCACGTCGATGTCTTTCCAGTCATCGGGAATGCTCTCCACAGCCTTGCGGGCCGCCTCACGGTCACGCACATCAAAGGCTAAGGCCAACACCTCGGCACCATCGGCCTCAAGACTTGTTTTCAAGTTTTCCAACTTCCCGCGGTTTCTGCCCGTGACGATGACGCGGTATCCCCCCTGGGCAAAGCGCTTGGCACAGCCCTCACCAATGCCACTGGTGGCTCCGGTGACCAGTACAATTTTTTTATTGCTCATAGTCCGTAATTAATAGTTCTATTGATTTCACCCTATGAAACTCACCAACATAGCCACGATAGCTAACCCACCCTGCTTGAAGAGAATCTTCGGGTCACTGCTCCATGCCCCGAAAAGGGCTACAAGAATGACATAGCCCAAAAGCAGACGACTCCAAAGCAGATTCTGGCTGATGGCGGCATAGCCCAGCAAAATGGCCAGCAATCCATTGTAAGCACCTTGATTCTTCAGCAGCGTAGATATATGATGATTGCTCAATTCATCCACGTCGATGCTGAACGTCTTAGAAGTATGGCGCGATGTGGTCGCAAAGGTCTCTAAAAACATGATGTAGAGATGCTCTACAGCAACCAGTAGGATAAAAATGACAGTAAGTAAGTTCATCATAGAGGTATCTTTTTACATGCAAAGATAACGTAAACAAATGAAACCACAAAGAAAAACGTTTTCTTTATGGCCATAATCTCAAATTGATTTTATATCTTTGCAACTGTCAATTGTTCTATGATTCTACAGTAAGCAAGATAAGGTATGAAAAAAAGGGTATTTCTTTCGCTCTTCATGCTTCTCTCTTTGAGCATGAGCGCTCAGAGTTCCAAGACCACGGAGACGAGGCGCGATGCCTATGGACACATCACCGGCACCGCTGAGACAACCACGGACAGCCGAGGCAACCAACAGACGGTTTACAAAGATAAATACGGACATGTCACCGGGCGTAGCTTCACACGGACCGACGGTAGCGGACATTCCACCACAACCTATCGCGATGCCTATGGACACACTACCGGGTCGAGCTCCACACGTACCAACGGGCAACGCACAGAGACCACTTACAAGGACGGATATGGGCATGTCACGGGATCGAGTACCACACGCACCAGTGGCAGGACGACCACAACAACTTATAAAGACCGCTACGGACACATCACGGGCACCAGCACGAGGAGAAAATGAAAAGAAAAATTATCTTTGCTCTCTTTGCGCTGATGATTCTGACGAGTACCTCTGCTCAAGGACAATCGCTCCGACAAGATCTGCGCCAGCTACAGTCATGGCAAGCCGGATGCGTGGTCAGTACAGAGGCTGTTAGCCACTATGGTCTTTCGCGCTGCTTTCTGGCAGAGCCGATTTCCGATGCGGTCTTTGCCCGCATGCGTGGCCGCTCCTACCCTACCGGCTGCACAATTGCGCGATCATCACTCCGCTATGTCCGAACGCTCTATGTAGGTTTCGACGGATACACTCATATCGGCGAATTGGTGTGTAACAAGTTGATTGCCACTGACCTCGTCGCCATCATCCGCGAACTCTATCAGCAGCGATACCCTATCGGACAGATGCGGCTCATCGATGACTATCATGCCAGCGACGAGGAGTCGATGCGTGCCAACAACACCAGTTGCTTTTGCTACCGTGTGGTGAAAGGTTCTGCCAAGCTCTCAAAACATGCAGAGGGTCTCGCTATCGACATCAACCCACTTTACAATCCCTGCGTGCGACGCAGCCATGGCAAGACGACGATACAGCCTGCCACCGCCTCGCGCTACGCCGACCGCTCAGCCACGTTCGCACATAAGATCACACGCAGTGACTTGCTATACCGGCTGTTCACTTCTCATGGTTTCCGTTGGGGAGGAGCATGGCGCAGCGTGAAGGACTATCAGCACTTCGAGAAATGACATAAAAGCCGTATGGCTGTCGGTCTAAAAACTAAAAAAATCCCTTATGCCAATTGATTTCGCATAAGGGATTTTTTCATATTAGATGCTCTCGTTATCAGAGCAAGCAGGAATACAATGGCTCCTTAGTCTGTCACATGACCTTTGGTCAGTGCATACTTGCCGCCACCTGTGAAGCAGAGCACGGCAGCCCCGAGAAGGTAGAGCATCGGCAACTCGATGGCCCAGCCACCGGTCATCGGATCCACGGAAAAGATGACGGACAAATGAGCCATAAGGATGGCAACAGCCATGTTGCCCACCATCACCACAGAAGCTACACGCGTCCACGCACCCAACACGATGAGCACAGAGGCCAACAGTTCGGCTGCCAAAGAGAAGTAAGCAATGAAGCCGGGAAGGCCCAGGCCTGCCAACATGCCCTCAATAGCAGAGACGCCGTAGATAAGTTTGTGAACACCGTGGAAAAGCATCAGGCCACCCACTGTCAGACGCAGCAACAGCAGACCCAGGTCGTTGTTGCGAAGAAAATTTTTATCCATAACTAATGATTTTCAAAAAAGTAATGTGGTAATTAATATATAAGCATTTACATGTTATCGCACTGCTCGTTCATGTCGCGCTCAACCTTCTCGCCCTTTTTCAGTTCGCGGGCTTTGTAGCCGAACTTTGGGAAGGCGGCCTCAAGCTTCTGCTTGTCGGTCTTGGCAGGGTTGTAGACGATCGTCACCGTCTGATTCTCCACGCTGGTGAGGATGTCCTTCACACCCTTCTCAAAGCGCAGTCCGTTCTTAATCTTGTTCTCACAGTTGGCACAATGCATCTGCGGCGTAGTGGTGACGATGAGCGTGTCGTTAGCGCTCTTTGCGTTGGCAGCAGTACTCATGGCTGCCAGCATCATAGCAAAGAATAACTTCTTCATATTGATTTCTGATTTAATGATTAATTTGATTTATTATTACAATTACGAATAGTAGCCAAAACCCCTTGACGGAGCCTTGGCTTAAAAAATGATGGATCTCTTACTTCAAATTATATCGGATGCCGATATATCCTCTTGCACCCTGCATGGGTCCCCACACGAGCGTAGGATCGAAGGTGCTGCTCCAAGGATGGGCAGCATCGATGATCGGATTTTTTTGCTTGTAGTCCGTGAGGTTCTCACCTCCTATATAAACAGAGAAGTGGCGGAAAGTACGGGTGATCTGCGCGTTGAGCTGACCGTAGGCTGGGTAACTCTCTTTCCATGAGGGTGTGCCGTCGGTCGTGGTGTAAGCCTTGGGCAGACGACCGCCGCCGTTAAGGGCGAAGGTAGCGTCAAACTGCCAAAGACCAAGCGGAGTCTTGTACGAGGCCGTGAGCAGTCCCTTGTAGCGGTTGGTCAGCGGCTGACGCATGAGCTCACCACCGTAGGTCGTCTTCACGTCGTTGTAGCGGTAGGCAGCCGTCATGGTCATGCCCCGGAAGAGGTCGTAGGTGGCGTCGATCTGGAACGTGTGGGAGTAGGACTTGCCGTGCAGATTGCTGATATGAATCTGTGTCGGATCAGTGTCATAATCGATGACAGCCTGATTACCGAAACGGGTATAGTAGTACTCTGCATTGAGCTTCAGCGTCTGACGTCCGAGTGGGATGTTCAGTGCCGTGCTGAGTCCATAGTTCCACGCATTCTCCTGATCGAGCTTGTCGATGACGAGCTGACGTCCGCTGGCCATGAGATAGTTGTTCTCTGCCAGGGCATGCACCGTGCGATAGCCCTTACCGGCCGAGGCGCGCAGGCTCCACAGGTCGTTGACCTGCCACTTCACATGAAAGCGGGGCGTGACGAAGGTGCCGTATTCCGAGCTGTGGTCGACGCGGATGCCCGCCATGGCCACGAGACGCTCGTGGAGGTTGTAGGTGTACTGGGCATAGCCGCCGACGACATTCTCCTTCTCGTTGAGCCGCTGGCCGAGGTAGGTCTGACCAACATAGTCGTGGTTGAACGAGGCACCGAGTGCAAGGTTGTGCTCAGGAGTGAAGTTAGTCTCGAACATCAGTTGCGAGTAGACGTTCTTCTCGTTGACGTCGTAAGCCTTACGGCCGTAGGTGGCATCCATCTCGTGCATCGAGGCCGACGACATCCAGGCGATGTTTGTGCCGTGGCTGGGATCGAGGATAAAGGCGTGCTTCATATACCCCTCGTAGCGGTGGGTGTTGAGATTAATGCGGTAGAGTGGCTCGGTCTGATGGTCGAGCACACCCTCGTGGTTGGTCTGTCCGCTCTCGCGCTTCTCGTCCAAGAGCGAGAGACCACCGTGGAAGATATAGTTGCCCGTCTTGCCATACCAGCGGTTCTGCAAGTTGAACTGCCGTGTCTGCGGGTCGTCCATAAATCCGTCTTTGTTGCTGTCGTGCTCCTTAAGATTGTCCTCATAGTGTCCGAGGATCTCGGTGCTCAGTCCCTTGACGATGTGTACGTTTCCATCGGCATTGGCCTCGATGCGGCTCATGGTGTTGCCATAGAGGTTGACGTGCACATTCTCGTCGTCTTCGGGCTTGAGATACTCCACGTTGATCTGTCCCGTCATAGCCTCGTAGCCGTTTTTCACACTGGCATTGCCCTTGCTCACCTGTATGCTTTTCATCCATGTGCCTGGCACATAGCCTAAGGAATAGGGTATGGCGGCACCACGGAAGTTGGGGAGGTTCTCGGTGAGCATCTGCACGTATTTGCCGCTGAGTCCGAGCAACTTGATCTGCTTGGCACCTGTGGCGGCGTCGTTATAGCTCACGTCGACCGAGGGATTGGTGGTGAAGCTCTCGCCGAGGTTGCAGCAAGCAGCCTTGAAGAGTTCGTCTTGAGACATGATCTGTCCGTTCATGGCGCCCTTCATGCGCAGCATGCCGGGTTTGCGACTAACCACCTGCACCTCATGAAGCGTCTGATCGGGCATGGTGCCTACGCTGTCGAGGGCACTGGTAGCTGTGGTGTCGGTATCCTGAACGGGTGCCTTCTGGGCAAGAGAGGGGTGTGCCAGCATTCCCATCATGCCGGCAAGCAAAATATTCTTATTCATTGATAATTTCCTTTGAATGATTCATTGACTGCGAAATAAGCGATTCTCCTTTCCTTTGTGGCTATACATATATAGCCTGCGTCAATGAAGATTCAAAGTCTGAGCACACGCAAATGGTGCAGGTACTCCCGCGGAGGCGAGCACCAAGCGGGGATGTATGCGCTGGGCGCATGTATGGAGATGAATGTATGAGCGAGGGATAGCAGACCCGTGGCGGGCATAATGGCCACCCAGTTCTGCGAGAAGTCGAAGAGATGGCTCTCTGCCAGTGAGCTCGGCGCCAATTTGATAGTCTTCACCACCATGCAACCCTTCATGCCGTGGCAGTCGTGATTACCCTGTGCCTCAGCTATCTGCACTACCTCAGCGCGGCCAGAGTGCATGCACACTTCCACGCTCAGTCCTGCGCTCATCGCCACAATCAGCAATGAGAGCACCAATACCGGAAATATGTGCAATAGTCTCTTCATGTCCACAAAGTTACGAAAAAGATTCAGTACTACCATAATATCAGCCACTTAATAAATGCTAATTGCCATGAAAACATAACATTTTTGCAAGATTTCACAAAAGGAAGCCGGATACCTATAAATGTGGCGGTGTGGCGCATAGAAGAAAGAGCTTACAATGCATAGCACCGTAACAGCGTAACACCGTAACACCGTAACATTTATAGATATTACATGTTGTGGAGATGCAGAATACAAGAAAATGTGATAATTAATAATTATATAAAATACTAATAATTAATATAATATAATATTATTATATAATATATTTTTACCTTATAGTCTCATTATTACGGCTTTTCTCAACCTCAATATGCGTATCTACCTTATGTTACGGTGTTACGGTGTTACGGTGTTACGCAAATAAAAGCCCCCCCAGTCTTCTCTTCAAAAGGAGAGAGGTATGGGGTGAGGGCTTGAAGGATCGTTTTCGTGCTCCGCAACAATAATTACGCCCTCCACAAACCATAAATATAAGAAAATGAGCTTTACGACTTTCTGTTAACGGATTTTAACTGCAATAGAAGCATTGATTTTGGATACTGAAAGATTGAATTGTATCTTTGCAAATGAAAATAAAAAGAGCCACTTAATCACCACTCCGAGAGGAGCTAAGGGCTGAAACTTTTACACCTTAAAATAGTCGTTGAGTGCTGTCAGTGCCTGCTGGTTGTCGTTAGCGAGATCCTCGATGACCTTTCCGTCCTCCAACAGCACGACACGGGTGGAGACATCGACAAGATGCTGGAGGTTGTGACTGCTAATGAGGATGGTGGCACCCGTCCGGTGATGATAGTCGAGCAAGAGCTTTTTGAGGAAGTTCTGCCCGGTTGGGTCCAGGAAGTTGAACGGTTCGTCGAGAATCAAGAGCTCAGGTCGCGAGATCATAGCTGCCATGATTCCTATCTTCTGCTTGTTGCCGGCACTGTATTCGCGGATGAGTTTTTTCTGATCGAAGATTTGTCCCTCGGCGAACTCCCTAAATCCCTGCACAAGCGGATCATCACTGACATTCCAGTCCACAGAGGAGAGCCCTTGCACCCTGATGATGAAATCGAGATACTCCTCGACAGAGAGGAAGTCGATGAGGAAGGTGTCGTCGATGAAGGCTCCGGTCATCTTCTTCCATTCCTCGCTTTTCGCCGGATCGATGCTCACGCGGGACACATCAGAAAGTGCAGTAAATTGAGAAGTCTGAGAAGACAGAGTAGACGCAGAGGATTGAACAGGCGCAGGGGATTGAGCAGACACAGAGGATTGAGTAGACGCAGAGGATTGAGCAGACGCAGAGGATTGAACAGATGCAGGGGACTGATCTTTAGGGCCACCGTGTGGCGTGAATAACACCTCACCGGAGTCAGCCCGAAGCAGGTCGAGCATCAGACGGAAGAGCGTTGTCTTTCCGGCTCCGTTGTTTCCCACGAGTCCGATGATCTCGCCGTCGCCAATCTCAAGTTGCGGGATGTCGACAGCAACCTTTTCACCAAAGGATTTAGACAGTTGTTGGAGTTGGATTTTCATAATCAGCGCAAATATCAGTGACATATTGAAAAAGGGCCGGCCACGGGGCCGACCCTTATTGATGAGAGGTCAAGGATTAACGCAATCCTTTACCATGACAATTCTTGAATTTTTTACCGCTTCCGCAGGGGCAGGGATCATTAGGTCTCGGCATCTTCTCGCGGATGATGGGTTGCCGATGCTGTTCAGCACCCTCGCGGGTGTCCTGCTGTGCGGCCTGCTGCTGTGCGCGCTCAATCTCGTCGATGTCGTCTTTCTGCTCCTGATAGCGCTGTGCATGCTCCTCGGGCGCAGCCTCCTGCACCTGCTGGCTCTGCACCTGCACGGGGATCTGGCCACGCATAAGGAAGCTGGCCACACGCGTGTTCATATCGTCAATCATTGAATCCCAAAGTTTGGCACTTTCGAGTTTGAAGACCAACAGCGGATCCTTCTGCTCGTAGGACGCATTCTGCACACTGTGACGCAACTCGTCGAGCTGACGGAGATTCTCCTTCCAGTCGTCATCAATGATATGTAGCATGACAAACTTCTCGAACTCCTTGACCACATTCTTGGCCTCGGTCTCGTAAGCCTCCTTAAGGTTGACGCGGAGGTTAACCACATGACGACCGTCGGTGATGGGCACGAGGATATACTGATAGACATCGCCCTGTGTCTCATAAACCTGCTTGATGACCGGATAGGCATCGCTCTGTATGCGGTCGGTCTTGCGTTTGAAAGCTGCCATCGCATCCTGGAAAGCGCGCTCCTCAAGTTCGGCCTTGCTGGTACCCTCATATTCATTCTCATCAAAGGGAATCTCCATAGACAGTACCTCGAAGAAGCTCTCTTTGGCACCTTTATAGTCGTTGGTCTCGATGATGTTGACCACACGGTCCCAAAGCACGTTGGCGATGTCCATACCGATACGCTCACCCATAAGGGCATGGCGGCGCTTCTCGTAAATGACGCTACGCTGCTTGTTCATCACATCATCGTATTCGAGCAGATGCTTACGGATACCGAAGTTATTCTCCTCGACCTTCTTCTGTGCGCGCTCTATGCTACGTGAGATCATCGGACTCTCGATACGCTCGCCATCCTCGAAACCGAGGCGATCCATGACCTTGGCAATGCGCTCAGAACCGAACTTACGCATCAAGTCGTCCTCCAAAGAGACGTAGAAAACGGAGGAACCCGGGTCGCCCTGACGTCCGGCACGACCACGCAACTGGCGGTCGACACGACGGCTCTCGTGGCGTGTGGTGCCGATGATGGCGAGACCGCCCGCAGCCTTGACCTCAGGTGTGAGCTTTATATCGGTACCACGACCGGCCATGTTGGTAGCGATGGTGACAGCACCGAGCATCCGCTCCTCGTTGTGAATATTGTCCTCAGCTCTCTGACCCTTGAGATTTTCGTCAGCACCCTTGGCACCCTTGTCGGCAGCGTCGATGAGCTGCTGCTCATAGCGCAGTGTTGTCGGCTTGTCGGTGAAGGCACGACCGTCGCTGGCCACCCACACCATACCCTTGGTGCTCTTACCGGCCTCGGCGACAATCATAGCCTCCTTCTGATGGAGTTTGGCGTTGAGGACCTGATGAGGAATCTTGCGCATGGTCAGCATCTTGGAGAGCAACTCGCTGATCTCGACCGATGTGGTACCCACCAGGCTCGGGCGTCCCTGGACACGCATGTTTTCGATCTCCTCGATGACAGCACGGTATTTCTCACGGTTGGTCTTGTAGACGCGGTCATCCATATCGTTGCGGATGACAGGTTTGTTGGTAGGAATCTCAACGACATCAAGCTTGTAGATGTCCCAGAACTCACCGGCCTCGGTGCTGGCGGTACCAGTCATACCGGCAAGCTTGTGATACATACGGAAATAGTTCTGCAGCGTGATGGTGGCAAAAGTCTGTGTGGCAGCCTCCACCTTGACGTGCTCCTTGGCCTCGATAGCCTGATGGAGTCCGTCGCTCCAGCGGCGTCCCTCCATGATACGTCCAGTCTGCTCGTCGACGATCTTCACCTCACCATCCATAACGACATATTCGTCGTCTTTGTTGAACATGGTATAAGCCTTCAACAGCTGCTGCAACGTATGTACTCTATCGCTCTGAACAGCATAATGGTTGAGCAGATCGTCCTTCTTGTCGAGACGCTCCTGGTCGCTCAATGTCTTGTCGCCCTCGAGAGCAGATAGCTCAGCAGCAATATCTGGGAGCACAAAGAGGTTCTTATCGTTGACCTGCTTGGAGAGCCAGTCGGTACCCTTGTCGGTGAGATCTGCACTATTGAGTTTCTCGTCAACAACGAAATAGAGCGGCTCTACAGCTTGTGGCATCAGTCGGTTGTTGTTCTCCATATAGATCTCCTCGGTCTTCTGCAGACCAGCCTTGATGCCTTCTTCTGAGAGATACTTGATTAAAGCCTTGTTCTTAGGCAGTGCTTTATAGGAACGGAAGAGGCTGAGGAATCCGTCCTCAATCTCCTTCTGATCGTTTTTCTCACGTCCCTCAGTGATTTTCTGTCGTGCCTCTGCCAAGAGCTCGGTAGCCTGCTTGCGCTGCACTTCATAGAGACGCTCCACCAGCGGCTGATACTCCTCATACATTTGGTCGTCGCCCTTGGGGATAGGACCGGAGATGATCAGCGGGGTGCGGGCGTCATCAATAAGCACGGAGTCGACCTCATCGACGATGGCATAGTTGTGGCGGCGCTGCACCAAGTCGCTTGGCGACAGAGCCATATTGTCACGCAAATAGTCGAAACCAAACTCATTATTGGTACCGAAAGTAATATCGGCCTGATAAGCCTTGCGGCGTGCGGGAGAGTTGGGCTGATGCTTGTCGATGCAGTCAACAGAGAGTCCGTGGAACTCATAGAGCGGTCCCATCCACTCGGAGTCACGCTTGGCCAGATAGTCGTTGACGGTGACCATGTGCACACCATTGCCGGTCAAGGCATTGAGAAACACGGGCAGTGTACCCACAAGGGTCTTGCCCTCACCAGTGGCCATCTCAGCGATCTTACCCTGATGGAGGGCGATACCACCGAAGAGCTGCACGTCGTAGTGAACCATGTTCCATTTGATTTTGTTGCCACCGGCCGTCCACTCATTGTGGTAAATGGCCTTGTCGCCGTCAATGGTGATAAAATCATTGGCAGGGTTGGCAGCGAGCTCACGGTCGAAATCCGTAGCAGTGACCACAGTCTCCTCATTCTCTGAGAAGCGGCGTGCCGTGTCCTTAACAATACTGAAGGCAACAGGCATCACCTCATTGAGAGCTTTCTCCAAAGCGTCGAGCATCTCTTTGTCCTGCTTGTCGATCTCGTTGAAGATCGGCTCTCGCTCGTCGATAGGAGTCTCTTCGATCTTTGCCTTGAGCTCAGCGATTTTTTCCTTATAAGGCTTGGCAGCTCCCTGCACATAGTCACGAATCTCTTTTGACTTGGCGCGGAGCTCATCATTGCTCAACTTGGCGATATCAGGATATGCCTGCTTCACTTTCTCCACCAAAGGCTGGATGAGCTTCATATCACGGCTTGACTTATCGCCGAAGAGCGACTTTAAGATTTTGTTGAAATTCATTTATCTTGTCTGTTATTTATTACAATAAGGAATAGAGAGCGAACGGGTCGCTCTTGCAAAATTAATAAGATTTTCTGAATTATTACCACCATTTACGATATATTTACGCTTTTGGTGGTAATAATTTCCCTTGATGCATCCAATAGAAGCTTAGAACAAGGGAGCTGTGGTGCAACCGTTGGGTGCCCTGATACGGATGGCCTTTGCCACCGTGGAAGCCACGCAGTCTACGCTCACGGGAGTCTTTACGACCTCGTGAGGCATATTGCTTCCCAAGAAAATGATGGGGAAAGGCATGAAGCCGGCACTGCTGTAAATGACCTGCTGGGTGTCTTCATTGAGCAGCTTCCACCCCGGTGCCACGTCGATGATGATGTCGCCGCAGTTGGTGGGATTGTATCCGTTACGGATCTTTAGGATGTCGTTGTTGCCAGCCATAAGACGCTCGCTGGTATAGACATCAGCGACACCGGCATTCTGAATGAGGAAGTCCTGACTACGACCAAGAATCTCATTCATCGAAAGCCTCTTCTGCTCAATAAGCTTATGGTTGAGATACATCTCATTGCCATAGCACTGCTCTACGTATCTACCCTGACCATAGATGGCACTGAGATACATGTTGAGCAAATTGGCCGTACGGTTGATATAGAAAGTACCCGAGGGTACACGATATTTATCCAAGTCCTTGCGGGCCTCATCGGAATAGCCGGTAGAGGTGACCACAAACAGCACTTTGTCCTTACCCACTTGTTGCTCCACACCCGAGATGAGCGTGGCCAACGTATGGTCGAGCTGCATGTAAACGCTCTCCATACACGTCTGCCAACTCTCGTTTTCCTTACCCTTGGCACGCGCCGCCGACAGGGTGACATAGAGCAGGTCTGGCATCTCGTCGCGACCCATTGCAGCGGAAGTCACGGCTTGCAGCGACACCGACACTACATTATCGTTGGCAAGCGCTGCAGCCCGGCCCTGCTGAGGGTGAAGGGTGTTGTAGGCTTTGAGCCATGCGGGCAAAGAGGTGCTATAATACTTAGTACCGGTCCACGTGCCATTGGTACCCATCCAAAAAGCGCCGTCGGCTGCATGTCCGGCCGACAAAATGGCAGATTCCTTGTCCTGAGAGAAGCTGTAGACAATAGCAGTGCCGTTGCTGCTCATCTTGAGTTCATCACCCAATGTGGAAGTCAGCAGACGTTGCGGTGAACTGCTGTACTTCTCGTCGCCCACGCAGTTGACAGGCCGCAACGTAGAGCGGTCGAGCCATTGGGTGCCCACGATGCCATGAAGATAAGGTGTAGCGCCAGACGACAGTGTGGCAGTGGCCGACGAACGGTCGACAGGAGTGAATGGATAGCGCCCGCCCTCATACACAAGTCCTTGCTGCATGAGGCGACGAAAGCCTCCCTGACCGTAAAGGGGATAGAAAGCCTCCATATAGTCGGTACGCAGCTGGTCAATGGTCACATTGACCACCAACCGTGGTGCAAGCCCAAAGGCCTGCATCTCAGCAGATGTCAGCGCAGCGATGATGAAAGCTAAATATCTCATTCTTCTGTTATTTTCTTATTAATATCTTTGTTAAATCGTTGTTGCCCTTCGAGCAAACCGCATAATTGACGATACATCTATCCAACAAACATAATGCCAATATGTTCATTCCCGATGCATAGTCCTGCAGTAAATTACCGATAAAGAACAGTAAAATGCAAACGGTAAACACCGTCCACCACTTGCTGTACAGTCCTCTTCTGCTCTTTCTTACCACTGAATATAGGGCGATGAGTGACAGAGGATTGAGCAAGAGTATCTGCAAATTGATGCTGACCGTCGGATGTTTGGAGAAGATCATCAGGAACAGTACAAGACCTGCCAAACCGTCGACCAGCAGTAAAACGAGGTCAACGCCCCAATAGATCTTTTTCTTTCGGAACTCTCCCACGCTGACAAAAATCACGAACAACGTCAGTACAGAGATGACCACCCGAGGAGTGAAGACATCAAAGAAGGAGCTGCCCGTCTCGGGAGCCTGGGCCTCAAGCACCGTCCACGTGCTGTCCACGAGATTGGTCGGAGACTGATGCTCGCGGAAGACCTTTGCCGTCGCAAAAGAAGCGCGCAAAGAGTCAGGCAGAAACTGCTGCTGGCGCAAGGTCGTCTGCCGGTCGGCATTCACTCCCAACAGCAGGTCACAGCCAAAACAGTCCCACGGATTCTGCTCATCCCATTGGTGCACCATCGTGCGGTAGGAACTTGTCACGGACGCATTGACCCGATAACCCACGTGGCCTCGGATATGGTCGACTATCATATCACGCGCTCTCGACGAGCAATTGTCATAGAAGAAATTGTAGCGGTAGACCTTGTTCTCGGGACGTGCGTTGAGGGCCAACGCATTGATGATATCGAGTTTTTCCTGCCGTGTGAGGTTAATACGCTGCTCTATCACTCCCCTGCCCTCTTCGGTGTATTCCTCCATGAAAAGGTCAAAAGGATATATCCCCATCTCGTAGTCGCAGAGTCCGAAGACAAAGCGAGGGATGAAATGGGGGGTATGGTAGTTAAACAGACCGTAGTTGACCGCTACGTCCTGCCCCGTGACCGCGTCACGAACGCGGATAGCTGTATGCCCGTATAAGCTGTAGATCTCTTTTCCCGGAGTACAGGTGAGCAATCCTATCTCCACGCTGTCCATCTCCTGCAACTGTCTCGGTGTCGCTTCTTGTGCCCTAATGGTTGTCGTTAAGAAAACCAAAACAGCGAGAAAAACAACTCGTAAATATCGTTTTAAACGTTTCACGATGCAAAAATACCTTATTATTTTCACTTTCGTGCGTTAATTTCGATTTTTTTCAATACTTTTGCAGTTGACTTCCGCCGAAGCCCTGTGTTTACGATCACAGCGGTAAGGACAGAAGCTCCAAGAAGGATAAACGTATTCGTTAGTAAACCAATGAAAAAACAACTCACCGTCATCGCTCTGACTATGCTTGCCACAACGGGCTGGGCTCAGAGCGGCACCAACTCTCCATATAGCCAATATGGGCTGGGAATACTTTCTGACCTGTCTACGGGCTTCAATCGCGGTATGAACGGATTGGCCTTGGGCTTCCGGGAGCATAACCAGGTGAACCCTGCCAACCCTGCTTCTTACTCGGCCATCGACAGTCTCTCGTTTATTTTCGATGCCGGCATCTCGTTGCAGCAAACCAACTTTAAGGAAGGTGGCAGAAAACTCAACGCCAACAATGCTGACTTTGAGTATGTGGTAGCCGGTCTCCGACTCTTCCGCCATTTTGGTGTAAGTTTTGGCCTGCTCCCCTATACCAACATTGGATATTCCTACTCCACTACGACATCAGTAGGTGATGTTAACAAGACATATTCCTACAATGCCTATAACGGTGACGGAGGTTTACACCAAGTGTATCTTGGTTTTGGTTGGGAACCTATCCGCAACCTTTCCATCGGTGTCAACGGCTCATATCTTTATGGCGACTACACCCGCACGGTGACAAACAGTTACAGCAACTCGTCCGCAAACGCGCTTATCAAGACTTATTCTGCCGACGTGAGAAGCTACAAGCTGGATGCCGGACTGCAATACACATTGCCACTGAGCAAGAAAGACCAAATAACAGTGGGCTTGACCTATGGCATGGGACATGAAATCAAGGGCAAACCACAGGTAACCATCGTCTCAAGCAATTCTGTCACGGCTGTGGCTGACACCACTACCTACCCCGGCGCTGGACAACTGAATTTGAATTTGAAGATCCCCAATACCTTTGGAGCCGGACTCACTTTCAATCACGATAATAAGGTAAAGATCGGAGCCGACTACTCTCTCCAGCAGTGGTCGAAAATCAGCGCTCCTGAGCTCATCACCGACAATAGCGGCAACATCAACTACCAATTGGTAAAAGGATACTATAAAGACCGCCATCAGTTCACACTCGGCACACAAATTTGTCCCGACGAGTATGGACGCTCTTTCTTGAAACGCATTCGCTACCGCGCCGGTGTGAGCTATACTACACCTTATTATTATATAGGCAGCTTGGAAGGCCCCAAAGAACTCAGTGCCTCACTGGGCTTCGGTATCCCCATCATCAACGGATATAACAACCGCTCGCTGCTCAACATCAGTGCCCAATGGGTCAAGCGCAGTGCCAAGAACCTCATCACGGAAAACTCATTCCGCATCAACGTCGGCATCACCTTCAACGAGCAGTGGTTTGCTAAATGGAAAGTACAATAACACAAGATGTATAGGCATTTTCTCATGAAATTATCTCTGCATCATAGTCTTCTCATCCTTCTCTTTGTGTGCTTCATCGCCTCTTGTACAGAGCCCGTGGAGCATACAGCACCGGCTGTGCGCGCCCGCGACTCTGTCGCTGTAATGACATCATGGGGTGTCAACACGCTCATCTCCGACTCAGGCGTCATCAAATATCGTATTGTGACCGAGAAATGGGAGGTCAACGAGAACAAACGGCCACCAAGATGGATCTTTGAGAAAGGACTCTTCTTGGAACAGTTTGACGAGAAGTTTCATGTGCAGGCGTATATTCAGTGCGATACTGCCTATTATTATAGTCAAAAGAAGTTGTGGGAACTCAGATCAAGAGTGCGTGTGAGAACCAAGGACGGACTGCGCTTTTCCAGCCAGGAGCTGTTTTGGGATCAGAACGCACATGAACTGTATTCCAATGTCTTCTCCCGTCTCATCACGCCCGACCGCACACTGCAAGGATCTTATTTCCGCTCCGACGAGAAGATGACCAGATATATGGTCACCAACACCAAGGGTTCTTTCTCTCAGAGCGATCTTGAGGGTGGAAGCTCCGACTCCGGCACCAGTAGCGCCGAACAGGACAGCATCCAGAAGAGCCAAAGAAGCCAGGCCGTGCCAGAACGTGGCGGGAAGCAATAACATAGAGAATCAAAAACATCATAATTGTAATCATATAACTGTGCAGCAAGTAGATATACCACTTATCTTAGAGATATTGTGCACGATGGTGCTCAGTGCATTCTTCTCCGGAATGGAAATCGCATTCGTCTCAAGCAACCGTATGCTGGCCGAGATGGATAAGAACAAAAATGGATTATCCCAACATATCATTTCCTTCTTTTATCGCCATCCCAACGGCTTTGTCTCTACGATGCTTGTGGGCAACAACGTGGTTCTGGTCATCTACGGCATTTTGATCGCCCAACTCTTCGACAACACCATCTTTCGAGGATGCAGCGCCGGATTCACGGTTCCCGCAGACACCATTCTCTCTACGCTCATCATGCTCTTCACGGGAGAGTTTCTCCCCAAGTCGCTATTCAAGAGCATCCCCAACACCATGCTGACGGTGTTCTCCCCCATCGCATACATTTTCTACATCGTCCTTTGGCCCATCAGCAAGTTTGCGACTTTCCTCTCAAAGGGCATATTAAGACTCTTTGGCGTGCGTATGCCGAAAGAAGAGGGCGACGAAGGATTCACAAAAGTGGATCTCGACTACCTGATCCACACTTCTATTGACAACGCACCCAACGAAGACGCCGTCGACGACGAGGTGAAGATCTTCCAAAATGCACTCGATTTCCCCGACCTGAAAGTGCGTGACTGCATGATTCCGCGCACAGAAATCAATGCGGTCAATATGGACACCTGTAGCTTGGAGGAACTGAAACAGAAGTTTGTGGAGAGTGGAAACTCCAAGATCATCGTCTATCGCGAAGATATCGACCATATAGTAGGATACATCCACAGCCATGAGATGTTTCGTGACCCTAAACGCTGGCAGGATCATATACGTACCCTTCCTTTTGTGCCGGAGACGATGCTGGCACAGAAACTGATGCGGATTTTCCTGCAACAGAAGAAAAGCCTCGGTGTAGTCATCGACGAGTTTGGAGGTACAAGCGGACTGGTGTCGTTGGAGGATATCGTGGAGGAGATCTTCGGCGATATCGAGGATGAACACGACACAGACCACTACATCGCCAAGAAGATCGACGAACACGACTATCTGCTCTCTGCACGACTCGAAATCGACAAGGTCAACGAGGAATTTGGATTGGAATTACCCGAGAGTGACGAATATATGACAATAGGCGGACTCATCCTCCACGAATATCAAAGCTTCCCCAAACTCAACGAAATCATCAAGATCGACAAGTTTGAATTTAAAATCATTAAAAGCACTATGACGAAAATAGAACTCGTCAGATTGCATATTAACGAATAAATAAGCATCTCTGACGTTTTTTTCTATAAATCATTCCCTCGTTTGCTATTTATTTAGTAAATTTGTACGCTTTTAAAAGAGTTTGCTTTAACGCAGGAAATCAATAAACAAAAATACAATTATCAAAACAAAATGGCAGCATTAGGAAAAATTAGAAGCAGAAGTGTCGCACTGATCGCCATCATCGGTTTCGGCCTTTTCGCTTTCATCGCCGAAGAGGCCTTCCGTTCTTGCGAGTCATCTCGCAACAATGAGCGCCAGCAAATCGGTGAGGTGTTAGGAGACAAAATCAATTACGAGGACTTTGCCAAGCAAGTGGACGAAGCCCAGCAGGCTATGAAGTTCATGGGCCAGGAAAATCTTAACGATGACCAACTCAACCAACTTCGTGACCAAGTCTGGAACAACTTTGTGCAGTATCGTCTCATCGAGAATGAGTGCGACAAGCTGGGCATGACCGTAACAGACCAGGAGATGCAGAATGTACTCAACGAGGGTACCAACCAAATGCTTCTCTCTACTCCTTTCGTCAATCAGCAGACCGGACGCTTCGATGCCAACCAGCTCAAGCAATTCCTCGCTCAGTATAAGCAGGCTCAGGCTCAGCAGCAGAATCCACAGATGGCTGAGCAGATGGATGCCATCTACAAATACTGGACATACATCGAGAAGAGCCTCCGTCAGCAACTGCTCATTCAGAAGTACAACGGACTGCTCGCTCACTGCTTGCTGTCCAATCCTGTCGAGGCTAAGATGGCCTTCAACGAGGAAAGTCAGGAAAGCCAAATCCAATTGGCTTCTTACCCTTATTCCAGCATTCAGGACTCTAAAGTCAACATCTCTGACGCTGACTTGCAGGCAAAATACGATGAGCTGAAGGCTCGTTTCCGTCAGTATGTCGAGAGCCGCGATATCAAATATGTTGATGTTCAGATCTCTGCCTCTCCCGCTGACCGCGCCGCACTGCTGAAGCAGTTCAAGGGTTGGGCTGGCCAAATGCAGGCAGCCGCTGATCCTTCTGAGATCGTACGTAAGAGCACTTCTTCCGTTCCCTACATGGGCATTCCTGTAGGCAAGGAGGCTTTCCCAACAGATATCGCTGACAAACTTGACTCTATGTCTGTCGGTCAGACATTAGGCCCTGTGGAGAACAAGCAGGACAACACTTTCAATATTGTCAAGCTCGTTGCTAAGCAGGAGCTCCCCGATTCTGTACAGTTCCGTGCTATCCAGATCGCTGGTACTACACCCGAGGAGGCTCATAAGACAGCTGACTCTGTCTACAATGCCCTGAAGGCCGGCGCTGACTTCGCAGCAATTGCCAAGAAATATAACCAGGAGGGTAAAGAGCAGTGGCTCACTACCAAGATGTATGAGTACTCTACATCTATGGACAACGATTCGAAGAACTATCTCAACGCTCTGCTCACCTCTAACGTCAAGGAGCTGAAGAACGTACAGCTGACTCAAGGCAACTTGATCATTCAGGTGCTTGATCGGAAGAATATGGTAGAGAAGTACACGGCCGCTGTCATCAAAAAGCCTATCGACTACTCCAATACTACGCGTAGCAATGTCTACAATAAGTTCAGCACCTTTGTCAGTGCTAATCAGACTCCAGCCGACATCGTGAAGAATGCAGCAAGAAGCGGCTATTCTGTTCAGGAGGCCAAGGACGTGACCACGAGCCAGCACAATCTTGCAGGCATCAAGTCTACGCGTGATGCAATGAAGTGGCTTTTTGCTGCCAAGGAGGGTGAGGTTTCCCCAATGTATGAGTGTGGCGATAACGGCAACAACCTGCTGCTCGTTGTCTGCGAAAAGATCCATCCGATTGGCTATCGCGATCTGAGCGACCCACAAGTCAAGGAAATGGTCAAGCAGGAAGTTATGCGTGACAAGAAAGCCGAGATACTCATCGCCAAGGCTAAGGGTGCCAACAGCATCAACGCTGCCAAGGCTAAGGGTGCCATTATCTCTGCTGTCAATCAAGTGACTTTTGCAGCTCCTGTTTTCGTTCAGTCTACCGGAGCAAGCGAGCCTGCACTGAGTGGTGCTGTCTATGCTACCAAGCCCGGTGCTTTCAGCAGCCATCCTGTTAAGGGTCTGGCAGGTGTCTATCAGTTCCAGGTCGTCAGCCGCAAGAAGAACGCTCTGAAGTTCAATGAGGCTCAGGAAGAGATGAAGCTCCGTCAACGCTCCATGCAATACGCTGGCAACTTCATGAACGAACTCTATGTAAAAGCTAAGGTTGTGGACAACCGCTACCTCTTCTTCTAATTCTAAGCAAGAGTTGACAAGCATATATAAAGAAAACAGGGAAAAGGCCTACGCCTTTTCCCTGTTTTTTTCGTTTAACAAGTGTTGCTATCTATGACTTTCTCTATTTCAATAATATCTCACTGCACCTTCGGCAAAGGATAGTCGTATTTATGCGGACCGAAAGCACTGTCTTTGTAAGGATCGTGATACCAGTCTTTCTCAACTGACAGCTGTAAGGAGAAAGACAGAGATGGCTTCCACTGAACAGATGCCCCAATCCTGTCGACATTACCATAATAGCCGGGCCCCCAACCATAATCATACGGACCGAAGCCATAGCCCCCTACACCATAAGGATCAAAACTGTATGGGCACATCAGACTCTGATAACCCAAAGAAGGATATCCATAATAAGAATAAGGATAGAAGCCATTCGAACCTATCGACTTCTGACCATAGATCGTAGCCGACCATTGGTCATTGAACCGATAACCCAATTCAGCATAAACCGAACCTGTCACATAATTACTTGACCCCTCATTGACATGGCTGACATTGCCGCCGACGACAAGACTTCCATTCTTCCCCAGAGGTGTAGCGTAGGCCACATTAACAGTCTGAGCAAGGCCACTACGATGACGCCGTCCGCCAAATGTGGTATAAGCACTCAAATCCATGCTTGCGTTGAGTCCCGCATGGAGACTGTTGCCGTCGCTCCACTCTTCACTGGATATAGCCTCGGTATGTGTATGAAGCGGTGTCTTGCTCGTCATACTGCGAGCAGACTTTGGAATGGAGTCATTATGTGTCTGGGCTCTGATGCCAGTACTCAACAGCAACAAGCCCATTAATATATAGTTACTTTTATTCATCATCACTTTAATCATTTCCAGCTAAGACTGATCACCATCATGATGCTTTCTCAGCAAGATGAGTCTTCTTGGCTGTATTTCTTTGCAAAGATAAGAAAAGATCGAATGCTCGCTCTGTCACTTCATCATTTTTAGGGTTGTTTTGATTAAAAATACATAAATGCTTCAAGCGACATTCCATTTTAGCAAAGATAATGCGGCAAAAAAGTTGATTCTTATTATCTTTGCATATCATTAATATAAGGTATTATGGGAAAAAATCCATCTTCAACATCTGAAAAGTCCATGGCACTGTTAGACCAAGCCAAAGCAATGGCTGCTCAAGGCAATAAAGTAGTTGCCGTGGCATTGCTCAGCCAATATATTGCACAAGCCCCGGAAGCAGAAGCAGAGGAGGCACACCGTCTGCGCGGTGAACTGCTCCTGCAAATGGGTGACAAACGAGGAGCGGAAGAAGACGCAGAAGCCGTATTGCGCATCAATCCGAATCTGGCAAACGGGCATTTCCAACTCGATTGAATATTAATTTTCTATCTGATGCGCAATTTTTCTAAGGAAATGTTTGCATATATCAGATATTTGTTTTACTTTTGCACAAAAATAAAACAATAACAATATGAAGTCATTTGCATCTTTCCGTTATTATTATTTTTACTTTGCATGGAAATGCGAAGCGGGAAGTTGCGTGTAGATTTCAACTTAAGACTGACAATAACCCAACAGGTTTTGCATACAAGGTCCCGCTTCATATCCTATGAGGTGGGATTTTTTGTAACATGACCTTGAAAATAAATATAAGAACAGACAAAGAACAGATCGATGAAGAGAATAGCAATACAAGGACGCGTAGGATCTTTCCATGATATCGCCGCCCATGAATATTTCGAGGGGGAACAGATTCAGCTCATCTGCTGCGATACTTTCGAACAGGTGTTCGAGAATATCAAGCGTGATCCTACTGTCATCGGACTGGTGGCTATTGAGAACACGATCGCCGGTTCACTGCTCCACAACTACGAGCTGCTTCGCGATAGTGGGGCAACCATCGTCGGAGAGCACCGGTTGCATATCACTCATAGCATTTGCTGCCTGCCGGAAGACGACTGGACTTCCGTCTCTGAAGTACACTCTCATCCTGTGGCTCTGATGCAGTGCCGGCAATGGCTGTCAAATCATCCCGACCTCAAAGCGGTAGAAGCAGATGACACCGCCGGTAGTGCTGAATACATCAAGAAACACAACTGTCTCGGATGGGCTGCCATCTGTCACGCCCACGCCGCAAAACTTTATGGATTGAAAGTCTTGGAAGACCACATCGAGGACAATAAGCACAATTTCACGCGTTTCCTCGTTGTATGCGCACCACAGAAAGCCGACTTCCTGCGACCTGCCAACGCTGTCAACAAAGCCAGCCTCGTCTTTTCTCTTCCCCATTCAGAAGGTTCTCTCTCTAAAGTACTGACCATCCTGAGCTTCTATGACATCAACCTGACCAAGATCCAGTCACTTCCTATCATTGGTAAAGAGTGGGAATATCTTTTCTACGTAGATGTCACCTATGATGATCTCGTACGATACCGGCAAGCGGTAGACGCGATCACACCGCTGACACGCAACATTAAGATAATTGGAGAATATATAGAGAAATAATAACTGCAATAATCATTAATATGAAACCAGCTCAAAGAGTTAACACAATTCAAGAATACTATTTCAGTCGTAAACTGAAAGAAGTAGCCAAACTCAATGCAGAAGGACAAGACATCATCTCGCTTGCTATAGGTTCACCAGACATGCCACCTTCACCACAGACCATTGAGAAGCTTTGTGAAGTCGCTCATGATCCGTCGGCTCACGGCTATCAACCCACTTGTGGACTTCCGGAACTTCGCAAGGCTATGGCTGGATTCTATAAACGGACATACGGAGTGGATGTTGACTGGGCTACAGAAGTCCAGCCCATCATTGGCTCTAAGGAAGGCATCATGTACGCCACTCTTGCCTTCTGCAACCCTGGCGACAAGGTGCTGATTCCAAATCCCGGCTACCCAACCTACACTGCTGTGAACAAGATTTTCGGAACTCAGATCATCTACTATGACCTGTTGGAAGACAATGGATGGCAACCGGATTTCGATGCGCTTGAGAAGATGGACTTAGAGGGAGTGAAACTGATGTGGACCAACTACCCCAACATGCCAACGGGCGGCAATGCGCGAATGGAAACTTATGAAAAGCTGGTGAACTTTGCCCGTCGCCACGACATTGTGGTGGTCAACGATAACCCCTACTCTCTCATCCTCAACGAGCATCCGATGAGCATCATGCAGGTGCCGGGAGCAAAAGACTATTGCATCGAGCTCAACTCTATGTCGAAAAGCCACAACATGCCGGGATGGCGCGTGGCAATGATGCTGAGCAACAAGGACTATATCTCTTGGATCTTCAAGATTCAAAGTAATATCGAGAATGGTACTTTCCGCGGCATTCAGCTGGCCGCAGCCGAGGCTTACAACACCAACTCTGAAGACTGGCACCGCGAGAACAACATCGAGAACTATCGCCGCCGCCGCATCATTGCTGAGCAAATCCTCGACACACTGGGATGCACCTACGACAAGAGCCAGGTAGGAATGTTTGTTTGGGGAAGAATTCCCGACTGCTACGCTGATGTAGAAGATTTGACAGAGCAAGTGCTGCATCAGGCAAAAGTCTTCATCACCCCAGGCTTTATCTTTGGCTCTAACGGCAAGCGTTACATCCGCATCTCGCTCTGTGCGAAAGATGAAAAGATCGAAGAAGCGCTGAAACGTATCAAGCAATGGAAAAACAATGCTGGCAAATAGTACTTGCCTGAGCAATTGTTAGCACCGAATCTTTAACACATCCAGATATTGAGATTAAATAGAAATTAATAATTTAAAACTTAAGAATATGGAACTTGAACTTGAAGCTCTGAACTTACCGAGTGACAATGAGCGACCGATAGTGATTGCAGGTCCCTGCAGTGCTGAGACCGAAGAACAGGTAATGAATACAGCCCGTCAGCTGAGAAGCAAAGGCTGTCACATGTTCCGTGCTGGCGTATGGAAGCCACGCACCAAACCTGGAGGCTTTGAAGGTTGTGGCGAGAAGGCTCTGCCTTGGCTCAAACAGGTCAAAGACGAGACAGGGATGCTGGTTGCCACCGAGGTTGCCAAACCCGAGCATGTGGAGCTCTGTCTGAAATATGGTATCGACATTCTTTGGGTCGGTGCCCGCACCACCGCCAATCCCTTTGCTATGCAGGATTTGGCGGATTCTCTCAAAGGCGTGGACATCCCTGTCTTCGTTAAGAATCCTGTCAACCCCGACCTTGAACTGTGGATTGGAGCTATGGAACGCATCAATCAGGCAGGCGTAAAGCGTATGGCTGCTATCCATCGTGGCTTCTCAAGCTATGACAAAAAAATCTATCGCAACCTCCCCATGTGGCAGATTCCAATGGAGTTACACCGTCGCATCCCCAACCTGCCCATTATCTGCGATCCCAGTCACATCGGTGGACGTCGCGAATTGATCGCCCCCCTGTGCCAGCAAGCCATGGACTTAGGCTTTGATGGCCTCATCATTGAAAGCCATTGCAGCCCAGACGACGCTTGGAGTGATGCCCGCCAACAGGTGACACCTGATGTTTTGGATTACATCCTCAGCCTTTTGGTTGTGCGTGATGAGACAGTGACTACAGAAGGCATCAGCCAGCTACGTCGCCAGATTGATGATCTTGACAATCAACTCATGGAACTTATCTCGAAACGTATGCGCGTTTGCCGCGAAATAGGTCAGTACAAGAAGGAGCACAATATGACTGTGTTCCAGGCCAGCCGATACAACGAGATCCTTGAGAAGCGCGGAGCACAAGCCAGCCTGTGCGGCATCGACCCAGAGTGCGCCGCACATATCTTTGAGCTCATCCATCAGGAGAGTGTCCGCCAGCAAATGGAGATCATCAACCAATAAACGCTTCATATGATGGGCAATGAACTGAAGAGCCGTTGCCCATCATCAATCAATAGATATACTTACATAGACGAAAATAATGAAGATTCTTATCATGGGTGCAGGAAAGATGGGATCTTTCTTCATCGACCTGCTCAGCTTCGACCATGAAGTGGGTGTTTTCGAGAAAGACCCGAGAAGACTGCGCTTCACATATAATTGTCAACGTTTTACAACACTGGATGAGGTAAAGGATTTTGCACCCCAGCTGGTTATCAACGCAGTAACCGTCAAATACACGATTCCGGCTTTTCAGGAGATTCTCCCCTATCTGCCCGCAGATTGCATCATTTCTGACATCGCATCCGTAAAAACCCACTTAAAAGAGTTCTACGAGCAAGCTGGGCACCCCTACGTCTCTACGCACCCAATGTTTGGACCTACTTTTGCCAATCTTAATCAGTTGTCTGAGGAAAACGCCATCATTATCTCTGAAGGCGATTATATGGGTCGCATCTTCTTCAAAGATCTCTATCGGGGACTGGGATTACACATCTATGAGTATACCTTCGAAGAACATGACAAAACTGTTGCCTACTCGCTCAGCATTCCCTTTGTGTCTACCTTCGTGTTCGCAGCAGTCATGAAGCATCAAGATGCGCCAGGAACAACATTCAAGCGACACATGAATATAGCAAGAGGAGTACTTTCAGAAGATGACTATCTGCTGCAGGAAATTCTCTTCAACCCATATACTCATGACCAGGTTGAAAGCATCTGCAAAGAGATGAAGGAACTGCTTCATATCATTGACGAGAAAGATGCCAAAGGCATGAAAGCATACCTCACAAAGATCAGACACAACGTCTTTGAAAAATAAAATTTCTACATTGAAATCATCCGCAACGCCTAAACAGTGTTGCGGTTTTTTCGTTATTATCGAAGACCAACACTACATCTTAAAAAAGTGTAGGGCTGTCGATATCAGGCTGCTTGGGACTTTCTTCCCCTACTTTACATCTTTTTTGCTCACCACTAAAATCAATATAAGATTGAACAATCCTTTGTGACCGAAGATTAATTCTGTATCTTCCCCACCCTATTCTCTCAAAAGGATCCGTCGGCAATGTACTGTGATTCCGCACTAAATGATAGACATAATCTCGAAC
Organism: uncultured Prevotella sp.; assembly: GCA_900317685.1. Lineage (GTDB taxonomy): Bacteria > Bacteroidota > Bacteroidia > Bacteroidales > Bacteroidaceae > Prevotella. The sequence goes on from ONHQ01000007.1 coordinate 39,630, forward strand.
CTCTTCCTTGCTGACAGGATGAAACAGACTGTTATAGGCATTATAAACATGGAGCACCAAATATCTTAAGCTGATACCTTTATTACCAGCTTCCAGCATAATGCGAATGACAACCTCTTTCATAGAAAAAACAAACCGCACCTTAGTATGTCTGATACTAAGCTGCGGCACAAGTATTCACGTATTAAGCGAGCACGACCTTACCGTCTTCACCCTTGATCTTGCCCTCTTTGAGCAACCAGCCAATACCCAACAGAATCTCTGTTTCGGACTTATCAGTTGCTTTGCAAAGTTCTGAGACAGACTGAGCAGTACCAGCTGCGGACAATGCCTGATACACATCACCTGCACGGAATCCTGCATTCTCAGCGTCCACTAAAATCTCAGCCACCTTTTTGGAGGCTGCAGCTTTCTTTACAGTAGCAGTCTTGCAAGCTGCTCTCTTTGTTGTTGCTTTCTTTTCTGCCATAATTTAGTAAAAAATAAATTTTATAGTTAATATACAACTAATTTATTACTTTCTTATTGCAAATATAAGATATTTTTTAGTAACACGTTGTCTCATTACTTACCAAAGTGAGGATCTATACTTTATTTATTGACATACATCAAGCGAGTTCCTAACCCACTTGATGTACATCAATTGGAAATAACGATTATTCTTTGTCAATCTTGATCTTCAACTCTTCAAGTTGCTTAGGCTCAAGGGCTGAAGGAGCATCCAACATCACATCGCGTCCACTGTTGTTCTTCGGGAATGCGATGCAGTCACGGATGCTGTCTAAGCCAGCAAGAATACTTACAAAACGATCCAAGCCAAAAGCAAGACCTGCATGAGGTGGTGCTCCGTACTTGAAGGCATTCATCAGGAAGCCGAACTGTGCCTCTGCACGCTCAGGAGTGAAGCCCAACACTTCAAACATCTTCTCCTGGAGCTTCGTATCATGGATACGCAAACTACCGCCACCCACTTCGATGCCGTTGCAGACAAAGTCATAAGCCTTGGCACGCACCTGCTCTGGATGAGCGTCGAGCAATGGAATATCATCGGGATTAGGCATCGTGAACGGATGGTGTGTTGCCATCAGGCGCTGCTCCTCATCACTCCACTCAAAGAGCGGGAAGTCGATGATCCAAAGACATTTGAAGACGTTCTTGTCGCGAAGTCCAAGACGGTCACCCATCAGCAAACGCAGACTGCAAAGCTGGACTCGCGTCTTGTTGGCATTGCTGCCGGAAAGAATCAGTACTAAGTCACCAGGCTTTGCCTCCATCTTCTTCAAGACGCTCTGAAGCACTTCTTGAGAATAGAACTTATCAACAGAACTCTTGATGGTTCCGTCGGCATTGTATTTGATATACACCAGTCCCTGAGCACCCACCTGAGGACGTTTGACAAAGTCCGTCAACTCATTGAGTTGCTTTCTGCTATAGCCTGCGCAGCCGGGTACACAGATACCGCCGATATAGTTTGCCTCGTTGAAGACAGAGAATTCACCCTTACCTTTGAACTCGTCCATCAGTTCCACGAACTCCATACCAAAACGCAGATCGGGCTTATCAGAACCGAAGCGGCGCATAGCCTCTTGCCATGTCATCTGCTGCAATGGCTTGGGGAGATCGACACCACGAATTTCCTTGAAGAGCATACGACACATCTCCTCAAACAAGTTGATGACATCGTCCTGATCGACGAAACTCATCTCGCAGTCAACCTGCGTGAACTCGGGTTGACGGTCAGCACGAAGATCCTCATCACGGAAGCACTTGGCGATCTGGAAATATCGGTCAAAACCGGCCACCATGAGCAACTGCTTCAAGGTCTGAGGACTCTGAGGCAATGCGTAGAACTGACCAGGATTCATACGGGAAGGAACAACGAAGTCACGGGCACCCTCAGGAGTGGAGCCGATAAGCACAGGTGTCTCCACCTCGATAAACTTCTGATTGTCGAGGAAATTGCGGATAAGAATGGTCATACGGTGACGCAATTCCAGATTGCGTCTGACAACAGGGCGGCGAAGATCCAAATAGCGGTACTTCATTCTCAGCTCGTCTCCACCATCAGTATTATCCTCAATAGTAAAAGGTGGTGTGAGCGACGGGCTTAAAACATTGAGCTCGTTGACGATAATTTCGATGTCGCCAGTTTCCATCTTGGCATTCTTGCTTTGGCGCTCCTGCACTGTACCCTTAGCCTGGATACAATACTCACGTCCAAGTTTATTAGCCTGATCGCACAATTCTTTATCCGTAGCCTCGTTAAACACCAACTGGGTGATACCATAACGGTCACGCAAGTCGACAAAGGTCATACCTCCCATCTTACGAGTGCGTTGCACCCATCCGGCAAGCGTAACCTTCTTGCCGACATCTGAGATGCGCAACTCACCACATGTATTTGTTCTATACATTGCTATTATAGATTGAATATTATATGAATGCAAAGTTAGTAATTTATTCTATAACTACAAAACGCATCTCTTCTTTTTTCTTTGGACTTTTACGCACAACATTCTAACTGCTATAGGCTTTAACCTTTCAAGCCAACTTATGTCCGACATACAAGAAAAAAGGTAGCCCGTTAAGGCTACCTTCATATAAAGAGTTACGAAACGATTCTTTTATCCAAGCACTTGCTTGATCATCTCATCGACATCGACCAGATTCTGCACGCCTGTAACCATATTCTTCAGCGTGACCTTACCTGCTTCAATCTCGTTGTCGCCGGCCAAAGCCACAAAGTCGATATGCTTTGCATTGGCATAGGACATCTGCTTCTTCATCTTGACAGCATCAGGATAGATCTCTGTGCGGATGCCGGCACCTCTTGCCTTTGAAATAATCGGCAGACAGTACTCGGTCTCTTTCTCACCAAAATTGATGAAAAGTAATTGCGTGGAACGTACCGCATCCTTGGGATACAGATCAAGCGCATTCAGGACATCATAGATACGGTCGGCACCAAACGAGATACCAACGCCGGAGAGTCCCGGCATACCAAAGATTCCAGTAAGGTTGTCATAGCGACCACCACCGGTGATAGAGCCCATTGGTGTGTCCAAAGCTTTCACTTCGAAGATAGCACCCGTATAGTAATTGAGACCACGTGCAAGTGTCAAATCAAGTTGCACTTCATTCTTCAGACCTACTTTCTTAAGGGCATTAAGGATGAAGGACGTCTCTTCCACTCCTTTCAATCCCGTCTCAGAGTCTTTCAGCACGTCAGCGATCACCTTCAACTTAGCCTCGTTAGAGCCTGTCAAAGCAATAACCGGCTGCAACTTCTGAATCGCTTCTTCTGAGATACCATTCTCCCGAAGCTCGTCGTTGACCTTTTCAAGACCAATCTTATCCAACTTATCAATGGCCACAGTGATGTCTACAATCTTGTCGGCCTCACCGATGACCTCTGCCAATCCCGAGAGAATCTTACGGTTGTTGATCTTGATCTGCACTCTGATGCCGAAACGCTGAAACACTGTGTCGACGATCTGCATGAGTTCCACCTCATTAAGCAAGGAATCCGAGCCTACAATATCGGCATCGCACTGATAAAACTCACGGTATCTGCCTTTCTGAGGACGATCGGCACGCCATACTGGCTGAATCTGATAACGCTTAAATGGCAACTGCAACTCGTTTCGATGCATCACCACATAACGTGCGAAGGGTACGGTAAGATCATAGCGCAGACCCTTCTCACACAGTTTTGACTGCAAGTGAAGAACGTTGCGCTCGCCCAATTCCTCGTCAGAGATGTCCTTGAGATAATCGCCCGAGTTCAAGACTTTAAACAAGAGTTTGTCACCTTCGTCACCGTATTTGCCCATCAGCGTATGGAGGGTCTCCATAGCTGGGGTCTCTATCTGTTGGAAGCCATACAATGCGTATACTTCCTTAATGGTATTAAATATATAGTTTCTCTTTGCCATTTCCTCAGGACCAAAGTCTCTGGTACCCTTTGGAATGGCTGGTTTCGTATTTGCCATACTACTCTATTATCAATGATGTTTATTTTCTTACAATGGTCTGGTCACGGTCCGGACCGATGGAGATGATGCCGATACGTGTCTCCAGCTCATCCTCCAGGAACTTGATGTAGTCTGCGAATGCTTTCGGGAACTGATCCTCAGAAGTAAACTTCGTCATATCGGTCTTCCATCCCGGCAACTCTTTATAAACAGGCTCCACGTTGTCGATCTCATAAGGGAAGTCACGTGTCACGGTTCCGTCGGGCAGTTTATAAGCAACACAGGCCTTGATCGTATCGAAGCCGTCCAGAACATCACTCTTCATCATGATCAATTCCGTCACACCGTCAACCATGATGCTGTAACGGAGCTGTACGAGATCGATCCATCCGCAGCGACGCTCACGTCCGGTCACAGCACCATACTCATGACCGAGATCTCTAATCTTCTTACCCGTCTCGTCAAAAAGTTCGGTTGGGAAAGGACCTGCACCCACACGTGTGCAATAGGCTTTCATGATACCATAGACATTGCCTACCTTGTTGGGGCCGATACCCAGTCCCGTGCAGGCTCCGGCACAAATGGTGTTGCTGGATGTGACAAAGGGATAGCTGCCAAAGTCCACATCGAGCATTGTACCCTGGGCGCCCTCGCAAAGGATGTTCTTGTTGTCTCTCAGCAACTTATTCACCTCGTGCTCACTGTCAACGATATGGAACCGACGAAGATACTCCACGCCTTCCATCCATTTCTTCTCTACATCGTCGAAGCCTTCAAAGTCTGTCCAGCCTAAGGCCTTCAGCATCTTCATGTGGCGCTCTTTGTGAGCAGCATATTTCTGGTCAAAGTTTTCGAGGATATCGCCCACACGCAAACCGTTGCGGCTAACCTTGTCGGTATATGTAGGGCCAATACCCTTGCCGGTCGTTCCCACTTTGTTCTTACCTTTAGCAGCCTCAAGAGCGCGATCAAGAATTCTATGCGTAGGCATAATCAGATGCGCTTTCTTTGAGATATGAAGTCTGGAAGTCAGCTCATGCCCACTCTTCTCAAGGTCTTTAGCCTCATCCATAAACAGATCGGGAGCCAGGACCACGCCATTGCCGATGATGTTGACCTTATCACCTTGGAAGATACCTGATGGAATGCTGCGAAGCACATATTTCTGTCCTTCAAACTCCAAAGTATGACCAGCATTGGGACCTCCCTGGAAACGGGCTACCACATCATACCGCGGCGTAAGAACGTCCACAACCTTTCCTTTACCTTCATCGCCCCACTGAAGACCCAGCAGAACATCTACTTTACCTGTATTCATATGCCTAGATTTATAGTTTTCTCTTTTAAATAGCTATATATAATAATGTATACCAAAGCCGCGTGGCCTCATCAGTAAACTCTCGGACCAAAAATTGCGGTACCGACGCGAACGAGGGTGGAACGGCATTTAATCGCAATCTTATAGTCATGGCTCATGCCCCACGACCGTTCACAGAAAGAGTCATCATCACTGAAATACTGCTCCTTTACCTCATCGAAGAAGTCAGCTGCTGTGCTCATCTCTCGTGCGATCTGGTTTTGGTCATCCACATTGCTGGCCATCATCATCAAGCCACAGATATGCACATGGTTCAGTGTTCTCCACTCACCGCTGCTCAGCAGCTCACGGCAGGCATTGAGTGTCAGGCCGGTCTTTGCCTCCTCCTCTGCGATATGCAATTCAAGAAGCACGTTGATGACACGATCGTTTTTAGCTGCCTGCTTATTAATCTCTTTCATCAGCTTCATAGAGTCGACCGACTCTATCATGCTGATGAATGGTGCTATATACTTGACTTTATTGGTCTGGAGATGACCGATGAAGTGCCATTGGATGTCTTTGGGCAACTGTGCATACTTCTTGACGAGTTCCTGCTCATGACTCTCTCCAAAGATACGCTGTCCAACCTGATAAGCCGCTTCGATGTACTCGTTGGGATGAAACTTGCTCACAGCTACCAGTTTGGTGCCTTTTGGCAATTCAGCCAGGACTTTTTTCAAATTCGATGCAACATCAACATCCATTACTCACCCTCCTTCACCTTGTTGTCGTCTGCCGAAGTGTTCTCCCGTTCGTATTCGGGCTTATCGTCTACTTCATTCTTTTTCTTGTTAGGATCTAAATCGTGGACAAAGACATCCATGGTAGGAGTCTCGTTGATGGCACTGATGACATAGTCAATCATCGTACCGCCCATGACATCTTCCACATACTTGACAGCTTTGGGCAGTGAGCCGGCCTGCACGAGATAGTTGACATTGGAGCGTTTCTCTTTCTGTGTTTTCTCGTCGATAGTGATGAATTGCAATTTTGCCTTATACCACTTGTCATCAGCATTGAGATCACTGAAGAAGATCTCGTGATAAGGCGCAGGCTTGATGCCGGTGATTTTATAATCGCCACTGATGTAAGTCTGCATCTCCTCGATCAGGGCTTTCTCTGCCTCTGTAAAGCTCAGTGCATCCACGACATACTGTTCCGTGACGGGCTTTTGGCCACCGTCCTCTTGTGTTTTGTCGTAGCGTATTTTTGTCTCAAACCAATCAGAAGTTCTTGATTTCATATATTATTTCGTTTACTTTTTATTTTCTAACATTCTCTCAGTGTTTCCCTTGAAGAGATTATCCAGTGCACGGTAGGTATAAGCAGCACGATCATTGATCGTGAGGTTGTTGTTGAGCCTTGACCGCAGATCAACAAGTTTGGAGACAGCATCCTGATAGTTTTCAGGCGTTATCCTGTCACACATCTTGTTGGCCAGCGTGTTGTCGAAGCCAAAATATCTCACAAGCATATTGGCAAACTGCTTCTTCTGCATGTCGGTAACATCCTTGAGTTGCTGATTCAACCGATTCTTCGGTCTGTATATTTTGAAGACTAGTTCATCAGGTTCCCCGCCACGCTGCCCATGGTTATAACGTTTGCTATAATCGAAGTAGCAATCACAGAAGCCATTCTCTGCCAAGGACTCCAGCTCAGTCTTGGCTGGCTCAAGCACTCGCCGGGTGAAATCACTGAATTTCTTGTAGTTGCTTTCCAGGCGAAGCATCTTGCGGAAGTCGATGGTCTTGATGATGGTACCTCCTTTGTCAAGCCAGCTCTCGATAAACATATAAATGCGCTGGGTGTACCGATTCTTGCAGGCAAACACAATCTGCTTGCCCAAACGATGATAGCCCAAGTCAAGCGACACCAATCGCTTAGCAACGGTACGGTCAATCTTCAACACAGCATATTTCTCATAGATGCCCTCATCCTCCGGAATATAGACATCGCAGAGGTTAGTAACCTTTTGATAGTGGCGGCCGTCAGCTGTTTTATAAGGAATTTCCACAGGAATGGCAGCCAGCATCTTCAGGCTTTGGCGCAATTGAGGATAGTGATTGGGATCCACGCCCAGCGTTTTGAAGAGAGTCTTGATCTCCAAGCGCCCGTCATTGTCGAGCTCCGCGTCAGAGAAGATTTCCGGTTGCAGACGCTCCTTGTTAAGCATCTTATGCAACTTCGACTGCATGTATTCTACAATCGTGACGAGGATACGAATCTGTATAAGGGAATAATCGTGACGCATCATCGTCACGGCGATAGGCTGGAGAAGCCAGGTCTCTTCCTCTATGGGTATGAGATCAGAGGGTATGTTGCGTTTGATATCACGCTTCTTACCCTTTCCGAAATCACGGTTGCGCGTCGTCTTGCGCCGTGTTTCCACGCTATCTGTCTGTACACTGGTCGTTTCTGATGCCATATCACTGCTAATTTCGGAGACTTAATCCGAAACATTTGGCTACAAAGATATAACTAATTTTTGACTTCACCAAACGTGTGGATATAAATCTTTTGAAGTAGAGACTGTTCTATTCAAAATTCAGATGTTCCAACCTCTGTCTGAGCAGCTCTGCTTCTGACTTTCTGATGGCCAAAACGATCGAGCAGTCGATGTTGAAATCCTGCGCGACGATGTCGGCTTTCATATCCTTCACAACTTTCATCACACCATTCAACATTGGGTAAGTGAAGTGGAACTCCACCTTTTCCTTGACCAGTCTATTGACAACGGAGCAGTGGGCAATCGCATCAGCAGCAGCCGTACGGTAGGCTACGATCAATCCGCCTGTCCCCAAATTCACACCACCATAATATCTGATAACACAAATGAGAATATCCGTAAGTTCATTGGAAACGATCTGTCCCATTATCGGCTTACCAGCTGTCGACGAAGGCTCACCATCGTCGTTGGCTCGCACCTGCACCTCATCACCTACCCCAATCTGATAAGCATAGCAACAGTGGCGGGCATCGTAATATTTCTTGCGATAACTGTCGATGATCTGCTTGGCCTCATCGACCGATTCTACATGATGTGCAAAGGCGAGGAACTTACTACGCTTCTCTGTATAGTAGCCCTCGCCCGTGTTTTCTATCGTTTTATATTCGTCGTTCATTCAAATAAATTCTTGAAACCGTTTTAGTCCAGACGATGTATCACCAGTCCGGAACGCAGTTTGGGTTCAAACCATGTCGCCTTTGGAGGCATGATGTTTCCTGTATCAGCAATGTTCATGATTTGCTTCATAGAAACGGGGTAAAGGGCTAAGGCCCAACGCATCTCACCACTGTCCACACGTCGTTTCAGCTCCTCCAAGCCACGCAGTCCGCCCACGAAATCGATGCGCTTGTCGCTCCGCAGATCTTTGATGCCCATGAGCTTGTCGAGAATCAGCCGGCTGGAGATGTCGACATCCAGCGACTTGATAGGATCGTTGTCGTCATAAGTCTGTGGACGGGCAACAAGACTATACCAATGCTTGTCGAGATAGAGTGAGAACTCATGGATATGCTGTGGCTTATAGATCGTCTCTCCCTTGTCTTCAACCTCAAAATCCTCGCTGAGTTTCTTGAGAAAATCATCCGACGTCAAACCGTTGAGATCCTTGACAACACGGTTGTAGTCGAGTATCGTCAACTGACTTGCCGGAAAACAGACAGCCATGAAATAGTTGTATTCCTCCTTTCCCGTATGATGTGGATTTTGCTTTGCCTTCTCGGCACCCACCAGTGCGGCAGCCGCAGAGCGATGATGTCCATCAGCGATATACAGATGGGGCATCTTGGCGAATTCCGCTGTGATCGTGGCGATATCGTTCTGATCGCTGATGATCCAGAACTGATGACGGAAGCCATCATCAGGTGCCACAAAGTCATAGACGGGTTTCGTTGCCGCATAGCGCTCAAGGAGAGCTGTCAGGACGTCATCGTCAGGGTAAGCGAAGAATACTGGTTCCATGTTGGCATTGCATACTCTGACATGCTTCATGCGGTCCTCCTCCTTGTCGCGACGGGTGAGCTCATGCTTCTTGATGACACCGGTGAGGTAATCATTGACAGAAGCAGCGACGACCAAACCATACTGTGTCTTGCCGTTCATGGTCTGTGCATAGATGTAATAGTGCTCATCCTTATCCTGTATCAGCCAGTGCTTGTCCTGGAACTCTTGGAAATGTTCGGCAGCACTGGTGTAGACGCGAGGATCATATTCCGACGTACCCGGCTCAAAATTGATCTCCGGCTTGATGATGTGATAAAGCGACATCTCGTTGTCACCAGCCTCTTTTCTTGCCTCTTCGGAGGAGAGTACATCATAAGGCCGTGATGCCACTTTCTCTACCAAGTCCTGCGGTGGGCGAATGCCACGAAAAGGTTTAACTAATGCCATAGTAATAGACTTTAAATGTTAGCTATATAATATAAGGTGTAAAGAAAGACAACGCTTCCTACCTCGCCAGACAAGGCGAAGTAGGAAGCACTGCCCACAAGGTTTTATTTATTTACTTGGAATTTTGTGCAACCGTCTTTGAAGAAGGCACCGATCTGCTTTGCGGCAGCGATACCTGCGTTGATGTTGGCCTCAGCAGTCTGAGCACCCATCTTCTTAGGTGTAGAGAAGTATCTGCCCTCAAACTTCTTGAAAGCCTCGTCAGCGTCCGGCTTGATGTCAGTGATATACTTCAAGTCCTCACGCTCGGCGAGCAGCTTCAGAAGTCCTTCCTCGTCGATCACCTCCTTGCGGGCGGTGTTCAAGAGGATGCCCCCCTTCTTCATCTGATTCACAACATCGTAATTGATGCTGCCCTTTGTCTCCGGCGTGGCCGGAATATGCAGGCTGACCACATCACAAGTCTTGAAGAGATCGTCGCGGCTGTCCACAGCATGTACCCCACTCTGCTCGATAACTTCTTTTGGACAATACTCGTCGTAAGCATAGATGTCCATGTCGAAGCCCTTGGCAATGCGGGCTACATTGCGGCCGACATTTCCGAAGGCGAGGATACCCAGCTTCTTGCCTTTCAGCTCAGAGCCAGACTTGCCGTTGAAGAAATTGCGGACGGTGAAGACAAGCAGGCCGAAGACCAACTCAGCCACGGCATTGGAGTTCTGACCCGGAGTATTCTCGACGACCACACCTTTCTCCTTGGCATAAGCCGTGTCGATAGAGTCATAACCGGCACCGGCCCTGACAACGATCTTCAGTTTTTTGGCAGCGTCGAGCACTTCTTTATCGACTTTGTCGGAACGTACGATCATAGCATCCGCATCAGCTACTGCATCGAGCAACTGCTGCTTCTCCTGATATTTCTCAAGGAGCACGATCTCATGTCCCTCCTCTTGAGCCACCTTCTTTATGCCTTCCACTGCAGGGGCAGCAAAAGGCTTCTCTGTTGCAACTAATATTTTCATGTCGATAGTTTTAAGTATTAATGCTGTGCCTCAAAATCCTTCATGCACTGAACGAGCGCATTGACACCCTCAAGTGTCTGAGCATTGTAGCAGCTTGCACGGAAGCCACCCACAGAACGGTGACCCTTGATGCCTACCATACCACGCTCTGTTGCGAAATCGAGGAACGGCTTCTCCAAATCTTTGTACTCCTCGTTCATCACGAAGCAGAGGTTCATCACCGAACGATCCTCCACGGCAACAGTACCCTTGAAGAGCTTGTTGCGGTCGATCTCGTCGTAGACGATACGGGCACGCTCCTGAGCACGCTTGTCCATCTCCTTGACACCACCATGAGCTTTCACCCAACGCATGGTCTCAAGCACAGAGTAGATAGGCACTACTGGCGGAGTGTTGAACATAGAGCCCTTGCTGACATGGGTGTTGTAGTCGATCATCGTAGGCAACTCACGCGGAGCACGACCGAGCTTGTCGTTCTTCAGAATGATACAGGTGACACCAGCCATACCCATATTCTTCTGGCAACCGGCATAGATAGCGTCATATTTCGACACATCGACAGGACGGCTGAGAATATCAGAACTCATATCAGCGATCAGAGGCACCGGAGAATCAATGTCCTCACGCAGCTCTGTACCGAAGATGGTGTTGTTTGTCGTGATGTGCAGATAGTCGAGATCTGCAGGAATCGTAAAGTTCTTGGGCAGATGGCAATAGTTATCGTCAGCAGAAGAAGCCACTTCTACAGTCTCGCCGAAGTGCTTAGCCTCTTTCATAGCTTTCTTAGCCCATGTACCTGTATTGACATATCCAGCCTTCTTGATGAGGAAATTTGCCGGGATCTGCATAAACTGAAGCGAGGCACCACCACCAAGGAAGATCACTGAATAACCTTCGGGGATTTCGAGCAACTCCTTGATCAGAGCTACTGTCTCATCGACCACTGGTTGGAAGTCCTTAGCACGATGGCTGATTTCCATCAAAGAGAGTCCGGACCCATTGAAGTCCAGAATCTGCTTGGCAGTGTTTTCTATGACCTCACGGGGCAACATCGAGGGACCCGCATTAAAGTTGTACTTCTTCATTTCCACTTGTTTTTAGTTAATACTTAGAGGTTATTGTACTCTCTTGCAAACTTACGAATTATTTTTTAAATCAGCAAATTTTTTGGCAACTATTTATCTTTAGTGTTATGTAAACTGTCAATCTGACACTTATTTAGCATATAGTAAGTATATTTATGAGGGCATTTAAAGAGTTGGGACAGCTTTCCTGTACACCGAAATTACACCTTATTATATATAGAGAACATTGCAGTACGTAAAAAGTGCTCTCATAAAATGACAATTGCCTCTCATCAAGAAGCAAATAGCTTATGTTTCTCAGAAAAAAGGCACAGTGGATATTTTCATTAGTTATCTTCTCTGAAACGGTTACACAAGTTTGTAAGAACGGAAAATAAGCCTGCCCAGAACCATTTTCCTTCCCTTCTCGGTGATTGATAACACACAGATTGGAGAAGCCTGTGCAATCTACAAGATTACACCTTTGCCTTATACAGCATACAAAGAATTTCTGCTTCCTCTCACCAAGACCCCACGGAGATGATCAGCGCCAGATTCTCCTACGTCGAATCTTGACGCTGCCACAAAGGGAAACCTTAAAAAGACTGGCGTGATGCCATTGTCGTTGATGACAAGCTTTGTTCTTATGGCCTCAAAACAGTGTTTTCACGGGGTCAAAGTTGTGTTCTTGTGAGGCTGAAACAATGTTCCCAACATTGTAATCCTATAGAAAAAGGTCGTTCGCTACGTAGGGAATGATCTTTTCCTGCGTAGCGAACGATTGTTTGTCAAGCAGCAAAATCAATTTTAACGTATTGATTACTTATCCAAGGATCTATGCACTTCAATGATCGTTTTCTGTCCCTTGATTTTCTGGCCTTTCACCTTCTTGAGCATCTTGGGTGCCACAAGGCGGGCTACCGCCACAAAAGCATAGTTGTCGTAAACATCGATGCGACCGATGTCTTTAGCCTGAAGACCGCCACATTTACAGAGGAAGCCGACAATGTCACCCTTAGAAATCTTGTCTTTTTTACCCTTGCCAATATAGATGGTGACCATCGGGGGTAACGTCGGAGCCTCATCAGCATGGTCAGAAAGGTTGTAATCCTCAACATCCGCATCGACATATTCTGGCAGCGCTTCTTCGGGGCCTAAGAGGAAGAAGGTTCTTCCGGTCTTATCCCATCGCGCCGTACGTCCAATTCTGTGGATATAATCCTGCTCGCTCTCGGGCAGATGATAATGGATGATGTTGTTGATATCCGGTATATCAATACCTCTGCTTCCCAAATTAGTGCTCACAAGCGTATTGATGGAGTGGTTGGCAAAGAGGTAGAGATGCTCCTCTCGCTCTTTTTGCTCCAAGGCGCCTTGATAGGAAATGGCAGAGAAGCCCTGATCCAACAGATAGTTGGTCACCCGCTCCACAGCATCGCGGTAGTTCAGGAACACCACGCTGCTTTCCTGCCCTATCTGCCCAAGTAATTGAGCTAAGGCAGGCAACTTGTCCTTTTCTTCACTGTGAACCGTCAACACCTTGATGCGCTCAGCTGTAGCCTCGTCCTCGGGTCTGAAATCGAGTGTCATGATCTTGTGACCGGTTCGATAACTGTTCATCGTTGCCTCCATCTTCTCAGGCTGAGTGGCGGACAACAAAATGCGACGAGCCTTCAAGGGAATACTATGAAGGAGCGTCTCTATCTCCTGCTGGAATCCCATATCCATGCACTTGTCAAACTCATCGATGACCAGGAATGCCAACTGCTGAACATCAATATTACCTTTGGCGATATGGTCGTTGATACGTCCGGGCGTGCCGAAAATGATCTGTGGACACTGTTGGCGCAGCAAGCGATGCTCGTCCATAGTGGGGCGTCCTCCGTAGCAGGCCATCGAGCGGATGCCCGAGCCGATGTTCTTCAATACGGTGTCGGACTGTAAAGCCAATTCACGTCCTGGTACGATAACAAGCGCCTGAAGAGTAGTGCTTGGCGCATCGATCTGTGCGACGACGGGCAGGAGATAAGCCAAAGTCTTACCCGTACCGGTAGGACTCAGCACCACTACATCGTCATTGCCATTCTGTACTGCATCTATCGTGGCCGTTTGCATCTCGTTGGGCGTGATGCCGGCTTTCGCTATTAACTGGGATATATCCATCATTTCAACAATTTATCGATTTCATCAAATTCCTTTCCTCTGTTGAGATTGAGGTAAATGGTGTAAAGAGGCAGTGCCCACCGGTCTTTGCGCTCGGGCTGGAGCTGCCGATATTTTTCCAAGTAAGGCAGCGCCTGCTTATAGAAGCTGATGACCTGCCCGTGTTTCTTTGCGGAGAGGACCGGATTCTTGTCCAAAGCCACTCCTTGATTAAACAGTGCCAAGCCGGCATTGAGCCAAGCCTCAGCGACAGAGTCATTCTCATGAATAAGCGTGTCACAAAGGGCAAAGCACTCCTGATACTTACCAGTATTCAGCAAGATGATGCTCTTGGTGATGCGAAAGAGCAGGTTGTGGCGGTCCGTATCCAATGCCTGGTTGGTCATTGTCAAAGCTTGTTGCCAGTCATTCCGGGCAGAGTAGTAATCAATCAGATGGGAGAAAAAGAAGTCGTTGAGATGGTCGCGGTCAAAACCTTCCTTGAGCGTCTTGACATATCTGACGGTGTCTCCCTCGCCCAGATAGGTTTGGGCGAGCAACTGCAACATCTGATCATAGTGAACGGTATCCTTCAGTGCCAAATAGGTATGATGAAGGGTTTGCTTACGATTTCCCATCTTGTACGACGCATAGACAGCCCAATATGCTGCTTCTGGAAGATGCTGATCTTTCTCTGCATAATGATATGCCGAGAAAAGCGGTTGGTTGGCCGTCTCGATGTATTGGTCAAGCAGGAGATAGCCTATGTCGTATTTTTGCTTTCTGATAAAGAACCGGCCACCATTGAGGAGATTGGGCCTGATCATATTCAACAACTGAGCATGGGATTTGCGCCACTCTTTGGCATCAGACTCCTTGGGATGTGGAAGGTTAAAAAGCGAGTCGTAAGCCTCCCCATCCCGAAACATCCTGCTGGTGATATTGAAGATAGCTGCCGTATCGTATTTCTGTTTTAGATAGAGTTTCTCGTTACCATTCTCATACTGCCGGCGCTGAGCGTCAAAGAGCACGTTCCAAATCTTAGTGTTACGGCGGTTGTCAGAGTCAGCGAGCAATGTTCTCATCATCTGCTCGGCTTTCTCCAAATTAGAATTCTTTTTCACGTAATCCTTGGCAGTAGCAATTTCTTTCTTTTGTGCAAAGATTGCCACAGGAATTAAGAGAAATATCAATAGAAGTATCTTTGTTTTCATATCTGTGCTTATCTTCTTCTACCTCTTCTATGAGTAGTCTTTTTAGAGGTTGGCGCACTCGCGCTGTCTTTCATCTTCTGTATCGCGGCCTCGACATGCTCTGCCGCTTCTTTCCATTTCACTTGAGTCTGCCGAGGATCCATCAGTGCAACACGGCGAAAAGCATTGCCGGCATTTTCCAGACAGACATAGCTTTCCTTGCCTTTCAGCGCCTCCTCGGGGGTAGTCGGACGATTATCGACGTTATCTTCCGAATCCTTCCCCCACTTTTCCTGGGCCTTCTCCCCCCAGCAGATACCTATGTTGTAGACGACCTGCACCTGAGTGCTGTCTATCGTATCAGCCTTTTCCAACGCTTTGATGGCACCATTCCAATCGTGCTTTCTCATATAGATCTCGCCCCACAACGACCAAATATTGGCATTGAGGCTGTCTTTGGCCAGCTCGTCTTTCGCAAAATTCTCCAGTTCGCATTCATGGCCAGGACGGGAGAGGTAGTCGGTCAAGAGATGGAAATAAGCTGCGTTGTCCGGTGCATTGTCGTGCAAGGCCAACAGGGCCAATTCGTAGCGTGAAGAGTCAAGCGGCGTGCGCATGAGTTCACGCATACAGTTTACCTTAATCTCCGCAGCATCCTCAGCCATATTGGAATCGTTTAATGCAATATCGGCATAGTGGTCAGCCTCGCGAAAATGTTTCTCACCATAGGCCAGCAACGAGGCATAATAGGAAACCACACCGAGATAGGCGTCTTGCTGCTTATCGGAAAGGCGGAACAACGGCGACGAATGAGTTTGCAGATAGAGGTGAAAGAACCTGAGTGCCATTGGATTGTCATGACGCGCATAATACATCATGCCACCATCGATGAGGTGTTGCCTCTGGGTTCGCAACAACTTGGACAGTTGCTTGCGATACCGAGGATCGGATTTACCTTTCTTGTTAGGAAGAGCATCAAGGGAGTCACAGACCAATGCCTTTGAAAGCGCTTGGTAGAGCAACTGATAGTAAGTGACTGAATCACGTGTCTGCTCCATCTGCGGAACAAGACGGGTGATATGAGTATATAGCCGATCGGCCGAAACTTGATTGTCCTGAGATGTGGAGCAATAAGCCACGGCAATACTTGCCAGTTGTAAGAATAAAAATGCAACGAGTCTCATTGTACCTGATCTTTTTACATCTTCTATCTTGCGAAGATAATATAAAAAAATGAGACTCAAAAGGAAACGTATAAAGATTTATAAGTTGTTAAGGTATTCACGGTCTTTGAGATTGACGCAATTGACTTAGCAGCAGATACACCTTGTAAAAACGGAGCGCCAACAAAGAAGGATGAGAAGACAAAAGATTTGCTCTCAAACGGTGATGAACAAAAGAGAGTATAGGAAAAGTGATACGCAACAAAGTTCCGCCTATCGTGCTGTCGGCAAAAGACAATAATGACGAATAGCCTTTCAAGTCTTCACGAAACTCAACTAACACATCAATAGAATCATCTATCTTTCTGATATATGATGCGTTACTTTCGAAACGATCAAAGAGAACCGGGTTATCTATATGCACTATGGACAGTCCTTCTTTCTCAAGACTCTTGCCAAGCATGACATCTTCGTAGCCATAGTGCCGGATGCGCTCATCAAGCGGATGACGCAACAAAATGTCGCGGGAAACCAGTGTATTGGACAATTTGAAACTGTGATATGGGGCCTTCTGCCTGAACTTTGCATATTGGCAATGCTCAGACGCCTTCTCATAAAGGTAGCGCAGATTGCACGCCGAACCTCTCCCTACCCTATACCCTCCACAACAGGCACAGGGCAGAAGATGAGCTGACATGAAAGCAACATATTGACGGATAAAGTCCTTCTCCATTACCTTCAAGTCAGCATCAATCATCAACAGCCATTGTCCATGGGCTTCCCTCACCAACGCATTACGGATGGCAGCCCGCCCGCGATTGACCCCGGTAAGCCAATAGCGGCAATGCGGCCATGTGTCGATCTGACGATTGACCTCTATCTTCTGTTGATCTGTAGAACCATCATCTCCTACGATCAACTCCCACTCCAAGCCTTGTATGTCACGACACTGCGAGGTCACAGCATGAGCCAAGGCCACACAGTCGTCATTGAAAGTAGGAATGAGAATAGAAATCATGACAAATGCTTTGTGAGGATCAAGAGAGTTTTTCCTTAAGATACTGTCCTGTCACACTCTGTTTACAAGCCACAATGGTCTCAGGTGTACCTTCACAAACGAGCCGTCCTCCTTGATTGCCGCCATCAGGGCCCATGTCGATCACCCAGTCGGCACATTTGATGATATCCATGTTGTGCTCAATGATCAAGACAGAATGGCCGCGTTCTATCAGAGCATTGAAAGATGCCAGAAGCTTACTGATGTCGTGGAAATGAAGACCAGTGGTAGGCTCGTCAAAGATGAACAAGGTAGGTTCCTGCTTCTCCTGACCAATGAAGTAAGCCAACTTCACGCGTTGGTTCTCACCACCGGAGAGCGTAGAAGAACTCTGTCCTAATTGGATATATCCCAAGCCAACATCAGACAGAGGCTGAAGCCGCTTGACAATGTTTTTCTGACCATTGGCTCCAAAAAAGTCAATGGCCTCATCAACGGTCATATTGAGTACATCATTGATGTTCTTACCCTTAAAGCGAACCTCCAGCACATCTTTCTTAAAGCGCTGACCATGACAGGCTTCGCACTCCAGCGTGAGATCGGCCATAAACTGCATTTCGACAGTGATATAGCCGGCGCCCTTGCATTCCTCACAACGTCCGCCCTCAGTATTGAAAGAGAAATACTGTGCCGTGAAGCCCTGCTGTCTGGCCAAAGGCTGCTCGGCGAAGAGTTGGCGAATGGCATCGTAGATCTTTAGATACGTAGCAGGATTGGATCGCGTGCTCTTGCCGATAGGATTCTGGTCGACAAATTCTACATGACGAATATCTTGCCAGTCACCTTCCATGGTCTGAAACTCGCCTGGAGCATCCGTCACCTCACCGAGCTTACGCTTCAAAGCCGGATAGAGGGTATCACGCACTAAAGAAGACTTACCAGAACCGGAGACACCGGTCACCACGGTCATCACGTTTAGCGGGAAACGGACATTAACGCCACAAAGATTATTGGCCCGGCACCCTTTCAGCTCGATGGACTTGGTCCAGGAGCGACGAGAGAAAGGCACCCCGATCGTCTCGGCTCCTAAAAGATATTGCAGCGTGTGGCTACAAGGATACTTCTCCAACAAGGCTTTTGCCGTGGCAGCATCTACGTCATGTGGCACCCGCCCTTCATACACGATCTCGCCACCATGACGTCCGGCATCAGGACCGACATCGATCAACCAGTCGGCTTCACGGATAATATCTTCGTCGTGCTCCACGACAATAACCGTATTGCCCAACTTCTGTAACTCACGCAGCACATGGACAAGACGGGCTGTATCGCGGCTGTGCAGGCCAATACTCGGCTCGTCAAGAATATAGAGACTCCCGACCAACGAAGACCCCAAAGATGTGGAGAGATTGATGCGCTGACTCTCACCACCGGAGAGCGTATTGCTCTGTCGGTTGAGCGTGAGATAGCCAAGCCCGACATCGCAAAGGAAGGTCAGACGCGACTGTATCTCGGTGAGCAAGCGCTTGCTGACTTGCCGTTCATGGTCGGTAAGCTCAAGATGGTCGAACCAGTCCTTGAGATTCTTCACCGGCATCTCCACCAAATCCACAATGCTGCAACCGCCTATCTTCACCCATGTGGCTTCCTTGCGCAGGCGGGTGCCGTGACACGTAGGACAAACCGTCTTGCCACGATAGCGACTCATCATCACACGATACTGGATCTTATACTGGTTTTCCTTCACCATGTCGAAGAAGCCGTCAATGCAGACAGCATCAGCCTTGCGCTCTCCGTTTTTCTTTTTGTCGCACGGCAGCCCGTGCCACAGCATATCCTTTTCACGCTGCGACAATTCAAAATAAGGCTTGAAGATGGGAAAGTCGTACTGAGCCGCCCGACGGCAGAACTCCTCCTGCCACCATTTCATTTTCTCCCCATGCCAACATTGAACGCAACCCTCATAGACCGACAATGACGAATTGGGAATGACCAGTCCTTCGCTGATGCCAATGACAGAGCCGAAGCCCTCGCAAGTGGGACAAGCTCCGAGCGGCGAGTTGAAAGAGAACATATTGTCGTCGGGCTCTTCAAAAGTCATACCGTCCGCCTCGAAACGAGACGAGAAGTCGTAACTCAGCCCAGAAGGGAGAAACACCACCCGACAGGCACCATTACCTTCATACATCGCAGTCTCTGTGGAATCGACGAGGCGCGCAATCATGTCTTTCTCATGTGACACACTCGTACGGTCGATCACCAGAAACATCTCTTTCAACGCAGCTGACAAAGCCTCATCGTCGTCTTGAAGCAGATCCTCAATGCGCAACACATCAGTACCCTTCATCAGGCGAGTGAAGCCCTCCTTTAGGTACATCTCTAATTGTTCACGCCCTGTGCGTCCCTGTGGAATTACCAGCGGTGAGAGAATCATCAGCTTCGTGCCGTCGGCAAATTCCCACGTTTTTTGCACTACGTCCTCCGTGGTATGCTTCTTGACCTCCTGTCCCGAAATGGGGGAAAAGGTTTTGCCAATGCGGGCGTAGAGCAAGCGCAGATATTCGTATATCTCAGTAGAAGTGCCCACCGTGGAGCGTGGATTCCGGGCTGTCACCTTTTGTTCAATGGCGATAGCAGGAGGTAAACCCTTGATGAAATCGCACTCTGGTTTACTCATTCGCCCCAAAAACTGTCTGGCATAGCTCGACAGACTCTCTACATAGCGGCGTTGCCCTTCTGCATAAAGCGTATCAAAGGCCAAACTCGATTTTCCAGAGCCCGACACGCCAGCCATCACAATAAAAGCGTTACGGGGTATTCGCAAATTGACGTTCTTCAGATTGTTTACCCGCGCTCCTTTGACTTCTATATATTGATCTTCCATACTTATCTAAAACGAAACGATGCTTGAATAAGAATATATTCTAACTCTACAAAAGTACGCATAATATTCTAAATGCACAAATTTATAATCATGTAAAAACACCATGCCCACATTTCTTGACTCTTTAAAGAACATTTCACATCTGATGATGGCATTGTTTCAAAGATTTTATGTAAGTTTGCAATAAAAATAACTTCGACAATGAAAAAACAACGACTCACAAACCATCACCACTCTCTGCGCCTGATGGGCATGCTATCCTTTTTATTACTCTGCTTACAAATGAACACACCCGCCTTTGCAAAAAAGCAAACTGTCACTTTGAAGATCGTGGAAACCAGCGATGTCCATGGCTGTTTCTTTCCGCATGACTTTATCAACAACACCGATATGTCAGGCTCTCTCGCACGGGTAAGCACTTTCTACAAACAATTGAAAGGCCAGTATCCAGAGAGCACACTGCTGCTCGACAATGGTGACATCCTGCAGGGACAACCGATCAACTACTTTTCAAATTTCGTTGATACGCTACAACACAATATTGCAGCAGATGTCGTCAACTACCTCGGTTATGACGCAGAGACGGTTGGCAACCATGACGTAGAGACAGCGCATACATGCTTTGACAAATGGGCGGCCGAACTACACTGCCCTCTGCTTGGTGCCAACGTGATCAATACGGAGACTGGGAAACCATATTTCAAACCCTATACGATCATCACGCGCCAAGGCATACGCATTGCGGTCTTAGGCCTTCTCACACCTGCCATTCCCAACTGGGTGGAACAGACGTCATGGAAGGGGATGCAATTCGACGAAATGGTCGCCACTGCAAAGTATTGGATGAACATCATACGTCAACAGGAGCACCCTGATGTAGTCATTGGGCTCTTCCATTCCGGAGCTGAAGGGGGAATCACCACTCCTAACTACGCAGAAAACGCTTCTTTAGCAGTTGCCCAAGATGTGCCGGGCTTTGACCTGATCCTTTTTGGTCATGATCATACCCGCCATTTGCAGATGGTCAAAAACAATATGGGAAAAGATGTGCTTTGCCTTGACCCGGCAAACAATGCGCAGACTGTTGCTGTTGCAACACTCAATTTAGAAAAAGAAAAGGGGAAGTGGACGGTGAAAGATAAACAAGGGGAACTGGTAGATGTCAGAAATTACGAAATCGACCAGAACTATGTGAAGCACTTTGAACCGTATCTCAGCAAGGTGAGCAATTTTGCCAATAAACAGATAGGCAACTTTGCTCATACGATCTACACACGGGACAGCTTCTTCGGCAACAGTGCCTTCAACGATTTCATCTTGAATCTACAGATGAAATTAACAGGCGCTGACATCTCATTCAATGCACCGCTGACATTGAACGACAGCATCAAACAAGGTCCGATCTCTGTTCGGGACATGTTTAAGCTTTATAAATATGAGAATCACCTCTATGTAATGAGACTCACCGGTAAAGAGATCAAAGGCTATCTGGAGATGAGCTATGACCAATGGGTCAACACGATGACATCCCCAAATGACCATCTCTTTCTTCTGGAGTCTGTTAACACGGGATCGAACGAGCGTGGACGTTTCAAGAATTTCATCTTCAACTTTGACGCTGCGGCCGGCATTGATTATGAAGTAGACGTCAGAAAGCCTAATGGGCAAAAGGTCAACATCATAAGAATGAGCAATGGCAAGCCTTTCGAAGAAAACAGATGGTACAACGTGGCTATCAACAGCTATCGTGGCAATGGCGGCGGACAACTGCTGACACTGGGGGCCGGCATTCCCCATGACAGCTTGAGATCAAGAATCGTTTGGCACTCGCAACGTGATCAACGATATTATTTCATGAAAGCCATTGAAGAGATGGGATTGGTAGATCCACAACCCAATCATAATTGGAAATTCATACCCGAAGCATGGACGCAAGAGGCTGGAAAGAGAGACTATAAGCTTATCTTCAAGTAAATCCCCAATCAACTTATCGACAAAATGTTTCGGGATAAAAAAAATCTGTCCTTCGGCAGGTCGCTCATCGTGATGATGCTGATGATCATTACTGCGTTACCTGTAGAAGGACAGAATGCTCTTCAAAAGAAAACAGACAGCCGACAATTGGGCTTTGCCATTGCCTACTTTCAGGGAGGAAAATACCATGAGGCTAAGCTCATCCTGCAAAGACTGGACAGGGACTACCAACTCAATCCAAGATTCAGAGCTTATCTGGGGGTATGCTACTACTATGACCAAGAATACGTGCAAGCCACAAACTGCTTGGATTCTGTCATTCCACAGTTACAAGCCTTCGATCCACAAGAACTGTCGTTTTACTACTATGCCGATGGAGAGAGCTATTTCACCTTGGGCAAATACGCTCAAGCCGTCCCACTCTACGATCAGGCACAAGCACGTTGCCATGAAAGCGAGAAAGCGAAAATCTATTATCGGTTAGGATTGTGCCACTCCTTCCTCAAACAATGGTACAAGGCATTAGATGCACTTCAGAGTGCACTTGTTTACTATCAACAATACCAACCGCAGGAAAAAGCAAAGATTGCGGAAATCCGCAATCTGATCTTTGCCTGCTGCCATGAGATCAACCAGCCTACTTCATAGCACTATAGTCATCACTTGCTAAAAGCTGCTGGTATGTCACAGAAGGATGCTTGTGCATATAACGGTCAACTATAGACACATACGTAGAACGGAAGAACGTCTTCCCCAATGCTTTGTTGGCAACCCACATGACTTTACCCATATGCAGATCCTTTTCCAACTGAGTACGCTGGTCATAATTTGCCATCGGATAAAGACTCAAGAGATAAAAACTCAAACAGTCCGGCACAATATTACTACGACCCATTGCTGAAAGTTGCTCCTTGGAAAAGCCAAACTCCTTGTAAACCGGATATTTCGCTCCCATGTACTTGTCAAGAGAGATACCGATCATCTTGTCTCCAACCACAATGCTCTGATCCAAAGCACCTATTTGAGCATAGACACGGGGTACCGGCATGTCTGGAAGCCAGTCTTTCAATTGCTGAAACGATTGCGACAACTCCTTGTTCAAGTCGTCCATATTGGCATACTCAGACTCCGCATCGGTGATAATAGTCTGCAGAGTAGAATCCTGATAGAAACGCAAGAAGCGCTCATTGATGTCATGATCACTCACCTCACCGATTTGAAGCATCTTCTCTACAAGCGTACGCGTCTCAATAGGGAACTCTGTGTTCATCTGCTGAAGAGCCGAAAAATCTCCCGTAATCAGATAACGACTCTCTAACCGGTCATAGCGCTCGATACGCACATGACTGGCATCGTTATCATCATCGTTGGGTTTGAGTTTAAACTCACAACCAACACATAGCAGCATTGCAATAAACAATGCAAAATATATCTTCCGTATCAAAGAATATAGTCTTTTGTTGTTAACGATTTCTTCTTTTCAAGCAGTGGTATTATACTCCACTCTTACATTTGCAAAAGTACTAAAAAATATTTTTTTATCCAAATATAAAGCTAAAAAAAACAAATAAAACCTTCTTCTTGGAAAAAAGAAGGTTGATTATACAACTACAATTACCTAATTACTATAAAAAGAATAGGTAAGGACATAATCTGAAGTAAGTTTATAATGAACAGTAGCGACGCCCTTAGTTTTAAGCACATCCACCATGACACGGCCCTCTATCGTTTCCGCGCCACGAGCATCTCTATCCAAGACCGTATCAATATCCGATGGGAGGGCATGCAGCCGCATGTCGAAATAATCAAGCTTATGCTCTGAAAACAACTTATAGACAGTTTCCTTAGCACTCCAGTTGATCAATTGCTGCGCCAAAGTGTCGCGCTGCTCATCTGCCCGGATAAAGCGGTCAGCAACCTTGCACACCCTGTCTGAGGCGTATTCAATATCTATACCAACTTGGAAATCTTTGGAAAGGATGATTGCCACCCATCCACGCGTATGACTGATGCTGATAGACCAACCATCAAGTTGAGGCTTGCCTGAGGGTTCGTGACCGATCACCAATTGATCATTTCCCGTCATCGCAGTCAAGAGCGCATAGACACAAAGTTCTTCTTTCAATCGCTTGTCTGATCGGAAGCATAAATCAACGCCCTTGGGCTTGGGCAGTTGATCTATACGCTCTGCCATTTGCCATAATCCTACTTGGATTCCCCGGCATGGCTCAAAAATATTATTTAGAGGCATCTTGCTTCTTCTCGTGGACTGTTACCTTCACCTGGCTGATACGGCGCCGTTCAACACCCATCACCTCGAAAGTGTAATTGTCATAATCTATCTTTTCATGCAGACTTAAGAAATCGCCTTTCAACTCCAAAAGAAGACCTGCCAAGGTATCGGCATCACCAGCAACATCCTCAAACTCATCGTCATCGATCTTAAGTATCTTGCAGAAATCACTCAATAAAGTCTTGCCCTCAAACAAGTAGGTATTGTAGCTCAACTTAGAGTAGGTCTTCTCTTCTTCATCATACTCGTCATTAATCTCACCGACGATTTCCTCAAGAATGTCTTCAAGGGTCACCAAGCCGCTCGTACCTCCAAACTCATCAACTACGATGGCAATATGGACTTTGTTGGCCTGGAATTCGCGCAGCAGATCATCGATCTTCTTCGTCTCAGGTACAAAATAAGGAGGACGAATCAAACTCTGCCAACGGAATGAAGACGGCTTAGACAAATGAGGCAAGAGATCTTTGATGTACAAGACACCACGAATATTGTCATCATTGCCTTGAAAAACAGGTATGCGGCTATAGTTGCTGTCGACGATGCACTTGAGAACATCATCGAAAGAACTACGAATGTCAATGTCTACAATATCCTGACGGCTCGTCATGATCTCCTTTGCAGTCTCATCACCAAAGCGGATGATACTCTGCAACATGCTCTGCTCATCTTTGATCTCATTTTTATCTGTCAACTCCAAGGCCTGCTCCAAGTCATCTTTGCTCAGCTGCCGCTGCTCCTTGGGCACTGCCTTTTCTGCAAGTCCGCCACTCTTAATAAGAAGGGTCTCCAAAGGCCAAAACAATTTTCTTAGAAAGAAAATGCCACCAACAACACGACGACAAAAAGCCAATGGATTCTGACGACTGTAGACCTTTGGCATGATCTCACCAAAAAGCAGCAAGAGAAAAGTTAAAAGGACTGTGATGCAAAGAAACTGCAACCATTGGGCACGAAATACAATCAGAGACCCAAAGATAAAGTTACAAAGCATGATGATCGTCACATTGACGAAATTATTAGTGATGAGAATCGTAGCCAACGTACGTTCTGAATCTTCACGCAGCAACTCTATATTGGCGTCTTTAGTACTCTTCTCAGGATTCAATTTCTCTACATCTTGTGGTGAGAGACTAAAGAAAGCAATTTCTGAGCCACTGGCAAAAGCCGACAACACCAAGAGAATAGCAGCTAACACAGCTGCTATGCAAACGCTTATCGTAATCGGTTGGAATGCGATAAGGCTATCTAAATTCTGTAATTCTGACCAATCCAACTATCAAACAAATATTAGAAAGGAAGTTCTTCATTCGTCCCCTGCTCAGCGGCAGGCTTCTTTGTTGCTATAGAGTTTTCTGCAGCGGGTTTGGGCTTAGGGGTGAGAAGTTCCAAATTCTCCACCTGAATCTCCGTGACATAATGCCGGCGACCCTGCTGATCATCATAAGTATTATAGCGCAAACGGCCTTCTACATAGAGTTTATCACCCTTATGGACATATTGCTCCACAATCTTGGCCAACTGACGATAGAAAACCAAGCTATGCCAGTCTGTACGGTCTGGAACTTTTGTTCCATTTTTAAGCACATAGCCACGCTCTGTCGTTGCCAAAGTCACTTTAGCAACACATTGGTCGGCATCATAATACCTAACGTCAGGCTCTTTGCCTACGTTACCAATTAACATTACCTTGTTCATAATATGGCAAAAATAGAACTTATATACAAACTTGATTAAACTCAGCCGAGGGCAAGGAACTATTTACTTCCAACGACCCAGATATTTAAAACTGAAGCTTTTGCCTTTTGCGGAGGGGAACTGGCTACGAGGGTCAACACGATCACGCAAATGATCTACAATGCGATTGTAGCAATCCTGGCCAGACACTGCCTTACAACGAGCAACAAAACGAGTATCCCGATATTCATGCTTGCCGGTGGAAGGAATCATTACGACACGCTTGAAATTAAGCTCCCCTTCGTACCAGCCTTCACGCTCATATAAAAGTCTGCTGATTGCATTCTCAGCCATCTCACGGCGCTCAGAAACCTGACCGTTAGCAGGACGTACAGCCTTCTTCTGCTTGAAATCAAGCATTGTTGCCGCTGTGGTCTTGATAATGATGAAATATACATGAGCACGAATCTTGTAACGCTTGGGGAAAAACACGTCACTTGCAGCATATTCGCGAATGTCAGCTTCCATTTCAGGAGTAACGTCAATATCTTCTATACTACGCAAAAAAGAGATAGCATCATCAACATTGGTTACTAATGTTTCACTATTAAAATATCTAAGATATAAATTCATTGAATGGATGTTGTTTTTCAGAAAAAAGAGCGGCAAACGGGACTCGGACCCGCGACCTCGACCTTGGCAAGGTCGCGCTCTACCAACTGAGCTATTGCCGCAACATAAAAATAAAAAATACAAGTGAAGAGGAGGAGACTCGAACTCCCACGACATAATTGTCACTACCCCCTCAAAGTAGCGCGTCTACCAATTCCGCCACCCCTCCAACATGTAATCATATTCCGAATAGATTAGTGCCCAGAACAGGACTCGAACCTGCACGTCGTTAAACACACGCACCTGAAACGTGCGCGTCTACCAATTCCGCCACCTGGGCATAAGTAGATTCTATTCAAAATATTGAGCGGCAAACGGGACTCGGACCCGCGACCTCGACCTTGGCAAGGTCGCGCTCTACCAACTGAGCTATTGCCGCATTTTCTTACTTTGTTAGTTGTAAGAAGCATTCCCCTGAATGCGAGTGCAAAGGTACTGCTTTTTTCTGAACCTGCAAACTTTTCCCATCTTTTTTTTCGAAAAAACACTATAAAAACGATTTTCTTAGGTCAGCAGATCCTTTACACCTTATTAAATAATATATATAGCACCTTTCTTTCATACATAGCTTCATCTCCACTAAGGTTCTTCAATATCTCCTCAAAGATGCCAGTTTACCACTGAAATCGAGAGAAACCACATACGCAGTTTTGTATTATCAACTATTCAAAAGCTTTTTTATAGATTTTTATAATTACAAATTCAATTCGTTGGAGCTTATAAGTTGGAGGCCTACTACTTACGATTGGTTTATCAATAATTTGAGGATTGTACAATCTCCTACGCATCATTGTGGATCGATGAGAATAGGAGAATATAAACAGCAAAACAGCTTCTTTTCTAACATTTCTTTTAAATCAGTCGATAGAAGAATTTCTCTCATCTCAAATTCGTGAGATAAAAAAGTTTGTCAGAGAGGATTCCTCACGAATAGTTACATCAATTCACACCTAACAACAAACCAAATCGCCTCTTGACCCTTAAATTCTCAAGGATATGCAGCTGATTCTCAAATTCTTGATAACTTTCAAGAGAACCGTGGCAGATAATTAGTATGAGTGAATTCTACCTACAATCGTAATCGATTATAAACTTAAAAATAAAAAAGGTTGGACCAGCCTTTCGTACTAATCCAACCTACATTTATAGTTATATTCCTTCGAATTAGTCAAGCCACTTCACGTAGCAGAAGTCCTGACGATGGGGCAAGTTGGCGTTCTTCGGATACATACGTACGCAGCAACGGAATGAGCCAGCAATCTCCGGCTCAATAGCGAGCTCAAACGTATAGTTATTGCCCTCGTGCTTCACCATCTTAAACGGATGCACACTCTGCACCTTACGGTCAGAAGGATCGGTCTCAGGCTTCAGTATGACAAGCTCCAAGCCTACGGCGTTGTCCAATCCCTGCTCGTCAATGACATAACGGATCTTGTAGCTGACACCTGTCTCGCCGCCATTGTCCAACACGCCATTTTCCTTGCTGACCACATGGATAGAATCCCAACGCTCAGCAACAGTCTCTTTCCACAATGCAATCTCCTTAGCAAGACGATTGTCGTTGGCAGAAAGCTTCTTGAAGCGAGCGGCCTCCTTGTCGTAGAACTTGCTATAGTAGTCATCGAGCTGACGCTTCATTGTATAATGAGGAGCGATTGTGGCGATAGAGTTTTTGATGACCTTGATCCAATCCGCACTGAATCCTTCCTTGTTCTTGTTATAATACATCGGGATGATCTCATTCTCAAGCAGAGAATAGATCGTGGCAGCATCGAGCTGATCCTGGTAAGCCTGGTTCTGATAGGTACGCTCCTGAGGCAATGCCCAGCCTGCGCCCTTACGGTAACCTTCAACCCACCATCCATCAAGAACGGAGAGGTTAACGACACCATTCATCTCGGCTTTCTCACCTGATGTACCAGATGCCTCCAATGGACGCGTCGGCGTATTCATCCAAATATCCACACCGGAGACCAAACGACGGGCAAGACGCATGTCGTAGTCCTCAAGGAAGATGATCTTACCAAGGAACTCTGGACGCTGGCTGATCTCGTATATCTTCTTGATCAAGCCTTGACCTGCACCATCAGCAGGGTGAGCCTTACCAGAGAAGAAGAATAAGACAGGACGGTCTGGATTGTTGACGATCTTGTTGAGACGATCCAAATCTGTGAAGAGCAAGTGAGCACGCTTGTAAGTAGCAAAACGACGGCAGAAGCCAATCATCAAAGCATTCGGGTTAATGCGCTCAAGGAGAGACACCACACGAGCAGGATCGCCCTGGTTGCGAAGCCAGGTCTGAGTGAACTTCTCACGGATATAGTTGACAAGCTTGTTCTTCAGAGCCAGACGAGTGTTCCAAATCTCTTCATCGGGCACGTTATAGATAGCATGCCAGATCTGCTCATTGCTCTGATCGCTCATAAATGTCGGATCGAAGTATTTGTCATAGAGCTCACGCCACTCTGTTGCCGTCCATGTGGGGAAGTGCACTCCATTGGTGACATAGCCAACGTGATTCTCCTCAGGATAGTAACCAGCCCAAATAGGTGCAAACATCTTCTGGCTTACCCAGCCATGGAGCTTACTCACGCCGTTTACTTCCTGGCACGTGTTGCAAGCAAAGATACTCATGCAGAAGCGCTCGTTGTGATCCTCAGGATTCTGACGGCCCATACCGATGAACTCATCCCAAGAGATACCCAAACGTGCAGGATAGTCACCCATGTACTTACCGAAGAGGGCCTCATCGAAATAGTCATGCCCAGCCGGAACTGGTGTATGAACAGTATACAGAGAAGAAGCGCGTACGAGCTCCATAGCCTGGTTGAAGGTCAAACCGCCATCAACATAGTCGACCAAACGCTGGAGATTGCAGAGAGCAGCGTGTCCCTCATTGCAATGATAGATCTGCTTTTTGATGCCGAGTTTCTTCAGCGTCAGAATACCGCCAATACCCAAAAGGATCTCCTGCTTCAGACGGTTCTCCCAGTCACCACCATAGAGAGAGTGTGTGATTGGCTTGTCAAACTCTGAATTCATGTCGTTGTCGGTGTCAAGCAGGTAAAGCTTGATACGACCGACGTTGACACGCCATACCAGTGCGTGTACCTGATAGTTGCGATAGGGAACATCAACCACCATCTGATCGCCATTCTCATCCAACTCACGCTCAATAGGCAGCGAGTTAAAGTTCTGAGCATCGTACTTGGCAATCTGCTGTCCGTCCATCGACAGGGACTGAGTGAAATAGCCATAACGATAGAGGAAGCCAACTGCACACATATCAACATTGGAGTCAGAAGCTTCCTTCAAATAGTCACCAGCCAGCATACCCAGGCCACCAGAGTAAATCTTCAGCACCTGATTCAAGCCATACTCCATGGAGAAGTAAGCAACAGAGGGGCGCTTCTTGTCGGGTTTGACATCGATGTACTCGCGGAATTTCTTGTAGACCTCCTTGACATTGTCCATCAGCACACGATCCTTGACAATGGCCATCTTACGGTCATAGCTCAGACGCTCCAAGAGCAGAACTGGGTTGTGATTAACTTCCTCGAAAAGGTCACGGTCAAGTCGCTTGAAAAGGCGACGGGCCTCATAGTTCCATGCCCACCACATATTGTGAGCTAACTCATCTAAGCACTTCAACTGCTCAGGCAAGCGTGACTTAATGTTGAGCTCCTTCCATTGAGGAGCATTAGCATAGTCTGCTTTGATTTTCATAACGTTACAATTTTTGTCTAATTCTTAATAATTATCCTTATCCCTTAGCCTCAGCGTTTATTGGCTTTTGGCTTCTATACCTCTATATCTTGTGTAGCTTTACTTTCTATGATTAATCCTTAATCAGCGTAGTTCTAACAACGAATTCGCTATTTGCTCTTTCGCTTCTCTGCCTTTTTCAACGCAATATCGTAGGCATCTTCATAGTACTTGATAAAATTACTCCAAAGTGCCTTACGGGAAAGGCGCTCCGCATTCATCCGGCTCCTCTTCACCTCTTCTGGGCTGAAGGCAGAGAACGCAGCCACTGTATCCTTGATATTGTCGGCCACTTCGGAATAATTATAGTCCGTACGATGGATGACCTTCACACCATCTTCTATCTCTCCAGAATGGCCAAGCTCTTTGTTCACCCATAATCCGAAGCCCGACAAATCTGTGGTGATACACGGTACATGGAAGGCTATAGCCTCCAAAGGTGTATATCCCCAAGGCTCGTAATAGGAAGGGTAGATACAAAGATCATTGCCCAAGACAATATCATAATAACTCAGATTCACGATGCCATCATCGCCTGTAAGATAGCATGGAAGGAAGATAAGCTTCACACGATCTTCTCTCCGATTCTGCATGTCGAGATATTTAAGCATGCCCAAGACCTGGTCATGGCTCATATTATGCAGCCAATGCGTGATCTGTGGCACCTCCAATGGTGTTTCAAAATGTTTGCCACTGGCCAAGCGTTCTTGCAGATCCTTACGCGGCTCCCCTACCCAACCAGGTACTTCTATGAAGGCGAGCACGGGACGCTTTAACTTGTCGTCTCGCAGCAAACGGTTCATTGCCTCAATATAGACATCCACACCTTTGTTGCGGAACTCATAGCGACCACTGGTAGAAACGATCAAGGTATC
This sequence comes from uncultured Prevotella sp., assembly GCA_900317685.1. Classification (GTDB taxonomy): domain Bacteria; phylum Bacteroidota; class Bacteroidia; order Bacteroidales; family Bacteroidaceae; genus Prevotella. Next base: position 71,078 of record ONHQ01000007.1, read on the forward strand.
ATCATCAAAATCCTGACCAAGCAAAGCATTGGCTATGGCAAAGGCACGCTTGCGCGCAATCTTTCTCTTACGTGTAAATTCCTCTCCTCTTGGTACAAAATCGTTCTCGAAGCCATTAGGCAACACCACGTCTACTGGTTTATCCAGCAGTTCCTTACACTCCCTCGCCGTGATATCACTCACCGTGGTGAAACAATCGACATGAAAAGCGGTCTGCTTCTCAATAGAATGCTTGCTCTGCATGTTCAGCTCACCAGCCATCTGATCACCATTGTAAGCAAAGAGATAGTCATACAGCGGTTTATTGTTGCCTGCGATACTACGGCCAATGCTTGTAGCATGCGTGGTAAACAATGTAGCAACTTCTGGAAGATACTTACGGATATAGAGCAAGCCCAATCCTGTCATCCACTCATTGCCATGATAAATGACTTTGTATTGGCTGCCCAAATAAAAGTGATAGAAGCTCTCCACTACTTTTGCAGCACCATAAGAAAACATGGATGCTTCGTCATAGTCGCCATAAGCATGCAGACTATCTACCTGGAAGTCTTCCCACAGTTGTGTATACAACTCATTCTTCTGTGCATAGTATTGTGTGAAGTCTACAAGGATTGCTACCGGATTACCAGGAACAGACCATCTACCGATCTTCAAGACCAAGCCTTCCTTTTTAGCCTGAATCTTCCAATCAGTAAACAAGGAGGCATCCTCTTGAAAATAAGGACTTCTCTGCTTACCCCAACAATCAGGACCAATAAAAATGATATGGTCGTGCATCTTTGTCTGCAACGTCTTGGCCCTTGTGGACAACACTGTGTATATGCCACCGACCTTATTACATACCTCCCAACTAGATTCGAAAATATAGTCTGGGAATAACTTGCCCTCTGTCATAATCCTATAATGTGCTTCTATACTTGCAAAGGTAATATAAAAAATAGCAATAAGCAAATATAAATAGCTACTATTTTATAAAATATTTGGTGCAATCGAAATAATCACCTATCTTTGCCACAAATAATTAGCATATATTATGAGAAAAATACTGTTCCTCGTGATTATCTCCCTCTTCTGCTTGCCAATGATGGCACAAGTACAAAAGAACGACGCCGACACAACCTCCTTCAAAGGTTACTTATACAATAAGGAGTATAACGTCTATCTACAAATCGACTTCTACCATCAAAATGTCATCGTTCCAAGGCAGGAAGTATATGGTGAGATGGCTGGATACTTCGGCGATTGTCAGGATGCAAGGAAATGGCTGTTCACCTCAGCTACCATCAAAAACGATCACCTTGCGGAAATAGAGATCATCAACGACTATGGAAGTGAGGATTTAAAAGCCACACTCCAGAAAGTCAATGACTCTACCTTTGTACTACGTCAAGGTGATGGAAGTACTATCAAAATCGCAAGAAACCGCAAGTGGCTGAAGATGCCAAAAGAACTCACATTCATCAAACGATAATACGCTTCTTCCTCACTGATACATTCCTAAAAGACAAGGCCTGTGCAACCGTCATCCGGTGCACAGGCCTTATCCTTTAGTATTTTGCTTGTCTCTGTTAGTTGTTCACGCTACCTCCAACAATGTCGAGCATCTCGCTTGTGATGGCTGCCTGACGACTCTTATTGTACTGGAGTTTCAACTCTTTCAAGATCTCATCAGCATTGTCTGTTGCTGTCTGCATAGCGACCATACGAGCGGCATGCTCAGAAGCATTGCTATCGAGGAGCGCCGTGTAGACCATCAAATTCAACTGCTTTGGAATCAGAACAGAAAGCACAGACTTCAAATCCGGCTCAACGATGAAATCATCATTCAACGGCTTCACCGCTTGATCCTGCCGTTCCTCAGCCTGTCCATGCTTCCGAAGATAAGCCTGGGCCTTAGCCGTCACCTCATTGGAAGACAAATCGCGATCGTTGTCTGCACCAATTTTCTCCGTTGACAAATCTATCGGCAAGAAGGTACTCCGCGTTAGTATCTGTGTGCCGGCACTCTTAAAGTGATGATAGATCATCTCCACTTTGTCTACTTCATGTTTGGCAAACTTCTCAGCCAGCTCCTCAGCAATCGCTGCGCAAGGGGCTGCCGAAGGTTTATCTGCCAATTCCACGAAGTCACCAGCCACATGATAGCCTAACTTCGTGGCCTTTTCCATGACCTTGCGACCGACCGGATACACGAGGATATCTTCCACACCTTTTTTCTTATATTCGTCCACGGCATTCTGCATCATCCTGATGACATTCGCATTATAACCTCCACACAGGGAACTGTTGGAAGAAAACACGATGAGAGCCACATGCTTGATCTCCCGCTTGTCATCATCATAAGGAGTCTGAACATCGTGCATGGAGACTAAGAAAGACTTTAGAATATGCTCCAACATATTCTCATAAGGGAGCATATTCTGAATAGCCGTTTGAGCGTGATGCAACTTAGAAGAGGCCACCATTTTCATAGCACTCGTAATCTTACGGGTACTTTGCACTGAAGCGATACGTGTTTTGATCTCTTTTAACGATGGCATAGACTACCTCCTCTACTTTTTGAATTGACCAACGACATTCGCCATTACCGATTCGATGGTACTTGTACACTCGTCGGTAAGCTTACCAGCAGCCAAAGTGTCAAGAATGTCACTGTGCTGTGTTCGCATCTGCTCCAGGAACTGATCCTGGCAAGCACGCACCTGATTGACAGGTACATCATGCATCAAGCCATGGACACCACAATAGATGATAGCAACCTGCTCGCCAACCGGCATAGGACTATACTGAGGCTGGATAAGCAACTGGTTGTTCTTACGACCACGGTCAATGGTCATGGCTGTTACCGGATCCATATCGCTTGAGAACTTCGAGAAGGCCTCAAGCTCACGGTACTGTGCCATATCGATCTTCAGCGTACCGGCCACCTTCTTCATACTCTTAATCTGAGCACTACCACCGACACGGCTCACGGAGATACCTACATTGATGGCAGGACGGAAGCCCTGGTTGAAGAGGTCGGTCTCCAAATAGATCTGACCATCGGTAATGGATATGACATTCGTAGGAATATAAGCACTCACATCGCCTGCCTGCGTTTCAATGATTGGCAGAGCCGTCAGTGAGCCACCACCTTTGACATGTCCCTTCATGCACTCAGGCAGATCATTCATTTGCTCGGCCACTTCCTGCTGGTCATTGATACGTGCGGCACGTTCAAGAAGACGGGAGTGGAGATAGAACACATCACCAGGATAAGCCTCACGACCGGATGGACGACGCAAAATCAGAGAAACCTCACGATAGGCTACTGCCTGTTTAGACAAGTCATCATAGACGACAAGGGCGTCCATACCTCTGTCACGGAAATACTCACCAATGGCAGCACCTGCAAAAGGAGCATAGTACTGCATGGCAGCAGGATCGGCAGCCGTAGCACTCACCACGATGGTATAAGGCAGAGCACCATGTTCACGCAAAGTCTGAACGAGAGCAGCAACGGTACTGGCCTTCTGACCGATAGCTACATAGATACAATAAACGGGCTTACCAGCCTCGTAGTTGCTCTTCTGATTGATGATGGTATCAACAGCAATAGCTGTCTTTCCCGTCTGGCGGTCACCAATTATCAACTCACGCTGTCCACGACCGATAGGAATCATCGAGTCCACAGCCTTCAATCCAGTCTGAAGCGGCTCCTTCACTGGCTGACGATATATTACACCCGGTGCCTTGCGGTCCAACGGCATCTCGAAAGATCCCGTCAAGTCGATGTCACCCTTACCGTCAATCGGTCTGCCCAGTGAATCAACGACACGGCCTAAGAAATTGTCATTGACACGGATAGAGGCTATATGGTGCGTACGCTTTACTTTCTCGCCCTCCTTAATTCCTGAGGTAGGACCGAGAAGCACACAACCCACATTGTCTTCCTCCAAGTTCATGACAATGGCCATCGTACCATTCTCAAATTCGAGCAGCTCGGATGCCTCGACGTTGCGCAAACCGTAGACACGCGCCACACCATCGGCCACGGTGAGTACAGTACCCACCTCGTCGAACTGGTTTTCAGCGTTGATGCCTTGAAGTTCCTTTTCGAGGACTTCCGACACCTCACTTGGTTTTATTTTGTCTGACATTCTTTCAATTCTTTATTTTCTCAAGGTTGCCAGTACTTGGTGAAGTTTTGTCTTCACGCTGGCATCCATTCTATAAGTATCATATTCAAGGATAAACCCACCAATAATATTAGGATCCACCTCGGTATTGAACTCCACACTGCCATGCGTCTTGCCCTCTACCATACGTTTCATCTTTTGTTCCGTCTCAGGAGAGACAGCAACGGCAGTGATCAATTTTCCCTGGGTGACATGTTTCATCCGTCGGTAAAGGGAGATATAAGAATGTGCCATGAACTGCAACACACTTTCCCGATCTTCCCGAAGAACGATCTGAAAGAAGCGCTGTGTCAGTTCTGTGACCTTTCCACCGCAAGCCGTAATGATCAGCTGCAGCTTCTTATCCTTTGCAAGCATAGGATTGTCGATAGTGAATCGAAAATCAGGGACCTCCAGAAAACTCTTGCAAAGTATCTGCATCTCCTGATAAACATCTTCATCCAGTTTCATGGCCACCGCACTGTCAAGCAGGGCGCGGGCATATCTTACTGAGATTACTCCTATATCCATACGCTTACAATCAATTAATGAATATCACTCTTTACTTCGTCTTTCGACACCTCATCCAGCAGTTTATCAATCAAATCCATCTGCTTGTCGTCGGCAGAAAGCTTTTCACGCAAAATCTTCTCTGCGATTTTCACAGACAACTCAGCTACTTGCGAGCGTATCTCACCGATAGCCTGGCGCTTTTCATTCTCAATTTCAGCCTTTGCATCGCTGAGAAGTCGTGCTCCTTCATCTTTAGCCTGTGTCTGAGCCTTTGCCACTATGGCCTCGCGAGTAGCAGTGGCCTCCTTCAATATGGAGGCCTGCTTCTCACGTGCTTCCTGCAGAATGGATTCTCCTTCTTGTTGGATGTGAGCGAGCTTCTCATTGGCCTCATGCGCCTTTCTCAGACTGTCGTCGATGTAGTCCTTTCGCTCCTTTACCATCTTGGTGATGGCAGGAAAGCCCCATTTCCACAATACGGCCAGCACAACTAAGAAGACGATGGTCATCCAAAATAGAAGACCCGTGCTTGGCATTAACAAATCCATACGCAGTAATGATTATCTTGATTGATTAGATGCAAAGGAATGCTACCACCACAGCGAACAGAGCAACACCCTCAATAAGGGCGGCAGCTACAATCATGTTGGTGAAAATCTTATTCATCACCTCTGGCTGGCGAGCCATAGCATCCATAGCCTGGCCACCAATGCGACCAATACCGATACCTGCACCAATAGCTGCGAGACCTGCGCCGACACCGGCACCTAACTTTGCAACGCCATCTGCGGCGGCTGCCAATAATAATGTTGAAATCATAGCTTTAAAGTTTAATGTGTTTATTTTTTATTTTATATTCTTCTAACTAACTCACTCGGGGTTACTCCTCAGACTTCACACGGGCCAAACCGATGAAGATGGAACTCAGCATGGTAAAGACCATTGCCTGAATGAAGCAAACCAACAACTCCAAGCACATCATAAAGATGCTCATCAAGACGCTCAATGCTGTCATTCCGTAGAATGTAGCACCACCGATGGCAGCAACGACAAAGATGATGCATGTCAGTGACAAGGCTATGGCATGTCCAGCCATCATGTTGGCAAAGAGTCGGATCATCAATGCGAAAGGCTTGGTGAAAATTCCGACAAACTCTATCAATGGAATCAACGGGAATACCTTCAAGGCCTTAGGCACGTCTGGCCAAAAGATGTCTTTCCAGTAATGCTTTGTACCACTGAATTGTGTAATGATAAACGTACACAGAGCCAAGAAGAAGGTCACGGCTATGTTGCCTGTCACATTTCCACCACCTGGGGGGAAAGGTACCACACCCATCAGATTACAAGTAAGGATAAAGAAGAAACATGTCATCAGGTAGGGAGAATATTTCTCATAACCCTCGCCTACTCCGGGCTTTACAATGTTTTCTTCAACATAACTTACAAGCATCTCAACAAATCCGGTAAAACCTCCTGGAGCAGGATCGCTCGCTTTGTGATGACGATACCATCTTGCTGGTATCAGGATACAAAGGAGCAGGATGATCGCATCGATGAAGAGCACTGCCACCGTCTTGGTAATACTGATATCAAAGGGCACGATCTCCTGGCCGCCCTGCAACTCCACAATCTTACCTGTATGGTCACCCGTAGTGGCAATAGCCAAATTATAGGGACCATGCCGGTATCCTTTTGCATCGGCTTCCTCTGAAAAGAGTGAAGAACTGAATACATGCCAACCCGTAGAGCTCTTGACAATGATAGGCAGATTGATGATGACATGCTGATTACCTAAATCGGTAACATGCCATTCATAGGAATCTTTGATGTGTCCTACCACAATCTGTGATGTATTCAACTTGCCACCATCAGAAGCAAATACCGAAATTGGTAATGCCATCAACAGCAACAAGACGATGCAAGTAATATGTTTAATCTTATTCATTGTCCAAACATTTTAATGTCTGATCATCAGTGTGATCGTCATCATCGCCGCATACATGATGAGAATCATGACAACAAACGACTTCGACTCTCCTGCGCTTTGCGATACCAGCAATACGTAACAGGCTGTCCATGTTGCGACGAGCAGCACCCGCGTCAATGCCAATAGGAAATAAAACCTCGGCAAAACTTTTGGTGCATGCTTCTTCACAAAGTCATAGCCTTTCACCCACGCCAAGCCAAGCATCACGAAAAGCAAGACGCTGACGAATATCACACTTCCACGCAAAGGCACACTTCGTTTTTCTTCACCTCAACAAAGCCCCCACGCACATCTATGCTTTGAGAGCCCTGTGAAGCAGTAAACTCCACTTTGCCATCTCCTAACGAAGAGATAATGGGAGCGTGATTATTGAGTATCTCAAAAGCTCCCTGGGTCCCGGGAACCTTCACACTCTCTACCTCGCCATCGTAGATGACTTTCTCTGGTGATACTATCTTTAATCTCAACATAGGAATAGTTTTAATATTCTAAATATGAGAGCAACGTATCATTAAGCCTTCTTAGCGGCTTCGAGCAGTTTCTTACCCTTGGCAATTGCGTCTTCGATCGTACCGACGTTCATGAAGGCCTGCTCCGGCAGGTCATCAACCTCACCGTCGAGGATGGCGTTAAAGCCTTTGATCGTGTCTTCAATGCTCACCATCACTCCGGGCACATTAGTGAACTGCTCGGCAACAGCGAACGGCTGCGACAAGAATCTCTGAACACGACGGGCACGGTTCACAACCAGGCGGTCCTCATCAGAGAGCTCATCCATACCCAAGATGGCAATGATATCCTGCAACTCATTATAGTGCTGAAGCGTTTCCTTCACGCGCTGAGCGCATTCATAGTGTTCTTTGCCGACAATCAGCGGATCAAGAATACGTGATGTGCTGGCCAAAGGATCCACAGCAGGATAAATACCCAATGCCGTAATCTTACGGTCAAGCACCGTCGTTGCGTCCAAGTGAGAGAATGTAGTGGCTGGAGCAGGGTCGGTAAGGTCATCAGCAGGCACATACACAGCCTGTACTGAAGTGATAGAACCGTTCTTTGTGGAGGTGATACGCTCCTGCATGGCTCCCATCTCTGAAGCCAACGTCGGCTGGTAACCCACGGCAGAAGGCATACGTCCCAACAGAGCAGACACCTCAGAACCAGCCTGCGTGAAACGGAAGATGTTGTCGATAAAGAACATGATGTCGGCAGGTGCACCATTCTTGCCACCATGGTCACGGAACTCCTCTGCAACGGTCAAACCGGAAAGTGCCACAGAAGCACGTGCCCCAGGGGGTTCATTCATCTGACCATAGACAAGGGTGGCCTGACTCTTGCTCAACTCTTCCGGATCAACGAGACTCAGATCCCATTTGCCTTCATCCATGGCTTTCTTAAACTTCTCGCCATAGCGGATAACGCCGGCGTCAAGCATATCACGGATCAGATCATTACCCTCACGCGTACGCTCACCGACACCGGCAAAAACAGAATAGCCATCATGTCCTTTGGCAATATTGTTGATCAGCTCCATGATCAACACGGTCTTACCCACACCGGCGCCACCGAACAAGCCAATCTTTCCACCTTTCATATAAGGCTCGAGCAGGTCGATGACCTTGATACCTGTAGGAAGCATCTCCTTATGGGTAGAGAGGTCTTCAAACTTTGGAGCTGAGCGGTGAATAGGATAGCTGCCCTCCATACTGAGCGGCTTCATGCCGTCGATAGGCTGGCCAATGACATTCATCATTCGACCCTTTATTTGTTCACCTGCCGGCATTGTGATAGGACTGCCCGTAGAAATCACTTCCAGACCACGCTGCAAGCCATCGGTATTATCCATAGCTACACAACGTACCGTGTCCTCACCGATATGCTGCTGCACTTCCATGATCAGATCACGGCCATCGGGTCGCTTTACCTTCAATGCCTCGTAAATCTTTGGCAATACCTTCTCAGGATCCTGACCTTGCGTGTCAAAGTACACGTCGATGACCGGTCCGATAATCTGAGAGATACGCCCGTTTATCTGTGACATACGCTTTATGATTTAATATTAATTTATACCTTCTCCTTAAGACTTTCAAAGAAGTCACTTAAACCATTCACAAATTTACGGAAAATGTCCATACGCAACAAAACCCTTTAACATACTTTAGAGCGATTATTCTCATAAATGACATGAAAAAAGAGTATTTGTGAACATCTGTCGTAAATTGAAATGGAATTAGATACTCAATTCATCGAGCACAGTGATGAGCCCTCTGTCAAACGGCTTATCTGAGCGGATTGCCTCTGACAAGGGTACATACACCACCTCGTTATTACGGATTCCGACCATGATATTACGCTGTCCCTGCATGATTGCCTGCACGGCACCCACACCGGTACGGCTGGCCAAAATACGGTCATGAGCTGACGGACGGCCACCACGCTGCAAATGTCCAAGGATAGAAACGCGTACGTCATAGCCCGGGAACTCCTTGCGCACACGGTCGGCATAGTAAAGCGCACCGCACTTCGGACTTTCCGACACAATCACAATACAACTGCGCTTTGACTTTCTGATGCCACGCTCCATGAATTGTGCCAACTGGTCTACATCGGTAGAGTCCTCTGGGATAATGGCTGCCTCTGCTCCACTGGCAATAGCTGAGTTTTGAGCCAAGAAGCCTGCGTCACGTCCCATCACCTCCACAAAGAAGATGCGCTCATGGCTCTGAGCTGTGTCGCGGATTCGGTCCACACATTCCACGATCGTATTTAAAGTGGTATCATATCCGATCGTTGAATCTGTACCGTAAAGGTCGTTATCAATTGTTCCAGGCAAACCGATGCAGCAGAGATCATAGTCACGCGCAAAATCACGGGCACCTGTCAAGGAACCGTTACCACCGATCACTACCAAAGCATCGATCTCTTCCTTCTTGATTGTCTGATAAGCCTTCTCACGTCCCTCAGGAGTCATAAACTCTTTAGAACGTGCAGTACGCAAAATCGTACCACCGTCACGGATGATGCCGGACACGTTTTCCGTTGTAAACGGCTGAACTTCATCATTGATCAGGCCATCATAGCCACGGAAGATACCTTTCACTTTAAAACCATTGCAGATACCGGCACGTGTGACGGCACGGATAGCGGCATTCATTCCGGGGGCATCACCTCCGGATGTCAGTATACCAATTGTCTGAATCTTTGCCATATCGTTTTTTTTAGAATTTACTAATATTATAATGTTATGTGTTTCTATATGTTTTCGTCACGCAAAGATAACAATTTATCAGAAACCACTCAAACGAAAATCTCTTTTTTATAATGCTTTAACGGACAATTCGTGCAATATGAGTTAGAAATTCCTTTTTTGTAACCTATATGTAACTATCTACCGCTCTTCATTCTATTAGCGACTCGTCTGTGGGTAAAGAAATAAAACCAGTAGGTCTTCCCATACGCATCTTTCAACTGTGAGTACCGAACCTTAAGATTAGCGTATTTCTTACTCATATCCTGATAATCTTCATAGTCGGCATCCATCACTGCGTCGTGATAAACAAGATAAGGATGTTCCCGAAGATGGGTATACAGGATCAACGCCTCACGATAATGTTTAGGCAGATGGCTGTCCAGTCGATAATATTTTGTGATATTATGAGCAAAGGCATCAACGTCGCAGTCCAGCAGATAAGCACAGAGCAGCCAATCGTTGGACTCTTTGGTTGCCCACCATTTCTGATGCAGTTTCTCAAAATAGACTCGCGGACGCATCTGTTGCTTGAAATAGACACCTAACATCTTATATACAGGCTTTGTCGAAGCCATCATCACCTTTACGGAAGATCCGTTTGGTAACATCGCATCAGAACCGCCGACCAAAGGATATTCAAAAAGTCTTTCACCGAGCTGGTGTGTACCTGCCAGTGCCCAGACTCGCAGAAAGGTCAGACTGCTATCCGTCTTTTCCTCATTAATGCCCACTTGCTGTGCATCTTCGTATCGCTGATTGCTCAGATCATTCTCCATCCTCATCCGATAATGAAACACCTCATCAGAACAGCCAATGCTACATGTCATCAGCATCATTGCGCCCATGATCGCCAGGTTTTGCCATAGCAACCGGCTACTGCTCTCTGTGACAAAGGGAGAACTGTCCAAACTTTCCATCTGACGACAAAACCAAATGACAACAGCATAGACAATCATCAACAATGGGAAGAGCCAAGCCCAGCAACCTATATATGATTCCGTATCCACATCACGCGTCACATCCGTCAGAATGGCCAGCAAAAGCAATGAGGGAAAATAGCTCAGGGCATGCCCTACTCTTTCCAAACGTATGAAACTGTATATGGTAAACTGCAACAACCACAGCACAACCGTTATCAGCACAGCGCCTATCAGCCTGTTATAATGGGTAGCACCCTGAGACAACACATGCTGAATGACAGACATAATGTCTGCCTGATAATCATAGAGATATAAGAATGTAAAAAAGACGAAGAAAATGGCACACGTCACTCTCATCGTGACGATGCCATTTTTGCGATTATTAATCATTGAATCTATCTACAACAATGAAGTTATTCACTTTTTCTAAGCACCACTGCTGAGCGGGCTGGAATATAGAGTTTCAGCCAACCCTTATGGTCTTTGGCATACAAAGGATCGGGATTGGTGAAATGCTCAACACTGTCATCGGCAAAGCCATAGCCACCGAAGCACTTCGCATCGGTATTCAGCACTACGCGATAACTTCCCTCCTTCACCAGGAACCCGTAGTCGGTATAGGATCGTGTGGGCGAGAAATTAAAGACAAATACCAGACTACCTCTTTCAAAAGCCAAGATCTGATCACCGTCATTGTGCCAAATCTCCTGAACGGGCATCAAGTTGAATTTTGGTTCACTCTTGATAACGCGCAACATCTCACGGTCGAAATCCCCAAGGTAATGGTAGTCCAAGTCGGGATTATCTACAAGATTCCACTGACGACGGGCATATTTATAGCTCCATCCATTGCCTTCTCTCGGGAAGTCGATCCATTCCGGATGTCCAAACTCGTTGCCCATGAAATTAAGGTAGCCGCCATTGATGGCACCCAAAGTCACCAGTCGTATCATCTTGTGCAGCGCAATACCGCGGCGCACCATCTCGTTTTCGTCGCCTTGCTTAAAGTGCCAATACATATCAGCATCTATCAGGCGGAAGATGATGGTTTTGTCGCCGACCAAGGCCTGGTCATGACTTTCGCAATACGAAATTGTTTCCTCGTCTGCGCGCCGGTTTTTGACCTCCCAGAAGATACTGCTGGGCTTCCAGTCCTCATCCCGTTTCTCCTTGATCGTCTTAATCCAATAATCGGGAATGTTCATCGCAAGACGGTAATCAAAACCATAACCACCATCCTCATACTTGGCTGCCAGTCCCGGCATACCGCTCACCTCTTCCGCAATGGTAACAGCAGAAGGGTTCACCTCATGGATGAGTTTGTTGGCCATCGTCAGATAGCAGATCGCATTATCGTCTTCGTGACCATTGAAGTAGTCACCATAGTTGGTAAAGGCTTCTCCAAGCCCATGACTATAGTATAGCATAGAAGTGACACCATCAAAGCGGAATCCATCAAAATGGAATTCGTCCAACCAGTACTTGCAGTTACTCAGCAGGAAATGGATCACATCGTCCTTACCATAGTCAAAGCAAAGGCTATCCCACGCCGGATGCTCATGGCGGTCACCCGGATAGAAATATTGGTTAGGATCTCCGGCAAGATTACCCAAGCCCTCAACCTCATTCTTCACTGCATGAGAGTGAACAATATCCATAATAACGGCAATACCCTGCTCATGCGCAGCATCGATGAGAGCCTTCAAATCTTCAGGTGTACCGAATCTGCTCGACGGAGCAAAAAACGAACTCACGTGATAGCCAAAACTGCCATAGTAAGGATGCTCCTGGATAGCCATGACCTGCATACAGTTGTAGCCGTCTTTCACGATTCTCGGCAGTACATTGTCCTTAAACTCTGTATAGGTACCAACTTTCTCGGCGTCCTGCGCCATACCAATATGACATTCATAGATCAGCAGCGGATCCTTAGACGGTCGGAAAGAATTCACCTTCCACTTATAAGCCTTTTTGGGAGCCCACACCTGTGCAGAGAAAATCTTCGTCTTATCGTCTTGAACCACTCGTGTAGCCCAAGCCGGAATGCGCTCACCCTGGCCGCCATTCCATTTCACATGCATCTTGAAGAGATCACCATGCTTCATGGCACGAGCAGGAAGTCGCAATTCCCAGTTACCCGTGTTGGGGATGCGCTTGCAACGGTATTGCTCCGACTCCGTCCAATCGTTGAAATCACCGACAAGATAGATATCCGTAGCATTAGGTGCCCACTCACGGAAGACCCAACCGCGAGGGATTCTGTGAAGACCATAGTATTGATAACCATTGGCAAAATCCGACAACGTCTCCTTGCCTTGATTCGTCAACTGTGATATTTTCCAGGCCACATGGTCATGCCGACCACGAATGGCATCCTCAAAGGGCTCGAGATAAGGATCGTGAGCCACAATGCCAATGTGCTGGGGCTGCGGAGTAGCAGCATTCAACACTTTGCTATCACCTGTAGATTTGGATTTCTTCACCATAATATAAAGTTTATGTATTTAGGTTACAATCATATTAGTCGTTAAACCGACGACCATTTTCATAATAGCCATGCGCCGTGATTTGTCCGTCGCGGTCTTTCTCCACAAACTTGCCGTCACGCACATCGTTGACATAAGAACCTTCAAAGCGCTTGCCGTCCTTGGTCTCCTCAATGGCCTTACCATTGCGCATGCCATTGTGATAATAGCCTTTAAAGCGGGTTCCGTCAGCATAATGAATAATCACTTCACCTTCTATCTTGCCATTAACGAACTCGCCCTCAAAGACGTCGCCGTTTTTCTTCGTCAGCTTGCCATGCCCATTCTGCAGGTCTTTCTTCCATAAGCCTTCATACTTATCACCGTTGGCCCATTCAAAGGTACCGTCACCATCGCGGTCGCCCTCTACGAAATGCCCTGTATAGCGGTCACCATTAGCATATTTGAAGATGCCTTCGCCTGTGCGCTCGCCCTGGTCGTAGTCGCCCTCATACTGGTCTCCATTCTGAAACTTATAGATGCCACGGCCTTGTTGGATATCATCTTTCCACTGTCCACGATAGACATCACCGTCACCATACTTGTTGACGCCATAGCCACAGCGCTGGTTATCTGCCCACTCTCCATCATAGGTGGTACCATCACCCCAGTCAAAAAATCCTTTTCCCTCCTTCTTGTCGGCCTTCCATTGTCCCTGGTAATAGGCTCCGTTGGCGTAGGTATAACGACCTTTACCCTGGCGCATATCGTGATACCAATTACCGTCATACTTATCACCGTTAAAGTAATACATCACACCATGTCCTTCCTGATAGTCTCGGAACCACAAGCCTACATACTTATTGTTATTGCTGAAATAGTAAGTGCCTTGACCATGCTGCTGATTAAGCAACCATTGGCCTTCATATTTCTCACCGTCGGAGAAGGTGTAGACACCATAACCATTACGTTTGCCCTTGACAAACTCACCCTCATAAGTATTTCCGTTTTCATAAAGGACACTGCCTTTGCCCTGGGGCTTCCCAGAAGCCATCTCACCCTTATAGGTTCCTTTTACACCTTGTTCCACAATGGTGCACGAACCTAAGGAAATCTTTTGTGCATAGCTCGTTATAGAAGCTAAGGAAAGTATTATTGCAATGATTCGATTTCTCACTTTGTAACAAATATATGTTTTCTACGCTCAAAGATAATAAGAAAAATTGAAACCAAAAACATGTAAACAAAAAATTAAACGATAAACACTACTATTTAACAAAAATAAATAAGCAGAATCAGAGGAAGATTTAGTAACTTTGCACTAGTTACAAAAATTAATAACAGGCAATATGAAATTTATAGCAATCATTCCGGCGCGCTATGCATCCACGCGCTTTCCAGGTAAACCGCTGGCGCTACTCGGTGGGAAGCCCATCATACAGCATGTCTATGAGCAGGTGAAAAAAGTGATAAACGACGTTTGTGTGGCAACAGATGACCAAAGAATCTACGATACGGTCACCGCATTTGGCGGCAAAGCTGTCATGACAAGAAGCGATCACAAGAGCGGAACTGACAGAATTGAAGAGGCAGCAGAGAAAATACAGACAGACGCTGACGTCATCATCAATGTGCAAGGTGACGAACCTTTCATACAGCCCTCGCAAATCAAAACCCTTTGTGAACTCTTCAACCATCCTCAAACTCAGATAGCTACACTTGGAAAGCCCTTTGAAACCATAGACGCTGTAAAGAACATTAACTCACCAAAGATAGTCACTGACAATCAAGGGTTTGCACTTTATTTTTCACGCTCAGTCATCCCGTTTGTACGTGGCGTTGTGGAAGATGAATGGCTCAAGCATTATCCATATCTCAAGCATCTGGGCATCTATGCCTACCGTCGTGAAATACTGAAAGAAGTCACAAAGCTCCCTATGTCAACACTGGAAAAAGCAGAAAGCCTTGAGCAGTTGCGCTGGCTGCAAAATGGATACCGAATCAGAGTTGGAATAACGAATGTAGAAACCATAGGCATTGATACGCCCCAAGACTTAGAGCGCGCCGAAAAGTTCCTGGCAAAGAAAACCCAACGATAAAGATTAAACGCCCTCAATAGCTCTCCCCTCAAGGGGAGAGGTAGAGAGAGAGAAGACACAAAAAGAGCCCTTGAAAACATTGCTGTCTTCCAGGGCTCTTGTTGAAAGAGGGCGGCCTCCTACTCTCCCGCATTGCATTGCAGTACCATCGGCGCAAGTGGGCTTAACTTCTCTGTTCGGAATGGGAAGA
>ONHQ01000039.1 GCA_900317685.1 uncultured Prevotella sp.
GCCCCTCTATTGGCAACCTGTCTAGGAATAAGAAGAAAGAAGTGTAAACTAAGTTAGGAATAACAAACAAAACTGTCAACCAAAATCAGTACACAACAAATCAATGTGTAGAAATTGATTTTGCTGCCTGATAATCAATCGTTCGCTACGCAGGAAAAGATCATTCCCTACGTAGCGAACGATCTTTTTCTATAGCATTACCATGTTGAAAACACCGTTTCAACCTCAAAAGAGCAGTTTTTTGCCCCCGTGAAAACACTGATTTGATGGCATACGAACACCGCTTGTCATCAACGACATCACCAGGAAGAAGAACGTAGTCCTGGACAGGCTTTAGCTCCAATCTTGCGGGAAGGGTATGGATTGTCCGTCATTGCCGATTTGTTGCAGGGCGCGGCCCTTGTTGCCGTCCGCACCCAACAGACATTCATAAACGTCCGCCGACAAAACAATAATTACATACAAGGGGTGCGGACGGCCACAAGGACCGCACCCTGCAACCTCTTAACGCCAATCACCTCGCCAGCCTGTTTTCAAGGTTTCCCTTGCTGTGAGGCAAGCCTTTGTTCCTCAGGCTTGCATCACAGCAAGTGTTTTGCTTGTTTTTGTCATGAGCTCTCTTCACCAAACATAGGGTTGGTCCTGTGTGCCTATCCGTGACAAGGGCAATATCCATTGCGCCAAACAAACTTTTAATAGCTCGTGGTTTCTGATATAATGTCCGCTGAGGGCAGCGGACCTCCCGGAAGCTGCCCTCAGCGCCCTAACTATGTGATACCTAATATCATATTCTTTATCAGCTAAGTACCCTTTACGGTTCTTGTTTAGGTTAATAAACACTAAATATATCTGCTATTTTTGGCTACTCTTATTTTTCTTCCGTCTTTTGCATCCATGATCATCATCCTTTCCATACTCGTATATTTTCTGCTGTTGCTGGGACTGTCGTGGCTGACGAGCCGCAAGGCCGACAACAGAGATTTCTTCATTGCGCGCCATAGCTCGCCGTGGGCGATGGTGGCCTTCGGCATGATTGGTGCCAGCATATCGGGCGTGACGTTTGTCTCTGTGCCCGGCATGGTGCTCAGCGTGCAGATGACCTACCTGCAGATGTGCATGGGCTACATCCTCGGTTACTTTGCTGTGGCCTTCGTCTTGCTGCCCGTCTACTACCGTCTCAGGCTGACGAGCATCTACACCTATCTGCAAGGGCGGCTGGGCGCAAGGAGCTACACCACCGGCGCGTCGTTTTTTCTCATCGGCAAGATGACGGGCTCGGCCGTGAAGTTCTATGTCGTCTGCATGATCCTCCAGCGTTTTGTCCTCGACGCCTATCATGTGCCGTTTGCTGTTACCGTTTCGTTGCTCGTCCTTCTCATCTGGCTCTACACCCGACGGGGCGGCATCCGCACGCTCGTGTGGACTGACTCGTTCCAAACGCTTTGCATCCTGGCCACGCTGGTGCTGATCATCCTCAGCGCCACGCAGGCACTCGGCATGTCGCTCTCCGAGGCTGTATCGGCCGTAGCCCACGACGCGCGCTCGCGCATCTTCGTCTTCGACGACTGGCGCTCGACTCAGAATTTTTGGAAGCAGTTCCTCTCCGGCGTGTTCATTGTGGTGGTGATGACGGGTCTCGACCAGGATATGATGCAGAAAAATCTCACCTGCCGCACCTTGCGCGAGGCACAGAAGGACCTGTGCTCCTATGGCTTCGCCTTCCTTCCGGCCAATCTCCTGCTCTTGGCACTTGGCGTCTTGTTGGCCATGCTCGCTCAGAGGTGGGGCATGGCCTTGCCGGAAAATACCGATGAGCTGATGCTCGACTTCACTGCCGGAGGGCGCTTGGGTCCGGTAGTGACAGTTCTTTTCTCCATCGGCATCGTGGCGGCTTGCTTCTCCTCCGCCGACTCGGCACTGACTGCGTTGACGACGAGCGTGTGCGTAGACCTGTTCCGCCGTCCTGACGATGAGCAGTTGCGCAAGCGCACACACGTTATCATTGCCTTGGTCTTCGTGTTGTTCATCCTGGTCTTTGCCCGTCTCAACTCCACCAGCCTGTTGCAGGCCGTGCTGATGTTGGTCGGCTATACCTACGGTCCTCTGCTCGGCTTGTTTGCCTATGGCCTCTTCACGCGCCGCGGTGTGCGCGACCGTTGGGTACCATACGTCTGTGTGGCTTCCCCGCTCCTGTGCCTTGTCGCAGACCTTCTTGCCCGCCGCTACCTCGATTATCAGTTCGGCTATGAGCTGCTCATGCTCAATGGTGCGCTGACCTTCGTGGGTTTATGGCTGACGGCCGGAAGAAGGGCAGGGAGAGAAGAATAAAAAAAACTGGTACACACCCGTCACGGGCATGTACCAGATAGGATTGAGAGAGAAAAAAGGTTTAGTCGTGTTGTTGCTATTCAGCTTTTATTTGTGAGATAATCTCCTGGACTTTGCTTGCAGCATAGGTGATGGTGCCGTCGGGCGCAATGAGCACGAGCGAGGGAATGAACTGGATGTGGTAGGCGTTGACAGCCTGTTCCTTGAGCTTCGCATTCTGTGACAGAATCACCTGTGTCCAAGGCATCTTTTCTTCCTGCATGGCCTCCTTCCAGTCGGCAAGGTTCTTGTCGCATGACACGCTGATGATTTTCAGTGCGGGCCGCTCAGCGTGCAGCTTCTTTAGCTTTGGGATGGAAGCCCTGCAGGGACCGCACCACGATGCCCAGAAGTCCAGCAATGTGTAGCCACCGGAATTTACCAGTTTAGACAAGCTCACGCTTTTGCCGTCGGCCGTATTCAAGGTGATGTCTTGATAATGTAAGCCTTTGGCATATCGGCGTGCGGTTGCGATGCCCTTCAGAAAAGCCTCATAGCCCTTCACATCTTTGTTGCCTCGGAAGTGCAAAGTCATCGTGTCAAGCTCTGCGGCTGTGTAGCGGAACTTGTCATTGAGGTGCTGTGACCAGAGGTAGAGAGAGTAAGGCTCGTCGGGATGGGCCCAGGCGTAGCTGTCGTTTTGCTGCTCATAAACTTTCATTGTGGAGTCTGCGATGGCTTCCAAGCGCAGCGCTTTTTGCGGATCGGGCTTTTGCGGACCGCCATGATTAGGGCCACCAAATTTATATCGCCATGCGTCCAAAGTCGTCAATGCCGCTTTTTGTCGCATTGGCCACAGCGCGTTGTGCCACCGCTGATACTGTTGTTGTGCCACTCCACCTTTTACCTGATAGTTGTTCTCACGGATTATGGGAGACGACCCCAACTCATAGGACAGTGGAATGCTGTCGAATTGCGCTGCCGAAACCTGGTAAGAGTCGTTGTCGAGATAGAGCATGACGATGCGGTCTTTCATTATCTCATCTTTTGGCAACGGATAGGTCATTGCGTTGATGTGCAGTTCTGCTAACACCGGAGCGGCAACATGGCCCCGCAGGACAAAGGTGCCTTGCGACACTTTGCCCACAGCGAGCGTGTCGCTTGTGTGAGCGGGCAACACATAAGCTAAGGCGCCTTCGGTCAGACCGGGAATATCAGACGCAATGGTAAATTGTTTGACTTGTTGCTGAGCATGGATGTTTGTTGTGGCAAAGACGCCACAGACCAGCAACACCATATTCTTTACAATGGAATTCATTGTTTGTTCCTTCTATGTTTGTTGTTTATAGTTTCCCTTCAAGGGTTACTTTTCCATAATAGTTTTGAAGATCACCTCCGGATCAAAGGTCACCTTTACGATCTTCCCGTCGGGTGCGATGAGCACGAGGCGCGGGATGGAGTTGATGACATAGGCGCTGGCGGTTTCCTCCATGTTCTTGCCTGTGAGCCAAAGCTGTGTCCAGGGCATAGCTTCCTGCTTGACAGCTTTTGTCCAATTGTCTTTCTTCTCGTCGACGGAAACGCTGACGACGGTCAGACGGCTGCGGTTTGCGGTATAGAACTTCTTGATTTTAGGAATGGCAGCCTTGCAGGGGCCGCACCACGATGCCCAGAAGTCGATGAGCGTGAACTTTCCCGGCTGCCGGAGGGCAGAGAGGGCAACGACAGAGCCGTCGGTTTTCTGTGCCTTGAAGTCGTGGAAGGGAATGTCGAGCGATTGCTTGCGCACGATGTCGGCGTTGCGGTTCAGCCATGACACGCGCGTCGTGTCTTCCGCGCCATCTTCCGTACAGGCTGCGATCCACCGGTTCATCAGCGCCACGGGGTAGGTGTAGTCCTGGTAATAGCGTCGGCTGAGCAGGAATGCTGCGACGGCTGTAGTGGCGTGCTGTTCCATCCATGCCGTCTTCAGCGAGTCAAGGCGTGCGGCAGTCTGCTCCTTGCGGAGAATGATGTCGCTATACTTACTCTTGTCACCAAGGAACTTGAAGTAGGCATCGGCCTCGGCGTAACTGGCCTGCTGTGCGCTGTCCTCGGGTGCTGTGATGAAGCGTCGGTAAGCCATGTAGTCCGCCAGCGTCTTGCCTCCACCTTGGATGTCTGTGGCAAGCAAACGGTCACCCTCGCTGCGGCTGTCGTCCAGGAGACGAGTTGTGTCGGATGCGAGGGAGATGTTGTCGCGGCCATCGAGGAAGAGAGGCAGACGGAAAAGCTGCTGTATGGTGTTGCCGTTGCTTAGTGGCTGGGCAAGGCGTTGATAGAAGGCAAGGCTGCACATGTGGGGACTCTTCAACCCCATGTGGAGCGAGAAGCTGCCGTCGTCGGCGATCACCGTGCTGTCTAATGCTATGAAGTGGCTGGGCGCATCGATGTCTACGAGATACACCTTATGATTATGGTTCAAGCCGCTGATATGTCCACGCAGAGTTGCTGGGGACTGCGCAAGCGCGGTTGTGGCAGCGAAAAATGTCAGCGCAGATAAGAGATAAGTTTTCATTGCTTTTATGATTTAGCGATTATGATTAAAGGGAAAAAACGATATTGAGCGGCAAGGACAAGCGATGGGCACAAAGGGTGAGCAAGCAGTTGGACGGTGCACAGAACCGTCTTACAGAACCCAGCGGGACTCACACAAAACAGCCCTTGCAGCATTTTACTCCCCTCCCCCCTTGGGGAGGGGCTGGGGGTGAGGCTTCTTTTATCTTACATACTTGACACTCATCCACCTTAGCTTGGTAGGGCAGGCAACGCGCTGTACCTGGTTGCGCCCGGCGCAGAGCACGCGGATGAAGGCACACTCGCTGGTGGTCTTCGTCGTGTCGCGCGTTGCTGTCCAATAGCAGCCGTAGTCGCCGACATGGTATTTTTCCACGCTGCTTGTCGACCACGACGACAGCTGACCGTTGAGGATAAAGCCTAACATCGTGCCCGCACCGCTCTGCATCATCAACTTGCCTGCGCCGTCACGCCATCCTTCTTCCCTGGCATCGGCAGCACTCATGCCCAAGGCATGCTCCAAGTTTTGATAGTCTTCATCCGTCGGCAGTCTCCAACCCTTGGGTGCCGAAGCTTTGGCGTCTTCCCAAGTCAGATAGTTGCCATTGTGGGCGATGAGCGTGTCCTCAGTTTCGGTGTCGCTGACATCAAACTCCTCCTCAAAGCCGTTGGACACATAGCTCTGCTCATACCACGGCGTGCCGCCGCGATAGTTCTCCACCATCCATTCGAGCGTGTCGATACGTACCCAGTGGTATACCGTACCGTCTGCGTCGGTGAAGGTACCGGTTTCTGTTGGCGTGACAGCAGGCACGCTGTCGTCGTCGCTGCTGCACGCTCCTAACGCGAAGGACATGCATAGCAGTGCTGCTAATCCTAATATCGTATCTCTTTTTTTACTTTTCATCTTTCTTTGTTTTCAATTTACTCAGTCTTAACCTGTTGTTTAGTCCTCAGCATCGAGGTTAAATCCCATGTTCGTGATGATAGACTGCATCATATCATACTTCTCTACCATCAGTGCGTAGTCGCCATACTGGGCGACGAACTCGTCACGCGTCATTGTCAGCACAGCAGAGATGTAGTCCTTGACATCACGCTCTTCGTAGGGTAGCGAATAGTGGCCATCCCCCCAAGTGTCGAATTTTTCCATGAAGCCATAGACGTGCTCCACGTTTTCAATGGCCATGTCGTCATC
The DNA here is from genome assembly GCA_900317685.1 of uncultured Prevotella sp. Classification (GTDB taxonomy): domain Bacteria; phylum Bacteroidota; class Bacteroidia; order Bacteroidales; family Bacteroidaceae; genus Prevotella. Next base: position 6,062 of record ONHQ01000039.1, read on the forward strand.
GGTCAGATCCGCACCGTAGTGGTCCTTGCTATAGGCATAGAAGGCATCCTTGACCTTGTTAGTCTGTCGGTTGAAGCGGTCGATGACGATGTTAAGGAGCATGTTGTTGAAGTAGCTCTTCGGATCGTCGTACATCTCGCCGTTGCTGGTGCTGATGGCGTAACCACGCGTGCCGAGCAGATAAGCCGTGTGCTTCGTACGTCCATAGGAGTTGGTGTAATAGATGTCGTCGACGAGCAGGAAGGAGAAGGGTACCTGCTTGCCGAGCCTACGGGTCAGATACTTTTGCAGGGCATCAGCAGCCTTCTGCTGTTCTGCCGCATCGGTGATGTAAGTATACCGATAGTCGTAGGAGCTAACCGATCCTGAGCCCACCATGGCATAGGCGATGTCGAAGAGTTCCGGCTGTCCGTTGGTGGACATACTCACGAGGGTGTCGTTGAAGAGCAGGTAGGCACCGGTAGCCTTGAAGAATTCGTTGCGGATCTTTGCCGTCTGGCTGTTGTCCGAAGTCTCGGGCGCGAAGCCGTTGGTGTCGGCGTTGCTGGGCGTTAGGTCGTCCTCGTTGCTGCATGAACCTAACAGCGGCAGGGCGAGAAACGCCAGGAAGATATATTTATAGATACTCATTGTTGATTGCTATGTTTATGTTATCTGATCATGATCATTACCAATCGCTACCCGAGTCGTCGTCGCCCGAGTCCTCGTCCTGGCTGGCAGCCACTGTCTTGAATGGCTGTCGTGCAGGTCGGCTGTTGCTTCCGATGGACTTCTGGAAGTTGCGCACATTGTACGGGATGTCGAGTGTGTAGGCATCGTCGTTGGGCAGGAGACGATAGTAACGGGTCTCTTGCCGCTTGTTCTCATAGTCCACAAGCGTATAAGTGGAGAAGGTATGCTCGATTGTAGTCGTCTGCGGATACTTTGTGTCGATGCTGTAGCGGCGCAGGTCAAACCAGCGGTGACCTTCGAAACAAAGCTCGCGCTCACGCTCCTCACGGATGAAAGAGATCAGCTCTTTGCCGGAAAGGCTGACGGCGGTGTTGTTTTGTATGCGACTGTCGCGCAGTTTGTTGAGATACTGGCAGGCTTCGGAGTCCTTGCCAAGCTCAGCGTCAGCCTCGGCGAGATTGAGATAAGCCTCGGCTGTGCGCAGGGAGAAGACATCGCTGACGGTGTTGTATACGCCTAAGTGTTTGTAGCTGTTGTCGATCTTATGGTACGACCAGCGGTGGTAGCCCAGGTCGTCCTCGTTGGTGATGTAGGCTTTGCGTCGTCCGTCGTTGGCGGAGAAGAGGCTCATGAGATGGTCGGAAACCTCAAAAGCCGGCGAGTAAGGATCGTCCCACGAACTGTTTTTGCGCTGGGGATAAGCAAAGACAAGGTTGCCAAAGCAGCTGGCACCATTGGAGAATACCACCTCTTTGTTGGCCGAACTGATCGGATACTCGGTATTTGACGTCCATCCAGCCACTGTCTGCAAGTAGTCGTTCAGTTGCAACGCTTTCGTGGCATAGTCAGCAGCCTGACTCCAGTCTTGCATATACAGCGCCACCCGGCTGTGGAAGATATAGACGGCGTCGAGTCCCACATGGTAGATATTTTCCGGTGTGGTCACGTCGCCGAGGTCTTTCTCCGCCTCGTCAAGGTCAGCGAGGATCTGCTGATAGACGTCAGCAACACTTGCCCGCTGAAACTCCTTGTCCTCGACGTTGGCGCTCACCTTGATGGGCACGCCGGGCGTGGAGGCTGCTGTCTGCGGCGCATAAGGCTTGCCGTAGAGGTTGACGAGCATATAATAATAGGTAGCGCGCAGGAAGTGGGTCTCGCCCATCACGTGGCGCAGCAGTGCGCGGTCGACATCGTTGTCGCAGGTGACGTCCTTCTCTGCACTGATCACCATGTTGCAGCGGTCGATCTTCTCATAGGCTAAATTCCAATAGTTGGCCTCGTCGGAGGTCATCGTGCTGGTGCCTTTATAGTCGCGGTAGGTGTCCTGTTGCCAACAGAAGTAGGGGAAGTAGGTCTCACTCTTCCTCAGGAAGTCGGGGCGTCCCGGTGTGCTGATGTTTTCCTGCAGCTCATCGCCCATGAAATGCAGCACAGCGTAGTTGGGATTATCGATGGTATAGGTCGAGTTGCGATTGCTTGCCAGACCTAATGGCAGTAAGCAGTCGCCCATCATCAACTCGTTGAGGTCCGTCGGCGTCTGTGCGCGGCTCATGTCCTGGGAGTACTCCTTGAGGAAGTCACTTTGGCAGGAAGAGAGCATCGTCAACAGCGCCAGGGAGAGAAGATGGAAAGAATATCTGATATTCATGATGTATCGTGGTTTAGAATTGGATGTTGAGACCGAACGAGAAACTCGGCCGGTCGGAGAGCTGAATGGTAGAGAAACCTCCCTGCGTCGGCGTCTGACCCTTCAGAGCAGAGTCGCAGATGGTGAAGAGGTTGTAGGCAGAGAATGTTAGAGCCAGGCGCGTGAGATAGAGCTTGTCGAGGAGTTGGTCGGGCAACTCATAGGTGAGGCTCACACTCTGCAGCTTGAGATAGTCGGCACTGACCACGCGAGCATCGCTGTAGTCATACATATTGTAATAGTTGCTGCCGATGTTCTGTATCTCATCGTTGAGCGTTGACATGCTCGTCCAGACGTCTGAATACTTATAGTAGGCGCTGTTTGAGGAAGAGAGGATGGCCGGGTAGTTGGTATGCTTCTCGTCGCCTGGCTTCCGCCAGCGTTTCATGTAGTCGCGGCTGTAGTTATATTCCGAGTAGATGCTGCTGCCGTATCCTCCCGAAGCGTTGTTGCCATACATGGCGAAGAGTCGCGTCTTGGCACCGAGACTGTAGCCAAGCATCACCGAAGCGTGCCAATGGCGATAGCGGAAGGTGTTGGTCAGCGAGCCCTGGATGTCGGCGTCGCGCTTGCCGGAGGCTGTGAGCACCGTCGTGTAGGTGTCGTACTTGCTCAGTCCGCGCAATGCTTCCTGGTTGTTGTAGTAGTCGTCGATGAGCGGTCCGCCGTCGACGGGACTCAGTCCGAGAAAGCGGTAACTGTAGAATGTGTTGACGGCTTTGCCCTTGACGAGCGCTGAGCCATTGAGGAAATTGCTCAGTTCATAGGTCTGTGCGGCAGGACGCGAGTCCAGACTGTTGATGACCTTGGAGAACGACGTGCTCACCGACCAGCGGAAGTCGCGCGAGCGCAGCGGTGTAGCCGTGATGTCGACGCTATAGCCTTTGTTTGTCACGTCGCCGCCATTGATGACATACGAGCTCACGCCATTGACGGTGCTCACAGTCTTGTTCATAAATGCGTCTGTCGTCTTCTTCCAGTATCCTGATAATTCCATTTCGAGGCGATGGTCAAAGAAGCTCATGTCCAGTCCCAGGTTGACGGAGTTGGTCTTCTCCCATTTCAGATCGGGGTTGGGATGACTGACGACTGTAGACACGTTGCTGTTGTAGTAAGTGCTCAGTGTGCCCTTGCGGATGGTCATCATAGGGCTTTCCGAATCGAGCATGTTGCCTTGGAAGCCATAGGAAGCCTTGGCAGTGATGTAGTCAATCCAATTTGCTTTGATCCAATGCCCCACGTCGTAGCTGCCTGAGACTGACCATATCGGGAGGAAGCGTTCGTTGGAGCGGTCACCGAATTTGTTGCTTCCGTCGACACGTCCGTTGAGGTTGATGCGCCACAGCTGGCGGTAGGCGTAAGTCACTGACAGATATGTCGAGAGTGTGTTGCTCAGGTCGTCGCTGATCGACGGCACGTTGTGGGCCATCCAAGCGGCATAAGAGGTGTAGATCGTCGGGTCGATGTCAGAGACAAAGGTCTCGCCACGGTCGCGGAAATAGCCGCGGTTGGTGGTGGCGTAGGAGCGATACTTCGAGGAGTTTGCTTCCACACCGAAGGTAGCGTAGATGTTGTGGCGGTCGTCCTCACCGAAGTATTTGTTGGCATCGAGTTGCAGACGTGCCGTGTAGCTGCGGTTGGTGTAGGAGGTGTGGTTGAGCTCTCCACCGACGGGACAGAGCGAATAGGACGGGTCGTCGATGGGCTGACCATACTCCGAGTCGCGCAGCGCGGCGATGTGCCAGGTGCGCTCTCCCCACCAGTTCTCCCTTTCGGTGTTTTGGTTCGTCACGCTGAGAATGGCGTTGGCGGTGAGCCAATCGGTGAAGGTGAACCTCAGATTGGAGGTGAAGGTCATGGAGTTGGTCTGCTGCTTGTTGTAGCTGTTGGCCAACTCGTTGAGGATGTTGTAGTTGTAGCGTGCCGATGTGGAAGAGCTGTACTTCTTGTAGTAAGCATACTCGCCATCGTCCTCGTAGACGGGGATGGCGCGTGAGGTGCGATAAGCATAGTTGAGTGGAGCTATCTCGTCCTGGTAGTAGCTGCGTCGCTGATGGTATCCGGTGAAGGTAAACGAGGCGGTGAGCAGTTTCGAGAAGGTGTTGTCGAGGTTGAGCGAATAGGTATAGCGCTCGTTGGCGTTGGCCTTGACAACATCCTGCTCGTTGTCGTAGCCGAGCGAAGCGTAGTAGCGAGTCTTCTTCGAACCTCCGCTGACGCTTGCCGTGTGCTGTGTGCTCAGCGCGTTTTGGGTGAGCAGGTCAAACCAGTCGGTGTTGCGTGTCTCGGCAGCACTGACGGCATCGGTGAACTGCTGGTAGGTATATTCGCCGTTGTAGAGTTTCGTGAGTGCGTCCTCATAGCCTACCGTCGTCATCTTGAAGGGGAACTCATAGTGGTCCTGCACGAGTTCGCGAGAGAACTCCACGCGTTCTTTCGAGTTCATCATGTCGACGGAACGGTCGGAATAGTGCGGACGCAGCTTATAGTTCATCGAAAAGTTATAGCTCACAACGGGCTTGCCCTCATAGCCACGCTTGGTGGTGATAACGATGACTCCGTTGGCAGCTTTGGTACCGTAGATCGCTGTTGCGGCAGCATCTTTGAGCACGTCGATGCGCTCGATGTCCTGCGGATTGATGCCGGCGATGGCGTTGCCGATGCGGTTGACGTAGTCGGGGTCGTTGAGTTCCTCGGGCGAGATCTCCACAGGGTCCTGAACGACGATGCCGTCGACCACCCACAGCGGCTCACGGTTGCCGATGAGCGTAGAGGTGCCACGGATACGGATCTTTGGTGCCACGCCGACCTCAAACGAGTTGTTGCTCACCATCAGATCGGGAATCTTGCCCTCGAGCATCTGGTCGAGCGAGCTGACGTCGGTGCGCTCCAAGTCTTTCATCTTTGCCGAGGTAACGGCCGATGTCAGGCTACGCTTGTCGAGCACCTGATAGCCGGTGACGACGACCTCGTCGAGGCTTTTGTTGTCTTCGTGCATGATGATGCGCACGGGGTGCCCGGCCTGCACGGTGCGTGTGACGCTGTTGAAGCCGAGGTAGCTCACCTGCAAGGTCTCCTGCTGCCGGTCGGTATAGAACTGAAACTGTCCGTTTTCATTGGTGGTAGCACCGGTGCTGGTGCCTTTCACCTTGATCGTTGCCCACTGCATCGGCTCGCCCTGTGTGTCGACGATGGTGCCGCTGATGAGGCGTTGCACGGCTCGTTCGATCTTGCGGCCCTTGCCGGCGCGCAGCACGATGGTCTTGCCGCTGACTTCATAGTCCAGTCCTGCTATGCTGTGAAAGATACAGTCGAGCAGGTCGTTGAGGCTCATGCCCTGGCAGTGGCACGTGATGGCGGGCACACCGTCGAGCACTTGCTTCTGATAGACAAAGTCGTAACCAGTGCGCTGCCTGAGGTCATTGATGACGGCAGTGACCGGTTGCTGACGGTAGTTGACCGTGAAGTGCTGGGCCAGTGCTTCCATTGGCATGACCACGGACAAGGCAAGCACAGCCAGCAGTTGTCTCACTCTCAATCTCTCTTTTTTCATGATAAATAAGACTATTCTTTGATATGAATGTTACGTAAGGTTCAGAAAATGTAGACACGCTTCCCCTTTACTTGAAAGTGGATGCCGCCGCTCATCTCCAAGATGTGCAGCACGTTCTTGAAATCGCCGTAGCGTGGCACGGAGCCCATGAAGACGGTTTGCCGCAGGACTGCGTTGCGGAACGTGTAGTCGAAGTCATACCATCGGCTGAGTTCCTCCATGATCTGCTCAAGCGTTTGGTTTTCAAAGACGAAGCTGCCCGTCGTCCAGCTGCCCACCACCTCGGTGTTGGCCTGCCGGATCTGTGCAGAGCCGCTCTTGTCGTTGTATTCTGCCTGTTCGCCGGGGTGGAGGGTGAGTACGCCCCCTTTGGCTCCGCGCGGATGGATGGTGACGATGCCGTGGATGAGCGTGGTGACGACGGTGCCCGCTGTGTAGCTGTTGATGTTGAACTCTGTGCCGACGACGCGCAGCTCCTGCCCGCCGGTCTCGACGTAGAAGGGGTGCTCCTTGTCGTGCGCGACCTTGAAGTAAGCCTCGCCCTCGGCTTTCACGCGTCGCTCCTTGCCGTCGAAGACAGCGGGATATTCCAGACGTGAACCGGCATTGAGGCTGATCTCGGTACCGTCGGTCAGCGTGAGCCGGTACTCGCCGCCACGTGGCGTGGTCACCACGATGTTGCCATGATAGTTGCGGCCGCAGGCTTTGGCGATGGCGCGGCGGTTGGCCTGCTGGTCAGCGCCGAGTCGTATGACCTTGCCGTCGCTGAGGCGCAGAAGGGCCTGCGTCGTGCCATGAGTGATGACAGCGGGACGGCTTTTCGTGCGTGTGGCAACTGGTCTATGATTGGTCGCTATTTTGCCTATATAATAATAGGTGCCGATGAGGAGCAGCAGCATGGCGGCGATGCCAGCCAGCCAGTAGCTGCGACTCAGCGACAGATGGTGGCGTTTGGGTGCCGTGATCTCCTGCTTCCGGGACTCAGCCTCTCTGATGCGCTGCTCCATCATAGTCTGCGCCTTGTGGCGGTCTATGCGTTGCAACTCCGCAATGTGTTGTTCGAGTGTGGCGGGACGGCTCAGCTCCTCCAAAAGCTCGCGGTGGCGTGTGTCAGCAGCCAGCCAGGTGTCCAGCTCTTGCCGGCCCTGATCGTCGAGGGTCCCCAGTATCGAGCGGACGATCAACTGTGAGATGTGCTTTTCGTGTTGCATAGTCGTTTTTTATCTGATGTTTGTTTACTTTAACGCAACCCGTGAAGAAAAGGACACTAAGATGAAAGAAAAAATAGCAATTTCCTTTCGAATTGGAAAGAAATTGCTAAATTTGCACTATGCTCACTTATCAAGACAGCCACGAACAGGCTTACCGGACGTTTATCGACGGGGAGATCACGGACTTCTACGACATGGTCTATCCCTCGCTCGTCGTCTTCGCGCGCAGGTTGCTCACCGAGCCACTTGACTACCTGGCCGAAGACTGTGTGCAGGATGCTGTCTTTCAACTCTACGAGCATCGTGGCGAGATGAGTAGTGTGGGCAAGGCAAAAGCTTTCCTCTACACTTGCATCCACAACGCTGTCATCTCTTATATACGTAAGGACAACAGTCGCAGCCGGTATGTCGTGCAGAATGTCGATGACTTCGAACATGATTTTTCTATAGAGCTCATCCGTCAGGAGACGCTCGACCAGCTCCTTGCGGCTGTCAATGCTCTGCCGGAGGATATGCAGCAGTTGTGTCACTCGATCTTCTTTAAAGGCATGAAGAATGCTGAGATCGCAAGTGAGTTGCATATCAGTGAGAGCGGTGTGAAAAAGAAAAAGAAGCGGCTCCTTGACATGCTGCGCGCCTCGCTCAGTGCTGAGGCGTACTTGCTGGCTGCATGGATGGTGATGAGGTAGAAGACGCCTCACCCCCAGTCACTCTACAGCCTCACCCCCTCTACAGCCTCACCCCCAGCCCCTCTCCAAAGGAGAGGGGAGTGATATGTTTCAAGGGACCAAAAAGTTCACATAGGCCAAGGAGACATCCTCTCGCATAGGGCCAAGCCTTTTATGTGCCCTTTGTACCTCTGCCTTTTTTCTTCTCTGTTCTTCTGTTTGCTCTTCTGTTACTCTGTCTTGCTCTTCTGTTACTCTGTTTTGTTCTTCTGTTACTCTGTCTTTATTTTCTGTCCTTCTGTCTTTATTCTTTTGTTACTCTGTCTTTATTTTCAGTCCTTCTGTCTTTATTCTTCTGTTACTCTGTCTTTATTTTCTGTCCTTCTGTCTTTGTTCTTTTGTTACTCTGTCTTTATTTTCTGTCCTTCTGTCTTTGTTCTTTTGTTACTCTGTCTTTATTTTCTGTCCTTCTGTCTTTGTTCTTCTGTTACTCCGTCTTTATTTTCTGTCCTTCTGTCTTTGTTCTTTTGTTACTCTGTCTTTATTTTCTGTCCTTCTGTCTTTGTTCTTCTGTTACTCAGTCTTTATTTTCTGTCCTTCTGTCTTTGTCCTTCTGTTACTCTGTCTTTATTTTCTGTCCTTCTGTTTTTGTTCTTCTGTTACTCTGTCTTTATTTTCTGTCCTTTTGTCTTTGTTCTTTTGTTACTCTGTCTTTATTTTCAGTCCTTCTGTCTTTATTCTTCTGTTACTCTGTCTTTATTTTCTGTCCTTCTGTCTTGTTCTTCTGTTACTCTGTCTTTATTTTCTGTCCTTCTGTTTTTGTTCTTCTGTTACTCTGTCTTTATTTTCTGTCCATCTGTCTTTGTTCTTTTGTTACTCTGTCTTTATTTTCTGTCCTTCTGTCTTTGTTCTTCTGTTACTCTGTCTTTATTTTCTGTCCTTCTGTCTTTGTGTTTCCTGCTTCAAAGCAAAAAAAAGATCACCGAATATTCAAGGAAGGGCCCTCAATATCCGGTGATCATCTTGATAGTGTCAAACAGGAGCTGTGGGCGACAGTACTACATCGTCACTTGCTTCAGGTCTTTCTCCATCGAGCTGGTGCCGCAGTAGATAGAGTAGTGGTGCTCGGGATTCCAGCGCATGGTATTTGTTGAGGCATCCCAAAGCTCGAAGGTACGCTCGTCGAGCGGGATGACGACCGTCTTCTTCTCACCCGCTTTCAGGCTGACACGCTGGAAAGCACGCAGACTCTTGATAGGGCCGTCGGTGTCGTCGTTGTCACGGACGTAGACCTGCACCGTCTCGTCGCCGTTGCGCTGGCCTGCGTTCTCGACATCTACGATGAGCTTGCCGCCGACCTTACCCGACTTCTCCAGTCGTGGCTGGCCGAGACGAAACTGTGTGTAGCTCAGTCCGTAGCCGAAGGGATAGAGCGCGTTGCCCTTGAAATAGCGATAGGTGCGGTTCTTCATGTCGTAGCTTTCGAAAGGCGGCAGCTGAGAAGTGCTGCGGTAGAAGGTCACGGGGAGCTTGCCTGAAGGATTTACCTTGCCGAAGAGCACGTCGGCCACAGCCGTGCCACCTTCCTGGCCGGGGTACCATGCCTGGAGAATCGCCTGACAACGGTCGGCTTCGGGAGCCAGCGCGATGGCAGCGCCCGAGCAGTTGACCATGATGATCTGTTTGCCGGCGTCGTGCAGGGCGGCGATCAGTCCGCGCTGTACTTTCGGCAGCTCGATGTTTGTGCGGTCACCACCGTTGAAGCCCTCGATGTGCACAGGCATCTCCTCGCCTTCGAGCGCAGGCGAGATGCCGCCCACGAAGATTACCTTGTCGATGCCTTTGAGCTGGTTGATCGTTGTGGTGTAGTCCACAGGCTTCTCAGTACCGAGGTTGATCTTCAGGTCAGCGTTCCACGTCTTCACGTAGTTGAAATCCACCCGGATGTCGTAGCTCTTGCCGGCCTCCACTTTCAGCACGGTATGCGTCGGCAGCGTGCGCCACGTATGAACCTGCTGCTTGCGCTCACCGTTGACATACACCTCGAAGTGTCCGCAACCCTCAACGTCGAGTGCCACCTCTCCACTCTGCTTCGGACAGAAAGTAGTGGAGTAGCGGGCCGAGAAATCCTGTACTTTCACGCCTGGCGCGAAGTTGTGCATGCCTGCTGTGGTCACGGCGATGGGCTGAGTATAATACTGAGTGGTGACGGGCTTGCCCTCCCGTTTGGTGTTGTTCCAGAACTCACCTTTGAGTCCTGTTGTCTTTCCGGCGCGGCACTGAGAAAACAGCGGGTCGATGACCTTGTCGGCGGTGAGGTCACAGCCTTTGAGGTAAACCAGATTTTTGTAGTGGCTGCGCAGTCCGTCGAGAATGTTGACGGTGTGTGTCGGCGTACCGTTGTAGTTGCCCCACATCATCGGCGTGTTGTCGGCATTGGGTCCGACGACGGCGATGCGCTCATGGCTCTTCGGGTTGAGGGGCAGAATGTTGCCGCTGTTCTTCAACAGCACGAGCGACTGTCGCGCCATGTCGAGCGAGAGCTGGGCGTGTTCCTTGCTGGAAACCACAGAGAAGGGGATGCGGCTCCACGGCACCAGCTTCTGATCGTCCATCTCGCCAAGGTCGAAACGGCCCTCAAGCAGCCGGATCACATGCTTGTCCACTTCCTTTTCGCTGATCAGTCCGCGGCGCACGGCATCGGGCAGGCTCTTGTAGGAATAGTTGTATCCGCACTCCACGTCGGTGCCCGCGAGCGTGGCGCGTGCCGAGGCGTGAATGGCGTCGCTCGACACCTTATGGCTTGTCCAGATGTCGCTGACGGCGCCGCAGTCGCTTACCACGAGATGCTTGAATCCCCACTCGTCGCGCAGGATCTGCTGCAGCAGGCGCGTGTTGGAACAGCAGGGCTCGTCGTCGACGCTCTGATAAGCGCACATCACCTCGCGCACGTCGGCATCCTGGACGAGCGACTTAAAGGCGGGCAGATAGGTCTCCCACAGGTCGCGCGGCGAGACGTCATTGATGTTGGCCGTGTGGCGCGTGCTTTCGGGACCGCTGTGCACGGCATAGTGCTTGGCGCAGGCCCAGAGCTTGCGGTAGCGCGCAGAGTCGGGACCTTGCAGACCGCGCACGACAGCGCAGCCCATCACACTTGTCAGCCACGGATCCTCGCCGTAGGTCTCCTGGCCACGGCCCCATCGTGGGTCACGGAAGATGTTGACATTCGGTGTCCATACCGAGAGGCTGTGGAACTTCTCCACGTCACCGCCCATAGCCAGCCGGTGGTGGTATTGTGCCCGCATCTCGTCGCTGGTGGCTGAGAAGACGCGGTAGAGCAGGGCAGGATTGAACGAGGAGGCCATGGCGACCGGTTCAGGATAGACCGTCACGCCGCCGAGGTTAGCCACGCCGTGGAGAGCCTCGCTCCACCAATAAAACTTCTTGATGCCCAGTCGTGGGATGGCGGGACTCTCGTCGAGCATCAGTCCGGCTTTTTCCTCCAGAGTCAGACGGCCGCAGAGATCCACGGCACGCTGATGAGCAGAGAGACTGGGGTCTTGATAAGGGAGCTTTTGTGCGCTCACACCTGTCGTGCAGAGGCAGAGAACTCCCACCAGAATGTGTCTTAGTGTCATGTTTTTAGTTGTTATGGTTTTCTTTTCTGATTGTATCTGCAAAGATAAGGTTTTTATTTTAAATGTCGTATCATCCTATGTAACCAATACTTTGCACTGTGTTGCATCTCTTCGGAGAGCCTTGAAAAGCCTGTTGTTTTAACCTTCATAGTGTTCAATCTGGCTGATATGACGGGGATGGAATATTATCGTATTCCTTTTGGGCATTCAGCTTTCCTTGGATAGTTTAACCTTTGAGACCTAAACGCGACAATAGAATAACCGCGACATTTGCAGGCAAGGCAAACGTTCATAATTATAGGTGTTGTGGGTGCTATGCCTGCTAAGTCATGTCTGACTTTAAGTAACATTAAGTTTCTTTGGTCACAAATGTTACCATTACATGAAAAAGATTCTGTTTTTTAAAAGAAAAAGCGATGTAGGAGTTGCTTTATAAGAATAAATTACGTAACTTTGAAGCAGACTAAAAACAAGAATAAGATGAAATCAAAGTTACAGCTATTGTGGGCTGTCCTTTTTTGGGGCAGCGTGTGGGGTATTGTTGAGGCAACGATGGGATGGCTTCTCCATGCTTTGCAGCTCCATCACGGCACTTCCACGATTCTTTATGCCTTTGGCCTCTGCTGCATGTTTGCCGCTGCTACCCGGTCGGGCAAGGGCGCGCAGGCCGTGCTGCTCACCTCTGTGGTTGCCGCCGCCATCAAACTGGTGGACTTTGCATTGCCCGGTTCCGCCGGCAATGTACTGCATCCAGCCTTCTATATTCTCTTGGAGGGAGCCATGACAGCCGTGGTCAGTCTGCTCTTCTCTATTGAGCCACGCAAGACACGCCGTTCCGCGTGGTCGCTCCTTGAGGCGCGTCTGGCTGTGCCCGCTTTCGCTGTGGCCGTTGCACTGACGCTCGTTGTCGGATAAAAACAGACGATGATGGGCGTTGCAACAGCTGCTTCTCATGATGCAGCATCCGTTTCTCATTTAGAACTGACGGGAGCTGTTCTTGCCGGAGGCCACAGCAGCAGGTTTGGCAGCAACAAAGCGCTCTTTGCTCCCGACGGTGAGACGCTCATCAGTAAGGCCGCTGACCTGCTTCGTCCGCTATGCGAGGAGGTGCTTGTCAGTGCCAGCCACGCCAATGCCGGGACTTATGCCTTCCTCGAACTGGGCATCGTGGAGGACCTGCATCCCGATTGTGGTCCCTTAGGAGGACTGGAAGCACTGCTCGACCGTTGCGCTACGTCCTGGTTGCTCATCCTCACGTGTGACATGCCCTACGTCGACAGCGAGGCTCTCCGGACGATGATTCGTCATGCTCAGCAGTCAGAGAACAGCATCTGTCAAGAATCGCTTCCACGGGCTTTCGCCTGGCAACGCAGCGACGGAAGTGTTTCGCCATTCCCGCTGCTCATCGAGCGGAGCGCACTGTCCGTCGTGCGGAGTCGCATGAGTTCAGATCATCGAAGCATGAAAGGACTGCTCGGCGCGTTGGACACCTATTATATATTAGCACCCTTCGACCGCCTGCTTAGTAATGTTAACCTGCCGGAAGACTGGAAAACTAATCAGACGCCTCCTCGATAGACAATACAACAAAACCTAATCAAAGAATTATGATACAATCGCAATTCAAACTGAAAGGGACTCCCTCCTCCGCGCTGTTGGGTGCCACGCTTGGCTTCTTCTTTGGCGTGATGGCCATCTCGCTCTTCGGTCCTACGAGCACGACACTCGGTGCCGCCATGGGCTTAGGTGCCACTGAGCTCGGCCTGCTAGTCTCGGTGCCGTCGCTCACCGGCTCCCTGCTGCGCATACCCTTTGGCGCTATGGTCGACAGCAACGGCGGACGCCGTGGCTTCCTCTTCTTGCTCGCCGCCGCCGTCGTAGGACTGGGTGCGCTGAGCCTGCTCTTCACCCTCTACCCCGTTGAGACACCCGGAAGCATGAGGGGTCTCTACCCGGTCGTGTTGCTGCTCGGCTGCCTGGCCGGTTGCGGCATCGCCACCTTCTCGGTCGGAGCCTCGCAGTCCAACTATTGGTTTGTCAAGAGTCGCCAGGGCTATGCCTCCGGCATCTACGGCGGACTGGGCACTACCTCTGCCGGTATTTTGGCCTTTGCCCTGCCATTATTGCTTCATCACTTTGGCTTCACTGCCGCCTACTACATTCTGACGGGTGTGATGCTTCTCGGACTCCTTTTATATATATGGCTTGGTGCCAATCCTCCCTATTTCCAGTTTCTCAAAGCCGGGAAAAGCGCAGAGGTAGCGCGGGACAACGCACTGGCCTGTGGGCAGGAGCTCTTCCCCAAGGGCAACGCCGCGACGAGTCTGAAAATCTCAGCACGCATTCCCCAGACGTGGATGCTCGTGCTCTGCTACTTCACGACCTTCGGTGGCTTCATGGCACTCACAGCGTGGTTCCCCACCTTTTGGAAGAAAGGCATGGGGCTGGACCCGATGCTTGCCGGAGCCCTTACGGCCGTGTTCTCCATCCTTGCCGCCTTGCTGCGCGTGCCCGGCGGCAAACTCTCTGACCGCATCGGTGGTGAGAAAGTCTCTATGGCGGCTCTCGCTTTGCTGGCTGTTGCCGGTGTGCTGATGAACATCCCGATGGGGTGGGGCGGTCTCTTCTTTGTGAGTCTGCTGATTTCAGTGGCCTTTGGTTTCAACAATGGGGCCACAATGAAACTCGTTCCCGTCTATGTCAGTGAGGGTGTCGGTGGTGCCAATGGCTGGGTGGGCGGCTTCGGCACCTTTGGTGGCTTCGTCTTTCCGCCGTTGATGGGACGCCTCGTCGACCTCTCGCCGGAGCATGGCTATGGCTGGGGCTTCCTGCTCTTTACCTTCTTTGCCCTGCTCGTGATGGTGATCAACTACTTTGGAATGATGCGCAAGAAACATTGAACCGACTTGAATCCAACAATATGAACAATATATTCAGCAATCTGAAATACTTCATCAACCGCAAGGACGTGACCAACGAGGAGTGGGAACACTTCTACCGCACACGTTGGGCCCACGACAAAGAGGTGCGTTCCACCCATGGTGTGAACTGCACCGGCTCGTGCTCGTGGCGCATCTTCGTCAAGAAGGGCATCGTCACGTGGGAGATGCAACAGACCGACTACCCCTCGACACGTCCGGGGCTGCCCAACCATGAGCCGCGTGGCTGTCCGCGCGGTGCGAGCTACAGTTGGTATCTCTACAACTCCGGTCGTGTGAAGCATCCGATGATCCGCAAGGAACTCCTCGACCTTTGGGACGCAGCCTTGGCCGAACACCACGATCCCGTGGAGGCCTGGGCATCGATCATGGAGGATGAGCAGAAGCGCAACAGCTATAAACGGGTGCGAGGCCTGGGCGGCTTCGTACGCCTCGACTGGCAGAAAGCCCTTGAGATCATGGCGGCCAGCAACATCTATACCATCAAGAAATTCGGTCCCGACCGACTGGTGGGCTTCACGCCGATCCCCGCCTTCTCTATGCTGAGCTACGCCGCGGGCACCCGCTATCTGAGTCTGCTTGGTGGTGCTTGCCTGAGCTTCTACGACTTCTATTGTGATCTCCCGCCGTCGTCGCCACAGACCTGGGGCGAGCAGACCGATGTGCCGGAGAGTGCCGACTGGTACAACTCCTCTTTCCTCCTGCTCTGGGGCAGCAACGTGCCGACGACGCGCACGCCTGATTCGCCTTTCTATACGCAGGTGCGCTACAAGGGCACACAGGTCGCTGTCGTCTCGCCCGACTACAGCGACGCCTCGAAGTTCGCCGATGTGTGGATGGCGCCCAAGCAGGGCACCGACTCCGCCTTGGGAATGGCAATGGGACATGTCATCCTCAAGGAATTCTACAAAGACCGCACCGTGCCCTATTTCGATGACTACGTGCGCAAGTTCACCGACCTGCCCTTCCTCGTCAAGCTGGAGGATACGGGCGACGGACGCTATGCCGCCGGTATGCTCCTGCGCGCCGCTGACCTCAAGGACAACTTCGGCGTGAAGCAGAAGGCCGAGTGGTATCCCATCACCATTGATGATCCTTCGGGCGAGTTCGTCACACCTAACGGCAGCATCGGCAGCCGGTGGAACGACGAAGGACGGTGGAACCTTAAATGCGAGGACGTCCGCACAGGAAAGCCCTTCACACCACGTCTCTCCCTCTTGGAGCACCGCGACGATGTGGTGACATTGCTCGACCCGTACTTCGGTGGTACGGACTATCAGAATCCTCATGTCACTGCTACCCGTCATCCCGATATCATCGAGCACCAGGTGCCCGTCATCAAGGTGGAGACGAAAGACGGAACGGTATATTGCACCAATGTCTTCGACCTGCTCATGGCACATTATGGCATCGACCGCGGACTCGGAGACCCCAACTGTGCCACGAGCTACGACGATGACCTGCCCTACACCCCGAAGTGGCAGGAGCAGATCACCGGCGTCAAAGCCGGGAAGGTCATTCAGACGGCCCGCGCCTTTGCGTCCACAGCTGAGAAGACACACGGCAAGAGCATGATCATCATCGGGGCCGGCGTCAACCAGTGGTACAACACCGACATGACCTATCGCGCCGCCATCAACATGCTCATGCTCTGCGGCACCCTCGGCGTCAACGGCGGAGGCTGGAGCCACTATGTCGGTCAGGAGAAGGTGCGCCCGCAGGCAGGCTGGGCGCAGATGGCCTTCGCCTTAGACTGGAAGCGGCCGCCCCGCCACATGAACACGGTGAGCTATGTCTATGAGCATGCCGACCAATGGCGCTATGAGAAGGTGACCGTCGATGAGCAGCTCTCACCCTTGGCTCATAAAGACCAGTGGAAAGACCTGACGCTCCTCGACTGCAACATCAAGAGTCAGCGCATGGGCTGGCTGCCCTCCTCGCCGGAGTTCAACCGCAACTCCCTCGCCCTGTGCCGCGAGGCCGCGAAGGCCGGTGTAAGCGAGAAGGACTATGTCTGCCAGCAACTCCATGAAGGCAAGTTGTCGTTAGCCGCCGAGGACCTTGATGCCAGGGAGAACAGTCCGAAGGTGCTCTTCATCTGGCGCGCCAACCTCATCGGCTGCTCCGCCAAGGGCATGGAGTATTTCATGAAGCATCTCCTCGGCGCACAGAACAATGTGCTCGGACAAAACCTGGAG
Organism: uncultured Prevotella sp.; assembly: GCA_900317685.1. Lineage (GTDB taxonomy): Bacteria > Bacteroidota > Bacteroidia > Bacteroidales > Bacteroidaceae > Prevotella. The sequence continues at coordinate 22,628 of ONHQ01000039.1, forward strand.
CAGTGCGGACAGCCGTTGCCGAAATACGAGAAGTGGCATTCCGAGGACAGCGTCGGCAAACTCGACCTCGTGGTGAACATCGACTACCGCATGACGCAGTCGAGCATCTTCGCCGACATCGTCCTGCCGGCCGCCACGTGGTACGAGAAGGAAGACATCTCTTCGACCGATATGCATCCCTTCCTCCATCCGTTTAGCAAAGCCGTCGACCCCGTGTGGGAGAGCCGCACTGACTGGGACATCTTCCGCGAGCTGTCGAAGGTGTTCTCCAAAATGAGCGAGGGGCATCTCGGACACGAGAAAGATGTGGTCTACACACCACTGGCTCACGACAGTGCCGGGGAGATCAGCGAGCCGATCGCCGTGAACGACTGGAAAGAAACCGGTGAGATGCCGGAGCCGGGGCGCAATATGGGCAACCTTGTCGTAGTGACACGCGACTATCCCGACGTCTACCGCCAGTTCACCACTGTGGGTCCCAACGTTCGTGACAAGGGCATAGGCGGCAAGGGTATCGGCTGGTCAGCCCTCAAAGAGTATGACGAGCTGAAGGAAATGAATGGTGTGGAGCGAGCGGAGGGTGTCAGCAAGGGCATGCCGCTCATCCGCGAGGCTACGCAAGCCTGTGACGCTGTGCTCACCCTCGACCCAACGAGCAACGGCGATGCCGGCTACCGTTCGTGGAAAGCGTTGGAGAAGAGCGTGGGACTGCCGCTGGCCGAACCGCTCACGGCGGACTTTGGCAAGACAAAATACACCTATAAGGATCTCGTCGTTCAGCCGCGCCTGTCGTTGCCCACGCCTATCTGGTCAGGCATCAACAACAAGAACACGGAGTACACGGCCAACTACACCAACATTCATTACCTCATCCCGTGGCGTACGGTGACCGGGCGTCAGAGCTTTTATCAGGATCATCCGTGGATGCAGGCCTTCGGCGAGACACTGGTGAGCTACAAGCCGCCATTGGCCAAGAAGGAAATCAATAACCTCAAGGAGCGCCTCCATCTCAGCGACGACACGCTGGCACTGAACCTCCTCACGCCCCACAACAAGTGGACCATCCACTCGTCGTGGAACGACAACCTGCTCATGCTCACCCTCGGGCGCGGCGGTCCCGTTATTTGGATGAGCGAGACCGATGCTGCCAAACTCGGCATCCGCGACAACGACTGGGTGGAGGTCATCAACGATAACGGCTCGGCGATGGCACGTGCCTGCGTGAGCCAGCGCATCCCCGAGGGTGCTCTCTATATGTATCACAACCAGGGCCGCACCGTCAACGTGCCGCTCAGTCCGCTTACCGGCAACCGCGGAGGCATACACAACTCCATCTCGCGCCTCTGCCCAAAGCCTACGCACATGATCGGCGGCTATGCGCAGCTGTCCTATAGCTTGAACTATTACGGTACGATAGGCGCCAACCGCGACGAGTATGTGCTGTTGAGAAAGGTGGACAACGTAAATTGGGAATAAGATGAAGATCAAGACACAAATAGCAATGGTCCTCAATCTGGACAAGTGCATCGGCTGCCACACCTGCTCGGTGACCTGTAAGAACGTATGGACATCGCGCAAGGGTATGGAATATGCCTGGTGGAACAATGTGGAGACTAAGCCCGGCCCTGGTTATCCCAAGACGTGGGAAGACCAGGAGCGCTATCGTGGAGGATGGGCGCGGACCAAAGACGGCAAGACAGAGCTGCGTCTCGGCAACCGTCCGAAGGTGATGTCGCAGCTCTTCTCCAATCCTTATCTGCCCCAGGTGAGCGACTACTACGAGCCGTTTACCTTCGACTTCTCTTCGCTAAAAGGCAAGCGGCGGCTCAAGACACCACCGTCGGCACGTCCCTTCTCTATGATCACGGGTAAGCAGATGGATAAGGTGAAGGACGGTCCTAACTGGGAGGATGATCTTGCCGGAACATTTGACGAGCGCAAGAGCGACCCTAATCTCAAAGACATCGATACGCAAGGCTTCGAGGCCTTCGAGCGTACGTTCATGTTCTACGTGCCCCGTCTGTGCGAGCACTGCCTGCATCCGGCCTGTATCCCCAGCTGTCCCTCGGGTGCTATCTACAAGCGCAAGGACGGCGTGGTGCTCATCAACCAGGATCGCTGCCGTGGTTGGCGACAATGCGTGTCGGCCTGTCCATATAAGAAAATCTATTTCAACCATCAGCGGATGAAAAGCGAGAAATGCGTGTTCTGCTATCCTCGTATCGAGGACGGACAGCCCACGGTGTGCAGTGAGACCTGTGTGGGACGCATGCGCTACCTCGGCGTCATCCTCTACGATGCCGACAAGACCGACGCCTATGCCGCCGCCAACGAGCGTGACCTCGTGGCCAAGCAGCGCGAGATGATTCTCGATCCCAACGATCCCGTGGTCATCGCTGAGGCTGAGCGGCAGGGTATCAGCCACAACTATATCTTGGCAGCGCAGAAGAGTCCTACGTATAAACTGATGAAAGAGTGGGCCATTGCTTTCCCCCTGCATCCCGAGTACCGTACGCTGCCGATGGTGTGGTATGTGCCGGCCATGAGTCCGAAGACAGAAGAGTTGGCACAGAAGGAGCAGAACGCCGCCGCAGAAACTGACACCGCCGACATGGACTACTTTGCCAAGGTCGACGAGATGCGCATCCCGGCGCAGTATTTTGCAAATCTGCTCTCAGCCGGAGACCCGCAGCCGATCCGTGAGGCTTTGGCTAAGCTTGTCGCTCTGCGTGAGTTCATGCGGCGGAAGACCGTCGATGGCGTGGAACAACCCGTCGTGCCGGCTGCGCTGGGACTCTCAGCCGAACAATATGACGACATGTACCGCCTGCTCGCCATCGCCAACTACGAGGACCGCTTTGTCATCCCGTCCGATCCTAAGCAGCATGGTAATCACTATTTCGACGAGCGTACCGGCCTCGGCTTCGACGACGAGGAGCAGGACTTCGTCGAGGGCTGCAAGCGCCACAATCTCTTCGGCGGTAAATAATCAAAGACAGCGACCATGATTCAGACTTACAACATCCTTTCCCTCTTGCTCGACTATCCCACGCAGCAACTGTGGGACAGCCGCGGCGAGGTGTTGCCGGTGCTCAAGGCCGAAGGCGTGCTAAACGGGAACATGTTCGACCGCGTGCGGTCGTTCCTTGACTATGTGACGGCGTTTACCGACGCACGTAGCTGGCAGGCTGCCTACAGCGACCTCTTCGACACCTCGACGAAGACCAACCTCTATCTCTTCGACATGGTCTACGGCACAAGCCGCGACCGCGGGCAGGCGATGGTAGACCTGAAAGAGGAATATCTGCGTGCTGGGCTCATGCCCGCCGAAGACGAGTTGCCCGACTACCTGCCGATGTATTTGCAGTATGTCGCCAACATGGACGACGCGGCAAAAGCCCACGCGGCCATCGACGACATCCGTGGCGTGCTCACGAAAATGGACGAGCGGTTTGCCAAGGAACAGCATCCCTACGAGCCGCTTATTGCCGTCTTGAAAGAACTTTAAACTTCCGACGTTATGCACACTTTCCTATTCCAATACCTCCCCTATATCGCCGGCGCGCTCTTCGTTTGCGGCGTCACTTACCGCATCGCGGCGCAGGGCAATACCGTGCAGGCCTATTCCACCCAGTTCCTGAGCAACGACCCACTGCTCAAGTGGGGCAGCAACCTCTTTCATATAGGCATCATCCTGGTGTTCTTTGGCCATATCTTCGGACTGCTTGCCCCGGAATGGTCCTACGACTGGCTGATCACCAACGAGCAGAAACGGAAGTTGGCCATCGTCATGGGCAGTGGCGCGGGACTCATCACGCTCGTAGGCATCTGCCTGCTGACGCTGCGCCGCTTCACCAACAGCCGTATCGTGGCGAACAGCCATTTCGGCGACTATCTCTTTGTGGTGCTCATCTTCCTACAGATTGTCACCGGATTGATGGGAACTGTAGAGACCGTGGGCAGCGACCTTGACCATTACATGAACCTCGACCGCTGGGCGCAGGGACTCTTCACCTTCCTGCCCGGAGCCTCAGACTATATCGTTCATGCCTCGTTGCCGCATAAGATCCACATTCTCCTCGGCTTCCTCTTGGTCATCATCTTCCCCTTCACCAAACTCATGCACATGACGGCCATACCCGTGAGGTACCTCATCGACTATTTGCGGGGAGGAACGAGAAAATAGGGCAGGGCGTCGTCCGCAGGTGTGGCCTGCGGCTCGCCCAGTGTTGTGACCAACGAGTCGCCCGCAGTTGTGTTCAACGAGCCGCCCACAGTTGTGTTCAACGAGCCGTCTACAGTTGTGATCAACGAGTTATAACTCGTTGCGTTCAACGCAGTCTTGTGCTCGTCATCCTTCTCTCGCCCTCTCCTTCTATACCCCAGGAATCGATTATATTTTATAAATAAGCAAGGAATAAACCAATGTTATTATTATCTGCTGCCGTGGCGGCGCTGCCTTTGACGGCTAAGCCGCTCATGGATACGACCCAGGTGTTTCACTTGGGCGAGGTCACTGTTTTTGAACACCAACGCACATTCAAGGCTGATCAGGTCAGCGCAGACTTCATCAAGTCGGCCGACATGCAACGCGTCTCAGAGGCACTCAACTGGATTCCGGGGCTTATCGTACAGGAGACAGGCGGACGCAGCGAGGCGGGATTCATGCTTCGCGGTATCAGCAGTGCCGAAGTACCTGTCTATATCGACGGCGTGCCGATGACGGCACCCTACGATGGTACCGTGGACCTCTACCGTCTGTCGGCCGGTATGCTGAGCAAGATCGACGTGAGTAAGTCGGCCAGCTCGCTGCTCATGGGCGGCAATACCTTAGGCCCGTCCATTAACCTGGTGTCGCGGCAGCCGCAGAAACCTCTGGAGTTGCACTTCGATATGAACACGCTCTGGCATAGTAACCTCAACGTGGGGGGGGCGATGGAGACAATGGTTCGCGCAGGTCGACTTGGGCTATGCCAACGTCCGCAACTTCCGGTTGCCTCACAGCTATCCTACAGACTCGCCTTATCTCGACGGGCACAAGCGTCTCAACTCCCGGTCGCGTGACTTCAACCTCAATGCCAAGGTGGGCTTCGTGCCCAACACCACTGACGAGTATGTCGTGGGCTACACCCTCGTGCGCGCCGAGAAGCACGTGCCGCCCTACCTGGGATCGAACGGCAAAGCGCAGTTCCGCATCTATCCCGACTGGAACAAGGACGAGGTCTATTTCCATTCCGTCACCCGACTGGCACCCGCGCTCACCCTCAAGAGCCGGATGTGGTACGACACCTTCAAGAATACGCTTGACTCCTACGACGACTTCACCTATTCCTCTCAGAAGGGCAAGCAGGGATGGACGAGCGTCTATGATGACTACGCCTTGGGCGCCAATGCCAATCTCATCTGGGCGACCTCTGGCAACAACGATGTGAAGTTCGGAGGAAACTATAAGTACGATGTCCACCGCTCCCACAACGTGGGGGAGCCTGTGGCACATATCACCGAGGGCATCTACTCCTTTGTCGTGGAGGACGAGGCGCGGCTCAATCCTCAGATGTCCGTCACGGCATCCGTCGGATGGTTTGCCCGCCAGGGCTATAAGATCGAGGAGTTCAACAAAAAGCGTGGCATCACCGAGCTGCCCAACTCCCACGACGGCAACATCAACGCCCTCGCTGCCTTCGACTATCATCCCTCTGCCACACAGCATCTCCGCTTCACGATGAGCCGTTCTTCGCTCTTCGCCCGCATGAAGGACCGCTATTCCTATAAGCTCGGCAAGGCGATTCCCAATCCTGACCTCGGTACGCAGAAGGCTTTTAATCTCGATGCTTCCTACGAAGGCCGCTGGAAACAGCTCCATTGGCAGGCGGGCGTGTTCTACAACTTCATCACCGACATCATCCAAGAGGTGACAGGCGTTGACGAAAGCGACCCGAAGATCTATCAGTTACAAAATCGTGGCGAGGCGCAGTACCGCGGGTTTGAGCTCGGTGCGGGCTATGAGTTGCCCTGGCTGACGGCTCAGGCCAACTACAGCTTCATCGACCAGAAGAACATGGACAACAAGGACTTGAAGTTTCTCTACAGTCCGAAGAGCAAGTTCATGGCCTTCTTAGAGCTGCGCCCCGTCTGGCAGTTGCGTCTGCAAGGCCGGATGATCGCACAGAGCAAAGCCTACTCGTCATCCGACGGCAGCACTTCTACGGCTGGCTTCGCCACCATCGACGCCAGTCTCGCCCGCAAGGTGTGGAAGGCCGACCTCAAGTTGGGTGTGCTCAATGTCGCCGATCGTGTCTATGAGTATACCGAGGGCTTTCCCATGCGGGGCCGCACATGGTATGCCAGTGTATCCTTTGATTTATAAGATATGAAGATTACTATTTTCACCGGACCGCGTGGAGCCGGTAAGTCCACCCGTTTCATCCACGAATACCGCAGTCATGGCGACGGCCTCTGCTTCTTTTCTTTGAAGAAGTGGGGTGCTGATGGCAAGGTCTGCGCTTACGACCTCGTGCTCTACCCCAAGGGCGAGACGCTGCCCTTCTTTGTGAAAGACCCAGAAGTAGACATGGAGACGGCATCCAAGGAGACGCTGGCGGTCAGAGATCTCACCGACGGACTGATGCACAGCTGCAGCTATTTCGTTCATCTCTCTGCCTTCGACCGTGCCTTGCAATATTATAAGGAGCACCCCGAAGCCAAAGAAATTTGGATCGACGAGGTCGGCCGCATCGAAGTGGCGGGCAAGGGCTTCCGTGAACTCTTAATGACAGCCATCGCCGACGGCAAGGATCTATTCTTTGTAGCTCGCAACAACTTCGTGTCCAGGCTTCGTCCCCTTCTGCCTGCTGACGCTGACGTCCGTATCATAGAGGTCGGCGACACCTCTCTTTTATAACAATACCAAGCTTTCGGGCACTCAAGGACCTCCGCTACGTTTCTGTTCTTTTGGGGGCACAGGATTTTTCTGTGGACGAGCCCTGACAATCACTAACCCAAAACTTGCGTGAGACGGTACATGAAGAAGGATATCTCATTGACCCCTTTAA
>ONHQ01000010.1 GCA_900317685.1 uncultured Prevotella sp.
GATTTGTGGTGAATACAAATATATAACGGAACTAGGCTTCTTTTTGTTTTGGGAAACTATTGAAAACATGCCTTACCAACGAGAAAAGCGGAAGAACCGAAAAATAAATCCCTAAATAGCGCAACACGCATTACTCGCCAATAATTCATGAACAATTCGTGGGCAATTCATGAGAATTCGTGTTAAAGAGAACATGAATGACCACGAATGAACCACGAATTACTCATCAATTTAAAAGACTTATATTAACTTTCCTCCTTCTTGCAGTTCATCCACATCAAATCCTAATTCTTTAGCAACAATTCTGACCATATTACGGTCTACAGTATCAGCCTGATTATGATCGTAGATGAGCAACATCGCTACCTTACCGTTTTCTTCATCGACTGAAAACGTTAAAGTGATGATGCGTGCACCTTTAGACTTTCCACCACCCTTAGACTTTATAGCCATTCTTATTTTACGAATACCTGGCTGTAGTAGATCTCCTTGAAATGGATTATCGGCCAAAGAATCTCTGAACTTCTCAATATCATTCATTAGACTCTTGTATTTCTTCCACAACGGCTTCGCCATATGGAGAAACTCTTGGGTAAATTCAACGTTCCATTTCACGTTTAAACTCCTCCCAATCAAGTAGCTTACCTTTACCTCTTCTTGCGTTCTTCACTTCGAGCAACGCCTTGTAAAGACTCTCGGACAAATCATTCTTACCAATGACTATATCATCATCAGAAATAGGAACAATCCGATAACTGCCCGCACGTGACTTTACCACCACGTCCTCTCCGCTTTGGGCAGCCCCAACGTACTTAGCTTGGTTCGCCCTAAATTCTCTTCCTGTAAGTACTATCATCATCTACTGCTTTTATATTATGCCACAAAGATACAATAAATTTCTGAATATTGCCACACGAATTACTCACAAATAATTCATGAGTAATTCGTGGGCAATTCACGAGCATTCGTGTCGAAGAGAACATGAATGGGCAGGAATGAACCACGAATTACACATCAATTCATTCTGCTATGAGGAATGAGTGGTTAGTTGCTGGCGATTCTATGATTCAGGAAAAAGGACTTTATGTTCTTCAACAAAGACATTCGTGGCTTCGGCATTGGCGTCTCGCCTACCCGATGGCAATCTTCAGCGCAGTCTTGTGCACCATGGGGATGTCGTGATAGTATTTCCGCCGGAGGTCGGCGAGCTTGCCGTACTTGCTGGGATCGTCGCTCTCGTCTTTCAGTGCCGTGCCACTGACACGCCGGTCAAAGGCGTTGCTGATGAGCCACGTGAGTTTGAAGGCGGCCGCGTCGTAGTTGAGTCCCTCCGGCCGGATGTTGGAGATGCAGTTGCGCTCGCTCTCCATACGCCCGAAATAGGGCTTATAGGTCATATACACGCTCAAGCTGTCGGGTGAAGACAATCCAGGCCGTTCACCAATGAGTATGGCGACCAGCTTGGCGTGCATGAGTTCAGCAATGTCGTCGGCCAACGCCACACGGCTCTGATGCGCCAGTACGACAGGGCCGAGCGACAGGTGGAGGTCACGCAGATAAGGCTGCAGGTGCTCCACGAGGTGAACGGCTTGCCTATGCACAGCCTTCGACGAGAGGCCGTCGGCGATGACCAGGAGTACATCGCAACCGGGATAGTGCATGGCTTTGAGGCGTGCCCAGCTCTCGTCGGAGAGGCGGCGTCCGAGGTCGGGCCGCGTGATGAAGGTCTCGCGGTTGCCAGCCTTGCTGTCCACCTCAAAGGAGGTAAGGCCAAGGCGTTGCAGGTCCTCAGCGACGCGGCGGGCGTCGAACGGCATCTTGATGGAGTCGCGGGCACGGGCGTGTGCCAGTCGGAACTTCAGATAGTCGTCGGTGAGTACGCTGCTGCCCGTACGTCCAAGGGCGATGCGGGCGTCGGTGAACTGCCGAAGCCATGCCCAGCAATCACTTTCCTCCAAATGCTGTGTTCTGATACTGATCTCTGTTTCCATGATGAGTGATAGTTTGCTCCCCCTTGGCAAAGCGCGGGCGGAAGAGGGGCGCGGCTGGTTGTAACCAGCCGAACAGAACTGGCGCACCAAAAGGGCGGCTCTGTGCTTTGCCCAAGGGGGCTGTCTTTTATACATTCTTACTTTAGCAACAGTGGGCTACGAGGGTGAGGCCACCCCCCTTGCAGGTAATCACTCCCCTCTCCCCTTGGAGAGGGGTTGGGGGTGAGGCGTCTATTTGAGAGGGGTTGGGGGTGAGGCTTCTATTTAGCTCACCAGCTTCATCAGCGCGTGGTTGGGTGCGGCTTGCAGGATACGGCCGTCGCGGTTGAAGAGCTTCATGTCCTCCAGCCATTTCTCGAACTCCGGCGTCGGTTTTTTGCCGAGCATCTTACGCGTGGCGATGATGTCGTGGAAACTCGTGCTCTGGTAACCGAGCATGATGTCATCGGCACCGGGAATGCCCATGACATAGTTCACGCCCGCCACGCCGAGGAGCAAGAGCAGGTTGTCCATGTCGTCCTGGTCGGCCTCAGCATGATTGGTATAGCAGATGTCGCAGCCCATCGGCACGCCCATGAGCTTACCGCAGAAGTGGTCTTCGAGTCCGGCGCGCGTGATCTGCTTGCCGTCGTAGAGATATTCCGGTCCGATGAAGCCCACCACCGTGTTGACGAGCAACGGATGGTAGCGGCGGGCCACGGCGTAGCAGCGCGCCTCGCACGTCTGTTCGTCCACGCCAAAGTTAGCGTCTGAGGAGAGTGCCGAGCCCTGTCCCGTCTCGAAATACATACAGTTGTCGCCCACGGTACCCCGGTGCAGACTCTTCACAGCCTCGTAGCCCTCGTCGAGCAGTTTCAGGTTGATGCCGAAGCCCGCATTGGATTTCTCCGTCCCGGCAATGCTTTGGAAGAGCAGGTCGAGCGGTGCACCACGGTTGATCATCTCGATGCCCGTGGTGATATGACTGAGCACGCAGCTCTGTGTCGGTATGTCATAGCCCGAGATGATACCGTCGAGCATCTTCTCCATCTCTATGAGCAAGGGTAGCGAGTCGCTTGCGGGGTTGATGCCGATGACAGCGTCACCACAGCCGTACATCAGTCCGTCGATGATACTCGCGGCGATGCCTTTGAGGTCGTCGGTAGGACTGTTGGGCTGCAGGCGTGAGGCCATACATCCTTTCAAGCCTATGGTATCCCGGAACGCCGTTTCCACATGGCATTTCTGCGCCGCGAGGACGAGGTCCTGGTTGCGCATGATCTTTGAGACAGCGGCCGCCATCTCCGGTGTGATGCCCGGCGCGACGTCCGCAAGCATCTCCGTGGTGGTGTGATCGTTGAGGATCCAGTTGCGGAACTCCCCGACGGTGAGGCTGCTGATAGGCTCGAAGGCCTTGACATCGTGCGTGTCGATGATCAGCCGCGTGACCTCGTCCTTGTCGTAGTCGATGAGCGGCTCCTCCAGGAAGCGGCGCAGCGGCACGTCGGCGAGGCACATCTGTGCGGCCACATGCTCTTCCATCGTCTTGGCAGCAATGCCGGCCAACTGGTCTCCCGACCTGATCGGTGTGGCCTTGGCCATGAGCGCCTTCAGGTCAGGAAACGCATAAGAGGTTTGTTCTATGGTGATTCTATACATAGGCGATACGAAGACTAAACGAGGATGGGGATGAGATAGATGGCCAGTGCCACGACAGTGACGATGGCAGTGCCCCATGCCCAGATCTTGTATTCCTTGTCGATATGCCGCTTCTCCGTCACTGTGGGCTCGTCGATCTCGCCGATCTCCTCTTCGAGCGTCGGCATCACGTCTTTGTGGCCACGGGTGTAGAGGAAGAAGTAAGCCAGGGAGGCCACGCCGATGATGGCGGCGGTGATCAGAGCCATGCGGTCAGCGAAGCAGAGCATGAAGGCATAGACGACGATCGTGAACCAACTGCCGAAGACGCCCATCGGGGCTTTGTAGGGTCGCTTGAGGTCGGGATATTTCTTCTTCAGTCCGAGATAAGCCAGACAGCCAATCATGTAGCACACAGCCAAAGAAATGAGTGACACCGAGGCGATGTAGGTGATGGAGTTTGTGGCGATGAGGATGAAGTTGATGATACCCACGAGGAGGATGGCGTTGTTGGGCGTGTTGAAGCGCGGGCTGATCTTTCCGAGGAACTTCGGCAGGCTGTGATCCTCAGCCATCGTGTAGATATAGCGGGCAGGAGCGGCAATGCCGGGGTTGATCGTGCTCAGGTCTCCACCGAAGGTGATGGCGATACAGAGCAGGATGATCGGGGCACCGACGAGTCCGGCGGCTTTCAGACCCTCAGCATAGGGCGCATCTGAGGCACCGATCATACCATAGAATTCAGGACTGACCAGGGCCACGAGGAACCACTGGAACAGAGCGTTGACGGCAAACACCAGGAACACGCTGAGCTTCAGCGCGCGCGGCAAGGTATACTGTGGGAATTTGGTCTCACCACCTACCGAGCAGCAGGTCTCAAAACCGGTGTAGCACCACCACACGAGTCCAAAGATATACATCATCTCGCTGAACGGCGGCAACTTGTCCATGGTGAATCCACCGAAATACTCGAGGTGTACGTGGGGAATCATATAGCAGAACCACAGGATCGTCATACCCCAGAAGAAGAAGATGAATCCGTTTTGCACCTTACCACTCTGCTTGATGCCAAGGCAGTTGATGACAAGAAAGATCGCCACAAGACTGCATGCGATCACACGGTCGTCGATCATGGAGATGTCAACGCCCAGGGCACTCATGAGTATCTTGAAGTAGTTGGAGAAAGCCAGCGTCTCGCCGGCCCCGATGCCGACCACAGAGATGATATACTGCCACCCGGCGATGATGGCCCATACCTTGTTGAGTCCACGCTTGGCGTAGTTGTATGTGCCACCGGCCTCAGGCAGTACGGCAGCCATCTCGCCGTAGATCATACAGGGCCAGATGCTCACGAGCAGCGAGAGAAAGGTGAAGACGATGATCCAGGGGCCCACCAGTCCCACCTGCGCGCTGCCGCACGTGAAGATACCGACACCTACTACGGTGCCGATGGTCATGCCTATTGATTCTTTGAGTCCCAGGACTCTTACCAGTCCCGGCGCTTTCGCTTGTACTTGAGAGGCGCTTGCTGTAGCTATAGTAGCGGCAACCGCTGTTGATGGGTTCGGCTTCATAAGCAATAAGTTTTAATTCTTCCTACTTTTGTTATCACTAATTTATTATCCTGCTGCAAAAGTAATCAAATTGTCAGCAACACGCAACTATTAGTTACAATAAGTTTAATATAAAACTAATATTGCTTTCACTAAGCTTTGAAAAAGCGGAGTTAAAAGTAATATTGAAATGATTTATTGGGATAAAGCTTACAGATTGACATATTATTGACCTATATCAATGACGCAATGCTTTTCGTAACTACATAAGCATGAATGTGATGGAAGAGAGCGTTCGCTATTGGCCATAAAACAAAAAGCCATCCCTTTCTCACGAAAAGGATGGTCTGGATAGTTGAATAAAAAAGCTGTTGTAACTAACGAACGATATATATTTCTTTTCAGTTGCAAAGATAGGTGTTTTATTTAATATACCCAAATGTTCACGTGTGAAAATATGGTAAAATTCAGCCAAGGCGCATTTTTTATCAACAAACGATAACCAAAAACTACACAAAAGCGAGGAAACGGCAAGAAAAGGATAGAGAAGCCCTTTGGCGTCGCACCGTGAGTGGAAGAAGAAATAATTGTTGTTATTTTATTTTGTATTTCCCTTAGTTTCCCGTAACTTTGCATAATCTTATATATTATATGGTATAGCATACACAAATATGAAATATATCTTGGTTACTGGAGGCTCCCGCGGCATCGGCCGTGCCGTCTGCATCCGGTTGGCACAGATGGGGCTGCCCATCATCATCAACTATCGCAGCAACGAGGCGGCCGCCAAGGAGACGCAGCAACTGGTAGAGGCGCAGGGCGTGAATGCCGAACTGATGCCTTTCGACGTCTGTGACGAGGCGCAGGTGAGCAAAGCACTCGACACCTGGGAGGACGCGCATCCCGACGACTACATCTCTGTCCTCGTCAACAATGCGGGCATCCGTCGCGACGGCGTGATGTTTATGATGAGCGACGACGACTGGCACGACGTGCTGCGCACCACCCTCGACGGCTTCTTCTTCCTCACCCGCCGCATCCTGAAACATGTCATGCCGCGCCATCACGGGGGCCGCATCATCAACATCGCCTCGCTCTCGGGCGTCAAGGGACTGCCCGGGCAGGCCAACTACAGCGCTGCGAAGGCCGGACTCATCGGTGCCACGAAGGCACTCGCCCTGGAGACCGCCGCCCGCAACGTCACCGTCAACGCCGTGGCACCGGGCTTTGTAGAGACCGACATGACGAAAGACCTCAACGAGGACACGCTGAAGCAGATGATACCGATGAAGCGTTTCGCCAAGCCGGAAGAGATCGCAGAGGTCGTCGCCTTCCTCGCCTCGCCGGGGGCCGCCTATATCACGGGTGAGGTCATCAACGTCAACGGCGGACTGTACACATAAGCAGCAGACGCCATCTCGTCGCTGTTCACACATCATCAACCAACGTAAATCATAGGAAATCCACAATGCATAGAGTAGTCATCACCGGCATGGGCATCTGGTCATGCCTGGGTACCGACCTCGACAGCGTGACGCAGTCGCTCCACGACGGCAAGTCGGGTATCGGCATACAACCCGAACGACTGACCTACGGCTATCGCTCGGCACTCACAGGTATCGTTCCCGAGCCGGTCATTACCAAGAAAGACATTAACCGCCATACCCGCGCCGGTATGTCGGAAGAGGCGCGCTACGCCTATATGGCCAGCCGGCAGGCCTTCGCTCAAGCCGGCATCGACGATGCTTATCTGCTCGACAACGAAGTAGGCTGCATCTTTGGCAATGACTCATCGGCCAAGCCGGTCATCGAGGCCGCGAAGATCATGGACGAGAAACACGACACCGCCATGCTGGGCTATGGCTGTGTCTTCCAGTCGATGAACTCTACGGTGAACATGAACCTCAGCACGATCTTCCACATCCGTGGCGTGAACTTCACCGTCAGCGCGGCCTGCGCCAGTGGCAGCCACAGCATCGGCCTGAGCTATATGCTCATCAAGCAAGGCCTCCAGGACATGGTGCTCTGCGGTGGCGCACAGGAGACGAACTACTACGCCATGGCATCCTTCGATGCCCTGAGTGCGTTCTCCATCCGCATGGACGAGCCGACGAAGGCCAGCAGGCCCTTTGACCGCGACCGCGACGGACTGGTGCCCAGCGGTGGCGCCGCCGCGCTGGTGCTCGAAGACTATGACCATGCGGTGGCGCGCGGGGCGACCATCCTCGCCGAGGTCTGCGGCTACGGCTTCTCAAGCAACGGCGGCGGCATCTCCACACCAAGCGACCAGGGCTGCCGCATCGCCATGCAACGCGCGATGGACGACGCCGGCGTCACGGCCGACGACATCGACTATGTCAACGCCCACGCTACCTCAACACCGCAAGGCGACATGTACGAGGCGCAGGCGCTGCGTGAGCTCTTCCTCGGAAAACACGCCCTGATCAGTTCCACGAAGTCTCTCACCGGTCACGAATGCTGGATGGCGGGAGCCAGCGAGGCGGTCTATTGCACGCTGATGATGCAGCACGGCTTCGTAGCACCTAACCTTAACTTCGAGCATCCCGACGAATACAGTGAGGGACTCAACATCACACCCGTCACCGTGGAAACGCCTTTGAATACCGTGCTGAGCAATTCCTTCGGATTCGGAGGAACGAATTCGGCACTGGTGTTAAGGCAGCCTCACCCCCTTACCCCTCTCCAAAGGAGAGGGGAGTGATATGCTTCAAGAAAAACAAAGCAACACACTGGGAGAATGAGAGTGACAGGATGAACGGGATGAACGGATGAAACAGAGCAACAACAACAAGGATGGCGTTAAGGGCATTCAAAGGCAACATCACCGGCATCCGAAGGCAACATCACCGGCATTGGAGGGCAACATACAGATTAAAAGGATAAATCATAAAAAGGAAAGAAGATGAAGCGATTGTTATTTGTCATGCAGCTGTTGCTCTTATGCAGCACGCTGGCACTCGCAAAGCCCAACATCGGGCTCGGTATTCTGAAAGGACAGCACCGCATACACTGGACAATGGACTGGACACAGCTGACCATCGAGGGCATGAAACCAAAAGAATGGTTGGAATTCCGCCAGGCCGAGCAACCGGAGTACGACGCGAAATATGAACTGGAGAGTCAGCTCAAGCCGCGCATCCTCGACATGGTGGCCGGTGCCAACTCCAAGCTGATGGCCAAACAGATGATTCTCTGCAGCGACAGTGACTGTGTCTACACGATCGTCCTGCAACCTGTCAGCATGAGCAAGAAGGGCAACTGCACCGTGAAATGCTTCGTCAAGGAGACACAGAGCGGCAAACAGGCCTACGAATTCTTTGTTCTGGGCCGCGGCGGCGTCTTCGGCTCGATGAGCAACCTCTGGGGCGACGGCTTCCAAAACGCCGGACGGCGCATGGGCAAGATGATCCTCAACGGAGTGGCAGATAACAGTAGCAACAAAAAAGTGTGGGATTAAGAGTTTGACAAACATAATTCGTAACGCCACATCACAGAATATCGTCCTATGCATCTGTCCGACTGTTTAAAAGAAAGATACACCCGTGAGCATCTCAGCGCCCGCGAGGCCCAGCGACTGGCCGAATTCATCGCTTGGGGACCGGCGATTTTTCAGGCATCACGACTGATGGTGAACTTCGGCATCCTCGACCTCTTGCGCGACAGCGAGCAAGGACTCACACGCCAGGAAATCGTGGATAAGACCCATCTGAGCGACTATGCCGTGAAATGTCTGTTGGAAGCGTCGCTGGCCATCGGCACCATACTCGTCAACCCCGACAACGACCGCTACATGATCTCGAAGACGGGATGGTTTCTGCTCAACGATCCGGCCACGCGCGTGAACCTTGATTTCAACCACGACGTGAACTATGAAGGCTGGTTCCACCTTGAGGAGTCGCTCCGCAACGGCAAGCCTGAAGGCCTGCGCCATTTCGGATCGTGGCCCACCATCTACGAGGGTCTGTCGGCACTGCCCCCGAAAGTACAGAAGAGCTGGTTTGGCTTTGACCATTTCTACAGCGATTCCTCGTTCCCCGACGCCCTGCGGATCGTCTTCGACGAGCACCACGTGCGCACACTCTACGACGTCGGTGGCAACACAGGCAAGTGGGCCCTGCGCTGCGTAGCGCATAGCCCGGAGGCCCGCGTCACCGTCCTCGACCTGCCGCAGCAGATCGGACTGATGCAGAAAAACATCCAAGGACAGCCCGGCAGCGACCGCATCACGGGCTACCCCATCGACCTGCTCGATGAGCAACAGGCGTTCCCCCTGATGGACGACGGCCCCGACGCCATCTGGATGAGTCAGTTTCTCGACTGCTTCAGCATGCCGCAGATCGTCAGCATCCTCCGTCGTGCCGCCAAGGCCATGAAGCCACAGACACGCCTCTACATCATGGAGACGCTCTGGGACCGACAGAAATATGAGCCCGCCACGCTGTGCCTGACGCTCACCTCGCTCTACTTCACCGCCCTGGCCAACGGCAATTCCAAGATGTACAACACCGAGGACATGGAGCAGTGTATCCACGAGGCCGGACTGGAAATAGAGAACATTCACGACCACCTCGGCCAAGGTCACTCGATCATCGTGGTCAGACAACCCAAAGAGAAATAACATTCAATCATTTATGGAAAGAAAAGAAATAGAAGAGAAAGTAAGAAACTTCATGGTCGACGAACTGGAAATCGACGAGGAAAAAATCAAACCGGAGGCTAAGCTCAAGGACGACCTGGGCATTGACAGCCTCGACTTTGTCGACATCGTCGTCATCGTGGAGAAGAACTTTGGCTTTAAGATCAAGCCCGAAGAGATGAAAGGTGTGGTGACGCTGAAGGATTTCTGCGACTACATCGAGACAAAAGTGGGATAAGCCAAACACAGCTTGGAGCTCAGCGAAATGCAGAAGCAAGCACACGCCGGCGCGTCGGCACAGCAATGGAAGGGCAACACCTTCGGCACGGAACGTATGCTCCGGTGGCTCATCGTGGTGCTACGCCACAGCCCAGTGACGGTGTGGTATGCCTTCGCGGCGGTCTGTGTGGTTCCGTTTTGTCTGATCTTCTCGCCCGGCGCGCATTGTGCCTACCGCTATTTCCGTCGCCGCTGGCAGGCGGGCCGGCTGCGGGCCGTGTGGCAGACCTTTGTCAACCATGTCTACTTCTCGCAAGTGGTCATCGACAAGTTTGCGCTCTATGCCGGCAAGCATCTCGCGCTGAAAGTCGAAGGCTACAACGCCTTCAAGCAGCTCGCCGCCCGTCCGGAGGGCTTCGTCATGCTCAGCGCGCACATTGGATGCTTTGAGATGGCGGGCTATGAGCTGATCTCTGACCGCAAGCCTTTCAACGCCCTCGTCTACGGCGGCGAGAAGAGCACGGTGATGGCCGGGCGCCAGCAGGTCTTTGCGGCCACCAACATCCACATGATACCGACGAGCAGCGACATGAGCCACCTCTTTGCCATCGACCGCGCGCTGTCCTCGGGCGAAATCGTCAGCATTGCCGCTGACCGCGTCTTCGGTTCGCCGCGTACGGTCGCGGTGTCGCTGCTGGGCCACACGGCCGCCCTGCCGCAAGGTCCGTTTGCCGTCCCGGCTATGCGTGGCCTCTCCGTCATCGCCGTCAACGTGATGAAAACGAGTCTGCATGGCTACACGGCTTACGTCACTCCACTCGACTACGACCGTCAGGCTCCGCGCAAGCAACAGATCCGTCAGCTCGCCGACGCCTATGCCGACGAGCTCGACAAACAGCTCCACCGCTATCCCACACAGTGGTACAACTATTTTGACTTTTGGAAAGAAGACCGCCAATAACCTCTTCTCTCCGTAAGTTCACCACCAGAAATGACAAAACACTGATGAATACAGACCCGACAGACTATGCTCACCCCACAGAGGCCGAGCTGCGCGGCATCGACGTGCATACGCTGCTGCCACAACAGGAGCCCTTTGTCATGGTCGGCTCGCTGACACAGTTCGACGGGACCACCACGGCAACAGAGACTTTGGTGCGACCCGACAACCTCTTCGTCGACAACGGAATGCTGCGCACGACGGGCATGATCGAAAACATTGCGCAGACCTGCGCCGCACGCATCGGATACTACAACAAATATATCCTCAGAACCGGCGTGCAGATTGGGGTGATCGGAGCCGTGAGAAAGATGAAGGTGAGCGGTCATCCGCGCGTCGGACAGCAGTTCCGGACTACCGTCACCGTGGTGCAGGAGCTTCTCGGCATCACGCTCGCCAACGCGGAAATATCTTGCGAGGGCAAGACACTGGCCACGGCACAGGTCAAGCTGGCCGTCAAAGAACAGTGAACAGAGCACAAGCAGATTGTGAACAAACCGCAAGCAAATAGTGAACAGGCCTCAAGCAGATGGAGAACAGGCAGAAAGGAGAACCGTAAACAAGCCGTGCTGAAACTGCCGGCAAAAGCTTTTCGCGATGACGACAACATGCAGGATGATGCCGCGGAAATGCTTATATATAATAAGGTGTAGATAAATGAAAGAAATACTCAAAGGCCTCAAGGAGCTCAGGGCGTCGAAGACTTTCGACATCCGCTTCAGTGAGGTGGACTCGATGAACGTGGTGTGGCACGGCTCCTACGCGCTCTATCTCGAAGACGCGCGTGAGGCCTTCGGTGCGAAATACGGACTTGACTATATGAACTATTTCCACCACCACTGCTATGCGCCGATTGTGGAGGAGACCATCCGTTACCACAAGCCGCTGCGCTATGGCAGCAAGCCACGCATCGACATCATCTACCGCCCCACGATCGCCGCGAAGGTCATCTTCGACTATGAGATCTACGACACCGTGAGCGGTGATCTCATGGCCACGGGCCACTCCGTGCAGGCATTTATCGACACTGATTATCAAATCATTCTGTATCGTCCTGCGTTCTATCAGGCGTGGCAGAAGCAATGGGGAGTGTTTGCGGAATGATAGAAGTCCTGTCCACAAACATCCTCTCGCCGTTGGGCGAGACCACAGAGGCGAATCTTACTGCCGTGCTGCGCGGTGACTCCGCCGTCCGTCTTTGGAGCGGACACTGGGGATTGCCCTACGCTTTCCAGGCCGCGCTGTTCAGCGATGAGCAGACGCAGCGCTGGATGGTGCCGGGACAACCGCGTTTTTTCTCGCTCGCAATGACGTCGATCAGACAGGCATTGGCCGAGGCACCGGACATCGACCGGCGCCGGACACGCCTCGTACTCAGTACCACGAAGGGTAATGTCGAGGCGCTGACGCTCAGTCCGGGCGATGATGATCAGGCCCTGCCGCCGTCGGCGAGTGCAGACATGCTGGATGTTCAGCTCGGTCTCGACGGTCATCCGCTCGTTGTCGACAATGCGTGCATCTCCGGTCTTTCGGCTTTGATCGTTGCCTCGCGGCTGTTGCTTTCGGGCGAGTGCGACAGCGTCATCGTCTGTGGAGCGGAAGTGCAGAGCGCGTTCATCGTCAGCGGCTTCCAGGCGCTCAAAGCAATGTCGGCCCACTGCTGCCGTCCCTTCGACATCGAGCGCACAGGATTGAATCTCGGCGAGGCTGCGGCAACAATCATCCTGCGGCGCAGCGAAAATACCACCACGCGCTGGCGGCTCGAAGCGGGTGCGATGGCCAACGACGCTTACCACCTCACCTCTCCCTCGCCAAAAGCCGAGGGTGCCTGCCGCGCCTTGGAGAACGTGTTGCGAGACCACGACGCTGAGCGGCTGGCCTGCGTCAGCGCGCACGGCACGGCGACGCTGTTCAACGACCAGATGGAAAGCATCGCCATTGAGCGCGCCGGACTGAAGAGCGTGCCAGTGGTGGGCTTGAAAGCTTATTTCGGTCACACGATGGGCGCCTGCGGCGTTTTGGAATCTGCGCTGATGATGGCGGCACTCGACCAGGGCCTCATCCCGGCAACACTCGGCTACAGCGAGCGGGGCGTGTCTGCGCCCATCCAAGTCACCACGGCACCACTGCCGACACAGAAGAAAGCGTTCATCAAGATGCTATCCGGCTTTGGGGGTGCCAACGCCGCCGTGTGGTTCGACAAAGAACCAGCGACCCAAGCAACGCAGGATGTCACCGCTTTGTCGTCGGAAACAGACGCTGAGAAGTCAGAAGCCGACGCTAAGACAGCAGAAGCGAAAGTCTCGTGCCTCCAGGAGGTTGAGATCACACCTACACGTGTCGCCGTTGACGGGCACGAAGTGCCTTGCCAGTCTGCCGGCAAGGCCCTGCTGACCGAACTCTACAAGCGCATGGTGGGTGACTATCCCCGTTTCTACAAAATGGATCTGCATTCTCGTTTGGGCTTCCTCGCCGCAGAGCTGCTGCTGAAAGCGGATGATCTCAAGGACGAAACGGCAATATCAGACTGCGCCGTCGTGCTCTTCGGCCGTCACGGTTCGGTTGTCGCCGACCGCAACTACCTCCGCACGATCGCCACGCCCGATGACTTCTATCCCAGTCCCGAGCGTTTCATCTACACCCTGCCGAATATTGTCACGGGCGAGATCGCCATCCGTCACCAGCTCCACGCCGAGACCACGTTTATCTATCTGCCCCGATACGACGAGCCCGAGCTGAAACATCTCATTCAAGTCTGTGCCCGGCAGATTTCATCCAAATACTTGCTCACTGGCTGGATAGACGCGGAGAACGACAAAAACTATTTTGCCAAGCTGAGTCTCTTGCGACGCACATAGCCACGATCCGCATTTCTATATGCAACACGGTGGGCTTGACAGGCAGAGTAAGGCAACATCCGACACTGAACATACAACAATTCAGAAACATACAACAATCAATATAGAACATTCAACATTCCTATTATGGCTGATTTAAATACAGAACTCAAGCAATACATCATCGAAGCTTTGAACCTTGAGGACATGACTCCCGACGACATCGACGACGACGCTCCTCTCTTCGGCGAGGGCCTCGGACTGGACTCCATCGACGCGCTGGAACTCATCGTGCTGATGGAGAAGCACTATGGCATCCGCCTGGCCAGTGCCGCTGAAGGCAAGGAGATCTTCAAGAGCATACAGACCATGGCGGACTATGTCGCCAAGAACCGCAAGAAATAATGCAGCAACCTATCGTAGTCACCGGCATGGGCATCATCTCGGCCATCGGCCGCAACCGGCACGAGACCCTCGCCTCGCTCCTCGACCAGCAGTCGGGGATCGGCACCGTGCGCTATCTGAAGACCACACACACCGAACTACCGATCGGCGAGGTGAAGATGAGCAACGACGAGATGAAGCGGGCCCTCGACATCCCGACACAGCAGGAGGTGAGCCGGACAGCACTCCTCGGCATGATGGCCGTGAAGGAAGCACTCGCCGACGCAGGAATCGCTAAGCAGGCAAACGGCACCGACGACGCTATTCCCCGCCGCCGTGTAGTGCTCATCTCGGGTACCACGGTGGGCGGCATGGACATCACCGAGGCGCACTTCGCCGAGATGCGAGACTCCGGCAAAGCCCATCCCTGCTTGCTCCATCACGATGGTGGCGCATGCACAAAGGACATGGCAGAGCACTTCGGACTGTTCACCGACTACACCACGCTGTCCACAGCCTGTTCGTCTGCCGCCAACGCGATTCTCCTCGGTGCCGACATGCTGCGCGCCGGCGACGCCGACGTAGTGGTCTGCGGCGGTACGGAAGCCCTCTCCCGCTTCCATCTCAACGGCTTCAACGCCCTGATGATCCTCGACCACCAGCCGTGCCGCCCCTTCGACAACACGCGGGCGGGACTCAACCTCGGCGAGGGTGCCGGTTATGTCGTGCTGCAACGTGAGGACGACGCACGCAACGAGCATCTAGAGATCAAGGCTTGGCTCAGTGGCTACACCAATACTTGTGACGCTTATCATCAGACCGCCTCATCACCGCAAGACACCGGCGCGCAGCTGGCTATGCGCAAGGCGATGGACATGGCGGGCATCGACGCAACCGATATCCAGTGGATTCACGCCCACGGTACGGGCACACCGAACAACGACGCCAGCGAGAGCGAAGCCTTGAAAGCCGTCTTTGGCGACGAGCTGCCACTGGTGTCAAGCACAAAAGGCTACACCGGTCACACGACGAGCGCGGCAGGCGGACTCTCTGCCGTGATGGCCGTGATGGCCCTCCGCCACGGCTTTGTTCCCGGCAACGTAGGATTTTCACAGGCTATGGACGGCGGCATCACACCATTGGACCATACGCTCCGCACCGCCGTCCACGGCGTACTGGTCAACGCCTTCGGCTTCGGCGGCAACGACACGGCACTGCTCTTCACGGATCACCCCACCGAGATGCGCCACGAGACACTGCTGTCCGACGATGACATCGTGGTGGCGGCACATATGGAAAACAGCGGCGTGGAGGCCCTCAAAGACCTCCGGCAGTTTGTGCGTCCAATGGAGACGCGCCGCATGGGCAAGCTGATGAAGAGCACGATGCTCACTTCGTTGCAGGCCCTGAAGCAGGCAGGCATCGACCAGCCCGACGCCATCATCACCGCAACAGCGTGGGGTTGTCTCGACGGCAGCGAACAACTCCTGCAGCAACTCACCGAAGGCGAGGAGAGCCTCAGCCCTACCCTCTTCATGCAAAGTACGCACAACACCCTCGGCAGCACCGTCGCCATCCACCTCCACGACCACGGCTTCAACACCACCTTCACACAGGGCGACCGTTCACTCTACTGGGCACGCTATCAGGCACGGCTGTTGCTGCGCCTCGGCCGATGCCGCTCGGTACTCGTCGGCAGCTACGACGAGAGCACACCGCTGTTCGCCAGTCTTATGCAGCAGTTGGGAATAAAGACAGAACCGGACGTGCACAGCGTGGCAGAGGTGCTCACCCTTGCCCACCAACCGTCGTACACATCGTAAACGCTCACGCCTATGTGGAAGATTCTCCCCCTCGCTCTCGTGCAGAGCATCTTGCTCGCAGCCGGTCAGGTGTTTCTGAAGGTAGCCTTGGCGCGCATGGCTACGTTCTCGTGGACATGGCGCTTCTGGGGCAAGCTGCTCGTCAACTGGCCTTTCGCCCTGTGCGGTCTCTGTTTCTTAGCAGCCTCCCTGCTGTGGATGTACATGGTCAAGACATTCCCGCTGAGCCTCGTCTATCCGATGATCTCACTGAGCTATGTCTTCGGCATGATCGCGGCCATCGTCTTCTTCCACGAGAGCGTGTCGCTCACGCAATGGCTGGGTGTACTGCTGATCATGGCCGGTTGCATTCTTGTAGTAGTGAGATAGGCACGGAACACATATTTATATATAGGTATAAAAAGACAAGAATATAAATATATAAAGATATATATGAGAAAGATCATTCTTATGATGCTGCTCCTCGTCTGCGGGCTGACAGCAGCATGGAGTCAGAACTACACGCAAGCCCAAGTGCGGCAACGCATCAATCAAGTGGCGGCGCACATGAGCACACTGACCTGCGATTTCGTGCAGACCAAGCAGTTGAAGATGCTCAAAAGCAAGATGGTGTCACACGGACGGATGTACTACAGCCGTCCCGACAAGCTGCGGTGGGAATACACCACGCCTTATCAGTATATCTTCATCCTCAACGGACAGACCGTATGGCTGAAGAACACAAAGGGCAGCAACAAGATCAATGTGGCACAGAGCAAGATGTTCAAAGAGATCACACGCATCATGATGAGCAGCGTGCTCGGCACCTGCGTATCTAACAACCGCGACTTCAACGTCACGCTGCAAGGATCGGGTAATAACTGGAAGGCGATATTGAAGCCGAAGAAAAACCCGATGCGACAGATGTTCAACGCCATCACCGTCTACTTCGACATGAGGGCCTCGATGGTGCGCGGTGTGCGCATGGTTGAGAAAAACGGCGACACCACCGACATCGTACTGAAGAATGCCAAAGTCAACACGCCCATCAATGCCAAGGTTTTTAGTCTCCATTAGTCTCCTCGTGCTGAGTCTGTTGCAAGCAATCGCACAGCCGGCCACAAAGCTGCCCACCGACAGCGCTGCCGTAGCGGACTCCTCGCGACGGACGTTCACCGCACTGATCGAGACGCCAAAGGCGAGCATCAGCGGCATCTGCCTGCTCGTGCAGGACAGCGACACCATCAAGGGAGCCATCGTCAACGAGTTTGGCATCACTGCCCTGGACTTTGTCTACACCCGCAAGGACGACAAGGTGAGACTGGTGAGCGCCGCGCCGATGCTCAACAAATGGTACATGCGCCCCGTGATCACAGCCGACATCCGAGAGTTGCTCCACGCGCTGCGCGAGGGGAAGTTCAGCTACGAGGACGAGAAATACCACATCAGATACTCGCTGTCACCCATCAACGGTGACGACAACAACGATAACGACAACGATAACGATGATACTGAAGAATCAACTCTACCAGATTGAGCACAGCCAGGAGAGCGACGGCACGGAACAGTTCACGATACGTTTGCTCGAAGATTGCCCGATCTATCGTGCCCACTTCCCCGGTCAGCCAATCACGCCGGGTGTATGCATCGTACAGATCGTGCAGGAACTGCTGGAACTGACCGTGGGACAACAGCTCGAAATCAGTGAGGTGAAAAACGTGAAATTCCTGAATATCCTCACCCCGAAAGACAATCCCAAAGTCGACATCGTGTTCACAGCCATTGAGACAAGCGACGAGAGCGTATCGGCCAAGGCTGAGGTGAAGGACGCAACCACCGTGTTCACCACCGTCTCTGTCGTCTGCCAGCCGGTGAAGCGATAAGGCATTAGACTCAAACAAGGAGGGAGAAAGATTAAGCAAACGGAAGTGAGAGACACAAAACCAGAGAAAGTGCAAGCGCAAAAGAAGGAAGAAGAAGAACAAGATCTGCAGGAGATCCGCCGCCGGCTGCGCGCCCGCGGCATCTGCGTCATCATACCTACGTACAACAATGTGGGTACGATCCGGCAGGTAGTGACCGACGCGCTGCGCTATTGCGCCGACATTTTTGTCGTCGACGACGGCAGCGACGACGGTACGACAGCGGAGTTGCGTGCGCTGAGCGACATTCATCTGATCCACTACGACCGCAACCGCGGCAAAGGCTACGCCCTGAAAACCGGCTTCCGCACCGCCCTGCAGGCTGGTTTCGCCTACGCGATCACGATGGACGGCGACGGACAGCACTTTGCCAAAGACATTCCCGCATTTCTCGACGCCAACGACCGCTGGCCGGGAGCTCTGATCCTTGGCAGCAGGAAAAAAGAAGGCATCAGCCGGTCAAAAGGCAGCAACTTCGCCAACAGCTTCTCCAATTTCTGGTTCACTGTGCAGACATGTCGCAGCGTGCCCGACACACAGACAGGCTTCCGCCTCTATCCACTGAGGAAGCTGTGGGGGTATCGCCTGCTCACCGCCCGCTATGAGGCCGAACTGGAATTGCTGGTTTTTGCCGCCTGGCATGGTGTAGCAATCCACAGCATACCTGTTGATGTCTATTATCCGCCGGCCGGGGAGCGCGTCAGCCATTTCCGTCCGGGAGCGGACTTCGCACGTATCAGCGTACTCAACACCCTGCTCTGCGTGCTCGCCGTCGTCTATGGCCTGCCCTGCTGGCTGTGGCGAAAGGTCGCTACCTTCCTGCGCACGCTCGGTGCTTTTCTCTTTTTCGTCTTCTTCATGATGGTCGTCATCACGCCGGGCGTGTGGATCTATGTCCATTGCGGACGCATGACCGAACGGAAGAAATGGCGGCTCCACCTGCTCATCTACCATGCCGCGCGCATCGTGGCCCAAAAGATAGGAGTGCCAGGAGCACGCTATCACTGCAAGGTCAGCCAGAACGTGAACTTCGACAAGCCGTCGGTGCTCATCTGCAACCATCAGTCCCATCTCGACCTCATCTATCTCCTCTCTTTGTCGCCACGCCTTATCTTCCTCACCAACGACTGGGTGTGGCACAACCCCTTCTATGGTTTTCTCATCCGCCATGCCGAATACTATCCCGCTGCCGAGGGCATCGACGCCCTCATGCCCCACTTCCGCTCACTCATCAGCCGGGGCTACAGCATCGCGATATTCCCTGAGGGTACCCGCTCTTTCGACGGGCGCATCGGACGGTTCCACCAAGGTGCCTTTCACGTGGCCGAAGCACTGGGGCTCGACATCGTTCCGGCTTATCTCTACGGCACCGGACGCGTGCTGAAAAAACGGACATATCATCTGGCCAAGAGTCCGGTCTACATGGAAGTGGACCGTCCGCTCTTACCCTCAGAACTGCACGCCATGGGTGACACGTTGGCGCAGGCACGCCACGTGCGCCATGACTATCTGCGTCATTACCAGGCTATTAAAGATCGGGAGGAACAACATGTTTAGCACCAAGCACCATCCTCATGTCGTTGTCATCGGCTCCGGACTGGGCGGTCTGACCACCGCCGTGATCCTTGCCAAGAATGGCTACCGCGTCACCGTGCTGGAGCAGGAGAACCAGGCAGGCGGTTGCCTGCAATGCTTCCGGCGGCGTGGCGTGAAGTTCGAGACGGGTATGCATTTCATCGGCAGCGCGTTGCCCGGTCAGACCCTTGAGCGGTTGGCACGCTATCTTGAGATTGGAGATGACGTGAAGCTTTCGCAACTCGATACCAAACAGTATAATGTCATCGGACTCGACGGCCACGACTTTGTGATGGGCAACGGCCGCGAGGCGTTTATCGAGGGATTGGCTAAAGACTTCCCCGCGCAGCGCGATGCCCTCAACCGCTATTATGCTTTGGTGCAAAAGGTGGCGGGGGCCTCTTCGCTCCACTCGCTCCGCTATGCCGAGTCCGACGATGTGGTGAGTAAAGAGTATCTGACGCGGTCGGTCAACGAGGTCATCGACAGCACTGTCAGCGACCCGCTGCTGGCCAACGTGCTCGTGGGAGATCTGCCACTCTATGCCGCCGAGAAGGACAAAACGCCCTTTGCCACCCACGCCTTCATCCGCGACTTCTACGACCAGAGCGCTTTCCGCGTCATCGACGGCAGCGACCACATCGCCCAGGCGCTGATTGCCACACTACAGCACTATGGCGGCGAGGTGCTCACCGGCCACCGCGTCACGCGCATCCTTTGCGACGCTACCCAGGCCACAGGCGTAGAGGTAAACGGCGAAAAGTATTTTGATGCCGACTACATCATCTCCGACGCTCATCCAATACGCACGCTCGAACTCATAGACAGCCCTCTGATACGTCCCGCCTACCGCCATCGTGTCAACGCCATGCCGCAGACGGTGGGCTGCTTCACCCTCTATCTCGACTTCAAACCGCAGTCCGTGCCGTATATGAACTACAACTACTTCGGCTATCAAGGCGCGTCGCCCTGGGGCTGTGAGCAATACACTACCGACAACTGGCCAAGGGGCTATCTCTATATGCACTTCTGTCACGAAGCCCAACCACGATGGGCGCAAAGCGGACAGATCATCTCCTACATGAACATCAGCGACGTGCTGCCATGGAAAGACACGACGGTGGGCCACCGAGGCGCAGACTACGAAGCGCTGAAACAGCGAAAAGCCGACCAGCTGCTGCAATGCGTGGAACAAAGATTCCCGGGGTTGAGAGGTTGCATCGCCCACTGCTACACCTCTACACCGCTGACCTATCTCGACTATACAGGTACAGCGGCGGGCTCGATGTACGGCATCGCCAAGGACATAGGGCTGGGAGCAGGCTGCCGCGTCTCCCACCGCACACGCATCCCCAACCTCTTGCTCACCGGACAGAACATCAACTCCCACGGCATGCTTGGCGTGATGGTCGGCACCATCGTCACGTGCAGTGAGTTTCTCACCGCAGAGAAGATCTATCAGCAGATACAAAGTTGTACGAGATAGCGGCGGGAGCAAGTCACACTCATAGAATCTTTTAATCAGCTTGAAGGAAAAGAACATGAACGACAAAAATGTGGTGATCATTGGCGGAGGCTTAGGCGGACTCTTCACGGGTGCCATCCTGGCCAAAGAGGGCTACCGCGTGACAGTGCTGGAGAAGAACGCCACCACCGGCGGAGGACTGCAGACGTTCCGCCGCATGGGCGAGGACTTCGACACGGGTATGCACGTCATCGCGGGCATGAGACCGGGCGGCACCATCCGCCGCATCTGCGACTATCTCGGCATCACGCCACAGATGCAGTTACGCGACGTCGACGATGACTGCGCCGACGAGCTTTTCTTCCTTGAAGACCGCGCCACCTACCGCATTGGCTGCGGTCGCCAAGGTTTTGTAGACTCACTGGTGAAGTCTTTTCCTGGCTGTCGCGACGAGCTCACGGCTTATGTCGATGCGCTCTATCGCATGACCGGTGCTATCGATCTCTTCAATCTGCGGCCGGCACCGTCGGTACTCACCGAGATGCCGCCACAGGCACTGATGGCTGCCGACGCGTTCATCGCACAATATATTCACGACCCTCGGCTGCGCAGCGTGCTGGCCTATATGAATCCGCTCTACGGCGGACAGGCGGGGCGCACACCCGCTTATGTCCACGCCATCGTCAGCGTACTCTATCTGCAAGGTGCCAGCCGCTTCGTCGACGGTAGCAGCCACACCGCCGATCTGCTGGCCAAGGTGATCACCGACAACGGCGGACTGGTACTCCCCCACGACGCTGTCACCACCATCGACGTGGAGGACCATGAGGTGAAGGCGGTGACGACAAAGAGCGGAAAGGTCTATCATGCCGACACGTTCATCAGCGACATCCATCCCGCGGCACTCTTCCACCTCATCCACGGCAAGGCTTTCACCAAAGCCTACACCGAGCGGGTGAAGCAAATACCGGAGACAATCTCGGCCTTCTCGCTCTATCTGAAGATGCGGCCAGCCTCGTTTCCCTATATCAACCACAGCGTCTACCTCATGTCACGCTACGATGACATCTGGAACTTCAGCCGCGAGGACCGCCCGTGGCCTCTTGGTCTGCTGATGATGACGCCACCGGTGAGCCGACAACAGCCGTGGAGCAGCAAGGTGCTCGTCACCGTGCCGATGCGGTTTTGCCAGGCTGAGCAGTGGGCCGGCACGCTGACGGGACGGCGCGGCAACGAATATGAACAATGGAAACAGCAACGGGCCCAAGAGGTACTGGCAATGGTGGAGCAACGCTATCCCGGTTTCTCCAAAAATATCGAAGGCATGGTCACCGCCTCACCGCTGACCATCCGCGACTACTACGGCACAGCGGGCGGCGGCATAGCGGGCTTTGCGCGCGACTGCCACCAGATTCTCGACAGTCATCTGCCCGTGGTGACGAAGGTGCGCAACCTGCTGCTCACGGGGCAATTCGTCAATCTTCACGGCTTCTGTGGCGTTCCCTTAAGTGCCATCAACACGTCGGAGGCGCTGTTAGGACTGAATACCGTCGTCAACAAAATCAATGACGATGCCACGAAACGATAAGACTCTATATAAACAAAATCAATAGCGATGCCGCGAAACGATAAGACTCTATATCTACATAATCAATAACGATGCGAAGAAACGCCAAGACTCTATATATAATAAGGTGTAGGCTCACACAGAGCGTCCTTAGCTTTCTCGCCATGCTGTTGATGCTGTTGTTCCTGCCAACGCTCGCCATCAATGGAAAGACCGATGTGGAGCGTATCAACATCTGGTCGGGTACAAGCGTGCACCATCGTGTGTGGCTGGCGCCCTACCCCGCCAGAGACAACAGTGCGGCAGTGATCGTGTGTCCGGGCGGCAGCTATTTCTGGCACGACATGGACGCAGAAGGTGAGCAGGTCGGCCGCTGGCTTCAACGTCACGGCATCTCGGCTTTCGTGCTGCGCTACCGCACGGCCTACGTCCCCGCTTTTGTCCTGCACTACCGCTGGCTGTTGCGTGGTAACCGCCACCCCGACGCGCTCAACGACCTCAGGCAGTCGCTGCGCTATGTCAGAAGTCACGCCAAGCAATATGGTGTGGACACGACGCGCATCGGCGTGATGGGCTTCTCCGCTGGCGGCCATCTGGCAATGAGTTCCGTGGAACTACTGCCCCGCGCTGAATGGCCTTCGTTTGTCGTACCCGTCTATCCTGTGGTGACCTTCGTCGATCCCTGCATGCACAAACGGTCGCGACGGGGACTGCTCGGTGACAGCCGCGAACACAACCGTCGCCTCTGTGACTCGCTGTCGATGGAGCGTCATGTACCAGATGATTGTCCTCCGGTGTTTCTCGTCAACTGCCACGACGACCCCATCGTCCATTACCACAATGCGGAGCTCCTCGACTCAGCACTCACTGCCCACCACGTACCCCACCAGTATATCCAATACCGTACCGGTGGCCATGGTTTCGGGGCATCGGAAGTCAAGGGCACAGCAGAATGCCGTCAATGGAAAAATGCCTTCCTCGCGTGGCTGCGGGGGCTATGGCAAGGTGACGGGAACAGAAAGGAAGGCAACGGAAATACGAAATAGGCTGTTATGGCTTTACGAAAGCATAACATCTCTTGAAGCACATCACTCCCCTCTCCCCTTGGAGAGGGGTAAGGGGGTGAGGCTCCACCTTACATCTTCGACCTTTGATAGTCCCTTGGCGACATACCGAACATATTCTTGAACATCGTGGAGAAGCTGGCCGAGTTGGAGAAGCCACAGGCATACATCACCTCAGTGATGCTCTGTTTCGGATCCTCAAGCAGACGGGCGGCTTGCTTCAATCGCAGGTTCTTGATGAAGTTGTGCGGTGTCTGGTTGGTGAGTTCCTTCATCTTTCTGTAGAGGTGCACACGGCTGATGCCCACACGGTCCGCAATGTCGTCGACGCCAAGGTCGGAGTTGCTGAGGTTGTCGTTGATGACATCCATGACCCGTTGCAGGAATTTGTCGTCGGGAGTCTGCACGTCTACCTTGTTGACCTTGTCGGCCTGGTCCTCCTGTCCGGTGAACTTGTTCTTCAGCGTACGGCGCACAGCGAGGAGGTTGGCGATGGTGCGGCGCAGGATGTCCATGTTGAACGGCTTCACCACATAAGCGTCGGCACCGGTCTCCAAGCCCTCCATGCGGTCCTCGTCGCGGCTCTTGGCAGTGAGGAGGATGACGGGCAGGTGGTTGGTGTTGATGTTCGACTTGAGTTTCGTGCACAAAGTAATACCGTCCATCTCCGGCATCATCACGTCGCTGATGACCAGGTTGGGCATGTCCTTGAGGATTTCCGCGAGCGCCACCTTGCCGTTGGGATAGTAGCGGACGTTGTATTCATTGCTCAGTTCGGTCTGGAGATAGCTGGCGATCTCGTCGTCGTCCTCCACAATGGCAATCGTCGGCTTGCTGTTGTCGTCGCGTGAGGCTACCGGATGCACGAGCGGATCGGTCTCCATATCATTGAGTTCCTGAGCCAGCTGCTTGTCGGCTTCACTGTCGTCGTGCTTGGGTGCGTTCATGCTGCCGTCGTCAGCGACCATCTCCTCAGGCTTGAGATGCTTGTTGCCCAAAGGCAGAGTGACGACAAAGCTGGAGCCGGGTCCCTCACTGTTGTTGCGGGCCGTGATCGTACCGTAGTGAAGTTCCACGAGCGAACGGGTGAGGTCGAGGCCGATGCCCGTACCCGTGTTGCGCTCTCCCATGCGGGTAGGACTCTGATAGAAGCGTTGGAAGATCGTCTCAAGCTTGTCCTTCGGTATGCCGCATCCCGTGTCGCGCACGGTGATGACAGCGTCGGTGTCGGTGTGTGTCAGGCTGATGGTGACACCGCCACCCGTCGGCGTGAACTTAAAGGCGTTGGAGAGCAGGTTCATGATCACCTTGTCGAAGTTGTCACGGTCCACCCACACGGGGAGCACATCACTGTCGTGGTGGAAGGCAAAGCGTATCTTCTTGATGTTGGCCTGCTGCTGGAAGAGCTGCACCTCGTCGTCGATGAAGCTGACCATATCGGTTTTCTGCATGTGCATGACCATCTTGCCCTTGTCGATCTTGCGGAGGTCCATCATCTGGTTGACGAGGTGGAGGATACGCTCGGCGTTGCGGCGCATGAGCGCATAGGTGTTTTGCCGCTGCGGATCGCGGTCGGTCTTGATGAGCGAGAGCAGTGGCGTGAGGATCAGGGTGAGCGGCGTGCGGATGTCGTGGCTGATATTGACGAAGAAGCGTAGCTTGGCCTCACCCATCTCCTCGGCATGGATATGCTCCTGGAGCGTGAGGTGCTCCTGCTCCTTGCGTTTGCGGTAGGCAAGATAAGCGTAGAAAGCCCAGACCAGCAAGACCAGATAGACAAACTTGGCCGGCCAGGAGGCGTACCACGCAGGGCGGATCTCAACCATGAATTCCTCTTCGGCCGACGACAGACCATTGTAGAGTGCCTTGACGCGGAACTGATATTTGCCGGCAGGCAGATGGGCGAAGGACAGCACATTCTGTCCTTGTGCCAGTGTCTTCCATCTCTCGTCGTTGATGCTGTAGGCGTAGGTCACCTGCTCCACATTATTATATGTGAGTGTCGTCAGCTCCAGCGAGAAGCTGTTGTCGTCCTGGGCCAGAGAGAACAGGCGGGAATCGTAGCAAGGCTTCTCGGTGATGGTGAACCATCCCGACTTCATTCCCGGCAGTACCGTCTGATTGCCTACGAGGAAGCGCGAGATATGCACCACGCCTTTCCACGATGTGCGGCCGATATGCGAAGGGTTGAAAACGTTGATGCCGCCCGGTCCGCCAACAAGCATGCGGCGGCCATCGGCCGAGAGCGAGACAGCACCGTCGCTGAACTCATTGCCCTGCAAGCCATTGCCGACAAAGAAGCTTTGGGTCTTGCCCGTGCGCATGTCCATGAAGCAAAGTCCGTGGAACGTACCGAGCCACAGGCGTCCCTGACGGTCCTCCTGCATGAAGGCGACGCTGTTGTCGGGCAGTCCCTGCCGCACCGTGTAGACGAGAGGCTTGCTCCAGTGGGTCTTGTCGTGGCAGTAGAGCATGTCGTTGCTGCCTACCCACACGCGGTCGCGGCTGTCGACATAGAGGCTGTGGGCAAACGAGCCTTGGTCGACACTGTTCACGCCGAAGGTGCTCACCCAGCTGTCATGCTTAAGGTCGAGACAGGCCAGACCCACCGAGTTGGCCACGAAGAGGCGGCTGCCGTCGCGCGAGAAGGCCAGTTTGAAGAGGAAGTTATTAGGCAGGCTGTTGACCTTGAAGTTGTTGTCGGCACCTTTTGCCATGACATAGCTACGGCGGGTGCCGTCGGGACGGATCATGACGAGACCGTTGCCGAGCGTGGCCAGCCAGACATTGCCCTTTGCGTCGCATTTGATGTCAAAGACGCTCACACCCTGTCCGAGATTCACGGGATGGTAGCTGCCGCCGTCGAGATAGCCGCAGCCGTCGAGATAACTGCCAATCCAGAGTCTGTGATGACTGTCGAAGCACAGCGCTTCAATGGTGTTGGGGAAGGTATAGTGCCGCAGCTGCTTGCCCATAGCGTCAAGGAGATAGAGGCCGTCGCGGTCGGTTCCCACCCACATCGTGCCGCCCTCACCAAAGAGCACACGCGTGACGCAGTTGCCGCCGATGGGGTTGTCGTTGCCCGCGCGGTAGCCGATATATCCGAAGTCAAAGGCAAGTGCGGGCTGCATGTAGAGTCCTTTTTGTAGCATCGTCATCCACAAATTGCCCTGCCGGTCCTGGATGATGGAGTTGACTTTGCCCGTGGTGAGGTCGATGCGGTTGGAATAGAATGGGTTGTTGACCACAACGCCGGTGGTCGGCTGATAGGCATACAGGCCGTAGCCGTCGCTGCCGACATAGACTTTACCCGAAGGCGCGACAAAGACACACGACACGGCGAGTTTGCCCAAGGCACTGATCTGGGTAAAAGGTGCCGTGCCGCCGCGTGAGAAATAGACGCCGTCGCCCGCCGTGCCGATATAGACATTGCCCAGCGCATCGCAGACGATGGAGGTCACGGCCTGGTCGCCTTTGCCCAAAAACTTCTGAGCGAGTCGTCCCTGATGGTCCAGACACAGCAGGCGGCCGTCCTCGGTATTGATCCACAAACGGCCCAGCCGGTCTTCTGCCATCCGCCGGATATATTTCAACTTGCTGATTGCGCCCTTCACCGGCCGGCAGACATAGTCGTTGGCTTGAGCAGCAGGCTGTAGAATGCCATATCCCGACGTGCCGATGAGCACCTGACCATTGTGGCGCACAACGATGTCGTTGACATAGGTCTTGATGAGTTTGTGCTCGGCATTGTAGATCTTGTAAGCGTGGAACTGCTGTCCGTCGTAACTCATGAGACCTTTGTTGGAGCCCAGAAGGATGTTGCCCTGCCGGTCCTGCCCCACCTTATTAATATAGTTGCTGTCAAATCCGCGCGCGCCGGCATTGTCGCGGTTGATGACAATGAAGTGATAGCCGTCGAAGAAATTCAAGCCATTGCGCGTGGCAATCCAGATGAAGCCACGGCTGTCTTGAAACACTTGGTTGGCAAAGCTGCTCGACAAGCCGTTTTCGGTGTTGTAGAGTTTGCCGGTCTGAGCCTCCGCAAAGGCGGAAGTCAATAATAGGATAAGGAAGAGAAGGGTCTGTATCAGGTTCCGCATGATGGTTTTAATCTGTGTCGGTGACACGATGTTATGTTATTAAGTTTTGGAGAAACACGGCATCCGGAAGTAAACGGTTTACGGCGGAACGTCGCGGCTCCTGTCTTTGTAGCCACAAAGATAGTAAAAAAATAGTAAGTCATTACGTCTTTATCTCAAAAAAGTGACTAAAAAGACATTTTATAAAGAATATGTTACACCGTGATACAAATATCAAAACTCTATGAGACTAATAATAAAGTAAGATAGGGACGAATGTCGTAATTTTGCAGCAGAAATCAAATCTCCCAAAAATGAAAACGACAAAAACTGCTTTAACTACTCTCATGCTCATGGCAGCACTCGGCACCAGTGCCCAGCAGCTGACCCTGCAACTCGACAAAGCCCAGAAGGCGGTAAGCCCGACACTATATGGTATGATGACCGAGGAGATCAACTTCTCCTATGAAGGCGGTCTCTACGCTCAGATCCTGCGCGACCCTTCCTTCCGTGAGGATGTCAACGGACAGCCTCGCAACCCATGGACGCCCTGGCATTCGGGTGGACCCAAATACTGGCTGGCTACCGACACGCTCGCCTCACAGCTCACGCTCACGCAGAAGGGCGGATACAACCGTGCCAACCCCGCGGTGCTGCAATGGAAGGCCAAAGCCGGAGCAAGCATTGCCAACGGAGGGTTCTGGGGCGTGCCCATCCGCGCGAAAGAACGCTATAAAGGATATGTCATCGCCAAGGCAGAAAAAGGCAGCGGCACGGCACTCACGCTCAGCCTCGTCAGCAACGACGGCAAGACGGTCTTCGCATCTACAAAGATAGACGGTCTCGGCGAGAACTGGCAGAAGAAGACCTTCGAGCTGACGGTGCCCGAAAAGATCAAAGCCACGAAAGACGCACGCTTTGTCATCACGGCCGACAACGGGGGAACGTACGATCTGAGCAAGACGGTGCTCTTTCCTGAGACGTTCAATAACCGTCCCAACGGACTGCGCAAGGATCTCATGGAGATGATGTGCCAGATGAAGCCTAAGTTTCTGCGTTTCCCGGGTGGTAACTATGTCGAGGGCAACGACTTCCGCAACCGCTTTGACTGGAAGCGCACAGTCGGCGATCCCGATGAGCGTCCCGGACACATGAGTCCATGGGGCTATCGCTCTACCGACGGCCTCGGCCTCTTGGAGTTTCTTGAGTGGGCCGAGGACTGTGGCGCAGAGCCGATCCTCGCGGTCTTCGCCGGATATACGCTCAGCGGCGACTACCTCACTGCCGACTATGTCGACGGTTTCATCCAGGATGCACTCGACGAGATCGAGTATGTTACGGGCGGACCCGACACCAAATGGGGCGCACAGCGTGTGCGCGACGGCCATCCCGAGCCCTTCCCTCTGCACTATGTGGAGATCGGCAATGAGGACTTCTTCGACGAGAGCGGCTCCTATGCCGGACGCTATAAAAAGTTCTATGAGGCCATCAAAGCCAAGTATCCTCAGCTGCAACTTATCTCTACAGCTGATCAGAAGATGGTGGAGCACTGGGCTCAGGAGACGGGCGTGACGGGACTGAAGTTCGACGTTATCGACGAGCACTACTATCGCAGTACGGGCGGCATGTATGAGGCTGCTAACCAATACGATAAGTATGACCGCAAGGGCCCGAAGATTTTCTGTGGTGAATGGGCCGCGCGCGAGGGCAAGCCGACCACTAATATGAATGCGGCACTTGGCGACGCTGCCTGGATGACGGGTATGGAGCGCAACGCCGACCTGCTGATCGGTCACTGCTACGCACCGCTCTTTGTCAACGTCAATAAGGGTGGCATGCAATGGGAGAGCGACCTCATCGGATATGACGCGCTCAACGCTTACGGCTCACCTTCCTATTACGCTCAGTGCATGTTCGCCCAGAATGTCGGCAACCGCATTGTGCCGATGACAGACAAGGACATGCCGACGATGCAGTATGAGGGTAAGAAACTGCCGCAACTGTACTACTCGGCTACGACCGACACCCATTCGGGACATACATACTTGAAGGTGGTCAACGGCGGAAAGACAGCGCAGACGCTCACCGTCACCATTAGCGGTGGAAAGGTAGCCGGTAAGGGTACCATCACCACACTGAAGGCTGCCAAGCCCGAGGACACCAACACCATCGACAACCCGAAGCACATCGTGCCGGTGACCGTCAAGCAGAAGACAGGAAAGACGTTCAAGGTAGTACTCGCTCCGCTGTCGGTCAATGTGATCAAGATGTGATGGGATGAAGATCAAGATGGATTCAATTAAGAAAAAAATGCAATAAGCATTGCTTCATATATTACTAAGAGTTTAGGTTTTTAAAGTGTAAAGTTAGGTTACAAGATGTTATGTAGGTTCGCTGTACTTACTTCTTTTCAGTAAGACAGATGATTTTAATGATTCCAAAGGCTCTCCGTAGTGATTACGGGGAGCCTTCATTGATTAATAAGAACATGGCTTCGACCCCGTGAGAACGTCCGCACAGCTGATATTCTCCGTGGGGTTATGGCAAGAGAAGGCAGAAATTCACTGTAAGTCCGAAGCATAAGAGTAATCCTGCATATATTCTCGATATTCGTTAATATTCTTGATGGCATCGTAGATGGCGCGTTAAAAGAAGAAAGAACATAAAACGTTGGAATCCAGCTAAAAGAAGAAAGACCATAAGACGTTGGAATTAAGCTGAAGCAAAGCAATGTCCGCTGCCGGGAGGGCCGCTGCCCACAGCGGCCTTACTATGAAACATACTTTCCTAAACAGAATAGCGCGTAGTTTCAGATATAATGTCCGCTGAGGGCAGCGGACCTCCCGGAAGCGGACCTCCTGGAAGCTGCTCTCAGCGGTCTAATGATGTGATACCTAATCTCTAATATTTCTTATCATGAATCACAGCAAGTGGTATACGAGGTGTCATTTAAAGTCTCTCGTTTGCGCTATTTTATGCGTCCGTGCGCAATTTTACGCGATAGCGATTCTCTTCATGGACTATTTTCCTTTCCTGCTAACTATTGTAGCCGATTCAGAGAAGATAACAATATCCACGGTGCCCCTTTATCTGATGATTATTTTCTTGTTACCGATAATATATATCCCTTTTGGCAGGTTGCTGATATCTGTTTCAACCTTTCGGCCATCCAGCGTATAGACACTTGGTGATGATGCGGCGGTCTTCTTGGCGATCGTCGCAATGCCTGTAGTGTATGTTTCTCCGGTGGACACAAACTGAAAGTCGGTAGAGACGATCAAGCCGTTGACACAGTTGGTTCGCTGGTCGGCGCTCATCGGACCATTGCCGACGCCCCGTACAACAGAGAACATACCGTTGAGACCCACCTGACAACCATAGCCCTGGGTGTTGAGGATGGTGAAGGCGCCCCAGGAATAACCGCGTGCGAGCGTACGTCCAGTTCCCGAATTGCTGAAATTGTAGAAGTCGCTCACCTTTGCGTCCAGGCTACCACCCTCAGGGACATAGGCGCTGAACAGTTCATTGCCCCTGTCGCTGACAAAGTGATATTTGCCGTCTTGCTGATAGCAACGCCAGCGTGCCGTCTGCTTCTGGCTCGCTGTGATATAATTCGCGAAGTCGGCATCCCTGACCAGCTTCTCGCCGGTACCGTCATCAACCATATAGAAATAGGTGTCGCGGTCGTGGGGACTCAGATAGGCCCGCACCTGATAGTATCTGCCCTCCTCGGGTTTGACAATATCATCATCACCAATCTTGGTGAGTACTGTCATCGCCGCTTTCAGTTCATCAACATCCGCAGAACGAACTCCGCTGACAATGTCGTTGCCCTCAAACACCTTGACGTATGCAGCCTTAAAAGCCTTAGCCGCAGACAACCCTTCGTCAGGATAACCCATCTCACCCATGTTGTGGTAAAGCACTTGAGCCATGGGCGCGAGTTGCTGGGCGGCAGCGCGCACAAGTGCTTGCGCAGAGACGGTGTGGGGAAGTCTGATCAGCTGCGTATAAGTGTAGTCGGTGTTGGAACTACCATAGCTGACCGTTGCCTTCCAACTGCGTCTGACAAGATCACCCTCATGCGTCTCAGATGTCGTGCAGGCAAAGGTCTTGGCAGGAGCACTTTTGTGGTAAGCAACAATATTAGTCGGCATAGCCGGAATGTCCTGAAGGCTCTTTGCCTCTACGAAAGGCTCAGGCAGACGGCTGCCATCAGTCGTCTTGAACTGTCCGCGCTGGGTAGCGGTCTGCAACTCCCACCCTTTTGCTACGACTTCATTCTGGTAAGTATAGTCTTCCCGGGGATAGATATCACAAGCAGCCTCACCGATCACCTCCAGTTTCAGCCGGCCACCGCCCGTCTTGAAGTTGGGCCATCCCTCATAGTCCACCTTACCTATATTTATATAAGGCATCACGAACTCGCACACGCCCGAATTGGGTACATCGTCGGCTAACACATACTTATAGCTTTTTCCGAAGTCGTCGGACAGCAGGATACGCACCTTGCTGTCCTTGCCGTAGAGCCCGGCACAGTTGTTCCACCGAATGGTATACGTCCTGCCAATGCCATAGCTTTCAAGCGACCTCGATGGCGAG
Source organism: uncultured Prevotella sp. (assembly GCA_900317685.1). Taxonomy (GTDB): domain Bacteria; phylum Bacteroidota; class Bacteroidia; order Bacteroidales; family Bacteroidaceae; genus Prevotella. The sequence continues at coordinate 32,335 of ONHQ01000010.1, forward strand.
ACGACGCTCGTAATCTGGAACGGTTCCCCGTCAACAATGTTGAGTTTGATGCGCATGGCATCGTAATGTGAGTTGTTGCGCACAGCCGCCAGGAAAGTGTAGCTGCCTGTTTCAGACGCATCAGAGTATTGCTCGAAGTGCATGGTGCCGTCTTTCTTCTCCGCCTCACTAAGTGCGTCAGGCGCAATGCAGTGAGGCACAAACATCACCACACTGTCCTCTGTCTCCTTATATGCCGGCCGTAGGGTATTCTCATGCTCTGTGTCGTTTTTGGAGATGTCAAAAGTATTGGCATTATAGCGGTATCCTCCGTCGTTGCGGGTGACGGTGGGCAGAAAGAACTGAAAGTTGCTGCCTTTGGTGATAGTGTATTCCGTCTTGATGCGCTGCCTGTCCAGCAGGGGCCTCTCGCCTTTCTCCTCCTCTGCAAACGGCGTAACGGTATTATTGCCCTCGATGACGGTGGTCAGACGCGTGCGTTCTTTGTCTTCATAATAATTCATATTGGCCAGCGTTGCCCGCATCTGGTAGATGCTGGGCAAGGAGAAGAAGTCGCGGGGCGAGCCGTAGCTCATGATGCTACGCCCCGAGCCTGGCTCCGTGCAGATGGAAATGCTATTGGTGGAATGGGTATGCTCAGCACCAAAGCAGTGGCCTATCTCGTGGGCTATGGTGGTCGTATTGCGCACAGCCCAAGCACTACCCTTTTGATTCTCGTTGATGGCACCGCCAAGTTGCGCCACGCCGTTGCGTCCGTTTCCGGGCGAGCCGATGAGGATACCAAGGTCGTACAGGTTGGTATTGCCGAGCACCTGATCGATGATTTCCTTGCTCTTGAACAGCCGCGTCTGGTCGTTGGGATAGGCGTCAAGGTTCAGACCATGGTCAGTAAGACCGAAAAGGATGAGGTTGTCGTTGCGAACAATCTCAAATTTGACACCTACCGCATCGTTGTAGACACTGTTCAAGTCTTTCTCTAACTGATCCCACCATTTATGCACTTCCGCGATCACCTCCGCTTTGCTCTTGGGAGAATAAGGATTGCCAAAGCCCGTCTGGACATATTCCGGCAGGATGCACGTCGCCAGTCTGAAGGTATATACTTTCCCCGTGTTGTTGATAACCGATTCCGTAGAAGGCACGGCGAACTGCGAAGGCACGCGGCGGGCGTTGGCGCTCCGCGACTCTTCATATCCTTGAGGAACGATGACGTCACAACTGTCATGCGACGAGACCACTGACTGACCATGCAAAGGAGAAAAAAGAAAAAGGGTAACAGAGAATATAGCCAACCGCTTAGTCAGCCGGCTTAGAGAATGCGAAGAGTGTCTTTTCATACGGTGCTTCAATGTTGTGTTTATGTACTATACTCAATGATTGAACTTGCGAATTTACAGATAAATGCCATCATTCCAAAATGAGAGAACCAACTCTTAAGGATTATTAAGGTGCAGCCTGCCCCTGGTATGAGTTCAGCGCATAGTAGTTGGAGACTAAATATCAACCTCTGTGTCTCTGTCAGAACCCATACGTGACAGATAATTTCTGTGCAAACTAATCCCAAAATTGCTTCTCCTATACGCAAAAAGTCCTTTCCCATGTTCGTTTTCTCGGATTTTATGCTTACCTTTGTCAGCCTAAAGTGAAAGATGATGCTGAATCATACGACCACATAACAACAATCTAACTTTCTAAGTTTCAAACATTACACCCTCATTGCATACATTTCATGAAGAGAGAGGAGAAGAAAGAACAGACTGCTTCGACGCTTAGCGTGAAGAGAGAAAAGGCTACCTCCATCTTATTTCTGTCTGCCATGCTCTTGCTCCCGGCTCCCACTTGGGCACAGCACAGCATGACCGGCACACAACAAACTGCGGGGAAACCTACTTACCAGGCGCGTGCCATCACCGGCACCGTCACCGACGACAGCGGAGAACCGCTCGTCGGCGCTTCCATCAGAATCAAAGGCACCGGACTCGGTGCTGTCACAGACACTGACGGTCACTACACCATCAGCGTGAGCAACCCCAAAGCCATCCTCGTATTCTCCTACTTAGGACTGGATCCCGTGGAGATCACGGCCAGCCGCACCACCATCAACGCCAAGCTCCACAGCACGGCACACACGCTCAAAGACGTGGAAGTGGTGTCCACCGGTTATCAGAAGATCTCGCGAGAGCGCTCCACAGCGGCCTATGGCTTCGTGGACTCCACACGACTCAACCGACAGATGCATACCGACATCGCAGCCGCACTCGAAGGCCAGGTCGCCGGACTGCGCATGGAACTCAATCCCAACACGGGCGAGATGGCGCCTGTCCTCCGTGGCATCGGCACCTTCTCGTCGGATATCGGCACGCAGCCGCTCATCGTCATCGATGACCTGCCCACAGACATGAGCCTCAAAGACGTCAACCCTTACAACGTAGAAAGCGTCACCGTACTCAAAGACGCTGCTGCGGCCAGCATCTACGGCGCGCGCGCAGCCAACGGCGTCATCGTCATCACCACGAAGTCGGGAAAGAAACTCGGCACCCGCGTCAACGTCAATGCCGACTGGTTCATCACCACCAAGCCCAACTTCAACAACCTCGACTTGGCCTCAACAAGCGACATCATCGACTATCAGACTGATGTCTACAATACCCGCGTGGCACAGAGCGGCAGCGTGGCTAACCTCTTCAACAGCTACGCCACGGACTATTACAGCCCGCTCTTCCAACTCTATCGCGACCGCGACGAGGGACACATCACCCCGGAGCAGGTCGAGGCCACGCTCAGCCAATGGCGCAAGAACGACTACTATGAGCAATACCGCGACCTCGCATGGCGCTCGGCACTGACCCAGCGCTACAACATCAGCCTCTCGCAAAAAGCCAACGGCAGCCAGCACTTCGCCTCGTTCAACTTTGAGAATGACCGCAACCGCACTATCAACGACAAGAGCAACAGCTTCAGCCTGTATCTGAAGTCCAACTTCCAAATCACCAAATGGCTGGGCGTCAACGTCGGCATAGACACGAGACTGGCGCACGACAACACACCGGGCAACTACAACTATAACTTCCAGGAGCGCTACATGAGCATCGAGGATACTAACGGCAACCGCGTCGTCTCGCCCTATGTCAATCAGAGCGGCTATGCCGGAAGCAGCGTCAACGGCAGTGTCGTCAACGCTTTCCAGGGCAACAATGCCTACAAGAGCTTTGGCTTCAACGTCCTCGACGCGCTGGGCCAGGGCGTCACACGCTCGCGCCGTGTCAGCCTGAGACCCTTTGTCAACGTGGAGGCACGCTTCCTGAAGATGCTGCGCTACAATCTGATGTATCAATACGAGTGGGCACAGCGACGCAACGAGACCTACGACGCTGAGAACGACTATCTCATGCGCATGACTTACAACATGGGTATCGACGAGAACGGCAAAGCACAGATTCCCACCGGCGGACGATACTATCAGGGCTCACAGAACTACAGCCGCTACACGCTGCGCAACCAGCTCAGCTTCGACCATCAGTTCTCTGGCAAGCACCACGTCACCGCCATCACAGGACTGGAGCTCAGACAGACCCACAACCCGCGCATGGTCGAACAACTGATGTATGGCTACAACCCCGTCACGCTCACCTCGCAGGCTATGGACTGGGAGACAATGCGCACCGACGGCTGGCACAGCGCCGTGCTCGACAAGAACATCACCATGGGCGGACTGACCACCACACAGCACGACACACGCCACCGCTATGCGTCGTTCTACGCCAACGCAGGATATACCTATTCCAACAAATACAACCTCACGGGCAGCATCCGTTGGGACGAGGCCGACCTCTTCGGCGTCAATACCAACGACCAGCACCATCCGCTGTGGTCCGTCGGTGCCGGTTGGAATATCTCGGAAGAAGACTTCATGCGGCCTGTCACATGGCTCGACTATCTGAAGCTGCGCGCGACCTATGGCGTCAACGGCAACGTCGACCAAAGTTCGACAACCTACTTCGTGGCTACCTACAAGACACAGAGCAACCCCGTCAAGACGCAGTATCTCAAATACGATGACGACGACCTGCCCAACCCCGACCTGCGCTGGGAGAAGACGGCAACGACCAACTTCGGTGTCGACTTCGCCGTGCTCGACAACCGGATCAACGGATCCATCGACTATTACAACCGCCACGCCAGCGACCTGCTCGTCAGAAAATACATGGATCCCACCGTCGGCGCCAAGAGCCACGTCATCAACAATGGCGAGATGCGCAACCGAGGCATTGAGCTTACCCTCAACGCCACCATCTATAAAAACCGTGACTGGAACATCGGAGCCACGCTGACCTATGCCCACAACAGCAACAAGATGCTCACCGTGGACCACAGCGAGAGCGACTACGCCAGCCTGTTCATCCTCAGTCCCACCAACTATCTCTGGCAAGGCACGAGCTACAACACGCTATGGGCCTACACCTACAGCCGCACCGTCAACGGCTATCCCGTCATCAAAGACGAGAACGGCAACGAGATGGCTACGTTCGACGAGCAGGGCAATGTGACAAGCGTCACCACCTCATCATCGCTCAAAGGCACTGCCGCTCTGCGGAATATGGGCACGCTTACGCCCACCTACAACGGATCGCTGAACCTGCATGTGGGTTGGCGCGGACTGGAGCTCAACGCCTTCTTTGTCTATGCCGGCGGCAACAAGCTGCGTCTGCCCACTGCCGACCTTGCGGCCTGGGATGTTGCTACCAATGACATCACCAACCGGTGGAGCACAACGAACAACGTGCCGCGCCTCTATCTCGACATGGACAAAACGGCGCAGGCCTACGCCGGTACGTTCTCGGAGTGGTGGCGCTACAGCGATGTGCAGGTGGCCGACGCCGACTACATCAAGTTGCGGTCCGTCAGCCTGGCCTACACGCTGCCCACACAGTGGACGAGTGCGATCCATCTGGGACAGACACGCTTCTCGTTTCAGGTCAACAATCTCTTCACCGCCTGCAAGGCCGGACACCATATCGACCCGGAAAGCTACAGCATGAACAGCGGCACGAGAGGCATGGCCATCCCGCGCACCTTCGCCATCGGACTCTCCACGAGCTTCTGACGGCCCGCGATCATCGTTCGGTCCACACCTACACCTTATTATATATAGATCACACATCATGCACAAAGCAATATACGCATTCCTCGCCGCTGCCACCATCTCGCTGGCCTCGTGCGACAACTACATCGACATCACGCCCACGGGGGCCATCACCGTGGACTCCGCGACGCAGTATCTCGAACTCGTCGCCAACCCGGCCCGTGCCTATTATCCCTCGGCCTTTGCCATGCTCAGCGACAACTGCTGGATCAAAGAATCGAATGTCATCGGAAAGGAAAACAACAGTTGGGACGGCATCAACACCACGTTCAACGAGCAGGCCGACCGCAACGTTCTCGCCGACAACAATCTCTACGAGAACTGCTACAACTATATCCTGCGTGAGAACATCGTGCTCTCGCGCGTCGACGACAGTGCCGGTGCCGACTCGGTCAAGGCCTTGGCCAAGGCCGAGGCCAGAATCATGAGGGCCTGGGACCACTTTGTTCTCGTCAACACCTTTGCCCGCGCCTACAACCCCGCCACCGCCAAGACCGACGGCGGCGTGGCTATCATGGACAAATACGACCTGGAGGCGAAGCCTGCCAAGGCCAGCGTCGAACAGACTTATCAGTTCATCCTCAAGGACATCGCGGAAGCTCTGCCTCTGCTCAAACAGCAGCCCATGGATGTCTACCACCCGAGTCTGGCTTTCGGCTACGCCCTCTCAGCCCTCGTGCATCTCTTCCATCACGACTGGCAGCAGGCACTCGACGATGCCAATCAAAGTCTTGCACTCAAAAGCGACCTGATCGACTACATCGACTTGCAGAAGAAGGGCGGACCCACTAAGGTGAAGACCTATGCCAAAGGCGGCAATCCCGAGGTGCTCAACTATGCCTATATGGGCAGCTACTCCGACAACCCGGCCTACACCTACGGCATGATCAGCCCCGAACTCGTCAAGCTCTATGGCAGCAACGACCTGCGGTTGACCTTGTTTTTCAAGACCACGGGTAACTCGGTCTACTATTTCGACAATGGCAGCGGAGCCGCACTGTGGAACACCAGCATCACCTACAGCAAGTTCTTCTATTCGTCGGTAGGTCTGCGCACGGCCGAGGTCTATCTCATCAAAGCCGAAGCCGAGGCTCGTCTGGGCCAGCTCGCACAGTCCACCCAGACGCTCAACACGCTGCGTGCCAAGCGCATCGTCGGGGAGGTCGCTGTGTTGCAGACGCCGGCCAACGTCAAGGAGGCTGTCCAAAACGTCATTGACGAGCGACGCCGCGAACTGCTCTTCGGCTTCCATCGCTTCTGGGACCTCAAACGGTTCAACACGGAAGAAGACTATAAGAAGACGATCACACGCACCTTCCCACTCGTCGACACCACTACGGAGCACAAGAGCTATACGCTCGCTCCCGACTCTAAGCTCTACGTGATTCCCTTCCCCGAAGACGCAAGAAAGAAGAATCCCAATCTGACCAACAACGAATAGCAATACGCTCTTTCCAATCAGACAAGAAATATATAGCCATCTCCATCCCAAGAGGATGGGGATGCTCTAATCCATCAACAATATGAATATCAACTTCAGACAACTGACACTCAGCACGGCCCTGGCCTTGACCTTCGGCTTGCCAGCCAGCAGCCATTACAGCATCGGACGCTTCGATACCGACAACATCAGTGTGATGCGCAAAGACTCCACCGGCCACAAAGACTCGATCGCAAAGGAAAAGTCGGCGGACAAAGCAAAGAAAGACACCACAGCCGCCAAGAAGACAAACGCCTACGACAAACTTGTGAAGAAAGGCGGATCGGTTCGTAACGGACTCTTCACCGTGCGACATATCGAGGACAAATGGTATTTCGAGGTACCACAGAGCATCACCGACCGCATGCTCCTGGCCGTGACACGCTTCACCTCGGTGCCGCAGGCCTTCAAGGAACTGCCCGGCGAGGAGGTCAACCACAGCACCATTTATTTCGAGAAGCGTGACGACAAGACGCTGCTGCTCCGTGCCTATGCCAAGACGCAGGTCGCTGACGCAAAGGAACAGATGGCGCAGCTCGTTGAAAAGTCGACCGCCGACCCTATCGTGGCGAAGTTCGACATCATCGGCAAGAATCCCAAGACGGGCGACATGCTCGTGGAGGTGAGCAAGTTCTTCGTTCAGGACAACAACATCTTCGGACTCTCGTCGTCAGACCGCAAGATCGTCAACGTCACGGCCTTGCAGGCTGACCGCAGCTTTGTCGACACGATGACGGTCTATCCCATCAACGTGGAGGTGAAAACGCTGCGCACCTATAGTTGTCCCGACGGCAAGATGCCGGCGTCAAAAACCGGTTTTGTCACCATCGGCATGAACACGAGCATCGTGATCCTGCCCGAGAAGCCGATGCAGCCACGTATCGCCGACGAGCGTGTGGGCTTCTTCGAGACGCGTCAGACCCGCTTCTCCGACGGTGCTCCCTCCAAGGGCTACGCCATCATCAACCGCTATCGTCTGGAGCCGAAGGACCCTAAGGCCTATCAGCAGGGCAAGCTAGTGGAACCGAAAAAGCAGATCGTCTACTACATCGACCCGGCAACGCCGAAGAAATGGGTGCCCTATCTCATCGCCGGCATCAACGACTGGAACGCTGCCTTTGAGGCTGCCGGTTTCAAAAACGCCATCGTAGCCCGCGAAGTGCCCAAGGGCAGCTCGATCAGTCCCGACGATGCGCAGTATTGTTTCCTGCGCTATCTGCCTTCCGAGACCGAGAACGCCTACGGTCCGCGCATTGTGGATCCACGCAGCGGCGAGATCATCGAGAGCCATATCTGCTGGTATCACAACGTGATGAACCTGGTGCGCAAATGGTATATCACCCAGTGCGGACCACTCGACAAGCGTGCGCAGACCATGCAACTGCCCGACAAGCTCATGGGCGAGCTCATCCGTTTTGTCTCTTCCCATGAGGTCGGACACACGCTGGGCCTGCGCCACAACATGATCGCCAGCAGCGCCACACCCGTGGAGAAGCTCCGCGACAAGAAGTGGGTGGAGGCCAACGGCCACACGGTGAGCATCATGGACTATGCCCGCTTCAACTATGTGGCTCAGCCAGAGGACGGCGTGTCGGAGCGCGGACTGTTCCCACGCATCAATGTCTACGACAAGTGGGCCATCAAATGGGGCTACCAGTATCGTCCGGAATTCAAGGATCCGTGGAAAGAAGCCAAGCAGCTGCGCACGGAAGTCAGCGAGGCGCTCCGTCGCGACCATCGTCTGGCCTACTGTGGTGACGAGGGGCGTGGCCAGGATCCGCGCAGCCAGACCGAGAGTCTCGGCGACGACAACATGAAAGCCAGCGACTATGGCATCAAGAACCTAAAGCGCGTCGTCGCAAATCTCGAAAAGTGGACGGCACAACCCGACGGCCAGTACGACGATCTCGAAGAGATGCATAAGTCCGTGCGCTCGCAGTTTGCCCGCTATTGTCTCCATGTGCAGCGCAACATCGGCGGCATATACACCAACACAATCCCTGGTATGCCCGTCACCGAAGTCGTTCCGCGCGACGTGCAGAAGGAGGCCATAGACTGGTGTGCGCGCAATGTCTTCGAGGCTCCTCTGTGGCTTTATCCCACGAGCATCTGTACGAAACTCAACCTCGACGCCGAGGACGAGATCGTGAACCGCGCCCGTACACTCGTCTCCTACCTGCTCTCGTCGGGTATGGTGGCCAACCAGTACAAGAAGAGCCAGCGTGCGCTCAAGCCCTATCCCGTGCAGGAATACCTCACCGACCTCTTCCACGCTGTGTGGAAACCGTTGGGCAAGGAAGGCGACAAGCAGGACTACTACCGCCGTCAGCTGGAACGTGCCTACATCAACACGCTCAACCAGGACATCAATGCGGATCCGTCGAAGGACAAGAGCACGTTCAGCCTCAATGCCTCCAACTCCGACGCCCGTCTCTTCCTGCTTCAGCATCTCGACACCGTGGAGTCGTTCTGCCGCAAACAGCAGTCTTCTCTGCCCTCGACGAGTCTCAACGCACTCCACTACGCTGAGCTGATCCACGAGATCGGAATGATCCGCAAGAAATACGATAAAGCAGAATAATGACGCCACCGGACAAGCCCAAGGTTTGGAAGAAAACAAATAAAGCCCTTGCTGTGAAGCAAGGTTATTATTTCGGCACAATGGATATTTCCCGTGGGTCGGATATGAGTATTCTTCACTGAATTGGTTACAGTGATTAGTAGGAAATGAAAATAGTCCTGGACAGGCTTTAACCCCGTAGGGGGTGAGTCTCTACCTACGGGATAGACGGCGAGCTTGCTCGCTATCCCGTAGGCTGAGACTCAGAGTTCCATTAGGAGCTAAAGCTTGCCAAGGACTATTTTCCTTTTCTGATCGGTGATGTCGTTGATGAAACGCAGTGTTCTTGTGGCACCAAATCACTTTTCTCATGGGGTTGAAGCCATGTTTTTGTGAGGTTGAAACAAGGTTACTAACATTGTAATCCTATAGAAAAAGATCGTTCGCTACGTAGGGAATGATCTTTTCCTACGTACCGAATGATTGTTTGTCTGGCAGCAAAATCAATTTTCACTCACAGACCAGCTCGCCGGCATCAAGTGCTTTCAGAACTTGACGGTACTATGGAAAGATCGTCTCAATATGTTAAAATCGACTAACCTCATAGCCTCTTAGAAAATTATTTTTAACTTTGTCTTTTCTAAGTAACACCTTTGAAATATGAGTGACCTTCATTCTTTAAAGCAACAACTCCGGAAAGACATCCGACAGCGGAAACAACAATACTCCCTGGAGCAACGTGAGGTTTGGTCGAAAGAGATCGAACAGAAGGTGCTCGACCACCCACGCCTGCAGACTGCCCGCGTGGTGATGCTCTACTATGCGCTGCCCGATGAGGTGGACACTCGCCATCTCGTCGACACACTGCTCAAGGAGGGCAAGACCGTCATCCTGCCGAAATGCATCGACAAGGAACATATCGAACCACGGCAATACACGGGACCGGACGACCTCGCCGAAGGCATCTACAACCTGCTCGAACCCGTCGGCAAGCCTTACCGCGACCTCGACAGCATCGAGCTGATCATCGTGCCAGGTATGAGTTTCGACAGCAAGGGACACCGCCTCGGACGCGGACGCGGATATTATGACCGCTTCCTGGCTCAGGTGCCGCAGGCTTACAAGATCGGCGTGTGCTTTGACTTCCAGCGCATGGAGCAGGTGCCCGTCGACGACAACGACCGGGTGATGGACGAAGTCCTCAGCAATGCGTCTTTCTAACTCTCATACTGAGGAGACTCAACCAATGACGACAAAACCACTACACAGCAATCGCCGCTCCCGGCGGAAAGCCTTCTCCGCCAGCCCGGTGCGGCAACCCTTGGTATGGCACCTGGCTTTGTATGCCGTGTTGTGTACCATTCTTCTCACCGGCTGCAACAAAGAGAAAGAGAAGTCGGGCTGGGACGAGATAGAAACCTACTTCGACGAGCCGCTCGCCTCGCTATCCGCCGAAGGCGACAGCGTGCACTGGGTCGGCGGCGAATACGGCGATCTGTGGCGCATGACGGCACACGGGCGCCAGCACTTCAAGCTTGGCTCCGACCGCATCTACTGTGTCGTCAGGCACGACAGCACGTATTGGATCGGACACCGCAACGGCGGACTGACACAATACCGGTTCGACGGCAACGCTTTATATCCCGTCGCTCACTATCCCATCGACATCAAAGAGCTTCACTACTCGGTCTACGACATCAAGTGGAAGGCCGGACGACTCTATGCGGCCACCAGCCAGGGACTCTTTGTGCTGAACGCTGGACACCACAAACTGGAAAAGATCTATCCACGCGACCGCAGCAACAGCGTGTCCTTTGCCACGCCGCTCATCGCCAACCTTGACGCCCGACGCCTGGCTCTCGCCACCGACAGCGGACTGGCTCTCGTTGACACGCACTCCGGCAAGACGCAGCTCATCCACGCTGGAAACAAGGTGACATGGGTGGAACGGCTGGGCAAACGTCTCTGCTACCTCGCCGGTGACCAATACTACGAGCGCGAGCCAAACGGCAAAGAGAGGACTTACGGCTTGCCCGACGTTGCCACGAGCTTCTTCCGCACGGGCAAGACCTACTGTTTCCTCAGTCGCAGCCGCGCGATCCTCTCCGACGATCTCCACCACTTCTCCCACTTGCAGTTGCGGCGGCCCGTTCCTTCTAAGTCTTCGCACGTGGTTACCCAGTCCGGCGACGACGACTTCGTATGGCTCGTCACCGACCACGCCGTGTGGCAGTTGCCCCGCCACCTGTCCAGCTCAGCGCCCTACCCCATCGTCGTAGCCTGTCAGGACGACCAGCGGCTTTGCTTTGTCGACGACCACGGCAACGTCTTCGCACTGACCGACGGCAGTAGACAGGCTAAAAAGATCTTCGACTTCATACACACCAACACCATCGTCAACGGCATGGCCGACGGTGGCACGCTCTACTATCTCGACAGCCAGCAGCAAATCTTCCGGCTCAGCCTGGGCAATCACCTGTGGGGCAACTATCTCTCTCACGTGCCCCACAAGATCTTCGCCACAAAGAAAAAGGTGACTGCCATGGGTCTGCTGCCTGCAAAGACTCCTATTTTATATATAGGTGTGCAGGACGGCATGATGAAGCTGCCGCTCGATGGTAGCCAGGTTCATAGCGTGGCAACGTTCCGCGACAAATATGTCACCTCGTTCTATACGGCTCCCGACAACCAGCGCATGATGATCGCCACTCTCAACGACGGCCTGTGGACGGACCGGGGCGACGGACCGCAACCGGTCTTCGCCCACCAAGGGTTAAGCCCACGACTGACTGCGATCATCAACTCTTATCCGCCTGCCACGCTGCTGGCCAACAACGACGGCATCTGTCTGCAAGGCGGACCCGACACGATCAGTGTGGAGGGCACGGCGGCTCTGTTGCCTGCCAACGACAGCACCGTCTACGCGCTCTTGGAGCGGGGTATCATGAAGCTCAAGGTGAAAGGACAGCGGCTCCGCGCCGAAGGCACCTATTTCCGCGACATCAAGTTCCACCCGCAAGCGTCTCTGGTTAGCAACGGACGGCTGTACTTAGGCTGCGACCTCGGCGTGCTCTGTTTCAAGGCTGGAAATGAACGGCAGTCGGAATGGATTGCCATGGAGACGAGTATGATCACACGGCGCAATCTCCTGGAGGCGACGGCGATCGTGCTGGGAACCATGCTGCTCGTCTATCTCTTCCTGCTGCGTCTGCGGCGCTCCTATCGTCTAGAGCTGAGAGCTCGCCAGCGCGATCTCATGCGACGCTTGGAAGCTGTGAAGAAATACCGCGATATTCTCAGCGAGGAAGAGACCCATGAGCTGAGGAATATTGAAACTGAGCTCCACCGCCTCGGCACTCGCAAGAAACGCTCATGGAAGGTCTCGAACCAGTGCTTTGCGGCTGTCTCGGAACGTATCATGCGGCTCAACAGCCACATGGTGATCTATTTCGTGCGCCTCGTATTGCAGCAGATCGACGCCATCAGGCAAACGGAACTCTTCGATGCCCATCAGCTCATCGGCGACAGCCAGCAGGTGCTGACCCAGGGACGACCCGAGCAGTTGGGCGAGCAGGCTTCGAGAAATGCTTCCTGGCTCCGGCAGATCAGTGCCATCCGCCAAGAGTTGAACAAAGACCTAAGTCTGCTCACCGGCACGCTGCCCGTCGAAGGCATCAGCGACGACTTGCCCACGCTCATCGACAACTACCGCAAGGGGATGGCCATCAAGACGATTGATGACATGGCACCGACGCTCGACACCATCCGCCAGCGCATGGAAAGGCTGATGTCTAAGGAAGTACAGGACCGCCTGCGACGCTTCGTGGGGCAGCGGCTCCGAGACATCGCCGCACTGGAACAGCAAGACAAGGTAACCGATACGCTCACTCATCAGTGGGCCGACATGCTTCCTACTTTGGAAAGTGCCGACCGCATCGCCTTGCTGCGGCGCCTTCAGCATCTCGACGACCGTTACCATGAGCTATCCGCCCTGCAACAACTGCGCCATCTCATCGCACGCTATACTGGTGAGGAGCGCCGAGGCGACGACACCCACGACACTGTTCACGCCATCAAGTCTGAAATCGACCGCTTCTACGATGCGCTCTTCCGCACGGATCCGCGGCTGACGGGCCAGATTCTCCAGTGGAGCAACGGAGAGAACCAGCCTGCCCGTGTGCTTGCCCTCCTGCTGGCCGACCCGAAAGTCAAGCGTCTGCTCTTGCCCGGCATGCTCAACGTGGCCAGTAATCTCAACCCCGTCATCAGCCGACTCGTCAAAGGTAAACTCGTGCCGGCAGAGGAGGACATCCGCCAGTACGCCGAGCGCCATCCGTCAAGCATCGCTGACTATATCCTCAGGCTGATGGAATAAGACAGAATAACAGAATGAACAAGGAAAAAGACATAGTAACAGTGTAAACAAGGAAAAAGACATAGTAACAGAGTAAACATAAGATAGCTTCGTTACTATGTCTAATCTGTTACTATGTCTTTAATGATAAGACAGAATAACAGAGTGAACAAGGAAAAAGACATAGTAACAGAGTAAACATAAGATAGCTTCGTTACTATGTTTAATCTGTTACTATGTCTTTAATGATAAGACAGAATAACAGAGTGAACAAGGAAAAAGACATAGTAACAGAGAAAACATAAGATAGCTTCGTTACTATGTCTAATCTGTTACTATGTCTTTAATGATAAGGCCTAAAACTATGTTTACTCTGTTACTATGTCTTCAATGATAAGGCCTAAAAACTATGTTTACTCTGTTACTATGTCTTTAATGATAAGACCTAAAAACTATGTTTACTCTGTTACTATGTCTTTAATGATAAGGCCTAAAAACTATGTTTACTCTGTTACTATGTCTTCAATGATAAGGCCTAAAAACTATGTTTACTCTGTTACTATGTCTTCAACATGAACCTGTTACTGTGTCTGCCACAGAAACTTTTTTGCTTTCGCCTCATTCTATATAACTTACTAAAATACAGCGCTTTGTAAAAAGTTGCATTTGGTGATATTGTATAATACATCAAATGCAACTTTTTTTATTCCGCCTTTCATCATAACTTTGCAGCGCAATCGCAAAAACCGAAAATCAACATTTTTAAAACTTAAAACATATTACAGATCATGAACAACATCAAGTCACTTGTTGTCAGCTTTATGCTGACGCTCATCGCCGTTTCCTCTTTCGGCCAGTCCAAGATCAAGGATGTCCGCACCAACCCCGACCTTTATTTCCTGCGTGCCGACGAAGTTGCCAACAGTCTCTCGCTGTTGCCTCCTCCTCCCCAGCAAGGTTCCATCCTCTGGCTCAACGACGAGGCACAATATCAGTGGGGCAAGCTCCAGCGCGACACACCGCGTGGTGACCAGGCCGCTGCCGACGCACGTGTCAACGGCGACGGAGTGCCCAACGCCTTCTCCGACGCTTTCGGTGTGCGCATCAGCAAGGAAGAGACACCCGAAATCTATAAGCTCGTCATCAACATGCGCGAGGACGCCGGCGACCTGGCCACACGCGCTGCCAAAAACCACTATATGCGTGTACGTCCCTTTGCTTATTATCACGAGATGACCTGCAACCCCGAACAGCAGCAGGAGCTCTCCACCAACGGCAGCTATCCTTCCGGCCATACCTCCATCGGCTGGGCTACCGCTCTCGTCCTCGCTGAGGTGAACCCCGACCGCCAGGACTCCATCCTCAAGCGTGGCTATGAGATGGGACAGAGCCGCGTGATCTGTGGCTATCACTTCCAGAGCGATGTCGACGCAGCACGCCTCGTGGCCAGCGCCGTCGTAGCACGTCTTCACGCCAACGACAACTTCATGAAGCAGCTCGGCAAGGCTAAGAAGGAATTCGCCAAGCTCGTCAAGGAAGGTAAGGTCGCCAAGGTAGAGCGTAAGGCTGAGGAGACTACAAAATAAACTGTCTGTTTGAACTATTTGTACAAAAGAAAAGGAATCATAAAATGAAAAAGACAATACTCTTCGGACTTGCACTGCTGGCCGCCACGACGCTGCAGGCCCAGGAAAAGACAGAAAGCAAACTCGTTGTCAAGCCTTCGGGACGTGTCCTCTTGGATGCCGGACTCTTTGACGCCAACGACGAGATCAACAACCAGCTCAACGATGGTATGGCCGTTCCCGACATGCGTGTGGGATTCAAGGCTACCTATGAGGACTGGAAAGCTAAAGTCGACATCGGATACGCCTACGGCAAGGTGGGCATGAAGGATGTCTTCATCGAGCACTCCTTGGGCAAGAAGAGCCTCATCCGCGCCGGTTACTTCGTACACCAGTATGGTTTGCAAAGTGCAACCAGCTCTTCTTTCAAAATCTCCATGGAGGAACCTCGCAGCAACCAAGCACTTAACAATTCACGTCTGCTCGGCGTTATGTTTGAGCACTCTGATCTCCGTTACCTCTTTACCGCCAGTTTCTTCTCTGAGACCGACGCTATGAAGATGTCCAGCGACAAGACCGGCAACCAGGGCATCGGCGTCATGGCGCGCGCCCTCTACCGCCCGTTCACCGAGCCGGGCCGCATCTTACACGTGGGTATCTCCGGTGCCTATGAGAGTCCGCGCTACAACAGCAACAGCGAACTCAACCACAAGTCGTTTGTTCTCAGCACAACATGGCCTACACGTATCGCACAGGTCACCTCGATGAAGGCTACCGTCGACAACGCCAAAGCCATGTATAAGTTCACTCCGGAGGTCACAGCCGCCTACAACCGACTGGGCTTGGAGGCACAGTATTTCTATAACTCCGTCACCCGCGACAACGGCTATCACAGCTATCAGGCCACCGGCGGCTATGCTGCCCTGCGCGGTCTCATCCTCGGCCGCCAGTATAAATACAACTACTGGGATGGCGGCATCGACACTCCCGACCGCGGCAACCTCGAGCTGGTACTGGCCTACGACTATCTCGACCTGTCGGATCCCGACGCCAACATCCGCGGCGGACGCAGCAACGACTTCTCCGCTACGCTCAACTACTATATCAACAAGTACATGATCTGGCGTGTGAGAGGCTCCTACACCAAAGTCAACAACCGTGCCGGCTTTGACGATGACCACTTCACGGCACTGGAGACCCGTTTGCAGATCAAGTTCTAATTCATAAGTGCATACAACGATGAAAAAGATATTTTCTGCCTTTCTGCTGCTCCTGATGCTCTGCCCGTCATGGGCATGGGCTCAGCTGCAGCGCAGCGAGGCCTTCAAACAGCAATACCGGCTCA
The DNA here is from genome assembly GCA_900317685.1 of uncultured Prevotella sp. Taxonomy (GTDB): domain Bacteria; phylum Bacteroidota; class Bacteroidia; order Bacteroidales; family Bacteroidaceae; genus Prevotella. The sequence continues at coordinate 48,782 of ONHQ01000010.1, forward strand.
CCGAGGTTGTCGTGTTGAGCCGTCACAACATCCGCTCACCGCTCTCGACCAACGGCAGTGCCCTGGGCCGTCTCACACCGCATCAGTGGACACAGTGGTCCTCTGCCGCCAGCGAACTGACACTGCGCGGCGGCATGCTGGAGACAATGATGGGACAGTATTTCCGCAAATGGCTCGTCAGCGAGGGACTCTTCAAGGAGAACGCCACACCATCGGCCGATGATGTGAACTTCTATGCCAACAGCATGCAGCGCACCATCGCCACGGCACAGTATTTCTCTTCCGGCTTCATGCCCCTGGCCAACATCCATGTCAACCACCGCTTCTCGGCCAGCACCATGGATCCTATCTTTTGTCCCAAGCTCACCAAGGTCAGTGACGCTTTCCAGGCCGAAGCCATGAAGGAGATCGCAGCCATGGGCGGCAAAAAAGGACTGAAAGGTATCGGTGAGAAGCTCAAGGACAACTACGCCATCACTGCCAAGGTCCTCGACCTCAAGGACTCTCCGGCCTGCAAGAGCGGCGAGACCTGTGGCTTCAAGGACGATGACACGCAGATCATCTTCCGCTTAGGCGACGAGCCGCAGATGAAAGGCTCGCTCAAACTCGCCAACTCGGCTTCCGACGCGTTTATCCTGCAATACTACGAGGAGCCCGATGCGCGCAAGGCTGCTTTCGGCCATGACATCACTGCCGCCGACTGGGAGAAGATCGCACAGATCAAGGATGTCTACGGCGATGTGCTCTTCACGGCTCCCATCGTGGCGGTCAATGTGGCGCATCCGCTGCTGATGTATATCAGCGACGAGCTGCACGCCAAGAACCGCAAGTTCACTTTCCTCTGTGGCCATGACAGCAACATTGCGAGCGTCGACGCAGCATTGGGTGTGGAAGACTACTCGCTTCCCAACTCCATCGAGAAGAAGACACCGATCGGCTCGAAGGTGGTCTTTGAGAAATGGACCGACAAGAGCGGCAAGCAATATGTCGCCATCAACATCGTCTATCAGTCCACCGCACAGCTGCGCGGCCTGACGATGCTCGACCTGAACAATCCGCCGATGGTCTATCCATTGAAGCTTCGCGGACTGACAGCCAACGCCGACGGACTCTATTCCTTTGACGATGTCGCCCAGCGATTCACCGAAGCCATCAACGCTTACGACAATATCCGATAAGTTTACTTTCCCCACGGGGCAAAACCTGTGTTCCCGTGGGGAAAGAAATGTATCATACGACCGAGTTCATAGTTACAATAGGCTAGACAAAAAACTGTAATGAAGCAGTTGAGCGTTTTGCCATGGTGACATATTGATACTCGACAAAACTTGGATTTCGAGATTAATACTTAATTCGAAAATAGTCGAGGAGGTCTTTGAACTTGTCCTGCGCAGCAAGACAAGTGTCGACGAGATAGCCCTTTATGTGTGGCCACTCACGCAGTCCACGATAATAAAAGAAGCGCAAGTCCTCGTCGATGATGAATGGCACGATATTGTTTGCCAAACACTCCTTGAACATGACGAGCCGCCCCACTCTGCCGTTTCCGTCTTGAAACGGATGGATGGTCTCGAAACGCTGATGAAACGCCATTATCGTCTCTTCCGTCTTGGGGCTTTGCTGTCGGTACCAGTCAAGCAGCGCCTTCATGTCCTTTCCCACATACTCTGGAGAAGATGTCTCTATACCGCCTACCTCATTTGGCAGACGCTTGTAGTCGCCCACTATAAACCAGTCTTTCGTGCTGTCTACGGTACCGGTCTTGAGAATTCTGTGTAGCTGCTTGATCAGCCCTTCTGTGAGTTGGTCAGGGGCATGGTCGATGATGTAATCGACACAGTGAAAATGATTCACCGTCTCGATGATATCGTCAACCCTCACCGCCGACCCTTCTTGTGCCACAACGGTGCGAGTCTCGAATATCATGCGTGTCTGGTCCTTGGTCAGCTTGCTGCCCTCGATATGGTTGGAGTTATAGGTTAGGTCAATCTGCACACGATGGTAGATACCGCCCTTTACTTTACCGTCCTTTTGTTGACGCAGTACCTTGAGCAGAGGCGAAGGACGTTTCTTCTTCCGCTCCGGAGGAAGCGAGTCGGCAGGTATGTTCCAAGTCTTTCCAGTGAGAAATGCCCCAACTATCCTTCCCTGACGGCAGTAGTTGCGGACAGTTCTGTCAGACAGCCCGTACAATGCCGCGAACTGTGACGAAGATAATGTTTCCATATATTCCGTTATCGGCAATAATTATTCTTTCTTTGTGGACAAAGTTAATATTATTTTCCGTTATCGGCAAATAATTTAGATGTTTTTCTTATTTGTATGCCGATAAACGTCACCGTATCATGGATGATAATAACAAAAATAATGTATATCAGTGACGAACAGCATACCAAGAACCACAAGTTTACTTTCCTCTGCGGTCATGACAGCAACATTGCCAGCGTCGACGCAGCGCTGGGTGTGGAAGACTACTCGCTTCCCAACTCCATCGAGAAGAAGACGCCGATCGGCTCGAAGGTGGTCTTTGAGAAATGGATCGACAAGAGCGGCAAGCAATATGTCGCCATCAACCTTGTCTACCAGTCAACAGACCAACTGCGCGGGCTGACGATGCTCGACCTCAGCAATCCGCCGATGGTTTTTCCGCTCCATCTGCGCGGCCTGCAGGCCAATGCCGACGGTCTCTACTCCTTTGACGATGTAGCCCAACGCTTCACCGAAGCCATCAACGCATACGACAATATCAAGTAATAACAAAGGCCTTCCGTCATGTAGCCGATAATGAGAAGCTAAGTGGCGGCAGGCCTTTTCTGTTTTTGTCGTTTTTTAGAGAAAGTTTTGTAACTCTTTGATATCCAATATTAGCGTACTTCAATATGGGTGTCCCTATGACGAAAACAGGAAAAGACACGTAGCTATTATCAAACAGGAAACAAAGTGCTGTGAGGCGGCTCTTGTCCCTGAAAGGGACACACTATGAATAACCCCAGGTCGTCGAACTTTTGTGACGGCGAAGCCTCACAAAAGCGAGCGACCTGGGGTAGGTTAGGGGGCTTGTCATGTCCTCGAAGAGGACTCACGTGGAAGTATAAAGTAGCTAATTGTCAAGGTTTCGATATACGTCCACGTGAGACCTCTTCGAGGTCTTTATACCACCGCCTACTCTACACCAAGTCGCTCGCAAGTAAGGTTCTCGGCTTCGCCTCAGCCCTTACTTGCTCGACGACTTGGTGTTATTCATGGTGTGTCCCTTTCAGGGACATGATACGGTGAGAGAGAGCTTAGTGATTTACAATCTGTTACTTGCGAGCGACTTATTCAGCATCCTTCCCGCCATGGCCGACCTCACCCCGCAGAACAAATTCAATCGCACGCAGACAAAATGTGTGGTTGGCTTGTCAGTGCCCCTTCGGGGCACACGCATGCGTAACACGTATAAGCGAGGAACGAGCGCAGTGCGGGGATGATGAATCAAGCCCTTTCTACTGACGGGGTGACCCGAGGGGTCACAATAGCACAACGTGCGCTAACATCATTGCATGCATCGTGGCCGCTGAGGGCAGCGGACCTCCCGGGACTACAGACCTGTAACATGAAAAGATGACGAATCCCCGGCACCTGGGAAATAATCGTTGCACCCGCAAATAAAAAAAATCGCAAATCTGCGAATTTTCTCAATAAACTTTATTATCTTTGCAACGGAAACATTATATCCTGTCATGAATATAGAGTTTAAAGACAAAGCATTGGAAGATCTCTACACCACAGGAAAAACAAAGGACCATAAATTCAAAAGGCTATCACCCGACGTAATTACGAGATATGCAAAAGTGGTCAATTTCTTGAGATCTGCCAGAAGGTTGGAGGACTTATTCTTAATAAAGTCTCTCCACTACGAGAAAAAAGAAGGAGACCTCCACGGTGTGGATGCTGTTTGGATAACGCCACAATACAGACTTCTCTTCTATTCTTCTCCAGATGATAATGGTATTATAGTAAACGCTTTAATTTTTGAAATATCCAAGCACTATGAGTAATAAGGTTTTAACTCCATTCGTTGCCACCCACCCAGGAGAAATGATTAGAGACGAACTCAAGGAGCGTGGCATAACACAAAAGAGACTCTCTGAGCAGACTGGCATTAAACCTTCCGTTCTGAGCGAAACCATTAACGGCAAGCGACCTGTTTCTAAGAACGTTGCCATTGCACTGGAGAACGCTCTGGGTATACCGGCTGAGATATGGATGAACCTACAAACCCAGTACGACCTTGACAGAAGAAGGATCTCAGAACGCGACCAAAGCCATGAGACCTTCTCTGTAACGATTCCCAAAGAGGACAAAAGCCTCTTTCAGGACTTGGTCCGTAAGTTTGGTTGGGCATGTCTTTAAAATCTATCCGGCCTCTCCCCAACACCCCGCAGAACAAATTAACCTGCATGATTCTTGAACACGAACTCTACTCTATTTAAACATTGAATGATCATGAATTGACCACGAACCAAAGGTCACTGACCAGAGGGAAGTTCATAAATTATTATATTCTTGAGAAATTCGTGGCTAATTCGTGGATATTCGTGTGAATAATAATCTCCATGAATAATGTAGGTTAAATCGCACGCAGATGCGATGTGTGGTTGGCTTGTCAGTGCCTCAACGGGGCACACTCATCGATACCCCCGTACAAGCGAGGAACGAGCGCAGTGCGGGGATTGTGAATCAAACGCATTCTACTGACTGGGTGACCCGAGGGGTCACAATAGCACATCGTGCGCTAACATCATTGTATGCATCGTGGCCGCTGAGGACAGCGGCCCTCCCGGAACTACGTTAGAGAGCTTAAAACCCACGGAAAATACCCGCTGCACGGATTTTTTGGCCGGGAAGGCCGTCGGTTCGACATTAATTCGCTATCTTTGTAAGAAGAAACCATTTAGTGACAACAATGAACTTTGAAGGTGTATTCAAACAGATAGACGACATCCTCTGGAAGGACGCGGGATGCTCCACGGCCCTCGACTACGTGGAGCAGAGCTCGTGGATCCTCTTCCTCAAATATCTCGACGACATGGAGCAGACGCGAGAGCTCAAGGCCGCCCTCATAGGTGAGGACTACCACCGCTTCATCGACGGCAAATACCGCTGGAGCGCTTGGGCCATGCCTCGCGACAGCGAGGGCAACTACGACCACACCCACGCCCTCGTGGGCCAAGACCTGCTCGACTTCGTCAACAAGGAGCTGTGGCCCCACCTCGCTAAGTTCAAGGACAACCACGACAGCAACACCATAGAATATAAGGTCGGCGTCATCTTCACCGAGATTAGCAACAGGCTCACGAGTGGCTACACGCTGCGCGGCGTCATCGAGCAGGTGGACAAGCTCCACTTCCAGACCGCCGACGATAAGCACGAGATGTCGGCTCTCTATGAGGAGCGGCTGCGGCAGATGGGCAACGCCGGGCGCAACGGCGGTGAGTACTACACCGCGCGGCCGCTCATCCGCACCATCATCCGCGTGCTGAAGCCTCAGATTGGCGAGACCTTCTACGACGGCGCCGCGGGCAGCTGCGGATTCCCCTGCGAGGCCTACCTCTATATGCACGACCACGCACGACCCGGCACCACCGACGAGGAGACGCTGCAGACACGCACCTTCTATGCCAAGGAGCTCAAGGGACTGGCTTATATCATCGGCATGATGAACATGATTCTCCACGGCATCGAGAGTCCGGACATCATCAAGACGAACACCCTCGCAGAGCCCCTCGCCGACATACAGCCCCGCGACCAGGTCAACGTCATCGGCGCCAATCCGCCCTTTGGCGGCGCCGAGCGCGAGGAGATACAGCAGAACTTCCCCATCAAGAGCAGCGAGACGGCCTATATGTTCCTGCAGCACTTCATCAAGATGCTAAAGCCAGGCGGCCGGGCGGGCATCGTCATCAAGAACACGTTCCTCAGCAACTCCGACAATGCCAGCGTGGCCCTGCGCAAGAAGCTGCTCACCGAGTGCAACCTTACCACGGTGCTCGACTTGCCCTCGGGCGTATTCACGGGAACGGGTGTGAAGACGGTGGTGCTCTTCTTCCGCAAGGGCGAGCCGACACGGAAGGTATGGTACTACCAGCTCGACAAGCACTTCACCAAGACACATCCCCTGACCGAGGCTGACCTCGCCGAGTTCCTCAAGCTCCAGCCCGCCAAGGCCGAGAGCGAGCACTCATGGACTCTCGACACGACCACGCTCGACGACCACTACGACCTCAGCGTGAAAAACCCGAACAAGGTGGAAGAGGTCGATGAGCGCACACCGCAGGAAATTGCCTCCGTGCTCGTCAACCTCAACAAAGAAAACACGGAATTGCTCAAACAAATCATGGAAATGGTATGAAAAAGGGATGGGAATATAAGAAGTTGGGGGAAGTTGCCAATGTAAACCATGGAAAGAATCAAAAGGCAGTTGAGGACGTTCATGGAAAATATCCTATATATGGAAGTGGCGGTAATATTATGGGATTTGCCAACAACTATTTGTGTGATGCAGGGACTACAATCTTAGGAAGAAAAGGCACTATCAATAACCCTATATTTATTGAGACCAAATTTTGGAATGTTGACACGGCATTTGGAATTTCAGCAAAGGAAGGAACTGATAAGAAATATATATACTATTTTGTTAAAAGTCAAGATTGGTCTAAGAAAGACACTGGCACGACATTGCCAAGTCTTACTCAGAAAGTTGTTAAGGATACTACAGTTCCCGTTCCCCCTCTCTCCGAGCAGCAGCGCATTGTCTCTTATCTCGACTCCGCCTTTGCGAAGATTGATGCTGTAGCAAAGAACGCAGAAGACTCCCTCAATGAAGCCAAGGCCTTGTTCCAGTCGGCTTTGACCAAAATGATGGAGCCGAAAGAAGGGTGGGAGGAAAAGGCATTAAAAATGTGCTCTACCAAAATTGGTGATGGCTTACACGGTACTCCCAAATATGATGAAAACGGAGAATATTATTTTATAAATGGTAATAATTTAGATGATGGTAAAATTGAAATAAGCAATACTACAAAGAGGGTAAATATTATTGAATATAACAAAAACAAAGTAGACTTAAACGAGAATTCTGTTCTGCTATCAATTAATGGCACTATAGGTAAAACTGCATTTTATAATGACGAAAAAATTATTCTCGGCAAAAGTGCATGTTACATTAATGTCATTCCAATATTGAAGAAAGAATATTTGAGATATTTTTTTCTTTCTAAAAGATTTTTAGAGTATGCTAAGCACAATGTAAGGCAAGCTACTATAATGAATTTAGGTTTAAGAGAAATAAGAGAAATGAAGTTATTTATACCTCCAATCTCAACACAACAGACTATTGTTGCCACCCTCGACTCTCTCAAGTCCAAGGTGGACCAACTACAAGCCAACCTCTCCCGCACCCTCACGGAGTGCGCGGCTCTAAAGCAGTCAATATTACGTCAAACCTTTGAATAAAAAAATTATGATACCTACATTCGATAAATTCATGTTCCCCGTACTCAACTACATGAGGGATGGCAAAGAGCGGACCAACAAAGAGATACAACATGAAATGGTCCGGCGATTCGGACTGAAAGAAGACGATTTGCGGGAAACCACAGATGGGGGAACCAACAAGTTTCAAGGTAATGTGAACTGGGCTCTTACGTTTCTTTATCAGGCCGGACTTTTGTCGAAGCCAAAGAAAGGTCATCATATCATCTCACAAAGTGGTATCAAATATCTCGCAGAAGGCATTACAGCTATCAGCGAGAAGGAGTTGGTGAAACGTTTCGGCAATGTAAACCCCAAGTTCTTTTTCTCGAATGTAGAGAAGAAGCCAACAAAAGCTGATTCACAAGAGAGTTTGAAAACGCCCGAGGAAATGATTCACTCCGCAGCCGACAAACTCAACGAGGCACTTATTACTGAGTTGCTCGATAAGGTGAAGTCCATTGCCCCCAAGGACTTTGAGCACATAGTGGTTCAATTATTAGTGAAGATGGGCTACGGTGGCAGCATTGAGGATGCGGCAAAAGTCACGAAGTTCTCAGGTGACGAAGGAATCGACGGCATCATCAAAGAGGATGTCCTTGGCTTGGACTCTATTTATATTCAGGCAAAGCGTTATACGAGCGGCAGTGTCCAGCGTCCGGAAATTCAAGCCTTTGTCGGTGCTCTGTCTCCGAAACACGCCAAGAAAGGAGTCTTCATCACCACTTCCCAATTCAGCCAAAACGCCATTGAATATGCTAAGTCCGCAGAGGCTCGCATTATTCTTATAGATGGCAGACAACTTTGCAAGTATATGATACAGTTTGGTCTCGGCGTGACCACAAGAGAGGTAATCGAGATAAAGAGCATTGACAGCGATTACTTCGATTTTGAGTAGCCAAGTAGTTAGTGTCACTAACCAGTTGAAGGAGGCAGAATTTCCTCACTTATAGTTGCTTATTACAAAATAATTGCTTAAGTTTGCAAAAGAAACAAGAAAACCGCATGATGGGACAGATGAAAAGAAAATATCCCGTAGGCATACAGACCTTTGAGAAGATAATTAAGGAGAAGATGACCTACGTTGACAAGACCAAGTTTGTCTATAAGTTGGCTCATGGAACACAGAACAACTTCTTGAGCCGTCCTCGCCGCTTCGGTAAGTCGCTGCTTGTCTCTACTTTGCAAGCCTACTTTGAGGGCAGGAAGGAACTCTTCAAGGGTCTCGCCATTGAGAAGCTGGAGACGGAGTGGACAAAGTATCCTGTCATCCACCTCGACTTGAGCCGTGGAAAATATTACAGTGCTGAGAACCTGCACGGTGTGCTGAATATGGTTCTTGGCATCTGCGAGGAGCCATACCACATAGTGCCTGCGAATCTGCGTGACTATAGCGCACGACTGAATACGATTATCCGCACGGCCGTCAAGCAGACGGGGCAGAAGGCCGTGATTCTCATCGACGAGTATGACGCTCCCATGCTCGACAGCATCACTGACGAGAACCTGCGGAAGCAGATCAGGAATATCATGGGCGACTTCTTCAGTCCGCTAAAGGCCAATGAGGGCATTGAGCGCTTTGTCTTTCTGACGGGCATCACCAAGTTCTCACAGTTGAGCATCTTCTCCGAGCTGAACAACATCACCAACATCAGCATGAAGGATGACTATGCGGCTATCTGCGGAATCACCGAGCAGGAGATGCTCGACAACTTTCAGGAAGGCATCGCAGAGACTGCCCAAGCCAATGGCATGACCTACGACGAGGTGGTGGATAAGCTGCGGCAGCAGTACGACGGCTACCGCTTCTCTGCCAACGGCGAGAACATCTATAACCCTTACAGCCTGCTGAACGCTTTCACCGACAAGGATTTCCAAAACTATTGGTTCTCTTCCGGCACACCCACCTTTCTCTTGGAGTTGATGCGCGACAACGGCATGCTCGTCCCCGACCTTGAAGATGTGATGGCAACGAAAGACCAGTTCGACGCACCCACGGAGCAAGCCTCCGACCCTGTGCCCATCTTGTACCAGAGCGGCTACATCACTATCAAAAATTACGAATATGGTGCTTACACGCTTGCCTTCCCCAACGAAGAGGTCAGGCAGGGGTTCAACACTTTTACGCTCAACTACTTGGCTCCCACCTATGGCAGACAACGCACGTCCTTTGGACTGCGTTTCGGCAATGCCATGCGGGCCGACGACATCGACAGTGCCATGGAGGCCTTGCGTGTTTTCCTCGCCGGATTTCCCTATGACGTTCATCTCAACCATGAGAAAGATTTCCAAGCTATTATCTATACGATCTTTGAGGTGCTTAACTTCACCATACAGGCAGAGGCACGTACCGCACAGGGGCACGTGGACATCTTAGTGCAGACCAAGACATCCATCTTTGTCATGGAACTGAAACTTGACAAGTCGGCCGAAGAGGCTTTAGCGCAGATTGACGACAAGGCTTATGCACTGCCATGGAGGCAAGACGGCAGACACGTTTTCAAGGTCGGTATCAACTTTTCTATAAAGGAAAGAACAGTGACTGAGTGGAAATACGTGGAAGTGCAGAAATAACAACCAGTCTATGAAAGAGAGCGATACACGACTTCACAAGATCGACCCGCAGCTCAAGGTTGCCGGGTGGGACGTCGGCAGCAGGCAAGGATTGCACTTTAGTAAAGTGGCATAGACCTTATTTTTGCATTTTAGTAAAGTGACATAGACATAATTCTTGCATTTTAGTAAAGTGACATAGGTTCAATTCGTGCATTTTAGTAAAGTGAGAATGATAAATTTCTGTATTTTAGTAAAGTAGGAATAAATTTTTTATTATCTTTGTCTCCATAATAATCAGCATAACAAGACCATATGATAGACAAACGCGTGATAGAGCAAGTTGTTCAGGAGCAGAAGCTGGAATTGGAAGGCGGCAAACCATCATGGAAGGTGGGAAAGTCATCAAGGTGATACCAGCCTATGAATGGTTGTGTAATCATTAAGTGTTTTTATTCCTAACTTGTAAATATTAGCAATGAACGAGAGCGATACACGACTTCACAAAATCGACCCGCAGCTCAAGGCTGCCGGGTGGGGCGTGGTGGACGGCAGCTACGTCACCACGGAATACTACTTCACCCGTGGCAAGGTGAGCAAGACCGTGAGGAACAAGCCGAAGAAGGCGGACTATGTGCTCATCTACCGCAACGTGAAGCTCGCTATCGTGGAGGCCAAGAGCGACGAGGTGGGCTACCGCGAGGGTGTGGCGCAGGCCAAGGACTATGCCCGCACGCTCGACATTCGCTTCACCTATGCCGCCGACGGCGACCATATCTACGAGATAGACCGCGACCCGCAGCACGGCGGCGAGAAGGTGGTGGGCGCGTTTCCCTCGCCCGACGAGCTCTGGCAGCGGCTGTTCGGCAAGGCCGACCATTGGCGCGACGCCTTTCGCACGCAAGCGTTCTACCAGGACAGCGAGAAGCGGCTGCGCTACTATCAGGAGATTGCCGTCAACCACGTGCTCGACGGCATCGCGCGCGGCGAGAAACGCATACTGCTCACCTTAGCCACGGGCACGGGCAAGACGCTCATCGCCTTCCATATCGCCTGGAAACTGTTTCAGACACGATGGAACGTAGCCGGCACCGGCACTCGACCGAAGATCCTCTTCCTCACCGACCGCAACATCCTGGCCAACCAAGCCTTCAACAAGTTCAACGGCTTTGCGTCCGACGCATTAGTGAGAATACGCCCGGGCTCGGTACGCAAGAATGGTGAGGTGCCCACCAACGGCTCGGTCTTCTTCACCATCTTCCAAACCTTCATGGCGGGCGAGGAGCCTTACTTCGGACAATACCCCAAGGACTTCTTCGACCTGATCATCATCGACGAGTGCCACCGTGGCGGCGCCAACGACGAGAGCCAATGGCGCGGCATCCTGGAATACTTCGACTCGGCGGTGCAGCTCGGACTGACGGCGACGCCACGCGTGGCGATGAACGTCAACACCTATCAGTATTTCTCCTACCATGCCTACGAATACTCGCTCCGGCAGGGCATCGACGACGGCTTCCTCACACCCTTCCGTCATTTCAACATGAAGTCGACCATCGACGAATATCACTACACCCCCGACGACACCGTACTGGCCGGTGAGGTGGACCCCGCCAAAACCTACACCGAGCAGAACTTCTACCACGGCGACATCGCCATCGCCGAGCGCGACCGCGGGCGCGTCCGGCAGTTCATGGACAAGATGAGCAATCCCAACGAGAAGACCATCGTCTTCTGCGCCAGCCAGGCCCACGCCGCCGTCATCCGCGACATGATCAACCAGTACCACCGGAAGCAGACGGGCGACTACGGCAGCGACTACTGCGTGCGCGTGACGGCCAACGACGGCGAGCAGGGCGAGGAATGGCTCAGCGAGTTTGAGGACAACGAGAAGACCATCCCCACCATCCTCACCACAAGCGAGAAGCTCTCGACGGGTGTGGACGCGCTCAACGTGAGGAATATCGTGCTGATGCGACCCATCAACTCGATGATAGAATTTAAGCAGATCATCGGCCGTGGCACGCGGCTCTACGACGGGAAGTATTTCTTCACCGTCTTCGACTTTGTCAGAGCCTACGAGCATTTCGCCCAGCCCCAGTGGGACGGCGAGGCGGTGTGCCCCGTCTGCGGCAACAACCCCTGCACATGCAAGAAACCGAAGCCCGGCGGAGGAAGCACGCCCGGTGGCGGACATGCCAAGCCGAAGAAGCAGACGATAGAGATAGCGCTGTCCGATGGACGCCGGCGCGCTATCAAGTATCAGACCGAGGTGATGTTCTGGAGCCCGGATGGCAAGCCCGTGCCGGCGCAGGACTTCATCAGGGAGATGTATGGGCGTCTGCCCGACTTCTACTCCTCCGTCGACGACCTGAAACGGCAATGGGCCGACCCCGCCACGCGAGAGACGCTGCTGGACAAACTGGGGCAGGCAGGCTACGACATGGATGTGCTCGCACAAATCCGACATATCATCGATGCCGACAATGCCGACCTGCTCGACGTGCTGGAATATATCTCCTACGCCATCAGCCCCATCGAGCGGAAGAAACGGGCGGAGAAAACACGCGCCTTTGCCGACACGCTCCCCCCGGCGCAGAAGAGCTTCGTCAACTACATCATCGTGGCCTACGTGGAAAACGGCGTGAAGGAGCTGCGCCGCAACAACCTGCCCGGACTGATCGAGCAGAAGTTCCGCGACATCAACACCGGCATAGCTGCGTTAGGTGGCATACAGGCTGCAAAGCGGGTGTATGACAACTTCCAAAAAAAATTGTATCTGTGAATCATAACACGATGCAATACGATACTGTGTTATGGAATTGACCATTTGATAAAGGCTCGTATAGATTCTATGGTATGCGCAGCCTTTGCGTTCTCCGCGCCTTTGCAAGAAAATATCTCTCCGTGGTCTCTGTGGCCTCTGTGTGAGATATTATTTCGCTTATCTGCCACAGATGGCCAGGCACACTTCGTGGGTCTTGCCATTCTTCTGTGTGCTGAGCGTGAATGCATAGCGATGAGCATCGTCCAAGGCTTCTCCGCCCTGATAGCTCATCCAGCCCTCATCAACGGCATTGGCGTCGAGCCATCCATATTCGCGGCGCAGCTGCAGTTGCAAGGCAGCGTTGAGGTCAAAGGCCTCTTGCGCATTGCGGCAAGCCTCGGTCAGCGTGCAGCTCTTCATCACCTTCAGCTTGCCGATCTGTTGGTATCTCACTACGACGCGGTCCCATTGTGTTCCTTTGTAGGTCAGACCATGATATACAGCCTCGTTGCCGTTGTCCGTCACCTCAGCCGGTGCTCCCAACATTTTCACAACGGTCTGTTCCTCACATCCCATTGCCAGGATCATCATCTCCTTTTCTGCACTCATTGTCAGGCAAGCGATTGCTGCCACGACGGTCATCATGAATCTTTTCATACGTTTTTCTCCTTATAATATAAATAGGAGTGCATCGGGTCGTCTCCATCTTTGGAAACCAGCCCAATCCCCTTTTCCGATGACAAAGATAAGGAAAAAACGTAGTTCCTCAACACCTGCTCACCCCTCCAGCGCCCTTCTTCACGCCATCTTCACACCTTTGTAGCAGGTTTGACAAATTCCAGAGTGCTGGATATATTCCGTTGTTCTGATATGTGTCTTTTTCTCGGATTACAGCTCTGTAGTTGGTTAGAGAGGGCACAGCTCAAGGAAAATAATTATTTAACCAAAACCAAGAAAAACCTCTTTGTGTCAGCGCCAAGGGCTCAAGCCCTTTGCCATTTTCGGTTTGAGGGTTTATGAGAGACACGCCTCTCAGCGCCCTCAAACCGCAAATAGCAGATTCTCCTACGTCGAATCTTGTTGCTGACACAAAGGAAAACCTTGGGCACAGTGGATATTTTCCGTGGCGCAGTAATTGTTCGTACTCCGTCATCTCATTTTGATGCTGAGTCCATTGCTTTTGTTGAGAATGGCAAGGAGCTGACGGAGGCTGAGCAAGCGGCTGGCCTGCAGGCTGACGATATGGTCATGCGGTGTATCGCAGACAAAGTCGGCAGGCTGGCAGTCGTAGTAACGGCAGAGATCCTCGATGACATAAGAGAGGGGCTCGTCATGATAGTAGAACTCGCCTTGCAGCCAGCGGGTATAGGTCAGCGTGTCAACCTTGGTGACATCCGTGGCCTGATAGTCGAAGAAGCGCACTTGCTCGCCAGGCTGTAGCACGACACAGTGATAGGCATCACACACCTGCACACTACCACTGATGAGCGTCACACGCGTGGGAGCTCCATCATAAGTACAAACGTTGAAGACAGTGCCGAGCACCTTTGTCTCCACACCGGCCGCATCCACGAAGAAAGGAAGACTGGCATCGTGATGCACACGGAAGGTAGCCTTGCCGCTGAAACTCACGCGGCGCTCCTCACCGTCAAAGCGGGAGGGATAGCTCAGACGGCTATGGGGATAGAGATACACGCGGCTGCCGTCGGGCAAGGTCACGACACGGTTCTCGCCCGCCGCTGCCTCAGCGGTCACCAGCTTCACGGGCTCCTCACGGGTCGTCTTCGGCTGTGTGGCGAAGGCGACCGGCTTGAACATCGACTCCATGCTGACCGGCATCTCCCGATCTCCATCTGCCAGGAGCACTGGCTGGGGACTGAGCGTAGAGGCGGCCTGCCCGGCAAGCGGCTCCTGCTCAGACAAATGCGGGAGGAGCAAAGCCGACAGACCGACAAGCACCAGCACGGCAGCGGCAACGGCCCACAAACGGCGATGCGACACACGAGGGTTCAGTGCCACCCGGCGCGCGCCGTGCTGCTGATGGAACTCGCGAAGTGCAGTCTCAGCATCGGGATGCTCTTTGCTACGCCGGCAGGCCGAGGACAGTTCCAGCACGTCCATGCAGTCTTGCCTCAGGCTGTCGTCGTCACGCAGTGCGTCGAGCAGCGCCTTGTCGGGCCCGGCACCGTGTTCCATGAGTTCGAGCAGTCTGTCTTCGTCGGATGATATATGTCTTTGATGAACTTCCATGATTGTTTCCTTCGATCATTAAATAAAACGATGCTGGCGATAAAAAGGTTATGGCTTTGTCTGGCTTTTAACAATTTTCAAGGCTCTGACAACATGCTTTTTTACCGTGCTGATACTGATGTTCATCTCCTCAGCCACCTCTTTATATTTCTTTCCTTCGACATAGCAAGCCTCAAAGATACGACGCGTCGTCTCAGGCAAAGCACCTAATCGACGCGCCACAATGCGCTCACGCTCCTGCTGCTCCAGGGGATCAGCGGTCTCGGCCCATTCCTTGTTGAGCAACAGCGCCGTGACCTCGTACTGCCGTGCCCGGTTTTGTCGCCGCAAATAGTCGATGCACTTATTGCGAAGATCGACAAAGAGCCAGCTCTTTGCTGCCTCAGTCTTCACGCCGTCGCGATGACGCCAGAGATCCTCAAAGACATCCATGACCAGGTCACGGCACGCCTCTTCCTCGTCCACAAAATGGCGGGCGAAGAAATACATCGGCTCGTAATAGAGCCTGAAGACCTTGTCGAAATCACCTTCCCGGTTCATCTTTTCTTGTGATGGTGCTACAAAACGACTACAAAGATAGTGATTTTTTCTGAACCGTCTACGAAGATCGTCGCTCCTTTACATCACACATCACAACTTGTCGATCTCAGCTACCGACATCCCCGTTACTTTTGCAATGGTCTCCCAAGGCAGTCCCAATACTTTCATCGTCTTTGCGTTCTTCCGCTTCTCATCAAGGATACCTTCTTCATGGCCCTGCTTAAGTCCTTGTTCAAGACCTTTCTTCATTCCTTTCAGTTCTGCCGTATCAAGCACATTCTTCATATCGCGGTAGACCTTCAGACTGTCCTCATAGTCCAAGCGCTCTTCAGGTGTGTATCGCGCTATCTCAGCCTGCTCAAAAAGACGGGTGAAGATTCGTTCCTGCAAAGCTGCCGGACGCTTCATCAGCCGTGAAAGATTATGAATCTCATCTAATTCTCGTAGGCTCCTGTCTGTCATATCTACATGGATTAAAACATTCTACTTGCAAAAATAGGAATTGTTGATGATATATGCAAATGATTGGGTCTGTAACTTTCGCCTTCACGCTAAAAAGGAATGAAAGAATTTCGGCGCTGTGGATATTTTCCGTAGGGCGTCTGTTCGGTATCTTCTCAGTATTGGTTACAGACGTTTGCAGGGTGCGGCCCTTGTGGCCGTCCGCAACCAACAGACATTAATAAACATCATTGCGGCGGACGGGCACAAGAACCGCACCCTGCAAACATCCGCCGATAAAATCATAATCACATACATAGGATACGGACGGCCACAAGGGCCGCGCCCTGCTGAGCCCACAGAGATGCACTTGAGCCAGAATTTCATGAGAAGAATGATTTTACCGTACCCTAAAACAGCGCAGAAACGTTTCTTAATTAAAAGAACGCAAAACGTAAGAGAGTAAAACATGAACCAGGCAAAACCTACGCTTATGAAAGAAAACATTTTGATTGCAGTGATGTGCCTGCTGTATCCCGTGATCCCCGTGCAGGGACAGCAACGCGACAGCACCATGCAGACAAGGCAGTTCAAGACACACTACAGCCGGGAGATCTACGGCATGGTTGTTGACGACACTGGCGAGCCACTCACCGGTGCCACCATCACCTCGGTAGGTGAGGACGGCAACCGGGCCACGACGATGGCGGTCACCGATGTCAACGGCCACTTCATGATGTCACTCGGCGAAGACACGCGTGCCCTGGAGGTATCGTTTATCGGTTTCAAACCCAGACGCATCGCCCTGACACGGGAGAGCAGCTACAAGATTGAGTTGCAACCCGACAGCAAATCAGTCGGCGAAGTGGTCGTCAACGGTGCCTTCACCCGCAAGGCCAATACCTTCACCGGTGCCGTCACGACGGTGAGCGGCGACGACCTGAGCCGCGTAGGCAACCAAAATGTTCTGCAAAGCTTGAAAAACATCGATCCCTCGTTTATGCAGATCGAGAACCTCGGAGCCGGCAGCAACCCCAACGCACTACCCGACTTTCAGATGCGCGGCACTTCGACGATCAGCAGCGTACAGGGCGAATACGCCTCCAATGCCAACCAGCCTCTGTTTATCCTCGACGGTTTTGAGACCGAGCTCACCAAGATTCTTGACCTGGACATGGATCAGGTGCAGAGTGTCACCACGCTGAAGGACGCAACCGCCAAGGCTATCTATGGCTCGAAAGCCGCCAATGGTGTCATCGTCATCGAGACGAAGAAGCCCGACATAGGCCGCCTGCGTGTGACCTACACCGGCAGCGTGAGCATGGAAGTGCCCGACCTGAGCAGTTACGATCTCACCGATGCCCGTGAGAAACTGGAGGTAGAACGGCGCGCCGGGCTCTTCTCTTCCGACAACCCGATGACGCAGATTGGTCTCGACGAAGTCTACACGCGCAAGCTCCGGGAGATTGAGGCCGGCGTCAACACCGACTGGCTCGCCCAACCCGTACGCACCGGATGGGGACAAAAGCACAGCCTCTACCTCGAAGGAGGAGACAAAGCATGGCAGTATGGCGTCAACCTGATGTACAACAGCATCGGCGGTGCCATGAAGGGCAGCAACCGCAACACCTTCTCGGGCGGCGTCACGCTGGCCTATCGCCTGGGCCACCTGCAGTTCCGCAACAAACTCACCATCGACTACAACCGCAGCAACAACTCGCCCTACGGGTCGTTTGAACAATATGCCCTGATGAATCCCTACAGCCGCCTCTACGACACTCAAGGCAATCTCATCAAGAGCTACAGCTACACCGACAACAGCGGACAGAGTAGCCAATACTACAATCCCCTCTACAACACCACGCTCAACACCATTGACCGCACGGGTTACACCACCATCACCAACAACTTCTACCTCGAATGGATGATCACCGAGGGGCTGAAGATGACTGGGCGCTTCGGCATCGTGGCTAAGAACAACACTGCCGACCAGTTCAAGCCCGCCAACCACACCGACTTCCTCAACATCACCGATGCCCTGCGCCGAGGTTCGTATTATCAGCTCAACGGCAAGAACACAGACATCAGCGCCGACCTGGGACTGCAATGGTCAAAAGAAATCGGCAAGCACCTCGTCTTCGTCAACGGCCAGCTCAACATGCAGGACAACAGCTACAACCAGACCGGCGTGAAGGCCGAGGGCTTCCCAAACGACTTCATGGACGACATCAAGTTTGCCGTGCAGTATGCCAAGGACAGCAAGCCCACCGGCACGGAAGGCGTGTCGCGCAACTGCGGCGGACTGCTCTCGCTCAACTACAGCTATGACGAGCGCTACCTCTTCGATGCCAACTATCGACTCATGGGTTCGTCTGAAGCTGGAAACGACAACCGGTGGGGATCGTTCTGGTCGGTAGGCGGCGGATGGAACATCCATAACGAGCAGTTCATCAAGCGCCTCGGATGGGTCGACCGGTTGAAGCTACGCGCCTCCTACGGCTTCACTGGCAACCAGGGCTTCAGCTCCTACGACGCCATGCCCACCTTTGTCTATTACAGTGACCGCACCTACAACGGTGCCATTGGCTCTTATGTCAAGGGACTGGCCAACGAGCGCCTTCACTGGCAGGAGAAATACGACACCAACATCGGTCTCGACCTCAGCCTCTTCCACAACCGCCTCTCCGGCCGATTCGACTACTACATATCGCAGACCAAAGGCATGGTGACCAACATCACTGTCCCCTACTCCACCGGATTCTCCACGTTTGTTGACAACTTGGGCGAGACAGAGAATCGGGGTGTGGAGCTCTATCTCAACTATAAGCTCTACGACCATGGCCGCGACTATGTCAATGTCTTCGCCAGCGCCGCACACAACAAGAACAAGCTCAAGAAGATCTCTGACTCGCTCAGCGCATGGAACGAAAGCCAGGACAAAAACAAGATGGACAACAAGGAAACCACACCCAGCGTGAAGTACTTCGAGGGTTGCTCCATGACGGCCATCTGGGCTGTGCCCTCCCTTGGCATCGACCCGCAGAATGGTAAGGAGATCTTCCGTAAGCGCGACGGTAGCGTGACCTATACCTACGACGTCAACGACCAGGTGGTTTGCGGCGACACACAACCCAAATGGAACGGAAACTTCGGCCTCAACGGCGAGATACACGGATGGGGCTGGAACATCACGATGAACTATCGGTGGGGCGGACAGATCTACAACCAGACACTCGTCGACAAGGTAGAGAACGCCGAACTGCAATACAACGTTGACCGACGCGTGCTCAGCGACCGCTGGCAGAAACCCGGCAACGCCGCACTCTACAAAGCCATCACGGACCAGAGCATCACCTACCCCACGTCGCGCTTTGTGAGCGACTATTCTCTCTTCACGCTGTCGTCGCTCACGCTGAGCTACGACTTCCGCAACTGCCGCTTTGTGCGCAACTCGTTTCTGGAGCGCCTCAAGATAAGCGCATACACCAACGATCTCTTCGTCATCTCGTCGGTGAAAACAGAGCGCGGTACCGACTATCCTTTCGCACGGACCTTCTCGCTCTCCGCACAAGTCACCTTCTAATCAATCCAACATTATCATTTATGATCATGAACACCAAACATATTTTTCTCACTCTTTGGGCAATCATCGGCACCATGGCTCTCGCCTCTTGCAACGACTGGCTCGACGTGGAACCCAAGTCCCAGATCAAAGAAGAAAAGCAGTTCTCGCGAGAAGGAGGATACAAAGACCAGCTTACCGGCGTGTACACCGCCATGGCCACGCCGCAAATGTACGGACTGAACATGGGCATCGGATTCGTGGAGGTCCTCTCCCATTCCTACAATGTCAGTGCCAACGGCAAATGGCGCTACGCCAACGACTTCAACTACACACAGTCAACGAGCAAGAGCACCATCAATGAGATCTGGCGCAACACCTACAACTGTATCGCCAACCTCAATATCCTCATCCGCAACATCGACAAGGCCGACTCCACGAGTTTCACGGCCAACCACTATCATCTCTATCGCGGCGAGGCCTACGGACTCCGTGCCTTCCTCCACCTCGACCTGATGCGGCTCTTCGCCGCCGCTCCTGGCACAGACGCGCAAGCCATGGGCGTGCCCTACGTCACGGAATACGCTACCAGCGTCGTGCCGCAGAAGAGAGTCAAGGAGACCATGCAGCTCATCATCAACGACCTGCTCACTGCCCATCAGGAACTCAGCCACGACTCGCTGCTGCTGTCCAAGAACCGGTACCAGTTCCGTGCCGACCGCACTTGCTACTTCAACTACTACGCCTGCGCGCTGACACTGGCACGCGCCTATCTCTGGGCAGGCGACAAGACCAACGCACTGAAATATGCCAACGAGGTCATACATGCCCTCGACGAAAAAATGAACATCCCCTTTTCGTGGATCGACTATACCAACATGCAGCAAACGGGACTCAACGAACTCGACATGGCGTTCTCCTGCGAGCACATCTTCCATCTGACCGTCAACAACTGGGAGGACATCGCCAACTATTATTTTGCCAAGAAAGGCGGTGACGATGTGCTCAACCCCTCCGACGCCACACAGCAGGACATCTACGAGGTGAGCCGGGGATTCGGCAACGACTATCGCTATCTCAAAGGCTACACCATGGACGGCGACACGAAGTATCTCTGCAAGTTCTGGCATGTAGAAGGTGGAAAATACAACGACATTTATCCCCTGCTGCGCATGAGCGAGGCTTGGTATATCGCCGCCGAGAGCCTCGAGGACAGCGAGCCGGAAAAGGCTGTGGAACTGCTCAACGAGGTGCGCGATAACCGCAACCTCAAGCTCTTTCCTCTCGACAGCAGTCTCACCCCACAGCAGATCCAGCAGGAGATCTACAAGGAATACCGCAAGGAGTTTGTCGGCGAGGGCGGACAACTCTTCTTCTACTACAAACGACGCAACGCCCAGCAGATCGCCGGCACGGCCGTCAAACCGGGAAAGAGCGTGTATGTGCTGCCCATACCCGAGAACGACGTAGAGTTCGGAGGATATGGCAATTAAGCTAAACATCTAATCAACAAAGTATCATGAAAGTAATTGCAAGATATCTGCTGGGAGCCGTGCTGGCCATGACCATGGTCGCCTGCTCCAACGACCAGGATTTTTATTATCGCGACACGCCACGCGTGAGACTTGTCGGGCCGGAGGCGTGGACGGTAGGCAGCGACTCGCTGACCTTCTCCTTCGTCACCTACCCCGCCGACACCACCGAGAAGGTGATGATGGTCGAAGCCGTCGTCATGGGGGCCGCACAAGACCACAACCGCACGGCCAACATCGTGGTGGACAACGAACGCACCACAGCCACGGCGCAACAATATAGTCTGCCAGCCACGGTGACCATACTGGCTGGAAAGACCTCGGCAGTCTTCCCCGTGACGCTGCACCGCGATGCCTCGCTGCAACAGCAGACGGTGAGACTCTACATCAAGGTGGCACCTTCTGACGACTTTCAGCCCGGCGTCAACGAAGAGAACCATCTGCTGCTCGTCTGGAACGACATCCTCTCGAAACCCACCAACTGGGACGCGCTCAAAGAGTTCTTCGGAGAGTACAGCAACACAAAGTACCGCTTCATGATCGCCAATGCCGGCGGCATCACCGAGTTCGACACCGACAAGCTCTCCTGGGGCGAGCTGATGAACCTGCGCATCAAGTTCCAAAATGCACTGCAAGACTACAACAACGCGCACCCGGGCAACCCTCTCAAAGACGAAAACGGCGTGCTCGTGGAGTTCTAACCTTATTAAGAAGCAACAAATATGAGAAAAACCATATTCTTCCTTTTCGCCGCACTGACCCTGCTCTGCTTGGGAGCCTGCTACAGCGACGACGGCAACTACAACTATTTGTCCGACGATCAAATCAGCAAGATCGTCTTCGACACCACAGGCATGACCGCCAACGAGCGCTTGGCCTTGGAATACAACATGAAGCCCGGCAAGCGCATACAGTTCGCTCCCAAGATCAAATACGACCATCCCGAACGGCTCCGCTACAGTTGGTTCTATCTCACATTGACCAACTATTCCTACCAGCCTGTACAGATCGGCAACAAGCAGGTCTACCCGCCCGCAGATACCATCAGCCATCAGCTGACACTTGACTGGACGTGCAACCTGAAACCGGGACAATACAAATTCTACTGTCTGGCTGAGGACACTGTCAATGGCGAACGCGCTTACTTCACCACTCTCAGCAATTACACCATGGTGGAATCCATGAGTTCCCTTGGCGGACTCTATCTGCTCACCGAGCGTGACGACGGCACCGACATCGAGGTCTACCAGTCGCCGCTGATGCTGATCTATGGCGACAGCTGCATCTACCGCTACTATAGCACGCTTCACGGCACCACGCTCAAGGGTACGCCACGCTTCATCCGAGGCACCACCACGGGCAAAACGCCCAAGGACGGCTACCTCGTGGCCACCTCGGACAACCTCTATCGGCTGAGCAAGGAGGGACTGATGACCGTCAACGACTGGAGCACGATGTTCTACACCACGCCCGAGAAATTTGACCCGCAAAACAGTTTCTATACCAACAACTGTGATTTCTTCGTCAACAACGGCAAACTGCACGTGCTCTACGCCAACAAGACCAACGACCGCAAGTTCTCCGCACCCATCGCCGGCGACTACGAAGCGGCCTCAT
This sequence comes from uncultured Prevotella sp., assembly GCA_900317685.1. Taxonomy (GTDB): domain Bacteria; phylum Bacteroidota; class Bacteroidia; order Bacteroidales; family Bacteroidaceae; genus Prevotella. The sequence continues at coordinate 71,559 of ONHQ01000010.1, forward strand.
TCCTGATGAAGACCACGCTCAACACGTGGCGTCCTATCCAAGGCGCCGTCAATGCCTGGCAGGTGCTCTACGACAGCAAGCACCATCGCTTCTGCCCTTACTATGCCCAAGGCACGCAATTAAAAACCTTCAAGGCCACTGTCAGCGATGCCATCGTCGACGCCAACAACGTGCCCGGCACCGTGAAGGCCGTCTTCCAGGGCGGCAGCAACCAGACCTATGTCGTCACAGATGTCGACGGCAAACCGATGCTCTATCGCTACCAGTTCTACAACGTGGTGGACAAGGGCGACTTCAGTGCTGACGGCACACGCTCGGTACTTGACCTCTCGGGCTGCACCGACATCGACAAGGCAACGCGCTTCACAGCCAACACCGCCGGACAGGCATTCTACTACGCCACCGACAATGCCGTCTATTCCTTCTCTACGTCGAGTGGCGAAAAGACGTCCCACACGGTCTACACCTGCCAGCCGGGCGAGACGGTTACCGCCTTCTATATCTGGGGCAGCGACGGCGGCGGATGGCCTACCAGCAACTGTATCCTCTGGATCGGCGTGTGGGACAGCAACAAACACGAAGGCAAGCTCATACAATACGAGATGGATGTCAACTACGGAGTACCCACCTCGTCCTTCGGACCCATGTTCGGCTCGCCCGACAACCCGGTCATCACCACAGGATGGGGCAAGATCGTGGACATGACCAACATAGATGCTGAGTAACAACGATAACAACCAAATAAAAACAAAACAACAGCAAAATGAAAAAACAACTTTTGACGGCAGCCCTGGCCTTGTTCGCCATGGTCGTCAACGCACAGAACTACACCGTCAAGGCTACCCTCAACGGGTTGCCCGACGGCACGGAGATTGAACTTGTACCCATGAGCCACGACAACGAGAAGCCTATCGCCACAGCCATCGTGAAGGGCGGACAGATCGCCCTCACGGGCCAGCAAAGCGATCCGCGCCTCATCTGGATGAGAGTCAAGAACAGCTACGGTGTGGGGAAGTTCATGCTCGACAATTCCAACATCACTATCGCGGCTGATGTCAGGCAGGAGGGCACCAGCCAGGGACTCCCCGTCTATAACTTCACCAACATGAAAGTCTCCGGCTCACCACTGACCGACGAGTACTACAAGATGTACGACGTGCGCAACCAACTCGACGAGGTATACCAAAGCAACGCCAAGAAATACGCCGGCGTGCAACAGCAACTGAACAACGCCAAGACCGATGCCGAGCGCAAGGCTATCAAAGTCAGCAATGAGTACAAAGCCATGTTGCAGGCCGACAGCATCTTTTTCCACGACGTGGAGTTTCGTCTTGACAGCACCATCAACGCCCATAAAGACAGCTTCTGGGGGCCACTGCTGATGATGGACTTCATGAACTACTTCCGTCCGGAGGACAAGGCGGTCTTAGACGCTATGTCGCCGGCCGCCAAAAACAGCTGGTACGGCAAGAAGGTCTACGCCGAGCTGAACCCCAGTGATGGCGCAGGTTCACCGATCACGCCGTTCACTGTGAAAGACGAGGCAGGCAAGCCACACACACTGGCAAGCCTTGTGGCCGGAAAGAAGGTGGCCCTCATCGACTTCTGGGCGAGCTGGTGCCATCCCTGCCGCATGGAGATTCCCAACGTCAAGGCACAGTATGCCAAATACAAGGACAAAGGCTTCCAAGTCATCAGCATCTCCACAGACCGCGACCGCAAGGCGTGGAAGAAAGCCTGCGCCGACGAGAAGTTGCAGTGGCCGAGCTTCCTCGATGCCGACGGCTCGCTCGCTGACCTCTATCACATCCGTGCCATCCCGGCCATGTACCTCTTCAACGTTGCCACCGGCAAGATCATTGCCACGGACATGGATGCCCGCGGACAAAAACTCGCTGACAAGCTCGCTGAGCTGCTGAAATAACGACACAGTGGATATTTTCCGTAGGGCGTCTGTTCGGTATCTTCTCAGTATTGGTTACAGACGTTTGCAGGATGTGGCCCTTGTGGCCGTCCGCAACCAACAGACCTTAACAAACATCCGCCGATAAAATCATAATCACATACATAGGATGCGGACGGCCACAAGGGCCGCACCCTGCAACAAATCGGCAATGACGGAAATCCATACCTCATCCCGAAAATCAGTGCCAAGCCTGTCCAGGCCGAAATTCGCTATCGCCTCTCACCGCCCTCAAACCGCAAATGGCAGATTCTACTTCATCGAATCTTGGCGCTGACAAAGGAAAACCTTAAAAACAAGCTATCGCGATGTAAATTCCAATTCCCAATTACCATCTCTTTAAGCCAAGCACCGCGCCAGCCTGTTTTCAAGGTTTTCCTTGCTGTGATGCAAGATTGAGGAACGAAGGCTGTTTCTTATCCGGTGCCGGTTTGCCGAAGCTTGCTTCGGAGCAAACCGGCACCGAAGAAGAAACAAAGGGCGTAACCCTTGCATCACAACAAGAGGTTTTATCTGTTTTTGTAACAGAATCGTGTTCATGAACTCTCTTATCCAAACACAGGGTTGGCCTTGTGCGCCTATCCGTGCCACGGGAAATATCCATTGCGCCGAAAATAATAAGCTCTACGAACCATCAAACAAAGATAATGGCGCACCGGATAAGCCGGTGCGCCAGTTTCATCTTGACTTATGGTTAGGGGCAGAAAGCCTTTCTGTTGCAACTACCGCAGGCTTTTGATCTTAAGAGCAAAGCCGTTTGGTGCCAGTACTACGGCGAGATTACTCCAGTACAAAGCCGTGATTACTCCAGTACTACGGGCAGATTACTCCAGTACTTCACCGTAGTACTCAGTCGGCTCCGCCACGTCGCTCGTCGCTTGCCGCGCCAGCCAGTTTTCAAGGCTTTGCTTGTATTTGTGAAATGTATCGTGTTCATGAGCTCTCTTCTCTAAACATTGAGTTCATCTGATGCGCCAAAATGCTGCGCGGACGTTTGCAGGGTGCGGCCCTTGTGGCCGTCCGCAACCAACAGACATTATTAAGCATCATTGCGGCGGACGTTTGCAGGTTGCGGACGGCCACAAGGGCCGCACCCTGCAACAAATCGGAAATGATGCCATCGAGAATATATATTCGTTATATTCGTATATATTCTTGATTTCGCGTAGCGGAACGTTAGTATCAGAACGAGCCACTTACACGTATTTCTCTCGCAAAGCCGCAAAGGACGCAAAGTTCTAAGCACACCCAAAGGCTATCTACCAACAATCATCGTTGTTTTTCTTTAAACGCGCCATCTACGATGGCATCAAGAATATTAACGAATATCGAGAATATATAGACTTCCATTTGTGAAGATTAGTGTAGATTCGAGCAAAAGATCAAACCACGAATATTCACGAATCAACACGAATAGCTATCGACTTCCATCCGTGAGGATTAGTGTAGATTCGTGGAAAAGATAAAACCACGAATATTCACGTATTAACACGAATATATATTCGTTATATTCGGATATATTCTCAATCTTTATGGCATCGGTGGGGTGGCTATCGGCACGACACTCGGCGGATATATCTTCCGCCACCTGACCAATGGTATCTTCAAATACGTCGTGTATACCTACATCGGAATCAGCGGACTCGTGATCCTGCTGACGACAACGAGGTAAGGCCCTTCCCTCCCCTCTCTCGAAAGAGAAGGGAGGAGTGTGGCCTTTAGTAAAGAGAAAGACTTGTACGCTTCAGTGCCTTGTCACTACTGTTCGGTCCTATCATGATGTTATAAGTACCCGCATCGAGGATATCACGACCATTACCATCTTTATATTTCAGCATGTCGGGTGTGATCAAGAAATCGATGCGCTGGCTCTCTCCGGCCTTGAGATGCACGCGGCGGAAGCCTTTGAGTTCTTTCACCGGACGCGCAATCTGTGCGGCAGGATGATGGACATAGAGTTGCACCACCTCCTCGCCGTCGCGCTGGCCAGTATTGGTCACCGTCACGGAAGCAGTGACACTGCCACCGTGAGCGATGCGGTCAGCACTCAACTGAGGTTGGCTGTACGCAAAGGTTGTATAGCTCAGCCCATAGCCAAACGGATAGAGAGGGTCGTTGCGAACGTCGATGTAGTTGCTCTGATACTTATAGTATTTCTTCGCACCCTCAGCCACGGGACGTCCGGTGTTGAGATGGTTGTAATAAATAGGTATCTGTCCCATGCACTGCGGCAAAGAGGTGACCAGTCGGCCCGTGGGGACCTTATCACCAAAAAGCACATCACAGATGGCATCGGCCGCCTCGGAACCGCCGAACCACACGTTGAGGATCGACTGACAGTGATCGCTTTCCCACTTCAGAATGGTAGGACGACCAGAGAAGTTGAGCAGCACGACGGGCTTGCCCATGGTACAGAGCTGACGCAGCAACCGCATCTGAGCCTCGGGCAGACTGAGATCGGCACGTGAGGAACTCTCACCACTCATCTCCGTCATCTCGCCCATGGCACAGACGATGACGTCGGCCTGACGGGCTGCCGCCAAGGCTTCCTGCTCAGCCTTGTTACAGTCTACCCGTGGGATGGGACGGCCAAAGGAGCAGTCGGCCTGGGTCGCCGAGTCATCATAGATGTTGCAGCCCTGGGCATAGACCACACGCGCCTTGCCGTCAACGGCACGCTCCATGGCTTCCTTGAGCGTGCTGTAGAGCTCCGGCTTGTCAGCGGTCGACCAACTGCCGACCATGTTGGAACGATCATTGGCAAGTGGACCGATGAGGGCGATGGTTCCCTGACGTTTCAGCGGCAGTGTGTTGCCATCATTCTTCAACAGCACAAAGGTCTTGGCTGCCAGCTCACGGGCAAGGGCACGGTGCTCAGACGTGTAAAGCGCGGTCTTGGCACGCTTGGCATTGAGGAAGCGGTAAGGATCCTTGAAGAGACCTAACTTGTATTTCGCCTCCAACACACGACGGCAGGCCTGGTCGATCTCTGCCTCGCTTACCTTGCCCTGCTCCACGAGTTGCTTGAGGTGAGCGCTGTAGCCATTGGCGCACATGTCCATGTCGGTGCCTGCCTTCAACGCAGCAGCCGAACAAGCGGCCAGATCGCCCACACCATGGATGACCATCTCACCGATCGAACCATAGTCTGTCACCAAGAAGCCATCAAAGCCCCACTGCTGTCGCAACACGTCGTGGATCAGCCAGGGATTGGCTGTAGCGGGGATGCCATCGACAAGATTGAAGGATGACATCACAGAGCCCACACCAGCACGAACAGCCGCCTCGTAAGGTGGAAAATATTGGTTGTACATCCGCACGTGGCTCATGTCCACCGTGTTGTAGTCTCTACCGGCCTCTACAGCGCCATAAAGGGCGTAGTGCTTCAGACAGGCCATGGCGTTCTCCGGTCCGTAATGGCCTTGCAGCCCTTCAACCATGACCTTGGCGATGCAACTGCCCAGAAACGGGTCCTCACCGGAGCCCTCGGCAATGCGTCCCCAACGTGGGTCGAGAGCGATGTCGACCATCGGACTATAGACCCAGTCGATGCCCTGCGAGGTAGCCTCACGAGCTGACATCTCGGCACCAAGGCGAATAGCTGTCGTGTCCCAACTGCACGCCTGTGCCAAAGGAATGGGCAACACCGTCTGGAAACCATGGATCACGTCATAGCCAAAAAGCAAGGGAATGCCCAAGCGGCTTTTCTTCACCGCGATCTGCTGCAAGGCTTTGATCTTCACCGGATCACGCAGACTTAGCACGGCACCGAGCTTGCCCTCGCGTGTCAACTGCGCCAAAGGACTGTCCATCTCCTTGCCTGTGACGATGTCTCCACCCGGCAGAAGGTTGAGCTGCCCGATTTTCTCTTCCAGCGTCATGCGGCTCATGAGCTGGGAAACATAGGTGTCCATGGCATTGTCGGCACGGCAGGCCAACGCCACGACACTCAGAAAGAAAGCGACGAATAGTTTTTTCATTGTATAATAAACAGGCTTGTTACTTCAATGTAAACGACTTTTTCAACGTAATATTGTCTGAGAATTGCCTGCAAGTGCCTTCACTACAGCGTCAACACCATATATAATTACCGCGCACGCGTGAAGAAAGGGGCTATTGGTGACAAAGAGGACTTCGAAGAGAAGGTGAAGATGATTGGTATAAATGTTAAAAACACAACGAATTGATATTTTTCCAACCAAAACGTTTGCAGTTTAACGGAAAACATGTATCTTTGCACTCGAAATATAAAACAAGAGAATAGAATATGATGAATCATGTATCTGCATATTGGTGGTGGCGTAGCTCAAGATCTAAAAAGTCGTGAGTCGAGAAGCCGTGTGGGTACTACATCCAACAACATACAAAGGCCTGTCGTTCTTGCGACAGGCCTTTTTTAATGCTGAATGTTGAAGGATGAAGGATGAATTGAAAAATTAAAAAACAGACAAATATAAATATTAAAACATAAACGCTTATGGACATCAAGGCTATTTTCAACCGCCTCCTCAACCACGAGGAGCTGAAACGTGAAGAGACAAAGGAACTGCTCATCGCCATCACACGCGGTGAACTCAACGACGCAGAGATCGCAGCATTGCTGACCGCCATTCAGATGCGCGGCATCAGTGTAGAGGAACTGCTCGGTTTCCGCGATGGCATTCTCGCCACGGGCGTACCCGTACCTTTGGACTGTGACCGCTATATCGATGTGGTCGGTACCGGCGGTGACCGCAAGAACACTTTCAACATCTCCACGACAGCCTGCTTCGTCATTGCCGGTGCAGGATATAAAGTGGCAAAACACGGCAACTACGCAGCCACAAGCGTCAGCGGCGCGTCGAACGTTATCAAGAACCATGGCGTGAACTTCACCGCTGACCTCGACAAGCTCAACCGCTCCATCAACGAGTGCGGCATCGTCTATCTCCATGCCCAGCTCTTCGCCAAAGCCATGAAGTTCGTCGGTGCCATCCGCAAGGCTCTGCCCTTCCCGACCTTCTTCAATCTCCTTGGCCCGATCATCAACCCGTCAAAACCTCAGTGCCAGCTGCTCGGCGTGGCTAACCTCGACCAGATGCGCCTCTATCAGCAGGTTTACCAAAAGATCGGTATCGACTACGGCATCGTCAACAGCATCGACGGATATGACGAGATCTCACTCACTGGACCGTTTAAGGTGACCACGGCAGACTACGAGCGCGTGTTCAAACCGGCTGAGCTGGGCTTCGACATTGCCAAACCGGAGGAGATACAGGCAGGTGCCACTGAGGAAGAGGCTAAGGGGATCTTCGACAACGTACTGGCCAACACAGCACTGCCCGCACAGAAAAACATCGTGCTCGCCAACGCTGCCTTCGGCATACAAGTCTATGAGAAAGGCAAGAAAACGATTGAGGAGTGCATAGACATCGCACGCGAGAGCATCGACAGTGGCAAGGCGCTCAACACCTTCAAGAAGTTTGTGGAACTCAACTCGTAAAGGGAGGAGCCCCCCTCTAACTCCCCCCAAGGGGGGAGGATCGCAATACCGACAAGGACGAATGGGGAGAAACTTGTAGAAAAACAGAATAACATGGACATATTAGAAGAAATCGTAGCCCACAAAGTGGAGGAACTGCAGGAGCGGATGGACTTCATCCCGCCCCGCCGCCTCTATTCGCTCGTGGAGGAACAGATCAAGAAGGAGACCAGCGCACCGGCTTCGATGCGCCAGGCTCTCATGGACTCACCAACGGGCATCATCGCTGAGTTTAAACGCAAGTCGCCCAGCAAAGGCTGGATCAAGCAGGAAGGCAAGGCTTCGGTCATCCCCCTGAGCTATCAGCAACACGGTGCTGCCGCGCTGAGTATCCTCACCGACACGAAATTCTTCGGTGGCTACGACGAGTATATCCAGCAGGCCAGGGCAGCCGGCGTGACGATACCTATATTATATAAGAACTTTGTCATCGACGAATACCAGCTCTTCCAAGCCCGCTACTGCGGTGCTTCTGCCGTACTGCTCATCGCTGCCTGCCTGGAAAAGGACAAATGCCGCGACCTCCTGCACATGGCACACGAGCTCGGGCTGGAGGCTCTGCTGGAGATGCACGGCGAGGAGGACTTTGAATACGCCGATATAGAGCCGGACATGTACGGCATCAACAACCGCAACCTCGGTACTTTCGTCACCGACGTGAACAACAGCTTCCGTCTCGCCGAGCGTCTGCCGAAAGGTGTGTGCACGGTGAGCGAGAGTGGTATCGGCGATCCCGACACCATCCGACAGCTGCGCGAGGTAGGCTTCCACGGCTTCCTCATGGGCGAACACTTCATGAAAGCAGACGATCCCGGCGAGCAACTGGCAAGACTGATACGAATGTTGAGTGTTGAAAGATGAATGTTGAATGAAGACCATAGCGTTATGAACTATCAATTGATCAAGGTTTGTGGCATGCGCGACGCGCAGAACATCCGCGAGGTGGCGGCCTTAGGCGTGAACCTCATCGGTCTGATCTTCTACCCTAAGAGTCCGCGATACGTCGAGAGCATCTCGTCGGATGCGGGGATCATTCCGGATTATAGTAGTCTCAAAGAGGGGAGCGATCCGCAGGACAAACAATATAAAACGGTCGGCGTCTTCGTCGACGACATGCCTCAGAACATTGTCACCGCCGTGTACAACTATCATCTGAGCTACGTGCAACTTCACGGCGACGAGAGTCCCGTGATGATCGACAACCTGCGGCGGACACTTGTTCCCGACATCGTACCACAGATAAAGATCATCAAAGCCATCAGCGTATCCAGTACTGAGGACTTGAAACGTTGCGAACAATATGAGGGGCATGTCGACCTCTTTCTCTTCGACACGAAATGCAAAGGCTACGGCGGCAGCGGACAGAAATACGACTGGTCGGTACTTGAGGCTTACACGGGACAGACGCCATTCTTGCTTAGCGGTGGCATTGGACCGGACGACGCTGACCGACTGCGTGACTTCCACCATCCACAATGCGTCGGCATAGACCTCAACAGCAAGTTCGAAACGGCACCGGGAATGAAGGATATAAACCTGCTGCAAAACTTCCTTCATCAATTGAACAAACAATAAAATAGGAATATGAATAAGATCAACCAACTCTTTTCTACCCGTGGCGACCGCAAGTTGCTGTCGCTCTATTTCTGCGCCGGCTGCCCTACGTTGGAGGGAACGGCCGACGTGATTCTCGCCATGCAGCGTCATGGCATCGACATGATCGAGGTGGGCATTCCCTTCAGCGACCCACTTGCCGACGGTCCGGTGATACAGAGTGCGGGCACGGTAGCCTTGAAGAACGGCACGACACTTAAGAAGATCTTCGCACAACTGAAGGCTATCAAGAATCAGGTCACCATCCCCTTGGTGATGATGGGGTATCTCAATGTCATCATGCACTATGGGCTGGACAACTTCTTCCGCAGCTGTGTGGAGAGTGGTGCCAGCGGTTGCATCATCCCCGACCTGCCGTTCAAAGATTATATGGATGTGGTGAAGCCCATCGCTGACAAATACGACATCCGGGTGATCATGATGATCACGCCAGAGACCAGTGAGGAGCGAATCCGCTTCATCGATGAGCACACCGATGGCTTTATATATATGGTGTCATCAGCCAGCATCACGGGCGCGCAGAAGAGTTTTGGTGAGGCTAAGCAGGCTTACTTCCGGCATATCAACTCGATGCACCTCCACAATCCCCGCATGATCGGTTTCGGCATCAGCAACAAGCAGACCTTAGAGAGCGCACAGCAGAATGCTGCCGGTGCCATCATCGGCTCAAAGTTCGTCACGCTGCTCAACGAGACAAAAGACCCCGACAAAGCACTTGACCTATTGTTTGACGCTTTAAAGAAATAAATAATGAAAAATTCGACTAATCCAACAAAGGATGGCTTCTTTGGCCAGTTTGGCGGAGCCTACGTCCCCGAGATATTATATAAATGTGTACACGACCTGCAGGACGCTTACCTGCCGATCATCGAGAGCGAGGAGTTTAAACAGGAGTTCCGCACGCTGCTGCGTGACTATGCCGGCCGTCCATCACCACTCTACTACGCCAAGCGCATGAGCGAGCGCTACGGCTGCCAGCTCTATCTCAAGCGCGAGGACCTCAACCACACGGGAGCGCACAAGATCAACAACGCCATCGGACAGATACTCCTCGCACGCAAGATGGGCAAGACACGCATCATCGCTGAGACCGGAGCCGGACAGCACGGCGTGGCAACAGCCACGGTCTGCGCGCTCTTCGGCATGGAGTGTGAGATCTTCATGGGTAAGACCGATGTGGAGCGACAGCATCCCAACGTGGAACGTATGCGCATGCTCGGTGCCAAGGTCCATCCCGTCACCACCGGCAATATGACGCTTTCCGACGCCTGCTCAGAAGCAATCCGCGACTGGTGTTGCCATCCCGAGGATACCTTCTACCTCGTTGGCTCTACGATGGGCCCACACCCCTACCCCGACATCGTGGCGAAGATGCAGAGCGTCATCAGCGAGGAGATCAAATGGCAACTCAAAGAAAAGATCGGGCGTGACTATCCCGACTATCTCATCGCCTGCGTAGGTGGTGGCAGCAACGCAGCCGGTACCATCTATCACTATGTCGACGATGACCGCGTAAAGATCGTGCTCGCCGAAGCAGGCGGTCACGGCATCGACACCGACTACACCGCTGCCACCATGCACTGTGGCACGGAGGGCATCATCCACGGCGCCCGCACACTGGTGATGCAAACCGACGACGGTCAGATCAAGGAGGCGTTTACCATCTCCGCCGGTCTCGACTATCCGGGCATCGGGCCCATGCACGCCTATCTCGCCCAGCAGGGACGCGAGCAGGTGCTTGCCATCAACGACGACGAGGCTATCTATGCCGGCTATGAGCTCACACACACCGAGGGCATCATACCCGCCATCGAGAGCGCACACGCTGTCGCTGCCCTCCGCAAACTGTCCTTCAAACCCTCCGACGTGGTGGTGCTCACCGTCAGCGGACGTGGCGACAAGGACATGAACACTTATCTCACTCACAAAGACATGGCGAAAGAATATGGAAAGTTTTAAGTTTGAGACGAGAACAAATAAGATTCTCGCCGACCTCTATACACCCGTAGCCGTATACATGCGGCTGCGCGACATCTATCCGCAGAGTGCGCTGATGGAGAGCTCGGACTATCACGGCTCGGAAAACGCACGGTCGTTTATCGGCATCAACCCGATTGCCTCCATCGCTGTCAGTCATGGTAAGACGATCATCACGCTACCCGACGGCACCACCGAGGAACATGAGTTGCCCGCCACGGGGCCCGGCAAGGGCGAGGCCTGCAAGCTGGCCATCGTCAAAGACTTCGACGACTTCATCCATCGCTTCCATATCGAAGGCGAGGGTGCCAACTTCTGCGGCCTCTACGGCTACACGGCCTTCAACGCCGTGCGCTACTTCGAGAACATCGAGGTCAAGGACACGACGATGGCAAAGAACGATGCACCCGACATCTACTATATCCTCTACCGCGACCTCATCGTCTTCGACCATTTCAACAACACGATGACGTTCATCACCCTGGCCAAGAACAGCGACGACGGCAACCGTCAGCTCGCCGACTTGCAGCGCGCGGTGAACAAGGCAAGCGTGAAGCCCTATAGCTTCCACCCCGTCGGCGAGGCTACCTCTACGCTCACCGATGAGGAGCACAAGGCCAACATCCGGCGCTGTGTCAAGCACTGCCTGCGCGGTGACGTCTTCCAGATCGTCATCTCGCGCCGCTTCGTCCAGCGCTACGAGGGTGACGACTTCAAGCTCTACCGCGCCCTGCGCTCCATCAACCCGTCGCCCTATCTCTTCTATTTCGATTTCGGCGGCTTCCGCATCTTCGGCTCCAGCCCGGAGACCCACAACCGCATCGAAGGCGACACCGCATATATCGACCCGATCGCCGGTACTACCAAGCGCACGGGCAACGCCGACCAGGACCGCCGTGCCGCTGAGTTCCTGCGCAACGACCCGAAGGAAAACGCTGAGCACGTGATGCTCGTGGACTTAGCACGCAACGACCTGAGCCGCAACTGCCACGACGTGAAGGTGGACTTCTACAAGGACATGCAGTTCTACAGCCACGTCATCCACCTCGTCAGCCGCGTCAGCGGTAAACTCAACAAGGGTGCTGACCACATCAAGGCATTCTTCGACACCTTCCCCGCCGGTACACTATCGGGGGCCCCTAAGGTACGCGCCATGCAGCTCATCAGCGAGATGGAGCCCCACAACCGCGGCGCTTACGGCGGTTGCATCGGCTTCATCGGCCTCAACGGCAATCTCAACCAAGCCATCGTCATCCGCACATTCATCAGTCGCGGCGGTGAGCTGTGGTTCCAGGCCGGCAGCGGTGTGGTGGCCAAGAGCAACGATGCCTATGAACTCAACGAGAGCAACAACAAACTCGGCGCACTCGTCAAGGCCATCAAGATTGCTGAGAAGCTATAAGACACAATAGGAAATCATAGATTCAAAGAAGGAATAAGCATCTGAAAGAACTTATTCTATCAAGGATTTGAGAATTTAAGAATGATATGAAAATCGTTATCATAGACAATTACGACAGCTTCACATACAACCTCGCGCACTTGGTGAAGCAGTTAGGTGCCGAGGTGGAGGTCTACCGCAACGACCAGTTCACGCTCGGTCAGTTGGAGCCCTTCGACAAAATCATACTCAGTCCCGGTCCCGGCATCCCCAGCGAGGCCGGCCTGCTCCTTGATGTCATCAAGACCTACGCCGGACGCAAGCCCATGCTCGGCGTGTGTCTCGGCCATCAGGCCATCGGTGAGGTCTTCGGCGCGAAGCTTGAGAACCTCAGCGAAGTGTATCATGGCGTAGCCACCGAGGGCACACAGTTTGGCAACGACCCGATCTTCGACGGACTGCCCAAGCGTCTGCTCATGGGCCGCTACCATAGTTGGGTGGTCAGCCGCACGGAGTTCCCCGCCTCCCTTGAGGTCACTGCCGTCAGCGACGACGGACAGATCATGGGACTGCGCCACCGGCACTACAACATCCACGGCATACAGTTCCACCCCGAAAGCGTGCTCACACCGATGGGCAGCAAGATCGTGGAGAACTGGCTCAAAGGATAACAGCCTCACCCCCATGCCCCTCTACAACAGCCTCACCCCCAACCCCTCTACAGCCTCACCCCCAACCCCTCTCCAAAGGCGAGGGGAGTAGAATGCTCTGCGGGTGCAGCCTCACCCCCTATCCCCTCTACAGCCTCACCCCCATGCCCCTCTCCAAAGGAGAGGGGAGTAGAATGCTTTGCGGGCGAAGGGAATGGCGAAAGTGTGTCCTTTTGGGAATTCTTCTTCATGCTCAAATAATTGTTTATCTAACATATCACTCCCCTCTCCCTTGGAGAGGGGTTGGGGGTGAGGCCGGAGAGGGGTTAGGGGGCAAGTTTTTTTAGTAGCTCTCCTCCTCGTTGGGGAAATCCGTGCTTTTCACTGCTTGCACATACGCCTGCACACCCTCTGTCATGCACTTACAGACATCGGCAAAGTGGCGGAGGAACTTCGGCTTGAAGCCCTGTGTCATACCTAAAGCATCGGCGTAGACGAGCACCTGGCCGTCGGTATCGGGACCTGCGCCAATGCCGATCGTAGCGGCTTTGACCTCGCGAGTCACCTGCGCAGCCAGCTTGGCAGGCACCTTCTCTAAGGTGATGGCGAAAGCACCGGCCTCGTCGAGGGCGTGAGCGTCGGCAAGCAGCTGGCGCGCCTCAGCCTCTTCCTTGGCACGAAGACCATAGCCGCCGAACTTATGGATGCTCTGCGGAGTGAGGCCTAAATGTCCCACGACAGGCACGCCGGCCTCCACGATGGCACGCACCGTGTCGGCAATAGACACTCCGCCTTCCATCTTCACGGCGTCGACACCCGTCTCCTTCATAATGCGGATGGCGTTGCGCACACCCTCCTCACGGCTCACCTGGTAAGAGCCAAACGGCATGTCGCACACCACCAAGCAGTGCTGGCAGGCACGCGCCACGGCACGCGCATGGTAGATCATCTGGTCCACGGTGATCGGCAGCGTGTCGGCATTGCCCGCCATCACGTTCGAGGCAGAGTCACCGACGAGGATCGCGTCGATGCCCGCACGGTCGAGGATGCCAGCCGTCGTAAAGTCGTAAGCTGTCATCTGGGCAATCTTCTCGCCCGCGGCTTTCATCTCCAAAATAGTCGTTGTTGTAATCTTTTTCTTGTCTGTTGTTAAATAACCCATGTTGATTAGTTCTTTTACAAGTGCAAAGTTATATAATTATTTTGTAACTTTGTAGCCAATAAGGCAATTGTCTGTAAAGACCAAGCTCATTTATTCATTTCAACTCGCAGCGAAATGCTAAAAGGAAAGAAAATCGTATTGGGCATCACGGGCTCCATCGCCGCCTATAAATCATGCCTGATCATCCGCGGGCTCGTCAAGCGCGGGGCTGAGGTGCAGGTCGTCATCACGCCTGCGGGCAAGGAGTTCATCACTCCTGTCACGCTCAGCGCACTAACGCATAAGCCTGTCATCAGTGATTTCTTCGCACAGCGCGACGGCACGTGGCACTCCCACGTGGATCTCGGACTGTGGGCCGACGCCATGCTCATCGCGCCCTGTACGGCAAGCAGTATCGGCAAAATGGCAAACGCCATCGCCGACAACATGCTCATCACCACCTACCTCTCCATGAAAGCGCCTGTCTTCATTGCTCCCGCCATGGACTTAGACATGTATCGTCATCCCGCCACGCAACGCAATCTAGAGACGCTGCGCAGCTATGGCAACCATATCATCGAACCGGCCTCTGGCTTTCTCGCTTCCGGACTGGAGGGCAAAGGACGCATGGAGGAACCGGAAAATATCATCACCGCACTCGACGAATACTTTGAAAACGAAACAGAAAGCAGCGAAGCGAATGTCCATAGCGAGACTGCCAACGGTGACGGCCAAGCCCCCGCAGCGCACTCGCTCGCCGGCAGACGCATGCTCATCACCGCCGGACCTACCTATGAGAAAATAGACCCCGTGCGCTTCATCGGCAACTACTCCTCAGGCAAGATGGGATTCGCCATCGCCGAGGAATGCCTGCAACGCGGAGCCGACGTCACCCTCATCGCCGGACCCGTGGCCTTGCAGTGCTCACCGGCGATCCACCGCATCGACGTGGAGAGCTGCGACGAGATGTACCACGCCGCCACCGAAGCCTTTCCGCATTGCGACACTGCCATCCTCTGCGCCGCTGTCGCTGACTTCAAACCGGCGACGGTTGCTGACCAAAAGATCAAGCGGGGCAAGGACGGGCTCCACATCGACCTGCTGCCCACGCAGGACATCGCCGCCACGCTCGGCAAGATGAAGACAAGCCGGCAGAAGCTCGTGGCCTTCGCCCTGGAAACCAACAACGAGGTGCACAACGCCGAGGAAAAGCTACGGAAGAAAAACGCCGACCTCATCGTCCTCAACTCCACACGCATCCCCGACACCACCTTCGGCAGCGACAACAACCAGATCGCCATCATCGCGCGCGACGGCCGTCGCCGCGACTTCCCGAAGAAAAGCAAAACAGAAGTGGCCAAGGACATCGTAGACTGTCTCTAAGGTTTAGATAGTTTCTATAGCCTCTATAGCTTCTAAGGTCTCTATAGCCTCTATGATCTCTATCGCTTCTATAATCTCTATATTCCCTCTCAACAGATCATGAACAAGATAGCAATTGGTATCGACGTGGGCATCTCCACGACAAAAATAGTAGGTATCTGCGACGGCGAGGTCATCTCGCCCTTGTGGATCAAAGCCACCGACCCCGTGTCGTCGCTCTACGGAGCTTTCGGCAAGTTTCTCCACGACAACGCCATCGCACTCGACGATGTGGAGCACGTGATGCTCACCGGTGTCGGCGCCGCCTATATCAACAGCCCTGTCTACGGACTCACCACCCAAAAGGTCGAGGAGTTCATCGCCGACGGACTGGGGGCTGCCTTCGAATCGAAGCTCAACCGCATGATCGTCGTGTCGATGGGCACCGGCACCTCTTTGGTCTCCTATCAGGACGGTGCCATCCGCCACCTCGGCGGTATCGGCATCGGCGGCGGAACGCTCAACGGCCTCAGCCGCCTGCTGCTCCAGACCGACGACATCAAGCAGATCTCTGAGATGGCCATGCGGGGTGACACACGGAAAATCAACCTTAGCATCGGCGACATCTCGGCCAAGCCACTGCCCGGACTGCCCATGGAGGCCACGGCCAGCCTCTTCGCCAACGCCCAGGGCAACGCCAGCCGCGAGGACATCGCCAAAGGTCTGATCTGCATGGTGCTGCAGGCCATCGGCTCGGCTTCGATCCTCAGTTCACTCAACAGCGGCATCCGTGACTTCGTGCTCATTGGCAATCTCTCACGACTGCCGCAGTGCAACGAGCTCTTCCCTAAACTTGAAGAGCTCTACGACGTGCGCTTCATCATACCCAAGAGCAGCGAGTTCTGCACTGCCATCGGTGCGGCACTGAGCTATGTAAATAACAAAAAAGAATAACCCACCAAGCCCCCCTCTAGCTCCCCCAAGGGGGGAGAACGGCAATACCATAAGCACCTGACTTAGCATGAAAGGGAAAGCACGGGGTTGGCTTTCCTCCCCCCTTGGGGGGAGTTAGAGGGGGGCTCATTATTATGAAAATCGTATTGATAGGAGCCGGCAACCTTGCCACCAACTTAGGCAAGGCACTGAAAAAAGCCGGTCACGACATCCTGCAGGTATACAGCCGCACGGCAACCTCAGCAGAAGCTTTAGCCGCCATCCTCGGCTGTCCCGCGACAACCGACTTGACGGCTATCGACAACCACGCCAATGTGTATATCCTTTCCATCAAGGACAAGGCTCTGCGCGAAGTCATCAGCGAGCTGAGCCGCGCGCTGATCTCTTCGGGGGCTGCCCTTTCGGAGAAAGTCTTCCTCCACACCGCCGGCTCCATGCCTATGGATGTCTTCAAGGACAAGGCTCCGCACTATGGCGTTTTCTATCCCATGCAGACTTTCTCGAAAGCGCGTGAGACAGACTTCAGCATTATCCCCACCTTCATCGAATGGAACGACGAGACCGCCCACACCTTGCTCACCACATTGGCGCAGTCCGTCACCCGTCGCGTCTATCCCTTGTCGACCGCTGACCGCAAATACTTGCATCTGTCGGCGGTGTGGGCGTGCAACTTCGTCAACCACTGCTACGACATTGCCGCCGGAATCCTTTCCGCCCATCATCTGCCTTTCGACGTGATGCTCCCGCTCATCGACGAGACGGCGCGCAAAGTACACGCCCTCTCGCCCCACGATGCACAGACGGGTCCTGCCGTCCGCTACGACGAGAACGTCATCGCCGCACAGTCCGCCCTCCTCGCCGACGATCCCGAGCTCCGGCAACTCTATGAACTGCTGTCAAAGAGCATACACCGGCACGCGTAAACACAACAGCGGTGTCTCTGCCTGTCACGTGCAGAGGCACCGCTGTTATTTCATGAATCGGTGTACCAAGAGTCACCGCAATTATTTCATGATCGGTTTACCACTATTTACTTTTCTTGGCCCGCATCAGTTCCATCCAGTCGTTGATGGCGTGTTGCTCTGTATTGTTCTTCCTCTCTTTATACAAGAAGCCTTCGGCGCGCCATGTCTTTCCTTTGTCGCGGTAGATATACCAGATGTCATACACCTTCATCTCCGGGTAGTATGTTCCTCCACCCTCTACAAGGTCGAACTTGTCCCAGGTATGAAGCGTGAGACTGTTGTCATCGTTGACTGTAATCATGAATGTGGATGTGGGACGATAATCGTTGCTGCTTCCTTCCACCCACTCATTATTACTCAACTTTCGCAAGTGAATTTTTGGCGTTCTAATTCTGCATATTCATGCACGAACATGGCGTGCAGATGTGAGTTCCCACAGATAGCCGCCC